>JAJRWX010000044.1 GCA_024276605.1 Planctomycetota bacterium | reverse complement strand
CAGAGCACCTGGCGCGAGCCTGGTGACCGTTCGTGAAATGTGTTGGGACTTGCGGTATGTCTCGTGTCCGTGTGAGTTATGACTGTGACGTTGGCGTATTCACTCCGCTTGTCCGCAGGCTTGCGCCGTGCGGCTCTGATGGGCGTCCGCTCATGCGGGTGCTTGGGCTGTGGCGATGGTATTACCCTCTGGTGATGAAGCTGTGGCGTAAAGTTTTCGTGGGATGCGACCGGCTAAGTAGGCTTGGCGACCGGCTGCGACGGCGTGGGCCATTGCGTCGGCCATGCGCAGAGGGTCACGAGCTGAGGCGATGCCCGTATTGAGCAAAACACCGTCCGCACCTAATTCCATGGCTATGGTGACGTCCGAGGCGGTACCTACGCCCGCATCCACAATGACGGGATAATGCGGATCATTGTCTTTGAGATATTCCAGACAGATGCGGATGTTGTTGGGATTTAGAATTCCCTGCCCGCTGCCGATGGGTGAGCCGAGCGGCATGACGCTGGTTGCGCCGGCATCTTTGAGACGTTTGGCGACGATGGGATCGTCGTTGGTATAGGCTAACACTTCAAAACCGGCATCGACGAGTTCCTTGGTAGCCTCGAGCGTTCCCTGCGTATCGGGTAGCAGCGTCTTTTTGTCGGCCAGCACTTCCAGCTTAACCCATTTCGAACCGGGGTTGCCAAGTCCTTCGAGCAGTTCCCGGCTGAGCTTAGCCGAGCGAATGGCATCGCGGACGGTAAAGCAGCCGGCGGTGTTGGGGAGAATGGTTAGCTGATCCAGATCGAGATGATCGAGAATACTGTCCTCTTTTGCGCCGCCTTCGGGAGTGAGCACGTCACGGCGTATGGCGACGGTGACGACTTCACACGTTGATGCGCGAAGTGAGGCTTTCATGAGATCAAAGTTAGCGTATTTACCGGTGCCCACGAATAGACGTGAAGTAAATTCAAATGAGCCGACGCGAAAAGTTGAGTCCGACATTATCCACCTCCTACAAATGTGACGATTTCAATGCGATCACCGTCTTGAATGTGCGTTTGCTCGAATGATTTTCGAGATACAAGGTCTTCGTTGATTTCCACCGCGACGCGAACCGGCTCTAATTGCAGTGTGGTAAGCAACTGGGCGACGGTCGTGTGATGGTCGATTGTTTTCGCTGATCCGTTGATGTTTATCTGCATATAGCGTGCCTGCGTAAACTGTGTTGCTCATCCGTCGTCGATCATTGCTGGTATTATAGAATTGAGGCGGTAGAAGGCACAAGTGGTACGAGCTTCTGAGAGTAAATAATCAGGAAGTATACAATGGCGGCGGCGAGGATAGCCATAGTCATTCCGACCTTAGCCTGCAAACGCTGGGCCTGGATGGCGGGGTCACTGAAATCTTCCTTGCGATAGGCCCAGAGAATCAGGCCGCCAAAACACAGGGCGGCTGGGGACTCGAACCAAAGCACCCCTACCACATTCATATCGGTGAAAAAAGGGCGATGGATAGCCATGCTCGCCGCGACGAGGAGCGAGAGAAGCCCGACCCAAACGCTTAATAATGCCAGCATGATCGTGAGGTTTCCACGGTAAAGAATTATTCATCATCCGAGCTTTTGGCTCGACCGGGAGATAAGGTTACCATGTTTGGCCAGGGTGTGGGATATATGATGAAACAGAATCGCCACACATCGTTTTATAAGGTAAGGCGGGTTTTACCCGCCGCATGCTTACGCCGGAATCGGCGGGTGGAACCCGCCCTACGGGAATGCCCATGATTACATTAGAGAAAGCACAACAGATTCTGCTTGAACAGGTTTCGGTGGGGGAGACGATAACGCTCAAGCTGCGTAAGGCGGGGCAATATCGACTGGCTGAGGCCGTATACTGTGATGTGGACTATCCCCCGTTTGCCCGATCGGTGATGGATGGGTATGCGGTGAAGGCTAGTGATGTGGCGCATGTGCCCGTGCGCCTACGGGTTGCGGGGCAGGTGCCGGCTGGGTTGGATAGTCAGTTGGTATTGCAGTCCGGTGAGGCGATTCAAATCAATACGGGAGCGCCGATTCCAGCGGGGGCGGATGCCGTGGTGCGCGTGGAAATAACCACGCTGCATAGTGATGGCCGGGAAGTGGAGATTGGGGAATCGGTACCAGTGGGGAAGTTTATTACCGAGCGCGCGACGTATGCTCACGCGGGAGATTTGGTGATCGAAGCCGGTGCGGTGCTAACACCAATGAACATGGCTGTGGCTGCGACGGCGGGGGCGGGGGAGGTGAGGGTATATCGCAAACCTTCGGTAGCCTATCTGGTGACCGGGGATGAGCTTGTTGATGTGGATGCACAGCCGAGCGGTGCACAAATTCGAAACTCAAATGAATATCTGTTGGCTTCGTTGTTGGAGGCGGCGCGGGTGGATGCAAAGTCGCTTGGCGTGGTTGGTGATGACCCGGCTGAGTTGCGTAAGAGAATGGAATCTGGATGTGCGTACGACGTATTGATAACGACCGGCGGTATTTCGATGGGGGCGTTTGACTATGTACCGCGTATTTTGGAGGAGCTTGGCGCGGAGTTGCTGGTTCACAAGATAGCCATTAAGCCCGGACGCCCGACGATCTTTGCCCGGCTACCTAGTGGGACGTTGGTGTTTGCGCTGCCGGGTAATCCGATGAGTGCGCTGGTGGGTTATGAACTGCTGGTGCGCCCGGCGCTTTCTCTCATGCAGGGTGGTGATGGTCAGCCGATGCGGTTGATACAAGCGGTGTGCGAAGGGGAATTGTCAGCGATTCGTGATCGGCAGACGTTTATCCCGGCGGTGGTGCGGGTTAATAGCGAGGGCTTGTGGACTGTCGGCTTGCTATCTTGGTTTGGTTCAGGAGATGCGGTCGGGGCGGCTAATGCCAATGCGCTTATCCATCGACCTGCACATGCGGAGGCGGTGAAGCATGGTGATAAAGTTTCGGTGATGCTGTTGATGCATAGTATGGATGTTTAGTCTCGCGTTTTGTGAGCCATGATTCTATATCATAGAAGCGCCGCGCGTGCTCCCGACTCGTCGGGATTTAATTTCGGCCTCGGCTCGGTAATATTGGGAATTTGTAGTACGATGAGCGCGGGTGAGAAGGTTATTCCACGGAAGGTTGGCTGTTGACAAGGAAGCGTAAAAATAAAAAACGCACGTCGATTAAGGAGGCGCAGATTGTGGCTGCGCTTGAGGTTAGTGTTGAGGAACCTACCGATTTTGTCATATCTTCACATCGCAGTTTTACGTGGCTATCGCTATGTACGCTTGTGGCTATGAGTTTGATTTTTGCGCCGATTTCTTTTTGGCCATTGTCTTTTGTTTGTTTGGTGCCGTGGTTGGTGTTGGTGGGCGGGGCTAAGCAAGCGCCGCGGGTTTATTTTTATAGTCTTGCTCTGGGACTGGCGTTTTTTCTGTTGAATATGCGTTGGATGTATCCGCCGACGGGTGCAGGATATTTTTTACTATCAGGATACCAGTCGCTTTATTTTCCGATGATGGCGTGTCCGGTGCGATCGGTCGTTCGGCGACGTCGATGGCCTTTGGCGATTGTGTTGCCGTTTGTGTGGGTGGGATGTGAGGTCGTTCGCTCGGTGGTGATTTCCGGGTTTCCGTGGTTTTTTCTTGCACACAGCGTATATAGCATTCAGACGCTTATTCAAATTAGCGATTTGGTCGGTGCGTACGGCGTCAGTTTTGTGATCGCTGCGGTTAACGGTGCGGTTGCGGATATGGTCATCAAGAAATTAGCAGCTAAACAATCGCCACCGGCGCGACTTGGCCCGATGCACCGTACCCTCGGAGCGGTTGTGGCCATTGGTTTGGTCGTATGCACCGTGGGATATGGCGCGATACAACTTAATCGAGATACGATCAGCGTCGGCCCTGAAATTGCCGTTTTGCAGGGCGATTTTGTGAATTTGGTTGAGGGTGACGCGGTGGATGATGAAGGGAAACGCGATCTATATCTGAAGATGTTACAGGTTGCGGCTAAGGATGACCCCGATTTATATTTATTGCCGGAAACCCCCTGGATCATGTATTTGAATAAGGAAGCGCGCCACTTCCACCATTTTTGGTTGGATAGTTTTCAGCGTTTGCAACGACATGCCAGTGCGCATCACGCTTATGTTGTGACCGGTAGCGCGTCTCTGGAACAGACTCCGAATGATCTGGTGACGAAGGAACATCGGTATAACTCTGCGAATGTTTTCCATCCCGATGCCCGCGAGCCTGACCGTTATGACAAGGTTCATCTGGTCTATTTTGGTGAGACCGTACCGTTTCGATTTGGTAATTTTCGCTTTCTATATTTTTGGCTCAATCGTCTCATGCCATTTAGTATGGGGGGGGAGTTTGAATACTCGCTGATTCATGGTGACGCGTTCGATGTCTTTACCATGGAACCCAAATCGCAACCTGGAAAACAGTATCGCTTTGGTATTCCCATATGTTATGAAGATGTCATGCCTTATGTGAGTCGGGCGTTTACCGTCGGTGAAGACGGTAAGAAACGCGTCGATTTTCTGCTAAATATCAGCAACGACGGATGGTTTGGTCGAGGTATTCAACAGCCTCAGCATTTGGCGATTAGTGTGTTTCGTGCGGTGGAAAATCGTATTGGTATCGCCCGTGCCGTGAATACGGGTATTAGTGCATTTATCGATCCCGATGGGTATATTCATGATATCGTGAATGGTTATGAACAACCTATGTTCGACGGAAATGCCGGCTATCGCGCTGCTAACGTGCGTGTCGATTCGCGTTTTTCCTATTATTCCAGATACGGCGACTGGTTCGGATGGGCCTGTGCGATGATGTGGTTGGTGTTCTTTGTCGATTATTGGATCGTGCGTGTACGAACGAGGCATGATGAACCATGAGTGTGCAACGCAAATGCCTTAGGCGCTATATGTCGATGTGGCTGATGCCTGCTGTCATGTGGGCTTCGGGGTGTGCTTCGCCATCAGCGACGATCTTCGTGACGCAAAAGGCTGAGCTAAAGCGAGGGGCCTGGGAATGTCTTCGGCTGGGCGTGCGGTACCAAGCCAATCCTGGGGTACGAGCGCAGGCGGTCGAAGCTTTGCGACATAGTGCAACGGATGATGCGCTTCCGTGGATTCGTTCATCGCTCATGGATGAGCATCCGGCGGTTCGATTTGCCGCGTGCATGGCTGTGGGGGAATTGGTAGATAAAGGCGCTAAACGTGCGGTGACCGATCTTCTACATGACCCAGATGCAAATGTGCGCGTTTCAGCGATCTTCGCCTTATATAAATTTGGAGATGCGTCGCATACGGCGGAGCTAACACGCTATTTGTTACAGGATGCCGATCCGCTGGTCCGTCGGAACGCTGCGATGGTGCTGGGGCGACTACAGGAACGTTCTGCTGTCAAACCATTGGCACAAGCCATGAATGACTCGGATAGTGGTGTGCGCAATTATGCGTTGGAGGCTATGGCATTGCTGGGTAATCGTCAGGCCACGCAAGAGCTTGCCTTCATGGCTAATACCGGTGTCGGTGCGGAGGAGGTATTCGCCGTCCAAGCGTTAGCCCAGGTCGGGAGTCCTCATTTTGTCGATTTGTTTCAGT
This sequence comes from Planctomycetota bacterium, assembly GCA_024276605.1. Lineage (GTDB taxonomy): Bacteria > Planctomycetota > Phycisphaerae > UBA1845 > UBA1845 > JAJRPG01. The sequence continues at coordinate 167,751 of JAJRWX010000044.1, read as the reverse complement.
ACAAATTAGCCAACTCCGTACATATAGAAACACGTCTAGCTGCAGCGAAAGGACTCGGCCTGCTGGGATTGATGGACGGATTTGACCTTGCCTTGCAGGCATTACGACCGGGCGCTGCGAGAAAATATGAATCCAGTGACTCGCCTCAGGAGCAACAACTTCGCAGGTGGTTGTTGGCGACTTCGGCACTGGGGATCATGGGGCAGGAGGCTGCGTTGTCTGATCTTGCACATTTGATGAAAGCATCTCATGATCCACGTGTTCAGGTATCGACGGCACAGGCTATTCTGCAGATTTTGAAATCGCTTGAATCGAGTGCGACGAATGCGGCAGTGCTTTTTAGGCAGTAAATGGAGGCGTGGATGCGCTGGATAGGGTTTGTCGTTGTCGCTGCGGTAGTCGTTACCCTGCAGGCCTCACTTGCTCCGTGGTTGGCCATCGGCCATGTTCGACCGGATGGGTGTTTGGTGTTCGTGGTGTTTCTGGGATTGCGGGTGCGCGGTGGTGATGCCGGGATCGGTGCTTTTTTTCTTGGGTTAGCTGGAGATTTGATGTCCATCGAGCGTATCGGTCTGTTGGCCGTCTCTTATATGCTGATTGCGCTTCTTGTTTCGATGGTGAAAGAATTTTTGTTTCGGCAGCGCCTGGCTACGTTTGTCTTGGTGACACTGGTTGCGGGGGTCATACTGCGCTTGACGTGGCTTCTTTATCGACATCTTCTATACGATCCTGGTGAGCGCCTAGCGACGGCGCTGATTAATGATGTGCTGGGCGGGGCGATCTACTCAGCTTTGTTGGCTATACTTACTTTTGGGGTGTTGGTACGCATGGCGCCGGTATTTTGGCAGGAAATACCGCGCTACGCACAGGCAACTCGGAATCGGTTAGTATGAGGGTATGTTTGAGACTCGCTTGCGTATACTTCTGTCAGTTCTGGCGATCGCCTGTGTTGTGGTTCTGATTCGGTTAGTGGAACTGCAGCTTGTCCTCGGTGATTATTATACCCAACGAACCAACCAATCGCTCATCGCCCAACCCAAGCGCTTACCGTTTTTACGTGGAAAGATTCTCGATCGAAACGGTGAGGTACTCGTGGCGGATATGCCCACGTGGGATGTGCGCATTGACTATCCGGTTATCGCTGTGAGTGCTGATCAAGATGCCGATGCATGGTCGAGTCTACTGCGCAAGTATCGCAAGCGTTATGCAAAGCATATTGATGGTTCGCCTGCGACGATGGATCAACAACGCCGGAGTTTACAGGAAGATATTGATCGCAGTTGGTTGGCGTTGGATCAGTTTGCCCGGCACATGGGGTTATCGGTGACGGTGGCGGACTTTCACGAGCGTAGCTTGGATATTTATCAACGCGTACAGCGCATCAGAAGTGCTGTAGCTAAACGACGCGGATTTGACAGTCTCGTCGTTGAGGAAACGGTCGCGCAGACCATCATACGGGACATAGGTGCCGATCAGCAGGCACAATGGGCGCATCAACTAGCATTCTGGCCATGGGTGCATATTCAGGCATCCACAAAAAGACGATGCCAAGGGGATGCTTTGCCCTTAGCGCATGTTCTGGGTCGTCTTGCGCGGGTGGATGCCAAGACTGTGTCAAATGATCCTCAGGCGGACAATCCTTTTGCGAAATACCTTGCCCATGAATCTCACGGTAGTAGTGGTGTTGAATATGCCGCGGAGGATTTACTGCGCGGTCGGCGCGGTCGCATCACTTATCATCGGGATGGCGAAGTGATAGAGGAGATACCGGCGGTGCACGGTCGCGATGTGGCCTTGACGATCGATGCGCCGCTTCAGCGCCGGTTATATGAGTTGTTGGGAGAGACGGTTGATGCGGTGCCTGAATCTTCGGGTGGGGCGATCGTGGTGTTGGATATTGCATCGCGCGACGTGCTATCGCTCGTTTCCTATCCGTCCTACGACCCCAACCGTTTCAACGAACTTTATCCGGTTTTGCGTGACGATACTCAACGACTGCCTTTGTGGTTTCGCGCTGTGGCATCGCGCTATGCTCCAGGGTCTACGATTAAACCGCTGGCTTGTTTAGCCGGGCTTTTTAGCGGGAAAATTACACTGGATACACAGGAAACGTGTACGGGTTATATGTTTCCAAACTTGCGTGATCGATGGCGTTGTTGGGAAATTCATGGAACGGGCTTGCGCAAGGCGCACGGTACGATAAACGTTACCCAAGCGCTTACCGGCAGTTGTAATATATTCATGTATCGTCTCGGTGAGCGGGTGGGCGTGGACGGTTTGTGTAGCGTGTTTGATATGGTGGGCATTGGGCGCGGCAGCGGTATAGGATTGCGCGAGGATGAAGCAGGTATCAATCCGACGCCGGCTTGGCTATCGAGTCATCGCAACCGAACGACCACCAAGGCACATAGCCGACTCTTTGCTATGGGGCAGGGCGAAATATCTCTAACACCCATTCAGGTTGCGAATCTTATGGCTACCTATGCGTCGGGTCGTTATAAGCCGGCTACGCTGATCCGCAGAGATCAGGATCAACCGGAATGGAAGCTGCCGGGTACGGATGAGCAGTGGCTGGCTGTACGCCGTGGTATTTTCGGTGTTACCAACGATCCCAATGGCACGGCGTATAAGTATGCCCATTTTGTGCGTGATGATTATGCCTTAGCGGGTAAGACGGGTACAGCCACGGCGTCGCCCTGGCCGACGGCATATCGGATTCCCTATATGGAGGATGATGGTTCTCATCGTGAGGTGATTATTCCAGCCGGTGCGCGTGGCCCTGCCATAGCACGCTTTAAGCGAGAATTTCCCGATGCTAGTTATGACAGCGCGGACGTCGAAGCCGTGCACTATTGGCCCCCGGAAAAACTGCCGCAGGGGCAGCGATACTCACACGCATGGTTCGGGGGATACCTGCAGCCGTTGGATTCCAACGCCCAGCCGGATTGGCGACAACAAGCGCCGGTAGCGTTTGCTATTTTAGTTGAGTTTGGTGGAAGTGGCGGACGTACCAGCGGTCCGCTGGCAAAACGTGTGTGTGATGCCATTTTAGATCGATTTGGAAGTGACGTAGCTGCGACCCTACGAGAAGTGATAGTGACGTACGATGACAGCCAAGACATGGAAACTCACTGAGTCGGGCGTCGTGATCCTGATAGCGACCGGCATACTTCTGGCTGTTGGGCTGGCGTGTATCTATGTGACGGATACGCACTACGTCAGCGGACACGATGGGCCGGCCAATGCCAAAAAGCAATTCATTTTTACGATCATCGGCGTCGTCGTGGCCATGATGGTCCTTCATGTCGGCTATCACGCCATTGCCCGGTACGCTTACTTAATTTTTGTCATTATTCTCGTGTTGCTAGTGCCGCTGGCGATAGCCAGGATTTTTCACCTGAGTTTCGGCGGTCTCACGTCTCCACGTAACGGAGCCTATCGTTGGATCAACTTGCCCGGTTATCAGCTTCAGCCGTCGGAACTGATGAAAGCCGCTTACCTGATTTCGTTGGCATGGTATCTGCGCTATCGAAGTAACTACCGTCGTCTGAGTGGATTGATGTGGCCGTTCGCTATCTCCGTGGCACCTTTCGCGCTGATTCTCATTGAACCTGATTTGGGAACTGTCCTTTTGCTTGTGCCGGTGTTGTTCGTGATGCTTTTTTTAGCCGGCGCGAGAATTTCTCATTTGATGCTCATGGCCCTGCTGGGCGTCATGATGGTGCCACTGGCTTGGGGGCATATAAAAAGTTATCAGCGACTGCGCGTAGCTTCGGTTCTATTGCAAAATGATAACCTGCGCCAAGCAGTGATTGATCGCCCGCAAGATTATGAATTTTTAGCGACCAAACGACAAGCGATGGAATGGGAGGCGAGTTCGGGCTATCAACTTGTGCATTCCAAGAACGCGGTGGGTAGCGGCGGTTGGCTAGGGCATGGTTGGGGAAATGGTGTTTACGTCAGTCATTATTTCCTTCCCGATCGACACAACGACTTCGTCTTTTCTCTCATCGGTCATCAATGGGGCTTTATTGGCTGTGGTGTGGTGCTGCTTTGTTATGTCACTATCGTCATAGCCGGGGTGCGCATTGCCTCGGTGACGACGGATCCATTCGGTAGATTACTGGCCGTTGGTGCGGTAACGCTGCTGGCTGCCCAGGTGTTAATCAACGTGGGTATGACGATTGGACTATTGCCGATCACGGGGATGACGCTTCCTTTTGTGTCGTATGGCGGAAGCAGCTTGCTAAGCAACTTCATCGTACTTGCGCTGCTCATCAGCGTTTCTCAACATCGACCATTCTTACTAGCGAGTAAGCCGTTCGATTTCCGTCGACGGACGGCGGTGGATCGAATCGATGTGATGTCGGGTGGTTGATGTTGGAAGAGAAACTACCGGGTGGATGTCATGCGAGTACAGTTCTAATTTAATTCATTTTCTAGTCAAAAACTATCGTGAACATGTCTATGAAATCATGAGGGGGGATGTCTGCGCAACGGTGGTACTCAGGAACGACTGATAAAAATAAAATTTTTTCTTGAGATGTAAATGATCGAGGGCTAACATCGCATGGGGGGAATGTCTATGCGGAAGAGGCTTCTGTTTTGCGGCACTGTCTGTGCGAATCACATAAGGATTAAATTGATGAATCGAATAGCCGAGCGTTTGAGTTTCATGTCCAGATTTTTTGTTATTGTATGGTTACTACCTGTTTTAGTGTCAGTATGTGCGGTCAGCGCACAGACTCTTCCTTGCGATATTGACGCGGAATGTGACGACGGGATAGCCTGTACGCGTGATTTTTGTTTTCAAAATAGCTGTAGACATATTGATTTATGTTGCCAGTCAGACGCGGATTGTGACGACCTCAATAATTGCACCAAAGATGCGTGCGTGAATAGCCAATGCATCCATCAACCTGACACAACGATTGCTAATTGTTGCCGATTCGATGAAGACTGCAACGACGACAGTCCATGCACCGAGGATGTATGTATTGATGGTACATGCAAATTCATACCCAACCCAACCTTCGCCGGGTGTTGCGTGGGCGATCCTGAGTGCGACGATGGTAATGTCTGTACCGAAGACTTGTGTATCCAGAATACGTGCAAGAACATCATAGTAACGGGATGTTGCCAAGCCCATAAAGACTGCCGCGATGATGATAAATGCACCGTCGATCGCTGCAACAATGGACTGTGTGAAAACATCTTTGTCTGTTGTGATCTTGATGCTGATTGTGATGACGGCAACGATTGCACGGTGGACAAGTGTGACGGGCAGCGGTGTATCCATGAACCTGACCTGAGCCTTCCCGGCTGTTGTCGTTTTAATCGAGATTGTGATGACCGTGACGTATGTACGCGTGATTTCTGTGTCGATGGCCTGTGCCGAAATATGCTTGATCCGAATAATCCAGACTGTTGCACAAGTGATTTAGACTGCGCAGATACGAATAACTGCACGCGAGATTTTTGTGACGCCAATGGCCGATGTCGGCATATCTATACTTGCTGTAAAAATGACGATCAGTGTAATGATGACAATCCATGTACGGCTGATAGATGCATCAATGGACAATGTTTTAGTCGAGATGTCTGTTGTCTGGCAGATCTGGATTGTGATGATCTAAATATCTGCACCATAGACAAGTGCGTGGTGAATAGTTGCCGACACGTTCCGGATGTAAACAATCCTGAATGCTGTGGAGATGATAGCGACTGTGATGATGGTTTACCATGCACCCGTGATATTTGCCGAGATTTTACGTGCGTTTCCGTACCCGATCCAAAACTACGGGGATGCTGCCGCAATGATGTGGACTGTGACGACGGAAACGACTGTACACAGGAACGATGTCGAGCGGATGGGACGTGTGAACGTATTTTTGTTTGTTGTCGAGGAAATATCGATTGCGACGACGATAATCCTTGTACGATAGACCGTTGCAATCCGGTTACCGGGCAATGCCAGCATGTGCAAGATCCACAATTACCCAATTGTTGCCAATCAACCGCTGATTGCGACGATGCCAATGATTGTACCCGCGATGCGTGTGTTAACGGTAATTGCGTTCACAGGCAGATTTGCTGCCGGGAAGATATCGACTGTGATGATCAGGATGCTTGTACGAATGATGTTTGCGATGCCGGCTATTGTCGTCATCGTGACACCTGTTGCACCTTGAACGGAGATTGCGACGACGGTAATAGATGCACTTTGGATGCCTGCCTGAATGGTCGATGTGAGCATCGATTTATATGCTGTCGTAGTGCGTCGGATTGCGATGATGGCGATCCGTGTACCCGCGACTTCTGTCGTGACGGTATTTGTCGTCATGTCACCAACCCAAACAATCCCAATTGTTGCAGTCAGGACCTTGACTGTGAAGACGGCGACCATTGTACGTTGGATCGATGCGTTAACGGACGATGTGTGCAGCGTCGCGTGTGCTGTGATACGGCGGTGGATTGCGACGACGGTGATGATTGTACAAGAGATATTTGCGAGTGTAATGAATGTCGACACGTCGATATATGCTGCTCAACGGATATGGATTGTGATGACGGTAACCCATGTACCCGCGAAATATGCAACAATGGTGTCTGCGAGCGTAAGTATATTTGCTGTCAGACAAACGAAGAATGCGATGATGGAAACGCTTGCACTATTAACCGCTGTTATCAAGGTAGTTGTATTACCATTGTTGATACGTCCAACCCGAATTGTTGTATCTTAAATACTGATTGCGAAGATGGTGATCGCTGCACCCTTGATGTATGTGTCAACGGCTTCTGTCGTCAGCGGCAATTATGTTGTGTTTCCGATGATCAGTGCGATGACAATAACGATTGCACGGTAGATGTTTGCGATAACGGAAAATGTCGACGAAGAAATACGTGTTGTACAACCGCGGCTGATTGTGACGACGGCAACCCGTGTACCGTTGAAAATTGTGTCAACGGTGTGTGTGTGCGAAAATTAGATGATACAAGCCCGAATTGCTGTCTGTCGGATGCCCATTGCGACGACGGACGGGATTGTACGAGGGATGTATGTGTCGCCGGTATTTGTAGGTATGATTTCCTGTGCTGCCGAACCGATACGGATTGCGATGACAATGACAACTGTACAAGGGATATTTGCAATGCGGGTTTCTGCAAACATGTGGCTCCGTTGCCCGGTACGGCGACTTGCTGCCGAGCCAATACGGATTGCGCCGACAACGATCCGTGTACGGTGGATTTCTGCCGTGACGGTACGTGCGTTCACTTGATACGTGATGCGGACCAAGACGGTGTGTGTGATCTACGTGACAATTGTCGTTTCGTGTTTAATCCCGGCCAAGCGGATTTTGATCACGACGGGAAAGGCGACCGCTGTGATCCGGACATTGACAATGACGGTGTGCCCAACGATGTCGATGTGTGCGACTTTACGCCACCTGGTGTACAAGTGCAGCCCAACGGTACCTTGCTGGCTGATACGGATGGCGACTGCGACGTAGACTTGCAAGACGCCGCTTTCTGGCAACGAGAGATCACCGGGCCTAGTACAAACAGCGTGCCTTGATAAAGTCGTTCAAGTAAGAGGATGCAGATAGAGTAGCAGGGCGTTGCAGATCATGTGGTCTGCAGCGCCCTCTGTTTATCATGGTGTTGGCAGATCGGTCAGCCGCAGTTGATGCACGATGTCGCAGCCCGATTTTGATGTCTTTACGGTGTGAGAATGGAGTGACTTTGCTATGGTGGCATGACCTTTTCCCATCCATACGCTTGGTGCTTTATCGCCGCCGATTAGTATGGGGGCTGTGAATACGAGGGCTTCATCCACGAAGCCCGCCGTGAGAAATGAAGAGAGCACGCTAGCGCCACCTTCTATCAATACGTTGGTACAATCCATGGCGGCTAGCTTGTGTAATATATCACTCGGCTGGAGTAACCCTCGGCTTGATCTGCAAGCCATAACCAATGCACCGTGCCGTTCCAGTGACACGGATTTTTTCGTTTTACACTGAGCACTGGTTGTGAATATCATGAGCGGTGTTTGATGGGCGGATTGCACGAGCTGGGACGATGTCTTGATGCGCAACGAACCGTCGAGCACGACGCGCTTGGCGACGCGGCGCATGCGCACTTCGCGGGCGGTAAGACGCGGGTCATCTTTTATCGCCGTACCGGCACCTACGATGATGGCATCTACGCGGGATCGCAGACGGTGAACCAAGCGCCTGGAATGTTCACAGGAAATCCACTGCGAATCACCGCGATACGTCGCTAGTTTACCATCCAGGCTTTGTGCCCATTTAGTGATCACATACGGTCGTTGTAAGAGCATACGGGTAGCAAAAGGGGCGATGAGTTCGCGGGCTTCTTGTTCACCTGTGCCGACATCAACCACCATACCCGCGCGCCGCAGGCGTTGGATGCCCCGGCCACTTACGTTCGGATTAGGGTCTTTCGTGGCAATTACCACGCGTTTCACATTGGCCCGGATCAGCGCCACAGTACAAGGTGGTGTTTTTCCAGTCGTGCAGCAGGGTTCTAACGTAACGTAAACCGTGGCCCCCCTTACCTGAGAATGGCCATCTTGCAGTGCTCGTATTTCCGCATGAGGTCCACCGAATCGAGCGTGATATCCTTGACCTAACATTCTCTTGTTTTTAACAATGACACAACCAACCATGGGGTTGGGTTCGACGCGTCCCTCTCCTTTGCGAGCCAATCGCAGGGCTAGGTTCATCATGTCGAGATCAAAGGTTGAATTCATGGCTGATTCGCCTTAGAGGCGTTTTTTGCAGGCGTTGGTTAACTACCATCGAGTCGAGTATCACTCTGTCACGCATCAATTGACGTGTACGCCGAGCCGCGACCGTGAGGGAGCGGACCATCTGGAATCACCCGGCAACCGCTTCCTGACGGGCGCGGCTCGGTTAAGTCCAACTCTTCACTTCAACCATGGCAAAGCGCTATGTCGGCACACGTCGGTTCAGGCTGGACGTCAGTAACAAAAAGATGACACCACAAACTAAGGAGGCGTCGGCAATGTTAAACACCCAAGGCCAGGCTTCTCGACCGCCAATCATCGGCAACCATAGCGGTAGGTTGGGTACGAATTTAATAAAGTCTCGTACCACGCCTTGCCGCCGCTGAATCACATCTGCTCTTGCAAAGGATTGTGTAAACGTGCCTTCCGGCCATACACCGATGAGAATGTTCGGGGAATCCTCGTCGGATACGATTTTTCCAATGACCACCTGTCGTGGTTCGCCGGGATTATTTTTCATGCTGACGATGTCAGCTTTGACAAAGGTGCGATCGTACATATTCCCGACGGCACCGGCGAGGATTAGACCCAGCGCGATGTGCAATAAGAACGAACGTTTAGGGCTTTGAACAAAAAGATAAACGACGAATGCCAGCGCCAATATCGAAGCCACAATAAAAAGCTCCGTCTGCCCACTGAATGATCCAAACACCGCTCCGTCATTAAGTGATCGGCGGAAGATGAGCCATCCATCGATAACACTGCGGGGTTCGTGTGGTTTGATCGTAGAAAACGCCCAATGTTTGGACCACAAATCCAACCATACAAAGATGATCGCGGTAATCCAAAATCGACCATGCGCCGTTAGATGTGTGAGTGCGCGGGCATCATCGTCGGCGTGTTGCGTTTCTGGTTGTTGAGATTTATTCATGGGACGCATGACACGGACAGTTAAGCTCGACCTTCATCGCGCGCTCTAGCATATTCGATACAATACTTCGCCCAAGGTTTGGCATGTAACCTAGCCATGCTGATCGCTTTGTGCGTGGCGACGCAGACGCCGTATGTTTTGTTCTCAATACGCTTTAGCGCGTCGTCGATTTCGTGAATACGTTTTTGCTTATTGACAATTAAACCGAGTGTGAATTCATGTTCCCAATTATCAGTGCCCAGGTCAGCCATGTGTACAGGGGCGGATGAGTGTTCCGCACCACCTGCCCCCGCTGCTTGTGCAGCAGAACCAGCCATATGATTAACATCACCCGTGAGTTCTTCGCGTTTTAGGAGTAACAACTTTTTGAATTCTCGAAGTTCTTTAGCGCGTAGCGTGGTCTTGGGTACTTTGCGCTGTTCGACGAATTGAATCGGATCTTCGGTCGAAGCCGTGGCGACGGCTTTGTGATTGGCTAGGCGCTGCGAGGCCGGTGTTTTTTTAGGGATGTCCATACCTATGCGGACGGATAGTTTGGGTCGCGTTGGTTTTTTCTTTGCCCTACTTGCGCTGCTCGCTTTTTTCAAGGCAGTGGTAGATTTTTTCTTTTTGGAGGAAGCTTTAGCGTGTGTCTTTCCTGTGGATGTTTTGCGTTTGAATGACGCAGCCTTTTTCGTCTTTCTGTTGGAAGCGGTCTTTTTGATAGTCTTCTTGGTGGACTTCTTCGCACTCACCTTTCGTTTGACCTTGGCCGCTAACTTTTTCTTAGTTACGGCTTTCTTAGCGGTCGATTTACGCTTGGTAGATGTGGAGGCACGTTTGGATTTTTTAACTTTCTTGGATGTGCGCGCCTTGGTGCTACGCACCGTCTTCTTTTTAGTTGTGCGACGCTTAGCGGCGGAAGTTTTTTTCACTTTCTTAGCCAAACCGTGTACCTCACAGGTGTCGCGGTTGAGTTCTTGCGATGAAGCATAACCTCTTTAATAGCAAGTACTTACGTAAGTACCGAGCACCACAGTATAGGCTGATTTGCTCATATTGTCAAGTCGTCGAATTGTCTAGTCCTGTTGGTAAAGGACTTCCACGACTGTAGGTTTTTGTATGACCTGGGGTAGTTGAAAAAGCAACTGACCGTGCTTGTTGTGGGAGGTATGTTTGATTAAGAGGTTGTCAACATAAACCCAGGCTGATGCGTCGGCTGGGCCTGTCACCTGGAAAGCTGGGGAGAATAAGGTTTGCGGTGCGCCGGGTAATCGCAAGCGAATCCGTCCTTGGGTCGGGATGAGCGATATACTGCCTGTTGCCCGATTAAGCCATGCTTGTGAAGTTGTGTGGCCTTGTGAGTTCTGCGCCTCGCCAAGTTCCAACTCAACCGACACCCCACGTCCAAAAGCCAGGGCACGTTGTTGCGCTTCAGCATCACTCAACGATTGGCTTGACGTAAGAAACAGCTGGGCGGTCCAATGGGCCATCGTTTCAGAACCTGTATTGGCTAAGTAGACGATGGTGGTTCGATCTTGGTCACGACTTAATTGTTCGACCATTTGGCTATGCGCTTCTGCGTGATTGGATTGCGCCATGAAAAGAAGGGCTGCATCAGCAGTACGAAAACGTACTAACGCATAAGGTGGGGCATCGGTCGCGCTTTGGGTTTCCGATGGGTTATGCGTTTGTACAAGGTCACCATCACGTGTGGCTAAAGACACGGCTAATCCCATGTCGCCCGTATTGGCATTCGCGCTTCGTTGCGTGGCTTGCACATCAACGAAAACTTGACCCGTCGCATAAATGGTATACGTCCATCGTTGGCGTGGGCGATTGGCATAAGCTTGCGCTGGGTCATCCACAAAGCGCCATGTGGTTTCCAAGACGATCCGTATGTCATTCATTTCCGCAAGTTGTGAATGTACAACCACACGGCGCCCAAGTTCGTCGAAGTCGTTCGCAGTAACGGATGAAAGTTCAGCGCGGATGGGTGTTGGTCCGAGGGCGGTGTGCTGACATAGATTGTGAAGACGATATGGGTCGCTCGGCAAATGATACCAACTGGTAATTTGTCCATTGGCAAAGACAAGCTCGAATTTCGCCCCTGCGCCGATCCGCCAACGACGCCCGACGCTTTGGACGTAGAGTCGTCCCTCTTTGTTTTCAGGGTCGCCGAGCATAGATTCACGATGACCGGTCAGGATAATGTCGTCCACAAGTAGATTGATCGGCTTGCTGATTTGAGATAGCGATAGACTCATCTCGCGCACGTCATCCAATGGAACGCGCTCTCCGACCTCCGCGAGATCGATGCTGAGTTCATTCCAGCCATGATGAAGTTGCAGGAGCGTTTCCACGGAAGTGCGATCGCGCGGCGATCCGGCGGATATGGTTAGTTGTAGTTGGGTATGTTGTATGGGAGAATAGACCGACATCATCAATAGGTCGTAATCGCGCCAATCTCGTCTAAGAAACCAGTTTTCGGCATGTTGGTTACTAAAGACAACGGCATCATGGGCAGAGCCTGCGGTGAATGATAAGCAATGGCGACCGGTATCGTTGCGACCTCGACGGGTATCGAGTACACACCGCGCTTGCTCAGATGCGCCGCTTAGGTGCACTAATTCCATGTGCGAGGCATTTTCATAATCTGAAATAATGGCGAAGCGACCACTACGTAGTTCTGGATAAGTGCGAATCAATCGATCCGTCTGCGTGGTATCATTGGACGCTGACTGGCGTGGGGTTTGGCAACCACTCAGCCACGTGAGTATAAGTACCAGCCCACTGCATAGCATCAAGCCGTGATAAAGCCGTGCGTTCATTGGGCAGGTTTCAACCATGGACATAAAAGTAGCTTAGAGCGATAGACTACGCAATGCCCGAGCTGGGTAGCCACAAAAGGTTGGTGAGGTGGTTATGTGACAGTATCGGCGGGGTTGATACGCCGAGTCAGAGCCGCATGGCCTGAGCCTGCAGACATACGATCAAAACCGCCGAGGCGATTTTCGTGAAAGTGACACTATACGGAAAGACGAGACGGCTATAATGAGGGAGCCAACGTGTGTAGCGATGCGGAGCATAAATAAATGTGGTCAACGTCTTGTCCTGACTGTGGTACACCGCTGCCTTGGAAAGGGCGTATCAATGATCGTTCGCTGCGGCGTCTCTTTCATTGTGATGCGTGTCACACTCAGTTACGGTTGGACCCCAGATGGCGCGTGGTGAGTCTATGTATTGCGGTTGTGATGTTCCTTGTTGCGTTACTCGTCGCTTCTACTTGGCTAGCATCGAGGAAGGTCGCCCGCGTATACCCCATGTTGTTGGTACTGGGTCTCTATTTATCCTCCAATATATTTGGTCGCGTGATGGTCGTTGCGCATGGGGAGGGCAGATGCGTACAATGCGGCTATGATCTACGGGGTACGACGGTGGGACGGTGTTCGGAGTGTGGTCATGCGAGGGAGGTGTGATTGCCCATGAAAAGAAATATCGATTTTGCAGGTCGGGTCGCTCGAGCCATTTCGGGCTTACTTTGTATCGGTGCAGGTGTCGCATGTTGGTGGACTGCATGGCCGACGAATGCTACATGGCGTTGGACGCTGGTTGGCGTGGCCGCGTTAATGGGGGTTTTTCAATTGTTTGAAGCGAGAAAAGCTTGGTGTATCACCCGTGCTTGCGGCATTAAAACACCGATGTGAGATCGTATGACGCGTATGGCTGTTGCGTTTGTTATATGGACGCTGCTTGTGCGGAGTCATTTTTTACGACTTGCCAATGGGTATATGGTGGCGGTCTCTTGCGGTTTACGGTGAAATTTGAACAATCTGCTTGGCGTCATGTATACTTTGGTGATCTTGGACGAACAATTGAAAGACGCGAATAAATTATGGCCGATTCGAAAATCATTGTGGTAGGTCCAAGTGAAGTAGAGCTCATCACGGACCTATACAACCAAGTTTTTTCTCCTGGTGTTGATGCAGATTTTTTTCGTCGTCGCTTTGAAGGTCGACACAACGAGACCATGATCGTGGCTATGATCGAGGGCATGCACGTGGGGTTCATTATCGGTTTTGAATTGATGCCTTCGACGTATTTTTCTTGGCTGTGTGGTGTACTACCGGATTTCAGACGGCAGCGGGTAGCTATCCAACTCATGCAGGCGCAGTCGGCGTGGGCCAAAGATCATGACTATGCCATTCTCCGGTTCGAATGTCGTAACCAGCACCGACCCATGCTTCATGTAGCCATCACCGAAGGCTTTGATTTAGTCGGCATGCGTTACGATACATTCACAGCCAGTAACGTGGTTATTTTCGAAAAAGAATTGCACTAGATCATTCACTTTTTTTCTTTCCGAGCCGCAAGCGCGAGCGCCCGGTGTCTTCGGATGGTCACACATGCTGTGAAAGTTCTATGTGCTCGCGTCGCGAGTGACATTTTTGAAGACACGGGTCGCTTGCGCTCGCCGCTCGGATTTGATTGGCTGGGTGCCCCATCCTTTGCCTACTGGCAAAGGGTGGGGGAAAGATGTTCGTGCAATGACAGTGACACTTGCAACGCCTTAAGAAACAAGATCCATCCCCCACCCTTTGGGAGTACCCAAAGGATGGGGCACCCATCTCGTCGCTCGGATTTGGCCGGCGGGTGGAATTCGCTCTACAACTGGTTCGTCATATCTTCATAAGCGCCCGGGCATGATATGGAGCGTATATCATCGACTCCCATGTCCAATAGGGAGGCATGGGCAACGCCGACAGGTTGACCACCTATCAAGTAATGGATGACGGCATGCGTATTCATGTGCTTGAATTGGCCTCGAATATCGGTCTATTCATTCCATACATTCTTCATTTTGTGCTTGGAATGTAGAAGCCAACACGTTACTATGGTGAAGTGTTCGGGTCGCCGGTAACGCTAAGAAGTGATTAAAGGATGCATGACCTCATCTTAGGTCGTGTAGCACTTGGTCATCTTTTCGCCGTTTGTTCGTACAACATCGACGAATGTTCGATCGCGCAAGGTTTTTTGTGCATGTTAGGAAGGTGAAAATATGTCAAGTACAGGTCATACATTATTATCTACATACCGTATCAGTGCCATTATGTTGTTTTGCGGCATGATGGCCTTACCCGCTTTTGCGCAGGTGGATTGCCTCACGCTTACTAATCGAAGCCCAACTGTACCAGCGCCATTTTCGGGCAATGATACTATTACCGGCGCATACGATAGCCTTCGTCAGGTCACAGTGTATCATCTAAGTACAGGGGGCGTTGGTGGCAACATCACATGGGAATGGAATGGCATTTCCTGGGCTAACGTAAGCACCGCTGGGCCGGATATATTCGTCCCCAACGATGCTGCTGTAGACATGGTCTTCGATTCCAGTCGCGGGGTCTGTGTAGCTGTAGTAAACTTAGCGGTATGGGAGTGGAATGGCGTTACATGGACAAATCGCAATTCGTCACTAAATCCTGGGCCACAGGCCATTAACTTCGATCTGGCATTCGATTCCAAACGCGACGTCGTGCTGACGTTTGGCGGGCAATTTGATAATGCAGGCACAATGCTTTCACGGGAAACTTGGGAGTACGACGGAACGATGTGGTCTCAACAGTTTCCAGTTAATGCACCACCGGCGCGAAGATATCACAAGATGAGTTACGACGCGGACCGAGATGTCGTCGTACTGTTTGGTGGGCAGGATGATAACGGCTTGCTGAACGAAACTTGGGAATACGATCGAGTTAGTGATTCCTGGCTACAACGTAATACGCATGTTGGGGCGATGGTTCCACTTGCGCGCAAGTCTCATGGTATGGCCTACGATAGTGTTCGTAAGGTCACTGTAATGTATGCCGGCAGCCGTCCGCAATTTCTAGGTGACATTTGGGAATGGGACGGACAGGATTGGATGTTACGCGGACCCATTCTGGATGCGATCACTGTTGGTGATTTAGCTCGGCATAAGCCAGTGGTTGCTTATGATAGCGCCAGACAACGCACGGTTATGATAGGTGGCCTCAATTCAGTGACAAGTACCTTAGTATTAGAGCTATTAGCTCCCTCAGCCCCTCAAATAACGCTCCAGCCGGTTAGTCAAACAGTTATCGCAGGTCAGCCAGCCATCTTTTCTGTCATGGCCAATGCAGCGGATCCGCTTTTCTATCAATGGCGATTTAACGGCGTTGATATTGTGGACGCCACGCAAGCGAGCTATGCGATAAGCGCGGCCTCTAGTGCAGACGCTGGAGTATACGATGTCGTCGTTGGTCTAGCTGGCCATGATCCGTTTTCATGCCCCCAGACGATTAGTGATCCGGTGATACTCGTGGTTAATCAAGCTGTTCCCGGCGATGTCGATGGGGACGGGGATTTTGATCTGGAAGATTTAGCTATCTCACTGCCAGGCTTTACTGGTCCGTTGCCATAACCATGGATTAGAACCAGCGCGGGTGCTGGGTGCCCCATCCTTTGCCTACTGGCAAAGGGTGGGGGAAGGATGTTCCGTTTGATGACAGTGTTATGGCAGTGACACTTTCTTTGCTATTCGAAACAAGATCCGTCCCTCATCCTTCGGGAAGTATCCGAAGGGGCATCCATCGTACATCATCAATTCCCCCATGTCCAAAAGGAAGGACATGGGCCACCCAACCCGAAGGATGGTGGACACATGCTGGATTCCCGCCTGCGTGGGAATGACGGACAAATCCGAGCGGCGAGCGCGAGCGACCCGTGTTTTCGAAACGCTATACTTTCCGCGAGGGCAAGGAATATTTATGACGTGTGTGACCGTCCGAAGACACCGGGCGCTGGCGCTTGCGGCTCGGATCATCCCCATATACCACCCTATCCCTTTATCGGCCTCATAATCCAATCAGTCCAAACGCTTACGAATTTGCTTGTAATCGAGCAGGCTTATCGTTAGCATGGGTCATCTAAGGTCAGCGGATTTCATTTTCTCAGCGGAGGGGTTTGGTCTTGATGACTACCGAAAGCACAACCTATAAGCGGCTCCAAATGCCGCGTCTATCAGCGCTGGTGATCACGCTAGCCTTGTGTTGCGCCGCCAGCGGTCAGACTACCCTTTACGTAGACGACGACAACTGCCCAGGCCCCGGATCCGGGAGCCTAGTTGATCCCTATTGCTCCATCCAGGTCGCCATCGACGCATCAATAAACGGCGACACAATCGAAGTCGCATCCGGTACGTACTTCGAGGCTATCGACTTTCTAGGTAAAGCCATCACGCTTCGTAGTTCGGACGGTCCGGCGACGACTATCATCGACGCTTCAAGTGTGCCGGCTGCGGGGGAAACTATCTCGGTGGTTCGATGCGTAAGTGGAGAAACGTCGGCGACAGTGTTGAATGGGTTTACGATTACGGGAGGAACGGGGGACACAACCGCTACCGAGGTTCCAATCGGCGGCGGTATGATCAATATCGACAGTAGTCCGACAGTGCACGATTGCATTTTCACAAATCGAGCTGGTTCTGGCGGTGGCATGTACAACGCCCTCAGTAGTCCATCAGTTTCCAATTGTATGTTCATCGGAAATCGTGCGACCTATGGTGGCGGAATGTTTAATGTAGACAGCAGCTCAATGCTAATCAATTGCGCTTTTATCGATAATTGGACGGATAGTGCCGATGGTAACGGCGGTGGAATGTATAATGATAATTCCAATCCCACATTGATCAATTGTACATTCGTCGGAAATACAACTCATGCGGTTGGTGCAGGTATGTTAAACAGATTGAGTAATCCAATATTAACCAATTGCACATTCCGTGGAAACACTGCTGCTGGTGGTGGTGGAGGGATGGCTAATGGCAATTCCAATCCAACAGTGACCAACTGTTCGTTCATTAACAACACGGGTCGTTGGGGAGGCGGCGGGATGTCTAACTTCCGTTCTAGTTCGACTGTGAGTAATTGCACGTTCATCAGCAACACGGCTAGCGGTGGCAGCGGCGGCGGGATGCAAAACTACGAAAGTAGTCCGACTGTGAATAATTGCACGTTTATCGGCAACACAGCTATAACTGCCGGCGGCGGCGTAATTAACGAGGTCAGTTCCAGTACGACTTTTTCCAATTGCACGTTTAGCGGAAACATTTCCAAAAGAGGTGGTGGAATATACAATGATTTCCGCAGCACTATAGGATTATACAATTGCACTTTCAGCGAGAATAGCGCTACCCAGTATGGGGGCGGAATATACAACAATTCCACGGGATCCGTCACCGTGGCTATGACCAACTGTATTATGTGGGGCGATGGCCCTAATGAGATAATTAACACAAGTGGTGCCCTAACTACGATAAACTTCAGTAACATAGGAGGTAGCGGTGGCAGTGCGGCATGGGACTCGTTGTTGGGCTTGGACGGGGGCGGCAACATCGACGCCGACCCGCTATTCGTTGATCCACTCGGGCTTGATGGTCTCGCTGGCACTGCAGATGACGATCTGCGCCTCTTGCCCGGTTCACCATGCATCGACGCTGCGGACTATGATGCTTACTTGAGTGTCGGTGGTGGCGCAGCCGATCTCGACGGCAAGACGCGAATCATTGATAACATTAACGTACTGGATACTGGCGTCGGCGTCGTAACCTATCTGGACATGGGCGCATACGAAGAAGGTGTATGCCATATCGACGACATCTTTGACCTAAACGATTTTGTAAATCTCGATGCGTGCCTAGACGGACCCGCTGGTGGGCCAAACCCCGGTTGCGCATGTATCGATCTCAACTTCGACGATCATGTAGACCTACGCGACTTCGCCCAATTTCAATTGATTTTCAACCCGTAGGGCAGGTCGTTCTTTCGCCCCCAAGCGAAAGGTTGACCTGCCTTTTACTATCACGCCCGGACTTGTCTTTGGGTTGCGATGTTAGGTAGTGTGAGACCTTGTCAGAGCACCACGGCGCAAGCCTAGTGACACGCTGACAAGTTGGTGCTGGTGGTCTTGTTGACGCAAGTAATCTTGATGACGTGCGCTGGTCCGCAGGCTGGCGCCGTGCGGCTCTGATTCGACTATCACAGCGGTCGCGGATGCCTATGACTTCAGGCAGGTCAACCTTCCGCCAATTGGCATTGACGAAAGAACGACCTGCCCTACCCGGATGGATTCCCACCGACGCGGGAGTGACGAATACCCGTGTGGGAATGACGGCCAAATCCGAGCGGCGAGCGCGAGCGACCCGTGTCTTCAACACGTTACCTGCGTGCGAGTGCATAGAACATTTATGGTGTGTGTGACCGTCCGAAGACACCGGGCGCTGGCGCTTGCGGCTCGGATAAGGTGCTCATTTATCAAATGATTAGCGATGTAGGTGCTAGTGACTATCGGCTAGTAGTTGGCAGATGCGATCTTGGATGGCTTTATACGGTGCGCTTGGTCCACGATAGCCATTAAACATCATGGCGAACGCGAGTCGTCTACCGGATTTTGTATCCACGTACCCGGCTAATGCGCTGATGCCGCGCATGGTTCCTGTTTTACCGCGCAGGACGGACTTCAATCCCTTCATCCTCCTTCGTAACGAGCCGCTTTCACCTGGTACGGCTAAGCTCTGCCATACGAGTTCGCCTCCGGATTGTCGGTGTGCGTGCATCAGTGCGATAGCTAATTGTCGCGCGGAGCAGCGGTTCTCTCGACTCAGACCCGAACCGTCGGAGACGATTAACCCGTTCGTGTCGACGCCCGATCGTGTGAGAATGTCGACAATCGCGCGTGATCCTGATTCCCACGAACCGCTCGCATGGGTAAGGCCATGACGCTGAGACCATTCAACGCCGATGCGTTTCAATAGACATTCCGCAAAAAGGTTTTGACTATTTTTTCCGATGCGACCAAGGATGTCAGCCATGCCGGTTCGGTGGACGTCCAATACGAACACTTCGGGTGATAGTTGGCCGGATTCTTGTCGCACGCGCCGGTGAAGTAACTGCCCGGCGAAGGCTATACCCTTGCGTTGGAGTATGACACGAAAGGCGTCGGCGGTAAGGGCGGCTGGTTCGGGAAAGGCAACCGGCCCGAATGGCCAGCGCTTCGTGCATCTTCCCGAAATGCGGTATTCCCTGGTACCCGGCGGGTGATGCAACACCGGCTTACCCTTGCCACCACTACGACACTTGTTAACAATCCGTGCGAGCGTATTATCTGGAATAATGCTGACTAACGCGGGCGCGCCTAGTGTAGCTGCCGGTTTTACGGTGATGTCCAGGCAGTTGTCGTTGATGTTAAGTCCGCTGACCGGGGTAGCGTACCATTTGCCAAGGTCGGACTGTTCCCATGCGGGGTGAATGAGTTGTTGGTCGAAAATCGATGCGTCGATGACGATGTCGCCGAGGATGGTCGTCATGCCCTGCTCGATGAGAATATCCGCCCAGCGTTCAAAAACGCTAGTCACCGATTGACCTTGTGCTCTGGCAATTTTCGGATCACCAAAGCCCGGATCGCCACTGCCGATGATGTATACGTTCGTGCCATCCGTCCCCATGATCGTGTCAAAGGTGAAGTCGCGGCCAAGCTCTAGTACACCTGCGGTAATGGTAAACACTTTCATCGTACTAGCTGGGATCATGGCGCGGTCACCATGATGCGTGAAAATGGTAGCCCCGGTGGCGACGTCTAACACACAGACACCGGCGACGGTTTGTACGTGGGGTAAGTTGGAAATAGCGGATCGCAGTGATTGATCGAGCGGAATCTGTGCGTAAGTGATCGAAGAAATAGCCGCCCAACAACATATCCCCACAATCGATCCGAGGGCGAAATTAAATCCCGACGAGTCGGGAGCCTGCGCGGACGAACGACTACTAAACGCATTTCGAATAAATCGAGGACGCACACGTCGTGATGCTATGGGCCTTGGCAAGGTGAATGAGGTTGTTGTTCGTTTCAACATCGACATCGGATAGTTAGACCTGTATAGTTTCATCGGCTAAGCATCGTTTTATATTACAGCACAATATCAAGGGTTTCGAGGATCGTGATAGCAACAACAGGCAAGCTTTCCTCTCACCATAAGGTCAACATACCGAAAACATGCAACGTGGCCAACCATCTACCGAGAATGGCCCGTGAAGTTCCTGACCACCCGGCTGTGATCGTGACGCAATCGCGCAATGCTCAGGGTAAGGCCATCTACAAAACATTATCCTTTGCCGAGCTGGAAGCACTATCCAATCGCTACGCCAACGGACTTCATACCGCGGGTTTTCAACGCGGCGCTCGTGTGCTCATGATGGTTAGACCGGGCGTGGAGTTTGTCGGACTAGCCTTCGCCCTGTTCAAGATGGGTGTGGTTCCCGTGATGATCGATCCCGGCATGGGCGTCAAGCGGTTATTGGATTGCGTCAAACAGGTCGATTTACACGGCTTCATCGGTATCCCACTCGCTCATGTGATTCGCATTGTTAAGCGCCGTGCATTTCCCGGTGTTAAGCATGTGGTGACGGTTGGTCGGCGCTGGATGTGGGGAGGAGATAGTCTAAGTCAGTTAGCGGGTAAGGCTACGCCGAGGTTTTCTCCAGTTCCCACGTGTGCCACGGAGACCGCAGCTATTCTCTTTACATCAGGGAGTACGGGGCCGGCGAAGGGTGTTGTCTACGAACATGGCATGTTTGATGCGCAGGTACGCATGATTCAACAGCAATATGGCATCGAACGGGGCGAAGTGGATTTGCCGGCGTTTCCGTTGTTCGCCTTGTTTAGCACTGCGATGGGTATGACGTGTGTCATCCCCGATATGGACCCGTCGCGTCCGGCACAGGTAGACCCGGCTCGAATCGTGGAAGCTATCCGCGATCATCGCGTTACCAATACGTTCGGCTCACCGGCTATCTGGCGACGGGTGGGACATTATTGTCTGCAACATGAAATCACGCTGCCATCATTGCGCCGCATACTCATAGCCGGTGCGCCGGTCTCTCCAGAGGTTATACGCACTATGCGTTGCGCACTGACGGATGGTGCGGATGTGCATACGCCGTATGGGGCCACGGAATCGCTGCCAGTTGCGTCCATTTCAGGATTAGCTGTGGTTGAAGATAGTGGTCCGCAAACCATACGCGGGGCAGGTACGTGTGTGGGTAAGCCGCTGCCCGATGCTGAGGTTCGTATCATTCGTATTACGGATAAGGCGATTGCGAACTGGACGGATGATCTGTTGGTGCCGCAGGGAACGCGCGGTGAAATTGTCGTACGTGGTCCGATGGTGACAAAATGTTACTACGCACAGCCGGCGGCTACGACTCATGCAAAAATGGCTGATGGCGATACGCTATGGCATCGTATGGGGGATATTGGTTATCTTGACGAATCGGGACGGTTGTGGTTTTGTGGCCGAAAGTCGCAGCGGATTGAGACGAATAAAGGATCGTTATATGCCGACCAATGTGAAGCGATATTCAATCAGCATCCGGATGTGGAAAAAAGTGCGCTGGTTGGCGTAGGGGAGCCGGGTCAGCAAGAGCCTGTTCTTATCGTGGAACCTATCCCGGAGCGATTTCCTACCGGTCAGCGTGTGGATTCTTTTTGCGTAGCGCTTCGTGCATTAGCCGCCGATGTTGATGTGACGCGCGACATCACACGTTTCATGTTTCATCGCAAATTACCTGTCGATACGAGACACAATGTCAAGATCAATCGTGAAGTGCTGACTTCTTGGGCGGAGGCCCGCTTGTCATGAAAGCGCTGGTCACCGGTGGCGGCGGGTTTCTTGGTAGCCATATCGTCAACATGCTTCATGAGCAAGGCGACGAAGTGGTGGCACTTGGAAGAAACCGATATCCCCAGCTCGAAAAGATGGGTGTACGCGTTGTGCAGGCTGACATTCGTGATAGCGAAGCCATACGTCAGGCGTGCGCAGGGATGGATGTTGTTTTTCATGCTGCGGCGTTACCGAGCATATGGGGAAAGCGAAATGACTTTTGGGAAATTAACGTCGAGGGTACGGTTCATGTGATCGACGCCTGCAAGAAGGCATCCGTGCCTAAGCTCGTCTATACCAGTTCGCCGAGTGTGGTGTTTGGTCGCCAGCCGCTATGCGGGGTAGACGAGTCAACGCCTTATCCAAAACGATACCTCGCCCATTATCCGCGTACAAAAGCGATTGCGGAGCGTATGGTGTTGGAGGCTAATGCTCAGCATCTATCTACGATAGCTATTCGTCCGCACCTCATCTGGGGGCCGGGCGATCCCCATTTGATTCCACGTGTGGTCGAGCGGGCCAAAGCCGGTCGGCTTGTGCAGGTGGGTAACGGAAAGAATTTGGTAGATATTACATATATCGACAACGCTGCACGAGCACACATTCAGGCGGCGGAGGTGCTCTCTCCGA
This sequence comes from Planctomycetota bacterium, assembly GCA_024276605.1. GTDB lineage: Bacteria > Planctomycetota > Phycisphaerae > UBA1845 > UBA1845 > JAJRPG01. Next base: position 144,708 of record JAJRWX010000044.1, on the reverse strand, counting down.
CAAGTCCGTGCGCGGGACGGGCCTATTTTATTAGTCAGGGACAGCCTGTAAGCTTGTGGTCCTGGTTGGGCGATTTGCTAGAGAAACTCAACATTGACCTACCGCGCAGGCGTATTCCGTGGTGGTTGGCCTACGGCGTCGGCGCTGCTATGGAGGCTGCCTATTCGACGCTGAGATTGACGATTGAGCCACCTATGACCCGATTCGTGTCTCTGCAATTGTCTCAATCTCACTATTTTAACATGCGGGCGGCAAATAAGGACTTTGGATACATACCAGCCATTACCACCGACGAGGGGACAGAGCGACTGGTTGAATGGTTACAGCGCAGGAAAGCCTAGCTCAGCGGGTGCGATGAACAAGACTGCAAAGAATCAGATTTGTCGATGGAAAGAGGCTATAACACCGCGTGAGGGGAGGCGTGAGCTTATAGGTTGTGGAAAAGTTTCATTTTCGTGAGAATTTGCTAGGATGCACGGCTTGCTAATCCGCCGTCTGGGCGGACCGAATTGAGTAACGTGATGGCCCAGGGTGCGGAGCGGATGTCGGACTTAGAGCGAATAGTTATCACAGGAGTAGGCCTGACAGCCCCCAATGGCGATTGCCTGGAGGTATTCCGAGCGAATCTATTGGCCGGTGTGTCGGGTGTAACAACTATCGAAACCCGATTTATAGGCACGGTACTTGCCGGTGTTTGTGGGTTTGATGAGCAGAAGTACCAATCGCGGAAAGAGCGACGGCGAGGTACCAGAGCGGGGTCGATTTCGATCTATTGTGCGCACGAAGCTTTCAATGCAGCCGCGATCGATCTCAAGTCGATCGATACACGGCGGGTGGGCACTTATATAGGGATTACCGAGCACGGTACGGTTGAAACTGAAAATGAAATCGACGCGATTCGCCAGTATGACTATGACACCAAATACTGGACGCATCACCACAACCCACGGACGGTAGCGAACAATCCGGCGGGGGAAGTGACGCTGAATATGGGGCTTTACGGCCCGCATTACACGATTGGTGCTGCCTGTGCGGCTGGTAATGCAGGCCTGATTCAAGGGCTGCAGATGCTGCGATTGGGCGAGGTTGACGTGGCGGTATGCGGCGGCGTGTCGGAATCGATCCACTCGTTCGGTATTTTTGCTAGTTTCGCGGCGCAAAATGCCTTGGCCTGGGATTAGGATCCGACCAAAGGTTGTCGGCCATTTGACGTTAAGCGGAATGGAATTGTGGTTTCCGAGGGCGGTTGCCTCTATATTCTAGAGAGGCTTGGTGACGCTAAGAAGCGGGGCGCGTCGATTGTGGCTGAGGTGGTGGGGTATGCGATGAATTCGGATGCCCGTGACCCGGTCATGCCGCTTCCCGAAAGACTCGGAGAATGTATGATACAGGCTATCGGTAAGGCCGGTATTAAGCCTGGTGATGTTGATATAGTTAGTACACATGCCACGGCGACTGATATGGGCGATCAGCAGGAGGCTGTGGCGCTGGGGCATGTGTTTAGCGAATGTCCCGATGTGTATGTGAATAATACGAAGAGTTTCATCGGGCATGCCATGGGCGCGGCAGGCGCGTTGGAACTTGCTGGCAATCTTGGATCGTTCGACGATGGCATGGTGCATGCGACGATCAATATTTCGGAAGTGGAGCCGAAGTGTCGGGTACGCAATCTAGTGATTAATGAGGCAAGAGACGTGGGAGATGTCGAATATATACTGAACAATTCGTTTGGTATGCTGGGCATTAACTCCGCGGTGCTTGTCAAGCGGTATAAGGATTAGGCGACCGGGGGAATCACAGGTCGACGAACACGAGACACAAAGGTATTAAGGAAACCATGGGCGACCAGCGAATTAAAGACATCATTCTGGATATCATTGCGGTCGTGGCACCGGATGCGGAAGTCTCCAATGTCAAATCGGATGTGCGCTTGCGGGATCAGCTAGACCTCGATTCGATGGATTTTCTCGATATTGTTATGGAGCTGCGCAAGCGTTACAAAATCGAGATACCCAAAGAGGAATATCCTGAGCTTGCGACGCTAGATAGTTGTGCGGCGTATCTTGGACCCAAGCTTGCTGCGGTCACGGCTGCTTAGTTGCATGTGTAGTCACCGTTGAAGATGAATGTGGTGGAAGCAGCGCGGGTCGGCGTGTGATGTGTATTTCTTGTGGTCATGGACTTCGGCGCAGCTCGTTGGGCCGGCCACTTTTATCTCGAACACTATAGCGTGCTTTCTGTTGTCGTGCGGTAGCCTATGGTGCGTTAGTGGGCGTATTGGCATTCGAGCGTCTGCTCGCGGCTCACAATACTAATAGTGAAATCACTAGAGGTGCATTTCATGTTCGATTACTGGCTTGCTGTTGTTTGACATGGATTACGATGTCATCATTATCGGCGCCGGCATGTCGGGTTTAGCGGCTGGTATTCGGCTGGCGTATTTTGGTCAGCGTGTTTGTATTCTGGAAAAGCATTACGCCTTCGGCGGACTCAATTCCTATTACCGGCTTGATGGCCGGGATTATGACGTCGGTTTACATGCCGTGACTAATTTTGTCGGGCCTGGCGTGCGTGATACGCCCTTGCCCAAGCTGCTTCGCCAACTACGTTTGTCGCGTGATGATTTCGATCTACAACCGCAGCGGTATTCTGAAATTCGTTTTCCCGGCGTGAGCTTGCGATTTACGAATGACCTCAACGATTTGATCGCTGATGTTGCTGAGAAGTTTCCTGGTGAAGCGGATCATTTTCGCCGTCTGTGTACATTTATTCGTGACTACGACGATACCGTATTGCTCCCGCCCTATCGATCGACGCGTGAGACGTTGAAAGGTTTCCTGCACGAGCCGATGCTAGTTGAGATGTTGCTATGCCCGATTATGTATTACGGCAGCGCCGAGGAACACGACATGGACTTATTACAGTTCGTGATCATTTTTAAGAGCTTGTTTTGCGAAGGGTTTGCCCGGCCTCGGGATGGTGTTCGTAAGATTATCAAGGCGCTGGTCAGAAAATACCGATCGTGTGGCGGTGAACTTCGCATGCAATCATCCGTTGCGCGATTGGATGTAGCTGATGATCGGGTGAAATCGGTTATCATTGACGGCGGTGAATCGCTCATTGCTTCGACGGTGTTATCTTCGGCGGGGTATGTGGAGACGATGCGTTTTTGTGCGGATGCGCCACCAATTCCAACGCAAGACGTTGGGCGGGTGTCCTTTGTGGAGACGATCGCCGTGCTAGACGCGCTGCCTCAACGTCTAGGCCATGAGGCGGCGATTGTATTTTTTAATGATAGCGAAACGTTTACTTATGCCATGCCCGAGTGTCCAGTTGATATGCGAAGTGGCGTGGTGTGCTGTCCCAGTAACTACGAGGGGCACGATGATATGCCGGAGGGTTTTTTACGTATGACTTGGTTGGCGAATAGTGATGCCTGGATGGAAGCTGACGAAGGGACATATCGGCAGTACAAGGATGACTACCTTACAGCGTTTAAGGCGCAGGCCCGGCGATACGTGCCCACCATAGACGATCATTTCATCACTAGCGATATGTTTACGCCACGGACAATCCACCGGTACACCAGCCGTATCAACGGGGCGGTCTACGGTTCGCCGCGAAAACGACGCGATGGTAGAACCCATTTGAAAAACCTGTTCCTATGCGGGACAGATCAGGGGTATTTGGGTATCATCGGTGCACTATTAAGTGGTATTACGATAGCCAATATGCATGTATTAGCCGAGGAATAACTGGTTTATGGTCGCTGATAGACTGCGTGATATAAAATCCCACTACGACGTTGTTATCATCGGATCGGGTTTAGCCGGTCTGACGGCGGCGAATTGTCTGGCTAAGTGTGGATGGTCGGTGCTGCTGCTGGAGCAGCACTATAACTTCGGCGGTATGGCTACGTGGTTTCGTCGACCGGGCGGGCATATTTTTGACATCTCATTGCACGGTTTTCCCATCGGGATGATCAAAAGTTGCCGGAAGTATTGGACGAAGGAAATTTCCGATTCCATCGTACAACTCAAGGGCATTCGTTTCGATAATCCGCAATTCCAATTGCAAACCACGTTTGATCGACAAGACTTTACCAGGATTCTCGTCGAGGAGTTTGGGGTCGCCCCAGACACGGTGGAAGCATTTTTTAACACCGCGCGCGGGATGGATTTCTACGACGATCAAACCATGACCACCCGTGAGTTGTTTGAGAAGTTCTTTCCCGGTCGATCGGACGTCGTGCGCATGCTGATGGAGCCTATTGCCTATGCCAATGGTTCGACACTGGATGATCCCGCGATTTCATACGGTATCGTTTTTTCCAACTTCATGAGTAAAGGTGTATACATCTTTCGCGGTGGGACCGACAAGCTTATTTATATGATGCGTCGAGAGCTTAAAGCCAACGGCGTGGACATTCGCAAGCAGGTGCTTGTGGAACGCATTGTGGTCGAAGATGGAAAAGTGCGCGGCGTGGTAGCTAATGATCAATTCATCGGCTGTGGCGCGGTGCTGTCGAATGCGAATTTGAAAACGACGATCAGCAAGTTAGTGGGGTACGATCAGTTTACTCCCCAGTTTACGAAGCAAGCCAAAGCCGTACGCCTGAATAACAGTAGTTGTCAGGTATTTATGGGGATTAGGGAAGGCGAGAAGCTTGATTATATTGGTGATTTGCTGTTTACCTCGGTTGATCCCCAATTCGATTCGGTTCGACTATGTGCCAAGGACGTGACCAGTCGAACTTTTTCCATGTACTATCCGGATACCAGGCCGGGGTCCGATCGATATGCCGTGGTTTCTTCTACTAATGCGAATTGGGACGATTGGGCGCATTTATCAGAGCAGGATTACCAAAAAGAAAAGCAGCGTTTGATCGAAACAACCATTGCTGCGCTGGAAAAATATATTCCTGATGTGCGTGAAAAAATAGATCATGTGGAAGCGGCGACGCCTCGAACGTTTTATCATTACACACATCAAGCGTTGGGCGCAACGTTCGGGACGAAGTTTGAAGGGTTGCAGGTGAGTATGGACCTGCCCAAGCAGATTCATGGGCTGTTTCATGCCGGTTCGGTTGGCATCATTATGTCGGGTTGGCTGGGTGCGATTAATTACGGGGTGATTGTAGCCAACGAAGTCGATAGTCTGTGTTGTCAAAGCGCTAACTCTCAAGGACGGATGGCGTCATGAACACGGCACTTACTCCGGCGTCTATTCCTCACCGCGAACCATTCCTGTTCGTGGATGATATCATCGAGATTGCCGACACGCGTATTGTCACGCGCAAGTTAGCCGATCCCGAAGCGGACTTTTTCCGTGGTCATTATCCCGGTGAACCGGTGATGCCGGGGGTGCTACTGTGCGAATGTTGTTTTCAGGCGGGTGCCCTATTGATGACGCATCGATTGAGCGGACAAGGCGCTGTCGAGGGTATTCCCGTGGTCACGCGCATCCGTGATGCACGTTTTAAGCGGATGGTTCGTCCCGGTGACCTGCTTACCATTGAGGCGACGTTGGATGATGAATTGGACAACGCTTATTACATGACAGGTCGGGTAAGTGTGCAGGATCGGCACATCGTGCGTGTGTCGTTTGCATGCATGTTAACGCCGAAGGAGGCCCCGTCGTCGTGAGCTTTCTTGATCTACATGGAAAGGTTTTCCTTGTACTAGGTGTGGCCAATCGCAAAAGCGTCGCCTTTCATATTTCTACATTGCTGGAAGAGGAAGGTGCGCAGGTTGTGTATAGCGTTCGTTCCGAAGCACGCCGCGATAGTCTTGCGAAGTTATTGCCTGATCGTGAGATATACGTTTGTGACGTTGAGCATCAATCGCAGATTACTTCACTAGCTGCAACCGTGGCGAAAAAGCATGACAAGATTCACGGCCTTGTTCATTCGCTCGCGTTCGCTAACTATGAAAACTTTTCCGGTCATTTTCATGAGGTGAGCAGAGAGGACTTCCTGCAATGTGTCGGTGTGAGCTGCCATTCGCTTATCGCCATTTCCAATGCGTTTAAGGATATGTTGGACGCACATGCGAGTGTGGTGGCCATATCGATTTCGACGACACGGATGGCGGTCGAAAGTTACGGTTACATGGCCCCGGCGAAAGCGGCTTTGGATTCGTCCATTGCGTTTTTGGCTAAGTCTTTTAGCAAATTTTCCGAAGTGCGGTTTAATGCGGTATGTGCGGGATTGCTCAAGACGAGTGCTTCTGCAGGGATACCGAACTATATCGATCATTACATGTATGCGGAAAATCTTACATTGCGTAAGCGTGCCCTTACCACACAAGAGGTAGCTGCGGCTGCGGTTTTTTTATTAAGTGCCAGGTCCAGCGGTATCAATGCCCAAGGATTAGTGCTCGATGGTGGTATGGGCATCAATTATTTTGATAACGATGTGGTTAAGCATGCGTTAGCGGGTATTTGGCCGGCTGAGTCTTCATGATTCTCACACCCGTGATTATGCCTGTCAGCCGGGATGCACCGCTGCGAACGCCGGCACGGATTCAAGCTCAACGATATGCCTCTCGACAAGCGCTTAAGGCCTGCGCTGCGGGCTGTGGTGCGCCTACTTCGGGATGGGAAAAAAATGATCGGGACGTTCCCCAGCCTAACGAAGGTTTTTTCTGGTCGGTGTCTCACAAGCGCAATTGGGCAGCGGCGGTGATTGCCGATTGTGCGGTTGGGATTGATGTCGAGCATATCTTGCCGCGTGACGATCAAGCGGTGTTCGATGAAGTAGCCAACCAGCGGGAATGGGAGGTGGTGGGTGGTCGAAGCTGGGATCATTTTTTTAGAATCTGGACCGCGAAAGAGGCGACGCTGAAAGCGCATGGACGGGGGATCGGCGCCTTTTCATCGTGCCAGGTGCATACGCTAGTGGACGACCTGCACTTGACGCTACGATATGACGGTGCCGATTGGTTTGTAGAGCACTACTATCATGACCACCACATCTTTACCGTAACCGCGGTTGGCGATGGCATTCGTTGGCTTGTTGGGTCAATGGATGATGACGCAACCGTGCGAGACAAATCATGACCATCAGTACATGGGCTATGACTGTGCTGGCGATCACAGCGCTGTTGACTTCTATTGTCTCAGCGATTCTCGGCATGGGTGGCGGCGTCATGCTGCTAGCCGTGATGCTATGCTTTATGTCTCACGCCGATAGCATTCCAACACATGCCGCGGTGCAGATAGCCAGCAACGGTACCCGGGTTCTGGCCTTTGCCAAAAATGTGGACCGTGCTGCGTTGGGGGGCTTTTGCCTGGGTGTGTTACCGGGCAGCATGATCGGGATTTTGCTACTTTGGCTGCTGGGTCAACCGGAGGCAAGCGAGCCGTATTTGAAGATGATCATCGGGGCTTACATCATCTTAGCCATGTTTATTCGTAAGCCGAAATCACACACACCTAACGGGAAATGGTGGCATTTTCCGCTGACAGGCTTTGCTGCCGGGACGGCTGCGTTAACCGTTGGGGCGGTAGGCCCGTTGATCGCGCCGGTGTTTGCACGCTGTGGTTTTGTGAAAGAAAGGTTGATTGCGACGAAGGCGGTTTGTCAATTGGTGACTCATGCTATCAAAATTCCGGCGTTTATTTTTGTCCGTCAGATTGATGTGGCTCAGCTTGGCATAGTGGCTGGGCTGATGATTTTGATGGCTATTCCGGGTACGTTGATCGGCAAGCGTTTGCTTACAGGTGTATCGGATCGACACTTCACGATTGCCTATCGAGTCGCTTTAACATTAGCCGGGCTGAAGATCTTCTTTGTGGACGGCATACGCCATGTCGTTGGTTGATAAACTAAGTGGAACGTATGGTGTTAAGAGCCGAGTTGGCGACGTGCCCAGACGTTGTCGGGGTCAAGTTGTAATGCCATTTGAAAATGATGCGTGGCTACGTCCGGCTTGGCCAGTGCCAAGTTTAGTTCACCCATAAGGCAATGGGCTTCCACATCTTCGGGATCATCATTGAGTAAGGCTTGCAGGATAGCCGTTGCTTTTTGGTAATGTTTTCGTTGCCATTCGACGGTAGCGAGAAGGAATCGCACCTGCTTGTTTGTAGGGTCGTGTAACATGGCGCGATCAATGGCCTGCAGCGCATTGATCATGTCGTTGGTTTCGAGCGAGGCTTGTACAAACAGCAGTTGAGCTTGTATGTCCGAGGGTGATTTTTTGACGTAGGCTGCGAGAGCGTTTTTGGCGAGCGCGGGTTGCGAGATAGCCAGGTAACAGTGAGCTATATTTCTACGCACATCTCCGGTTGCGTTTTCCACGTCTAGGAGTGGTTGTAAGACGGTAATCGCTTCTTCGAAACGCTTAGCGGTGACAAGTAGTCGCCCCAAAGAAGCTGCTACCAGTGGGTTGGTATTCGCTGTGATGCTGCAAGCGCGATATTGACGGATGGCGCGGTTGGTATGACCCAAGCGTGCGGCAATTCTCGCTGATAATACGCAGGCCGCCGTTGGATCGTCAATTTGTGATTGCGCATCATCGAGGAGAGATAAGGCTTGTTTGACCTTGCCGGAAGACACCATGCACTCTGCTGTGGCCGTGAGAAAATCAGATTGAGTTGGTTGTGCTTGGCGTGCTTGTTCGAATAGTTCACAGGCTTGGGGGAGTTGATTTCGTTGTTCAAGTATGACACCATGCAGGTAAAGGAGTTCCGGCGATGTAATGTCGGCGATTTTAGCCGTATGGATGGCCTGCTCTGCTGTAGCGAGCTTACCGACTTCCAAGTACGATTTGGTTAAAAGTGCGTAGGTAGTACTGTCTTGGGGGTCGAGTGCTAGAGATTCAGTCGCGGTGCGAGCCGCTTCTGAGAAAAAGCCGTTATCGAATTGTTGTTGGGCGAGTTGAAATTTTATACGACCGCGTACCTGATTCCATTGTTGCTCCGCCTGCATGCGATGTTGTGTCATGGTCGTGGTTTGTTGGCAACCGAGTGATCCTAAGCCCCAACATACCAGGTTTATGGTGATTAGATTACATAAGTAGCGTGATAACGCCGGTGAGGTTGTGCTTAACATAGACATTTAACTTCCCTTGTTGTCTTGGTCGGTTTGGTCCACCGCGTTTTGGTTTAGTGAATCTACAGGTGGTAATGTCGGTCGGCCACACGGTGGTTGGGGTTGGTTTTTGTTGCTATCGATAAGGTGATAGACGAAAGAGCGAATAATGGTGGATTCATGATCCCACTCGCGCTGTTTGAGAATACGTTCTTTCAATTGTATAGCCGGCAACATGCGACTGCTGTTATGCAGGGCCATGTCCAAGTGCCATTGTGCCTGTTCAATGTCGCCGGCGATGTAATACTCGGTCGCTTTGTGATAGTGGGACTGTGCCAATCGATCTCGTCCGGACCACATGAGGCCGCGACGCATGCCGACACGCAGTCTGTCAATGTCTTCTTTGGTTTCTAATGATGCTTGGGCATAGGCGGCATGGTTTTTGACGATGTGAAGCGTCAAGAGAATGATCACCTCTTCACGTGCGGTCGTATCGTTCGTATATCGAAACAACGGTCCAAATCCTGGAATATTGCCCATAAAGGGGACTTGGTTGCGCGAGTCGGTCGTAACTTCGCGAAAGAGTCCACCGATGAGAATTGTTTCGCCATCTAGCATGATGACGTTGGTGGTGACTTCAGTCGTCTGCTCGGATGGTAGCCCTTGGGCGTTGACAAAACCCACACTATCTTCCGGATGAAGCTCAACTCGGATATAACCGTCATCCGCGATATAGGGGCGAAAAATTAGCTGTGTACCGGTTTCCAGAAATTCGACGGTCTGTATAGCCTGAGTTTGAGTCACGGTTGTTGTCAAAAATCCATCACGTCGACCAACAATCACCTGGCCTCGTTGTTTATTGAGTGCGAGTACTTTGGGGTTGGCCAGGACGGTGGTGTCGGTTACTTGTTCGAGGGCACGCAGAAAAACGGCGACTTGGTCTTTTAGAATGCCAATCGAAATCCCACCGCTGGGTACGTCACCAGCGAAATCGGTACTGGCTGCGGCGTTAAAACGTTCGAATCGATCTTGTGGTAGAGCGCCTAAGGATATGTTTTGTAAGCCTAATGAAGCACCGCCAAGAAGTTCCAAGTCTACGCCGCCGACGAGTGAAAAATCAATACCCAATGCGTTGTCATCATTTAGCTGAGCGCGAAGAATCGTGGCTTCAATAATGACTTGTTGAGGACGTACGTCGATATTGTTGATGACTTTCTCAACAGTCTTGATGACGGTTGGCGTATCGATGACGAGTATAAAATCCTGCGCGGAGTAGGTATTTCCGCCGCCATCACCGGCACTGGTAGATACACCGACTGCCGCTCCGACAGAGGCGACGATTTTTCCCGTACTGCTCAATATGGGCGCGATATATGTTTCAGCATCTGCTGCGGTAATGTAATTAAGACGAAAAATTTGTGTGATCGGTTGCTCCGTTTTTTCATTGGCAAACTGTGTTAATTCGTCCTTTGTATAAATATAAATAAACGATCCGGATTGCCGATAATCAGCATCGTTAGGTATCAGGATGGCCTTCAATGCCTCATCGAAACTTACGTCATAGAGATGTGCGGTCACTTTTCCAGATACATTAGGCGAGGTGATGATGTTGCGCTGACTCTGGACGGATAGTAATGTGAGTACGGTGGAGAGGTCTACGTCGGCTACGTGCAAGCGTACTCGGCCACGATCGGAGATGGAGATTTCCGGCTTTGCACCATTTGGCAGATCAGCTTCTTTGGATGCGTTCTCCGGTGTATGGTTTATGGGCGTTTGGGCTAAGGCTGTTGATGCGACAACCAGCAGTGCCACCATCGTGCATATCGAACGCTTGGGCATAAGCGATCGATGATGTCGTGCGGAATAAAACAGCTCACAGCGCATACCAAGCCAACTCCTGATACCATGCGAAGCCAGCCCTGCTACGATGCTGTTGGCATAGGCTAGCTAGTTATCGGTACCTGGCTTATCGGCACCTTCCCATCGCACTTTTAGCGTGTCATGAGCTAGGATTTGCTTAATTTCCATGAGAAGCTGATTGGTACGTTGGGTTTGTTTGAGTATTGCAAGGCGCGTTTTGCCACTGTCTGGAATTTGGCCCAGGGCTTCCTGTGTAGTGGTTATCGGTCCTACCCACACCTTTATCAGTGTTACGATGACTACGATCGCACACAGGGTTCGTAGCCAAGATGTCGTCGAATGCTGTTTCAGTTTCATGATATCTCCTATACCTAAGATCATTTGCCAATTGTATTGGCTGCCGGGCTTACTCAAGAATTTCAAACATAACTGTTACAAACATGTATGCTGATCCATGCATCTCGTGTCATGGGATTTACTCCCTATTGGGCATGGCTTTAGCGATGGTGTCTTGGGCGTTGATTCGGTCTGATAGTGAAACGGTTGGCGGTTGGCCTGGGGCGAACCGTATGCTCGCCACCACAAGCATGGTCATGACACATGCCGCTGCCAATCGAGTATGTCGCGCACGACCATTGTACGTTTGTTCGTAGAAGACCATGGCCGTGCCTATAGACAACAGACCAATGGCTAGAACACTAATCGCGGTCGATTGACTTAGGAGTTTAATCATGAGGGGGGCGCCGATGAAAATGATCCCAGCGGCGCATATCATGATACGGGCTAAAATGGTAGCCCCAGTTGCTGTACGAATAGCTACCCGCTGAAGTAGTGCTTGCCGACCATAAGCTTTGGCGAATCCGATGGCCGCCACACATACACTCAGTATGACGAAGGTTTGGATGCTATGATTTAACCAACCGCGGGACCATGCTATGGCGCAGAGACCGACTACAATGCCGGCACCAATGCAAACCGTACCAAAGCCTCCCATCGTACGATTACCGAGAGGGCGTAGTGCGCACCCAGCGAGAACGCCCAAGCCCATAACCAATAAGAGTATGGCTATTATCCATCCCGTAAAAGTTAAATTCGAGGTTGAAGAAATAATTGCCATAGTGCAAACACCTACCCCGGCTACACACACAATAGCCACGCGTAGTAGCCTTGGACGACGATCGGAGGTCAGCGGTAACCGAGGCGTAGGCTCTGGGTTTCGTATACAGGTGACAGGTTCTTTTGTGCTCGCAACAATCGCAATGACCGCGGCAATAAGCGTTGGCAGTGCACCTGCAACAAGTATGACGTGATGCTGTGGTATGGCCAAGCGTATGGACAAGGCGACAGCAGTACCCATTCCGCAACCGAGTAATAACCACGCTGTGGCCCGCGTATCCCATCTGCCGAAGGGGCAACTAAGCCGATGGGCGAACGATACGCCGATACCGAGTATACTGAATGGGATCGCTACGGCTATCGAGGTGACCAACGTGTGTAGCACTACGATAGCTGGATCAGACCAGACAAAATGTGCTAATAGATAATCATATAAGATCACGCTTTGGCCCAAGGCCCACGGTAACATGATCGAGATCAACCCGCTTGTGAGCGTGATCGCAGCCAGGACCGTCCAATAGAGGGGGCGATCAGCTTTGGTGGGATTGATCATGACTTCTGCATAGGCAGATGGCTGTCCGCGACGAACGAATTGATGCCAGGCTTTGGCACATAACCACATAGTGAACTGCTGCGGCAACCGTATGCCTGCAGCCAAGGCGATAAGCGACATACCAAGCACCGTACGCGCCGCATCGTCTGTATCCTGAAAAATCATAGCATATTGAGCGTGCAGGCCGACGGAAAGCATGGCCATCGATATACCTACAAGGATGGATACACACGCGGCGCATTGGGTGAGATGACGTTGCGGAATCTGTGCTGCACTATGAGCTTGTGCCGCAGGAGATGGCGGTGAAGCTAAAGTTATAGCCTGAATTCTTGCCTTTCGGCGGGTCGTTGGTTTTTTCTTATGATGTTGTTGTTGGCGGTCATACGCTGTCTTTAAGATTGACGTATGTCCCAACGCACGCTTGCGTTTACGCTTTGCCATTTTGGGCCTCCCGCCCAGCCGCCCTGACCATGCAGGTACGCCATTCCTTGGACTGGCTTACGAACTACCCTCCGTCGAAACGAGAGAAGTATCAGATGCATTGAATGCGCGAATGCCGCCTTCGTCAAGTTGCAATACGAGTGCAGCTGTCGGGTCGAGATCAATGACCGTTCCGGAATGCTGTTGGCCGTCGCATTCCAGCGTAATCCGTGTGCCCAGCATGTTAGCTCCGGCTAGCCAGTCATGGCGTAGGGCTTGTTGGTTGAGCAGTTCCGGGTGTGTTAATCGTCGATCTAGTACCTGCAATAGTTGAATGGCGACGGCTGTCCGATCAATCGGGTGGTGACTGGATAAGTCCAGGGATGTCGCGGTAGCGGCGAGTGGACCGTCAAAATGGCCATGCTGTTGCAAGCAATTGATGCCGATACCCACGACGTGATTTCGAGTTCCCGTTTGGTTTTGGCGTGATTCGACGAGAATGCCGGAAATTTTTCTCCCGTTGACCAGTACATCATTAGGCCATTTGATGGTGGGTCTGTGTTCAATGAAACGAGCGATTGTATCGTAGATTGCGATGGCCGCGATGATGCTAAGCCATTCACCGGCTATGGGATTATCTTGGCCGGAGATGCCCAGGCTCAGTAGTAGGCTTGCGCCTCGGGGAGAATGCCATGTGCGTCCGCGGCGCCCCCTGCCTGCCGTTTGTGCTTCGGTAAAAACAACAAGCCCATCGAAAACATCTGTATCCGCATGCTTCCACACTTCGTCATTGGTACTGGTCGTTATCGACTTGTATTCTATGCGTTGGCCAACGCGGTGAAGACCCGGGGTTGCGCGTATCAGGTCAATGTTCATGTTACCAGCGGTCATGGAAGTTTTTCTTGCCTGTTTGGCCTTGCAGATTGATCGGATATCGTGTCGTGCTGTCCAAGATACCATCCACCTACTTGCTTGCGATCCCATTGCCAACTGATGGGTTCTACCGGACGAGTAGGATCATGGTAAACAAGCATGGTGACCCACGATGGATCAGGCTCGTCACAACCGGCAGAGTATCGGTCGTGACAATCCCAGCCGATAGCTGTGGCGTAATGTTGTTGCAGGTAGGCCGACCATTCGGGGAAGGGTTTTTCGTCGAATAAGACGATGATGATGCGAGGTGGGTCTCGTTTCAAGTCGTCGATGAGTAATTTTCGCCGGTGGGCTGCGGTGGGGTCGCCCACGCGCATACCTGTGATCATGGTATATCGCGTGGCGCATTTTCGATTGGCGTAATAATACATTTCCGCTTCGTTGCCATAGACAAAAATGCTATCGTCGGGATCGGTGACGGCTTGAATTTTCTCGCCGATAGCCCTACCCCAAAAATCCCTTGAGTTGTATCGCGTGACTGTGATGCCGAAAGGGGATTGACTGATGTAGCTGGAATACTGCGTCCACAGTAGCGCTGCGACCAACGTTGCGGGTAGTATGATGCGCAATAGTTTCCATGAACGTGACATATTTATGGCACGAATGATAGATTCTATTGCATGCGATAAGCTTACCGCGACTACGATACAAAGGGGTGGAATCATCAGGTAGTAATAGTGTGGCCAGGCTCGACCGGGTAAACAAACAGCGATATAGCCGGCGATGATCAGAAGTGCTAGGGATGCGAGAGGGTGTCTTTCGTGTCGAGAAAAGATTACCCATAATAGCCAGAGTGTGGCTGGGATAGCGGCGAGCCATAAGGGTAAGGCGCTATCGAAAATGAAGGGGTGTCCCGCCGGTGAGAAGAACTGCTGGAAGCGGGCGAAGGCGCTACCGCTATCTTGACTATATTGCATGTTAAACAAAAAGACCGCGTCGATGAATGCCCATAGGCGGTCAGTTAGCCAAAAGTAGCCGAAAGAAGCGCTCCAGATAAGTGTCGGTCCGGCAGCGAACCATAGCAGCACGCGGATGACAGCTACACTTGTTCGATGCGTGTGCGGTCGTCGCGCAACATCCCAAGCGATCCACAAGGCCAGCAGTAGCCAGTGGACGACGACGACGGTTTTCAAGCACGAAGCCAGTCCCAGCGAAAGACCGGCGAGAAAAATAGGCCAAGGTTTATGGCGATGAACGCTTCCTGCCAGCCACCAGGATGACAGAATGAGTGTGCTCATGAAAATTTCGCGGTTGCAGCCTTCTCCTGCGGTGCCTGGGTCACTAGACGTGAGTGCAAAACAAATAGCTGCGACGATGCCTGCCGTGATGCCACCGCACCGCCGTGCGATGAAGTAGATCAGAATCAACGATAGCAAACTAGCGGCGACAGCAAACCAGCGAAAGACGAGAGGGGTGTGCCCGAAAATAGATATGACACCGGCAAATAGGGTGAAAATGCCGAATGGCTGATGATCCCAGACATCGACATATAGACGGTCGCCGGCGAGCAATCGCTGTGCGATGTAGATATAGTTGCATTCGTCTGTTTCAAGGGGGACGTCGAATGCGTGACGGCGCATGAGCCACAACAGAAGCCCTGTGCCAACCAGCACTGCGTAGGTTATCCGTCGATTGTGGGGCGCGTCGATGGGTGGATAAGCATGACCATCCATAGCCTCATCGTAACCGTGTAACTATACGGGGGCTAGCGCTGTGTTACAGCTTCATGTTCGGGTTCATCAAGGATGGCATGGGCTAGGCTTTTTTTGCCCGTGTCGGGACTTGCCCATGCCACCCAAATTCTTAGCTGTGACAAAGCACTAGCAACCGTTTACGGGTTTGCGACCATGTAATACATCGCCACCTAATCCGAGCGGCGAGCGCAAGCGACCCGTGTTTTGAACGCATCATATGCGCTATCTCGTAGAACATTCGCAACGCGTATACCCATCCGGGCACACCGGGCGCTGGCGCTTGCGGCTCGGATCAGGTGCATACAAGGATAGCGGTATGGCGGCGTTTCTTTAGTTGGAAATAATCGTCTAGTTTCCCTACGGACAACTAGGTACGCATGTTCCCGTGAGGCAATTCGTGACTCCGAAACCAAATGGAACGGCTGCGAAACCGTTGACCACGCGTAGGATGTCGCTCGAACTGATCAGGGCATTGGGAACTTGGCCATCTATGTCTGCGCGGGACAAATGCATGGCGTCGGGGTCAAGTTGGAATAGCTTGAGCACGGCGGTAATGTCGTTGGTGGTGACAAGCCCGTCTGGTGCGGTCCAAGTACCGGCTACTAAACTTCCGGCGAGGTCTCCATGTTGGCGACTGGCTCCGAATTGCGGTGGTGTGGTGAATAGCGAAATTGTGCTGCTAAAAGTGATATCATCAAGTGTCGCAGCCACGACATATTCATTGCCCGGCACTATCTCGCAGCCATTTACATGGATAGCGGGGACACCGGACCACGTGCAAAATTCTGCGGTTTGAACCAAAGTGGAGAACATCCCTTCCGCGCCAAGATCGTTGAGTGTGCAGCTTACATACCACAGCGAGGGCGTCTCACTGACACGGGTGACGATATAAGCCACGGCTTCATCATTCGTACTTGGGTTGAATGAGATATACCGATCTTTCGTAAAACCAATTTCACCCGAAAGCACAGCCGGGGCGAATACGCCTAACTGAACGATCATGTCTTTGCTGATGAGATTGGTTTTAGGGACGCCGTTATTATCCGTTACACGAAGGGCGACGGAGAAGGTTCCTGCGCTGGAAAAGGTATGCGGTATCACCATGCCGGTGCCCTCGACGTTAAAGGTGATGCCGTTATAACTGAAATCCCATTCGTAACTGACAATGGATTGCGGAGGGGTAGGGTGCATGGAGAGTGAGCCGTCAAACATCACGGATTGCCCTGTGAATGGTGTACTGATGGATGGTGTGTAACGAGCTACGGGGCCGGCGGTGTCATCTCGTAGGATAAAAAGACCACGTTCAATGTCGGAACCAAGGATAATACCACTGGGTAGACCGGGGTCTAAACCCCACAAACCGACAAAATCCTGCCTGTTATCTTCGGGGAAAGTATCGAAAAAGCCCACTTCCGACACGTTGATGGGGTCCGAAACATCGTACACCCTCAACCCTGTGCTATAGTTAGCTTCGTAAGCCCGATCGCCGCGTACGATCAGATTGTGATCGATCGCGGGTTTGCTGTTAGTAAACGTGGTGGCTAATCTTGGATTGTTCAGGTTTTCAATGTCAAATACGATGGTCGTCGTTTCGAACACATCCGGATCATTCAATTCGTCCAGTTCGTCGCCGATTAACAAAAACTTACGGTCCTCCGTGGTCCAACCTTGATGGCAATAGGTGACATTCGGGTAGGTGCGGGAGGACATTTCGAACATGTTCTGTTTGTTTGTGACATCCACAATGGCGAATCCCATACTTTCTCCGAAACAGAAGGCGATTTCACGACCTGCATAAATACCGGTATCATAAGTGATAATGTGGACATCGTGGCAACGCATGCCACTGCCGGGAATCCATTCTCCGGCAATCACCGGGTTGATGGGGTCGGTAGCGTCGATGGCTGTGATACCTGTGCCTCCATTTCGGTTGGTTAAACCCAGGTATAGGAAACCGCTAGTGGGGTTGTAGGCAATGTTGTGTGACGTTGATAGGAAACCATCCAGCACTGACGTAGTAGCTAATGAAACATTACCATTGTCAATGTCAGTCAAGTCAATCACTTGTAGGCCATCTCCGGTTTGCTCGATGACATTGTAGGCGTATTCATCATGCATTTTCATGTCACGCCAAGTGGAGCATGGTCCGGGTACGGTACCGATGATGACCGGGTTGACCGGGTCGGTCACTTCGACGACGCCTACCGAGCACTCCAGACCGATGAGGGCATACTCTCTCCCAGAGGGAGATACGTAGCCCCAGACATCATTGGCTAAAGTGGGACCGTCGGCAAAGTCACTTAGTTGAACATGACTGAGCAATGTGACGTTATTGGATGTGAAGCCTGATGGACCTGGCACTTCGCAGTCGGCGAATAGGCAACTGATGCCGGCACTCCATTTGCTGTTTGCAAATAGTGCACTGCACTGCGAATCAGTCTGACTGTCCACGCAAGAGCTGTCATCGAGGTTGCAACAGGCGCCGGTTGGTTCAACGGCGGAAATATGCATTTGGTACGGGCCGGAGGTGCTGATCGGGATGTAGTATGTGCCGGCGGCCAGCCCCAAAAAAGTTTTCCATTGACCGTTGTCGGTGCATATGGGGGCGCCTGAATTACTTTCGTCATTAAAGATAAATCCAGTGCAATCATTGCCAACTGGGCAAGTGTTAAAGACGACGTTAAACATGAGTGCGCCAGCGCCTGAACAGCAAAAATCGATAGTCACATCTGCAGGGGCGTCTAAGGTAAATGTTTCCCACCACATGTTCAAATTACAAGAATCAGGGCCGCTGACCGATGTGCTGTCACCTGAGATGGTGACCGTCGCCGGCGAACCGATAGGTCCTACTGTGATGGGATGATTCACGGCGGTTGCGCAGTCATCGTTTCCGGTAAAGGCTTGAAGCGTACAATCGTCAACCAGGGCTGATCTGAGGGCCGGATCGATAATATTCGAATCACGCTGATCGGTCGTTATCGGCGTTAGAGATTGAATCGACGTCGGGCGCTCAACCATCATGCCCGGCGGTACGGCGATTACGGTCAAAGTTAATAGCGTAAACATCGCTATACCGATCAGTGTACTTTTCATCTGCGACATATTCCCATCCTTAACATATAAAAAACGGCTAATCACCAGGTACTCTTCTATCTCTATGGGGGGGAGGCACCGCTGACATTGTACTGTCTCGACACATCAAATACAAGCGTAATTTGAGGAAGTGCATGATATTTGCGGTTGATTTATGTCGTTTTTGTTGCCTGTTTCCGAATGGCGTTGCGGAATTACGGTATAGACTGTACGTTGCCGCAGTTATGACATAAACATACATGTACTGGTGTATTGAAGGTTTATCAAAGGCTGCGGCGAACAACATGATTACCTTTTCCCTACAATCAGGCTCAAATGGCAACTCTATATACGTTGAAGCGGAAGATATAAAGCTACTCTTTGACGCGGGTATTAGTGGGGTTTCTGCCGAGCGTCGCCTGGCGCAGCATGGACGAGATATTCGCGATGTCAATGCACTGATCGTGTCGCATGAGCATAGTGATCATGTGCGATGTGCGGGTGTTTACCACCGCAAGTATGGTTTGCCGGTGTATATGACCAAACCTACGTACCGCGCTTCGCAATATTGTCTTGGTCGAGTCGTTGGTATGCAGTATTTTGATGCCGGTCAATCATGGTGCTTTGGTCGTGTCACTGTGTATAGTCTGCGCACGGCTCACGATGCGGTTGACGGTGTGGCATTTGTCGTGGAGTGTGGGCAGCGGCGGCTAGGGATTCTGACAGACCTGGGGCATCCTTTCAATGGATTGCAACAAATATTGGAATCCGTCGATGCGGCTTATCTTGAATCAAACTATGACCCGCACATGCTAGAAACGAGCGATTATCCGCGTGCGCTCAAGCGCCGAATCAGTGGACAGGGTGGACATATCAGCAACGACGAAGCCGCGACACTTCTGCAACAGTGCTCACGTCAACGCCCGAAGTGGATTGCCGTGGCTCACCTGAGCCAAGACAATAACCGCCCTAAGTTAGCCATGGATGCCCAGCGGCGCGCTGTAGGTAATAGCTATCCAGTATATCATGCCAGCCGGGACGAAGTGTCTGACGTGTGGCACGTATGAGCTGTTGAACCAATAAAAAAACCGACCCGAAGGCCGGTTTGATTGCAAATAATTAAGCGGTACCGAAAATTAAGCAGCCGCAGCTTGTGGTTGATGCTGCTTGGCCATCTCGACCAGTGTATCGAAATCACTTGGTGAGTGGATGGCAATTTCGCTGAGCATTTTTCGGTTGAGTTCGATGTTCATCTCGTTAAGCGCGAAGATAAATCGACTGTAGTTGATACCGCGCTGACGACAGGCTGCCGTGATGCGTGTAATCCATAAGGCTCGGAAATCGCGCTTGCGCAGACGACGTCCGACATAAGCGAACACACGTGAGCGGACCAACGCTTCTTTCGCCAGTCGCCACCGTTTACCCGGCGCACCGCGACGTCCGCGTGCTTCGCGCAGTATACGAACTTTCTTGCGATGTCTGGCAGCGCCGTAAGTCGCTCTTCCCATGGTGATAATCTCCTCAATCGATTCGGTCGCAAGATTAAAACCTGCGATCGGCTATTGGTGCAATAAGAATCCTAGGCCTGGCCAAGTGCTATTTTTATCCGTCTTGCAATTCTACCACTGAGCATGCTTGGCCTACGCAGTTTGCGACGTCTGTTGCCGGACTTGCTACTCATGAGATGCCCGGTGAACGAGCTTCGATAACGCACCTTGCCTTTGGCGGTCACGCGGACGCGCTTCTTCAGGCCTTTATGGGTCTTCATCTTAGGCATAACAACAAACATCTCCCGCTGGAGCCAGAAATTCACAAGAGCGGGGCATTATACAGATCGGGCCAAAATCTGCAACCACCCACAAAACCTTTACCGCAGGGCGGACGGTTCGAAGATTTGGTGGTACGACGCACGTAAGGGATAACCATTTTGGGGCCTGGGGGGCGGGGTGCATGATACAATAGGCGGGTGGGTGGCATGGACAAACGCCGCGGAATCGGGATGTCGAATGTTCAATGGATACTGCTCGCGGCGTTTGCCCGTGCAGGCGTAACCGAGGAAAAACACGGGCAAGCGTCGCTCCATACGCCTTTTTTCATCCGTGATCCATTCAAGGCGACGCTTGTCCATGCCACCCCACTCAAGACCGACTAGTCGGTCTTGCACCCTGTGGGGTATAATCAGACGATCGTCTATCCCAGGTTCCAGGTTCTTCCCGTATGATTGCCTGTCTTAAAAAGGTACCCCCCGGAGCCCAGACTATGGCGGAGAAATCTGAGCATGCTGTTTCCTGGCCAAGATGGCCTATCGGGTGGCTATTCCTCGCATTCGTACTCATACTCGCCGGTGTCTTGAGATTTACGGGTTTAACGGAGCGGGAGATATGGATCGATGAATCCTGCACCTCGTATGTCGTGGATCACTGGGCTGATTGGCCGGATGACGGTCCGGATCAGGAAACGGATGTCGCCCATCGGCCATACTACTGGGCCTTATCGCTTTGGACACGAATCGTTGGCGATGATGCCTATGGGCTGCGTAGCTTTTCTGCCTTGGGGGGATGTTTCGTCGTCTTAGGAATTGGGCTTCTTGGTGGATCATTAGCCGGTACCCGTATCGCACTGCTGTCTATGACATTGGCAGCTACCAACCCGCTATTGATTCACTATAGCCAGCAGGCACGAGTGTATGTCTGGTGGATTCTACTCTCAACGCTTTGGCTGATGTGTCTTCAGCGGGCAGCGCGATCTTTGCAATGGCGATGGTGGTTGGCGAGTGTTGCAGCTGCGGGGGCGTGCGTTTTCGTTCATTACCACACACTATTTTTTCTCCCAGCTGGTATCTGGTGCGTTTTTATCTCACGTCATCGAATCAGGGCACTACGACAATGGTTCATATCGTATGTCCTCTTAGCGTTGGCGATGATTCCGGTTGTGATCCATTATGTGCTACCACTACGTCACCAAGGTCCGCAACAATGGCTGGAACAAACGTGGTTGGCCTCTCCGCCCTCCCTGGCCATGTTGAAATCGTTGGGTGTGATGTTACCCACAGCGAACTACCCGGATTATCTCGGTACGCTGGGGGCTGCGATTGATATGGTGCAACAGGAGTGGGGGGCGATTTTCACCTATTCCATTTTGCTCCTGCCGGTGGTTTTTCTGTTGGCCGGGTTGGTTTGTATCGTCTTTATTCAACGACCTGAAAAACAACGTACGGCAGGGGAAGCTGGGGAGAATCGTGTGACTATCCATACGGTCGCTTGGCTAGGTGGTTTTGTGATGACCGGCCTGGCGATTATGGCCGGGTATGCTGCGATCGTATCTCCTGCTTATATCGTGGGACGATATGATGTCATAGCCATACCAGCTGTCATCGTTTTGTCGGCGCTTTGTATCAATAGCTTAGCCATGCGCTACGCCACAACGGTACAAGCTTCGCGATGGCTGGTTACGATCTTTATGGTGTTAATCGTTGCTTGTAGCTCTAGTATGGTCGCGGCTCAGCGGATGATCAAACATGGCGATAGTACGCATCGACGCGCACAAATGATCGCTGCGACAGTGGGGGACGAGGATTTGATCGTGAGTTTGTCCATGTACAAGTGGTTCATGGACTACGAATGGCGGCAGATGGATTTTGTGCCGAACATCATCTCTTTTCCAACCGTACACGATCGACAGCTATGTTGGGATGATGCCGATACCGAATTGGCTGATCCGATAAGTTTGCGAGAGGATGTTGCCATAGTGATGGCACGTATCGATCGTACGATTAGCCAAGGACGCCGTGTGTGGCTATTAGCCCAGGGTGAGCCAACGGGGCTGCGTTGGGATGTCAATCGGCAATTAATCGAGGCACTGCACCAAAGTCGTATCAACATCGTGCTACAAGATGAGTGGGTAGGTATAGCCGAACTGCGCAAACGCTGAAGCTTAGAGCGTCTAAACTTGAAGAGAAGTGTTGAATGATTAGGTGGGTCGGGCTATTGCCCGACGAAAGTGATGACAGGATGAATTATCAAGGATCGGGGCATGGTTGGATAGGTTTGTCAAACAATCCTTCCCGACACCTTTTCTGCTGAATGTGATGAGATGATGCACAATTCTTCTCTAGATAATGACCCAAACTCAACCAAGCAAGGCAAGCAACTTCCTAGATATGTACTTGCCGCCTTGGGTATCGTGTTTGGTGATATTGGCACCAGTCCGCTCTATGCGTTTCGGGAGTGCTTTCTGGGTATACATGGACCGCAAATCAATACGGCCAACATTCTCGGCGTATTGTCCATTATTATTTGGGCCTTGTTGTTGGTCATTTCACTGAAGTATTTAGTCTTTGTATTGAGGGCGGACAACCGAGGCGAAGGCGGCATCCTCGCCCTTATGGCCTTGGTGGTGCGTGGAGAGAAGGAAAACAGCAGGCGAAAGCTAGTGATCGTATTGTTGGGTCTGTTTGGTGCCGCACTACTTTATGGCGACAGCATGATTACGCCGGCTATATCGGTGCTTAGTGCCGTCGAAGGACTTCGAGAGGCTGCGCCGGTGTTTGATCCCTACGTCGTACCGATCGCTATCATGATTTTGCTGGGCCTCTTTTTCTATCAGCATCAAGGTACGGCGCGGATTGGAAAGTTATTTGGTCCCGTCGTTCTTGTCTGGTTTGCGGTCCTGGCTATCCTGGGCATCCGTTCCATATGGCAAGAGCCGGGTGTGTTACTCGCTTTCAACCCTATTTACGCCTTCGATTTCTTTATATCAAATGGTTGGCGTGGTTTTGCGGTCATGGGTACCGTATTCCTCGTAGTGACAGGCGGCGAAGCTCTTTATGCGGATATGGGGCATATTGGTAAACGCCCGATACGGGTCGGCTGGTTTTTGCTTGTTCTTCCTGCTTTGATTTTGAACTACCTCGGGCAAGGTGCGTTGCTCATCCAATCCAGTGACAGTGTGACGAATTTGTTTTTTGCTTTGGTGCCATCATGGGCGTTATATCCGATGATCTTGCTAGCGACCGTAGCGACTATCATAGCCTCGCAAGCTGTGCTATCCGGGGCGTTTTCTCTCACACAACAAGCGGTACAACTTGGCTATTTGCCGAGAATGACCATCGTGCACACTTCTGAGGACGAATATGGTCAAGTATATGTACCAATGACGAACTGGGCTTTATTTGTTGGTGCTGTTGGCCTCATACTAACTTTTCGAGCTTCGGGTGGGTTGGCACATGCTTATGGTATTGCGGTTACAACGACCATGCTGATTACGACCATTCTCATGTACTTTGCGGCTAGAAAGTTGTGGACATGGAATTTACCTTCGGCGGTCTTGATGACATGTGGATTTCTTGTGGTCGATGTATCTTTTTTTGGATCCAATATTGTCAAGGTGTTATCCGGCGGTTGGATACCTCTCCTGATTGCAGGGGTCGTGTATGTTTTCCTCGTAACTTGGAAATCCGGTCGTAGCATTTTGTTGAAATGGGTACGGCAACATTCTATGTCGGTTCGGGCTTTCATCGACGAAGTGAAGCAAACGAAGCCGACCCGCATTCCGGGTCTTGCCGTGTTTATGACCGGCCATGCGTCCGGTGTTCCGATGACGCTCTTACATAATTATAAGCACAACAAAATTCTCCACGAACAGCTCATCCTCTTGACAGTGCTCACGATGGAACAGCCTCACGTTCCCAAAAAAGAACGTATTGAATTGGAGAAATTAGGCGATGGTATTTTTCGGGCAACGTTTCGTTTTGGGTTCAGCGATAAGCCCGATGTACCCGCCGCATTACATGGCATTGATGACCAGATCATCGATTTCAAAATGGCTAATACCACGTTTTTCTTAGGGCGAGAAACTTTGCTCGTGAGTCCGCGAAAGAAGGGCAAGATGTGGCATTGGCAGCGTCGATTGTTCGCATTCGCTTCACGTACATCTCCGGATGCGACCCGTTTCTTTAGAATTCCACCCAATCGAACGATTGAGATTGGTATCCAAATTCAATTGTGATCGAATATGGAAACAGAAGCGATGCTATGCGCTTGCCAGGACTGTTTAACTATGTCAATTTGTCCGGTGTAAACTCGGCTATTCCAGGTTATAATCTCCGTGACCAATCGTGCGACCAATGCATTAAGATCAAGCTGTTGCATCTGTTGCTTTGATAAATGATCAGCCAGGCAGGTGGGCGGGAGTGCGCCGCTTTCCACTTGTCGCGTGGCTGGATGCACGTTGATTCCGATGCCCGTTAGGACGGCTAGCATTTTTCCCTGCTGGATAAGCGATTCGGTAAGAATGCCGCCGAGTTTGCTTTTGTCGATCACCAGATCGTTGATCGGTTTTAGTTGTGTGGATAGCCCCGTTTCACGTTCGATGGCCTTCACGCAGGCTACCCCGGCTGCGAGGGTTAGCATGGTGGTTTCGGGTAGTACTTCGCGGGGGCCTGGCTGGATGACGGTCAGGTAGATGCCCGCATCAAGTGGTGAAACCCATCGATGGCCTAGTCTTCCCCGACCGGCGGTTTGCTCGCGGGCGACGATGAACGCATCTTCGGTGATTTTTCCCTGATCGAGTAGTCGTTTCGCCTCGTCGTTGGTGGAATCAATGGTGTCGTAGTGGAAGGCTAACATACTGATGCATCACGCTTGACACTGGCTACGTATTCGTTGCCATTGTCGGCTATGCAACGGTTTGTTTAACACTTTAGCGATGATGTCCGCAGCTTCAACGATGCGGTCTAGACTAATGCCCGTGTCAATGCCCATGCCATCGAGCATGTAAACCAAATCTTCAGTGGCCAGATTTCCCGATGCGCCGGGTGCGTAGGGGCATCCGCCCAGACCGCCGGCTGATGAATCGTAGGTGGTCACGCCGAGTTGCAGGCCTGCATAAACATTGGCCAAGCCGCAGCCGTAGGTATCGTGGAAGTGGAGGGCGATTGTCTCAAGCGGTATCGAGCCTAGTAGATGGGATACGGTTCGCGTTACGTCGGTCGGGACAGCGGCGCCGATGGTATCGCTGATAGATACTTCATCGACGCCCAGGTCAAGAAGCTGCTTGGCTACTTCAAGCACGCGTTGCTCGTTGATTGGCCCTTCGTAAGGGCATACGAAACAGGTTGACACATAGCCCCGCACGGTTACTCCTGCCGATAACGCACGCTTGACGATAGGCTTAAAGACCTTGATAGACTCATCAACGGTCATGTTGATATTTATTTTCGTGAAGCTGTCTGAGGCTGCGGTGAACAGGGCTATTCGTTTGATACCACATTCCAGTGCGCGATCCAGGCCTCGCTCGTTGGGAACCAGTGCCGAGTATATGACATTCGGATGTTGGGGAAGTTGGTTCGCCACTTCCGCAGCGTCAGCGAGTTGGGGGATGGCTTGGGGGTGAACGAATGACGTGGCTTCGATATGTGTTACGCCTGCCTCGACCAACTTGGCGATCATGGCTAGCTTCGTCTCAGTGGCAATCGGTACGGGTTCGTTTTGCAAACCGTCGCGCGGGCCGACTTCCACAATAGTCACCTTATTCGGTAGGTTCATGACTATCATCCTGAGGTGCTAGCGTGGCTAGAATATCTCCCATGCCGACCATGTCACCGACTTGGCAAGTAATGGATGCTATCGTTGCCTTTTTCGGAGACGATAGCGACATCTCCATTTTCATAGACTCCATAATAATGATGGGCTGTTGGGCCTCGATAGCATCGCCGGGTTCGACGTTGATTTTCAAAATGGTCCCCGGCATAGCCGCTTTGATATCATTACCGGATTCCAATTGTGCGACATCGCTGTCGCGCCGTGCGGTTTGACCGACGATTTCAAGCTTGTATATGCGTCCGTCGATCCACACGGCTAGCTCATCGTTTTGTTTGGTGGCGTAGAACGGCTTGACCTGACCATGCAGGAATAGACATCCCGCCCCGGTTGCGGTTGAATCGATACGCAGCTCGTGTCGCGCGTTACCGCATTGGCATTCGTAGACTCCGTCACCAGCGGCTTCGTCGCGCATTAAGGTCACTTCTACGGGCGCGTTACCATGCGATGGTTTGAGTGTGACACGTATCATGTGTAGCGCTTTCGAGTAGCTGTAGGTAAATGACGAAATATGTTATCAGCCGGCATACCCGCGCGTCGGGTGGCATGGGCAAGTCCCCATGTAGCCCGACGTAAAGTTGGGATGCATCGGGACTTGCCCGTGTTGTTCCGGAAGTCTCCACGGGCAAAAACAGCCTTGCCCATGCCACCCTCGATGAACCCGAAAAATAAGCTGTGACACTGCACTAGAATGCCCTCCATGACTCACCGACCGACCAGGGACTGTTTGATTCGACGTTTGGCGAATCACTTTGGTAAGAGGCGTCAGATGCATGATGCGATGATGGCTTGCTGCTAAAGGCTGCGGCTATCCATACGGCATCCGGGATGTCGTCATCTGATGGTGCATATACTTCTTCATGCTCTTCGAGAAAATGCGTGTGTAGGTCGCCCTGTTGAAAGGCCGGGTGCTCAATGACTCTACGCAGGAATTCGATATTAGTCGTCACGCCCATAATGACGAATCGGCTTAGCGCCCACCTCATTCTTTGTAGCGATGCTGCGCGGGTAGTGCCCCAGACAATGAGTTTAGCTAGCATCGGATCATAATGAACCGTAACCAGCGACCCGGCTGTCACGCCGCTGTCAACGCGAACATATGGCGCCGCAGGCGGTACGTAATGAACAATCTTGCCGGTAGAGGGAAGAAAGTTTCGCTCGGGGTCTTCGGCGTAGATGCGTACCTCAATGGCGTGACCGGTTTGTCGTAGACTGTCTTGTGTGAAAGGCAATGGCTGACCTGCCGCTACGAGAATCTGGGCCTCGACAAGGTTTTGATGGGTAATCAACTCGGTAACCGGATGCTCGACCTGCAAACGTGTGTTGACTTCCAAAAAGTAATAATGACCTTCTTGATCGAGAATAAATTCCACCGTACCCGCATTGGTGTAGCCAATCGCCTTCGCCGCCTGAACCGCAGCCTCTCCCATGTGCTGTCGCAACGTGGGCGATAGGGCCGGTGAGGGAGATTCCTCGACGATCTTTTGGTGACGACGTTGGATCGAACATTCACGTTCAAAAAGATGAACCGCTTGACCGTGGGTGTCCCCGAAAATCTGAATCTCCACATGCCTGGGTTTTTCGATATATTTTTCGATGAAGACGCGATCATCCCCAAAGGCGGATTTAGCTTCACGCTGCGCCGCTGCCAGTGCGTCTGCCAGTCGCTTTTCCTCTGTGACCAGGCGCATGCCTTTACCACCACCACCTGCCGCAGCTTTGACCAGCACAGGATAGCCTATTTTTATTGCTTCACGGCGGATCGATGCTTCATCACCGGCGGAGATTGTTAACCCGGGTACGACGGGGATACCCGCCTCTGCCATGATTTTTTTGGCGATGAGCTTATCACCCATATTGGCTATAACGGTTGCGCTGGGGCCGATGAACGTGATGTCGTTATCCTGGCACCATTTGGCGAATGTTGCATTTTCCGAAAGAAACCCATAACCGGGATGGATGGCGTCGATGTGGTGCGCTTTGGCGATGTCGATGATCTTGTCACCGCGCAGATACGTATCCGCGGCTGATTCACCTTCCATGGCGTAACCTTCGTCTGCCATGCGTACGTGTTTGGCGTGGCGATCGGGCCGGGCGTATATGCTCACGGCTGTAATGCCCATTTGTTGCAACGTCTGCGTGACGCGAACGGCGATTTCACCACGATTAGCTATGAGTATTCTACGAAACATGGGGTATTACGATGGGTTGATCCAACTTGGTTTTCGTTTTTCCAGAAAGGATTTCAATCCATCCTGACCTTCTTCGGATACGCGCTGGGCGGAGATGCGGCGACTGGTCAGTGCCTGCACGTTGTCCCACGGCACATTGGCTACATCACTCAGCGTGCGCTTGCACAGGGCCATCGCCGTGGGTCCGTTGTTGATGAATACCCGGGCGATTTCTTGAATCCAAGTGTCCATGGCATCAGTATCGGCGAATGTTTCCTGGACCAATCCAAGTTGCTTAGCCGTTTCTGCGCTGAATCGCTCAGCGGTTAGCCCATAGCGGCGCGTTTGTCCGGGGCCTATCTTTTCCATGACGAATGGTGAAATCACGGCTGGTAAGATGCCGAGCTTGACTTCGCTCAAACAGAAAAACGCCTTCTCCACAGCGACTGCTACATCGCATGCTGCTGCCAAACCGACACCGCCGCCGATGCACGCGCCGTGAACACGAGCGATGACAGGCTTGGGGCACTCACGAATTGTACGAAGCATTAAAGCCATCGCATTGGCGTCGGTAACGTTTTCTTCAAACGAATAGTCCACCATCCGCTTCATCCAGTTTATGTCTGCGCCGGCGCAAAAAGACTTCCCCTCGGAGGCGAGCACGACAACGCGTATATCGTCCGTTTGCCCACAAGCGGTAAAGGCTTCGGTGAGTTCGGCTATCACGACTTCATTGAATGCGTTATGAAGCTCTGGTCGGTTAATCGACACCGTGGCTATCTTGGCGTCGATGGATTGAGAGACGAATTGAGACATCGGTCATGATACCTTACAAAATACTTACCAAGCCTACGTGAAGGCCATCAAAAAATTTCTGTGATTCTACGGAACATGATACCATAGTTTGATCGCAGTGTTACATACGGAACAAGCTTGCCCGGCGCTCGGGGAACGGGGCGTTTAGCGAGGCGGCGATCCCCAATCCCAATACCATCCGCGTATCCAATGGATCGATCACACCGTCATCCCATAATCTTGCCGTGCTGTAATAAGCGCTGCCTTCCTTTTCGTATTTGTCCAGCGTTGGTTGCTGGAACTCCGCCTCCTCATCAGGCGTCATAGGTTTGGCACCCAATTTCGCGAGCTGGTCCTTCTTGACTGTTAGCAGAACGCCTGCGGCTTGTTCACCGCCCATAACGGAAATACGCGCGTTAGGCCACATCCAAAGTTGCCGTGGTGCATACGCTCGCCCGCACATGCCATAATTACCCGCGCCGTTGGATCCACCGATAATCACCGTAAACTTAGGCACGGCTGCGTTGGAAACCGCTGCGACCATTTTCGCACCATCTTTGGCGATCCCACCGGATTCATACTGTTGACCAACCATAAACCCGGTGATGTTTTGTAAGAAAATCAGCGGTACGCCGCGCTGGCTACACATTTCCACAAAGTGTGCCGCTTTGGAGGCACTTTCTGAAAACAATACGCCATTATTGGCGACGATGCCAACCGGGTATCCCCAGATATGAGCATACCCGGTGACGAGTGTCGTGCCGTATAATGCTTTGAATTCGTGAAATCGGCTACCGTCAACAATTCTGGTGATGATGTCACGCACATCGTAAGGTTTGCGTAAATCTTTATTAATAATCCCGTATATATCTTCGACCGGGTACAACGGCTCTTCTACCGGGACAGTCTCTAATGGTGCGTGATAAGGAAGGTTTAAGTGGGCCATGATGTTGCGCGTAATAGCCAGGGCATCTTCATCGTTGGTGGCGTAATGATCCGTCACCCCCGACGTCCGACAATGAACATCTGCACCGCCCAACGCCTCAGCCGTCACCTCTTCGCCTGTTGCCGCTTTGACCAGTGGCGGACCAGCGAGAAAAATGGTGCCTTGCTGTTTGACGATCACTGTTTCGTTGCTCATGGCCGGCACGTACGCACCGCCGGCTGTGCATGATCCCATAACGACCGCGATCTGCGGAATGCCTTTAGCTGACATCCGCGCTTGGTTGTAAAAAATTCTGCCGAAATGCTCTTTGTCTGGAAAAACCTCGGCTTGCAGCGGTAGATACGCGCCGCCGGAATCGACTAGATAGATACATGGCAAGTGATTCTCTTCAGCGATTTCCTGTGCACGAAGATGCTTTTTTACCGTGAGCGGATAATAGGTGCCACCTTTAACCGTCGCGTCATTAGCCACGATCATGCAAGCCCGTCCGTGTACTCGACCGATGCCCGTGATCACGCCTGCTGCAGGGGCACGCTGGTCGTACATCTCCCAGGCGGCGAGCGGGCTAAATTCCAAAAATGGGCTGTGGGGATCGAGTAGTTTTTCGATCCTATCGCCCACCATCAGCTTGCCACGTTTGATATGCTTGTCGACAGCCGCCTGCCCACCACCTTGTTTAACCAGCTTCACGCGATGCTTCAACTCGGCGACCAATGCCTTCATATGGCGCAGGTTGTCTTGGAAGGTTGCATCCGTTGTGTCAACATTGTTGGGTAGCACGTCCATCAAGGCGATCTCAAATCAACCGTACATAAGTTTAGGTATTCACGCGCGTATCAATAATCTGTATGACGCGCAATTGGAAAGACGTATTACTTATAATGCTTAGCTAAAGTGTCAATGGCTGCAAACAACACATCTACTTTGCCACCATCGACCGTCTGTTTGGTCTTCATCGCTGCGGACATGACCGCGTGGTGATCCGCGAGTTTTTTAAGATAGGCCTCATAACCATCCGCTCCAGGTGCAACGGGTTTGACTTTTTGCGTGAGAAAATACTGTGAGACTACTTCGATAATATGCGAGGCGTGCTGTTCTTTGGTCATGATCCATCGGGTGGCTTGGTTGATGCTTGTCACATCGTGAGCGCCGCCCAGTTTGGTAATTTGATCCACGGCTTTATGAATGGTAGCCGCGTCTTCTCGTAAACGTGCGATTCTAGCGGCGTCGTCATAAATGCCGCATGGCACCTGACAATGAGCTGCGGCTTGTGGGGTAGACATTGACCAAACGGCTATCATGGTTAAACCCATAACGCCGACGATTGAACTTAGTGCTAAACCATATCGTTTCATAGCACGATCTCCTTCAAATAAGAGGCCCAACATTTCAAGCATGTGAATGCACCGCGTAGGACTCGAACCTACGACCCGCTGATTAAGAGTCAGCTGCTCTGCCAACTGAGCTAGCGGTGCTCGCGGGGGCATTGAATCAGCGCACCAAGATGCCGTCAAGCCCAGCTAGCAATTGCTCATGTGCTTTGCAGCGGTTAGTCGTGCAGATGACATGGATTACGACTTTTCCAGTGGTTTGAAAAAGCGGATCAATGCCTTGTGGAACGTTGTAGCATCATCCATATACAATGCATGTCCGGCTTGGGGAACCACTATTTTGCGACTATGCGGGACATGTTTGAGCAATAGATCGGCATGGCTGAGGGGGATCACTTTGTCATGCTCACCCCAAATCGCTAATAGTGGAATCTTGATATGAGCCAGCGATTTTTCGTGTCGCTTTATCCCAACCGGAGCCACAGCTACAAATCCACGCAAGCGATCTGAATGTTCAACGACAAACGGCAAAGAGAATCGACCACTCATCGACGGTGAGACCACGATAGGCCGATCGAGATGGAGTACATCGATCAGTTTCCCCAGCCATGTTCCCGGCTTCGTTTTCGATCTGGGTGTTTGGCCAAAGCCCGGCAGATCAATCGCGACGACGTAAAATCCCTCGGCTGACAATACTTTCAGGGTACCGGTTTTGCGCCATGTTTCCGCTTGAAACCGACCGCCATGAAGTAGTAGAATCGGCAAACCCTTTTTCGGCCCGGCTTGAAGATAATGAACTTTCCCCGCATCAACTTCGGTCCACTTGGATTCAATCTGGCTATCACCAGCTAATGCAAGTGAACTCATGGCCATCGTCAGGCCAATCGTATAGATGAGAAAACGTTTACTTATTGTCAGTCTATCAATCATCATCACACCTTCACCTATTTTCCCCAGCAACTAATTACGAAAAATCGATTAGTCCTTTGTCGCTCGTATCCACCCACTTGGTTCATATGGTAATCGTTGTCTCGTCAGATGAGAACCATTTGAAAAACGTAGCTATCGGTGCAGTGTGGCAGGGGCAAGTCAGAGCCGCTGGCGCAAGCCTGCGGGCAGGTTACCCATATCGAAAAATTGGCCATGGGGGATACAATGCCGCAAGGTCGTCATCCACACTACTCGTCTAATCAGTTCACGCTCGGCGTAGCTAGCGCGGTATGTATGCAGGATTCAGACGGGCCTGCTTCGCTAAGCCTATCGACAACCAACGTCGCTCGACCAACAAGCTGTTCCGGCATGACAATTGGTTGATCAGGTTGGTTAGCAGGATAGATCACATTCAGCGGTACGCCGGAACGATCGAACGAATTCAAGTCCGTGAGTATGTCCGGGTTTTCGAGCGTAAAATCTGCCTTGATAGGAATCACACAATTATCACGCATCATTTGGCGCACACGTTTTGTCTCTAGGGTAGCTTTTTTGTTAGCCAGGCAGGTAGCGCACCACGTAGCCGTATAGTCAACGTAAACCGTATAACCTTGCGCAGCTAACTGTTGCGGCCAACCCTTGTTCCACCGCTGCCAAGGGATGCCATCGTCCCACGCCGACCGAGGAATACTAGGCGGACCATTGGCACATACGCCGTCGCAAGCATCGCGGACGTTTTGGACGAACACCTCCACGGTTGTTTTCTTGTTCCAACCGCCCTCAAAAGAAAGCCACCATCCACCGACTGCGAACCCCACGGCAAAGGCCCAGGCGACCAGTCGTCTACCGACAGGTGTCATGGGGGTTTGTCTGCCGAGAATCCAACACGCGATAGCCAGGAATATGAGGAACATCGCCGTCCAAACCAGACCCGGCGCGCCGACTTGATCGCCCAGCGTAAACATCAGCCAAACAACCGTGCCCAATAGCATAAAGCCCATCGCTTGTTTGAAATGCTCCATCCATGCGCCGGGTTTGGGCATGAAGCGTAACCAAGATGGGAATGCGCTGAGGATGATGAATGGGCTAGCCATGCCGAAACCAATGGCTGTGAATATGGCGAACAGCTCCATGTTTGTGCTTCGGAATGCTACGCCAAGTGCAGGACCAAGAAACGGTGCAGTACAGGGGGTAGCTAATACAGTCCCCAGTACGCCCTTCATGAATGCGCCGGCGAATCCTTCGCGCTCCTGAGCTGCAGATAGTTTCGTCGTTGCAGCGCCGGGGAGTGTGATTTCAAAAACACCCAGCAAACTCAAGCCGAACGCGAAGATGACAGCAATCATCACCAATACAAATCGAGGTGATTGAAACTGAAATCCCCAACCGAGTTCGTTACCGGCGGCTTTGAGAGCTATGATTAGAACCGCCAGTGCCCAGAATGACATGACCATCCCCGCGGCAAATGAAAGACCCAGTCCGACAAC
Source organism: Planctomycetota bacterium (assembly GCA_024276605.1). GTDB lineage: Bacteria > Planctomycetota > Phycisphaerae > UBA1845 > UBA1845 > JAJRPG01. Next base: position 110,771 of record JAJRWX010000044.1, on the reverse strand, counting down.
ACGCCGAGGAGATTCTTTTGCCTGCTGCACAAAGCTAAGGATTTTGATCGAAATAACCGGCAACACGCAAGGCATGATGTTTAGGATTAACCCACCGAGAAACGCAAAAGCCAGCAGGCCAAGGAATGTCTTTGGCAGGTCACTGCTACCTACTACTTTTGTAGGTGTAGTTGATCTAGGTGGCAAATCTCCCGGCTTGGTGGGCGTTATAGCTGTGCCGACTTTGTTGTCGGACTGTGTCCCTACATCGACGGAAAACGCCAGCGCCTCAGGTGGATAGCATCGTCCTTTTGCTGTACAGGCTTGATACTTGAATATTCCGGCGAAGCGAACCGGGTAAGATGTTGGCGCTTCATATACCTCACCCGGAATGCGTATTTGGAAGTTACCTTCGTATTCGCTGATCTTACCAAGCGTGGGCAGCGTGTGAATCTTAGGTTTAGGATAAGTCGGTGGATCAAAGAAAATTTCTCCAGCCGGCTCCATGAAGACTTCGCATTTAACAAATGCCTTATTGAGCGGTGTGTTCGATTGAATGTGATGACCTTTGGCAATTGCGACATCAAGCAGCAGGTCGAATGTCGTATCAACGCGAAACTGAGAAACCGAGGTGTTAGCACGTACACTGACGTACTTGCTTTCCGTTAGTGGAAGTGCATTGCGCGCCCGTGCAAACGACTCCACATTAGCCGGTTTCGGGTCGCTGCCTGCCTTGGCCACAGGTAAGGTAAATTTGACGTCCGCTTTGAGTCGAAGACAAACCTCCGCACATAAAAGGTACTTCACGTGTGCCTTGAGGGTTACGGTTGAATCGGACAACGTAGCTGGAGGTTTAACCTGGGCCAGTAGCATCACCCGGCCTTCGTGGATAATGCTAACCAAACCGGTTTTATCTACATATTGCCTCGGCGTGGGAAATTGAAGTTGCGAGATCGTGAACCCGGGTGGGAGATCCCACGTGACCTTGGGAGGAATGCCCGCGTCACCGCCGTTTTTCCAATAGATGTGCCATTTGTCGTCTATGTCGAATTCCAGACCCACCTGAAACGTCTGACCAGGCGTGACGCTGTCAACATCAGCCATGAGCTGAAGCTTGGCTTTGGTCGGTACAGTCTGTGCCCAAAGTGCCGACGAACAGGTCGCTTGAATGAGAATTAACGAGGCAATATAAAGAGATCGCATCATAGGCTCTTACGTCCGTTAGTTTTGGTTTATGGCTCGGTGATTGCTATTCCACATGCAAGTATATACGTTTATACCATCATCCGATTCGTTGTCTTACCATAATGTACAAGTCAGCCATGTAACATCGAGCGTCGACAGTTCAAACCATGGTTGTTAACCAAGATATCCACGGTTGATAGCCTATTTGTTGACATATGAGCACAGTGCCGATAACCTCTCATGCTCGGTGGGCTTTGGTCGCCGAAGTGAAAATATAGTGTAATTTTTGGTGCAATACTTTAGCAGTCCTGTTGAATATAGCAATAGGTATTGCGATTCGAGAGGTACTATTGGGATCACGGATTCTGTTGCGGTTGTTGCAGCAAGGATCGCTGGAATGAGCGTTTGGCCGACAACGTGTGTTAGGGTGCGGTATTCGTGAAGCCGCCGGGTGTTTTGCAAGAAAAGGCCATGCTCAAAAGTTGATTGACGTTTGTGCCCAGCCCATAGGGCTGAATGGAAATGCGGCACAGTTGCTCGGTTGGTTTCAGGGGGATCCTGCCGTTTGCCCTGTTGGTGAAAAAAAGCGGTTGGTAGAGTCGTTTATGCGGCTTGTCTTTTGATCGATTGAGTGCTGCGATGTGTGTGTTGCTATAGCGAGCGATTGCCAAAGAGATACATTGAGTTGACCTTAATCCGCAACGTGCAAGCCATAGCGCAGCGAAGCCGTTTCCTCTAGTGGCCGGAATGGTTGTTGGCCTGGGCATTGGTCGGTTGGCTTGTTCCACCCAGCTTTTTTCCTTTCCCATTCTCTCGAAAACGTAGTCATTAAGTCATCGTTCAGTCGGCTGTGCGCTTTACAGGCACACGGTTGCGATCCGTCTCATCTAGGATGAGCGTTGCGGATCGTCTTTTGCGACGGCGGTGTTTGTCCGATTCATACGGATATAGATCATCATGCAAACTTTCCTGATCCCCGTCCTCTTAGCCGAGGGCAAATCTGCTGCCATTTTCACATACTCCACAGTATTCGGCGCGGCGGTTGGCGTATTAGTTGGTTTCCTGTTTGTACGCTGGCTGGGTCGATCCCGACTTGAAACCGTCCAGAAGGATGCTGATCGACTTCTGGCCGAAGCACGTTCCGAAGCGGAAGTGACGCGCAAAACGGCTGAGGTGGACGCCAAAGCAGAATTTATTAAACGACAAGAAGAGCTTCGCAATGAAAGCAATGAGGCGAGGGCGGACATAAAAAAGGCCGAGGCGCGACTGGCCAAACGTGAGGACAATTTAGAGGGCAAGCTGGATACGCTTGTTACGAAAGAACGTAATCTCGAGCAATCACAAGCGAAGCTGGATGAGCGGGGGGAGGCTATTGCCGTTCGTGAAGCAGAGCTCGATACATTAGTAAAAGAACGTCGTGAGGCGTTATTACGTATCAGTCATATGTCGATTGATGAAGCCAGAAGTACGGTACTGGCGGAATTGCAAACCGAGTTGGATCTTGAGTCGGCGGAGTTGATCGACAAGAGTGTGACCGCAGCCAAGGATGAAGCGGTGGCTCGCTCGCGAGAAATTGTGCTCACGGCTATTCAGCGCTACGCTTCGGACCACACATGCGATAGTGTCGTTTCCAGCGTGGAGATTCCTTCCGACGACATGAAGGGGCGCGTCATCGGACGAGAGGGGCGTAATATACGCGCCTTTGAAAAAGCTACAGGGGTGGATGTCATCGTCGATGATACGCCGGGATTGGTGCTGGTTAGTGCGTTTGATCCCGTGCGACGCGAGGTGGCGAGGCGCTCATTAGAGACCCTGATCCAGGATGGTCGTATTCATCCAGGTCGTATCGAAGAGTTAGTGGCCCAGATCAAGAAAGACGTCGAACTGGAGTGTATGGAAACCGGAAAGAAGGCAGCGCTGGAGGCGAACGTAGGTGGTCTTCATCGTAAGCAGTTTGATCTTCTGGGTCGGTTAAAATATCGCACGAGTTATGGTCAGAATGTCTTACAGCACAGTATAGAAGTGGCATTTCTTTGTCAGATTATAGCTGATGAGTTGGGCTTTGACGGGCGCCTAGCTAGGCGCTGCGGATTGCTGCACGACATCGGTAAAGCGATCGACCACGATATGGAAGGCGGACACCCGAAAATCGGGGCTGACTTCTGTAAGCGATTTAATGAGCGTCCTGAAGTGCTTAATGCTATTGAGGGTCATCACGCCGACATACCATCGACCAGTCCGTATACGCCGATTGTTATGGCTGCGGACACGATTAGTGCTTCAAGACCTGGTGGTCGACGCGAATCGCTCGATCGGTATGTACAGCGCTTACAACAACTTGAAACCATTGCCAAGGCCCCCTCGGGTGTTAGAGAAGCTTATGCGATTCAGGCTGGGCGTGAGGTACGAGTTATCGTGGATGCCAAACAGGTGGACGATGCCACCGCGGCTAAGATATCGCGCGATGTCGCCAAGGAAATAGAAGAGAACATGACCTATCCCGGTGAGATAAGAATTACTGTGTTACGGGAAGTTCGCGCTGTTTCGCACGCGCGTTAGGTCTACCTGTTATCGTCGGCTAAACTGCTATATAAGCCCGCGTTGCGGATCGAATCAGGCTTTTTTTGAGAGCGCTTGTCTCGAAACAGCCATACACCATAAACGAGAACGCTATCATGGACGTAACCCTGCTGTGCGTCGGCGATGTGGTTGGTAGCCCCGGTCGCCACGCACTACGTGAAGGTTTGCAGCGCATTAGAGCATCACGGCAGATCGACTGCGTGATTGTGAACTGTGAGAACACCGCCGCCGGTAGCGGTCTGACCGCCAATTTGTACGACAAAATATTGAATTACGGTGTTGATTTGATCACGTTGGGGGACCACATTTACAAGCGGAGAGATATCATTCCCGTATTGGAGACATCCAAAATAATGGTCAAACCGGCGAATTTGCCGCAAGCATCACCGGGCAAAGAGGTGGCGTTTTATGACCTCGCTGGTGGTGGTCGCGTGGCAGTGATTTCTCTGCTCGGTCGCTTGTTCATGCGTCTTCAATCGAATTGCCCGTTTGCTGCAGCGGATCGGCTATTACAGGCTATGCCACCTGATGTTCGTATGGTGGTTGTCGACTTGCACGCCGAAGCTACCAGTGAAAAAAAAGCGATGGGATGGTATCTCGATGGTCGTGTGAGTGTGTTATTCGGTACGCACACCCATGTGCCTACCGCTGATGAGTGTGTGTTGCCTAAGGGCACGGCGTATATTACGGATGTGGGGATGACCGGGCCTTATGATTCCGTTTTAGGTCGTGATAAATCACGCGTCGTGGGAACTATGGTCAGCGGCGTGCCGAGCAAGTTTGATGTGGCGACGGATGATGCAAGAATGTGTGGAATTTTGGTGACCGTGGATAGTACCAGTGGTAAAGCAAAACATGTGGAGCGCGTACGGGTGGATCTTACTGAGGCTTCGCAACTGTGATGACGGATAAACACGTTTCTTCCAGTTTGAACTTACTTCTGCGCGGTGCGGACACGGTATATAGTGCTGATGAACTCGCTGTACGGTTGGGTAAAAAAAAGCAGCTCCGTGTCAAGATCGGTCTGGACCCAACCGCGCCTGATCTTACGCTGGGCCATGCCGTGGTACTACGCAAGTTGCGTCAGTTTCAAGATTGTGGGCATAAGGCCGTGCTGATTATTGGTGACTACACGGCGATGATTGGCGATCCCACAGGGCGAACTAAATCTCGACCGGTGCTTAGCGAAGACGAGGTAGATGCCAACGCCAAGACCTATCTCGATCAAGCGGGCAAAATCATTGATATGAGCGTCGATAAACTTGAAGTGCGGCGTAATAGCGAATGGCTCAAGCCACTTCAACTGAAAGACATTTTGAAACTCATGGCCCAGATGACTGTGGCCCGCATGTTAGAGCGCGATACCTTTGCCAAGCGGCAGGCCCAAAAAAAAGAGATTCACATGCACGAGTTGTTGTATCCACTCATGCAGGCTTATGACAGTGTAATGATTGAGTCTGATGTCGAATTGGGAGGCACGGACCAGACATTTAATAACCTGTGTGGGCGTGATTTGCAGCGCAACGCAGGCCAATTACCGCAGATTGTGATGGTGATGCCGATCCTCGTGGGTACCGACGGTGTGCAAAAGATGAGCAAATCGCTCGGTAATTATATTGGTATCACCGATACGCCAACAGACATGTTCGGTAAGACCATGCGTATTCCTGATGAGCTGATGGCGAACTATTATGAGCTTCTTACGGACTTGTGCGAGGATGAGGTTGCGTCGTTGGTTGACGCGGCGCAATGCAATCCTCGTGACAGCAAGGAGCGGCTGGCCAAGGAGATTATCCGGCAATATCACTCAGCAGATGTTGCGGATAAGGCTGCGGAAGAGTTTCGTCGCGTACATGGTGGTGGCGGAGGTCAAGGCTTGCCGGACGACATTGAGGAGTGGCAGATACCGGTGAATCTTATGAGCGATGGTCGTGCGACGCCTGTCGATCTACTGGTTTCTTGCGGCTTTGAACAATCTCGTGGTGAGGCCCGTCGCATCGTCGCGGAGCGCGGCATTCGTCTCAATGGAAAAGTAATCGAGGAAGCGACGCAGCCTATTGAAATTAAAAACGGTGATGTATTGCAACGCGGCAAGCGCCGTTTCCTTCGTTTGGTTATTTCGTAAGACCGCGATGCGATTATCACCTCAGTGAAATCCGTCCCCCCATGAACTTACCTCGGGTCAATCAACCTGATCGATACATCGGCTTGTACGTTTTTGATTTTGGCGAACATGCGAATGTAGGCTATACCGCAGGCGAGATTGCGACTTTACTTGCGCAAGCGGAATTTTCCGATGGTAAGGCGTATGAGATTTGCCGCGTTGATGAAGATGGCTTATTTTTTCTGCGTGGATTACTCGGCCAGTCATGGCAGGCAGAAGAAGTTATGGCTTTTCTTCGAGGTGATGCAGCCAAGGCGCAGTTAGACTATCAAGCTATTATCTCCCTGGCAGAAAGCGATCCGCTTAACTGCGCAGCCGAACTCGTGTTAACCGAAGTCTACGAGTTTCAGCTATCGCACGTTACGGCGATTATATACAAGAGTGCAAATGCCAATATCGTGACGCAGTGGTTAAGTCGAGTTGGTTTTGACGGTGGCGATGAGGTGATGTGTGGAGCGGAGGTGCGCAGCCAAGTGATGTCGGAACACAATATTCGAATTGCTAATCAATTACTCACGGTGATCTCAACCTACCTTGATCGCCCATTACCCGAACTTGTAGAACGCATCGAGCAGCGAGTGCAACGATGACAGGGTAAGATGTCAGCCCAAGGGTTTATTTTTCCGGCGTTTATTGACCATATAACGCTACACTAGGTTGGTGGAGGCTCTAAGTTGGCCGGTTGTCACAGTTGGCCATAGGATGATACTTGTGATGCAACAACGATTGGTAGTGGCAACTGAAGATCGCGCATGGATCGAGAAATACGGATGGCGCTCGGTGGAAGATGTGTTGGCCTGCGCTTCTGAAGAAGTTGCGGCTGTATCTCGAACGTCTGATGTGGTCCATGTACCGATTGATGCTGCGATGGGTGGTCCGGGGAGTGTTTTTGTTAAGCGATATCTCTATCACGAACGTAGCCAACGTATCAAACAAATGTTTCGTGGTACGTTGTTCGGCAAGAGTCGTGCCCGTATCGAATATGAGTTTCTCCAAGAGATGTGTTCACGTCAGGTGCCCACCGTGCGTCCGATTGCCTATGGTGAGATTCGTAAGAGGGGGTTTTTACGGGAAAGTTTCATCATCACGGAAGGGATGGAAGGGGGGCAGTCGCTAGACATATTTGCTATTCACGCTCGTCGCAACCGGATGTTGGCTCATGCGGCTAAGATGTCGCTGATTCGGGGGCTTGCTACGATTATCCGCCGGATGCACGATGCAGGGGTTCAACACGGTGGACTGTTTTGGCGGAATATCTTAGTGCGCGAGCAGGCTGATGGTAGCTATGAATTTTTAATGCTCGATCCGGATTCCGGGGCGAGATTGTTTGCCTCGCAGGTACATCTGGCTAACGTTATGCAGGATTTGTCAGCGTTTGTAGCATCTGCTATGGCACTTGATGTTCGGGGAGGCTTGCGCAGTTTCATGTGTGCCTACTATCAAGTAACTCGTCTGACTTCACAACATCGCCAGATGATCGCTCGCGTTGTGGAACATGCACACCCGCTCGCCTCTCAAGAGCGGCGAAGAATGGCTGTGACGGAAGCCATCGATTGGTTTCGGGATCGGGTGAAGAAAACGCAGCGACAATCAGAAAGTATGCGCACGTTTGCTTCGCTCGACGAATTTTTCGATGTTTTACAATCATGTGAATCCGCATCCGGGAAGGTATCAAAAAAGAAATTGACCTTTCAATTTTCATTTTCCGACTCAGACCAGGTGCATGAGAAGTATCAGCGTTTTGTGGTGATTGAAAGCGGTCGTGTAACGGTGTCTTCGGCACGAGCTTTGAAGCCCGACATGGTTATTCATAGCGATGCGAAAACATGGTTAGCCCTGATTTCCGGGCGAGCGGATGCCTATGTTCGCTTACGGGCCGGGCGCCTGCGTATGCAGGGGGATACCAGTTTGTTACCAATTCTTGTAGAATATATTGATGAATTATCACAGTTAGCTGCGTCCAACGTTGGAAAGTAATTCAACAAAGGGTATGCACGTGGAGCATGAAAAATTGAGCATGACGGAGATACCGACTACCGAACGTGCATTCGGGCGTAAATATAAAGCCGACGACTACGCGCGCTATTATGCGGACAAACACGAAACGACTGTGTTGCGTCGCCTATCCAATGCGTTGGAAAGGCGCATGATTCGTCTGGCGCTACATAGAATTCAACGGCGTCAGGGTTTTCATAGTGTGTTGGATTGTCCTTCGGGAACGGGACGGTTTCTTCCCGTGCTCGCGGGATTTAATGTTTCAGTGATCGCCATGGATACGTCTGCGCAGATGCTGCATGAAGGTAGACAGTATCATCCTCTTTTTGATCAGCAGCCGGTAGCGTCTGCGGGGTCTGCGTTTGAACTACCTTTGGCTGACGATGTCGTCGATGTCGTCTTGTGTTCACGATTGGTTCATCATATACCCGCGCGCCAGGACCGACTTCGTATTCTGCATGAGCTTGCCCGCGTGGCTAGGGTGGGTGTTGTACTGTCCTTTTTTGATGCTACATCGCTACGTGCCTGGCGACGCAACCGAAAAGCGCGCCGCAAAGGCAGGCCAGGTGGCCGTCACGCGATATCGCGCTCCGTATGTATGGAGGAAGCTCGTGAGGCGGGACTTACCTCGATCGGTATGAACGCGCTTTTCAGGTTTCATACGGAAATTACCGCCGCTGCGTTTGTGCTTTGATGCTTCTGCTATTGGTGCGATACACGTCAATTGATGGATGCTATCTGATTGAGACGCCCCTGCCTGGGCGGAATCTCCAGCGTCATATTCGATTCCGGATGCACATGGCCACGCTGCACTTGGCCATGCCGCCCAGCCGTACAAGCTAAAAGATGCGGCTTGATGAAATCGCTCTGTGAATACGAGTGTAGAAAAACTCCATCGATTTATTGCAGGAATATCAACACGTAAGTTGTGGCTAGAGCAATTTGCATAGCAGCGAAGGGGATAGCTAATTTGACGAATCGTGCGAAAGACATAGTCAAACCGTTTTTGTGGATGATGGTCACGGCTACTAATGTTGAGGCCGAACCGATGGGTGTTAAGTTGCCACCAAGGTTGGCCCCGAACACCACCGCCCACCAGAGAGGATCGGTAGAGGCTGTGCCTTGAGCTTGCAGAATTTTTGCCAGCATAGCAGATAGAGGAATGTTATCGGTAACCGAACTAAATCCGGCTGAGGTTACAAGAATCGCGCCGGTGCCTGCGCCATGACCGACTGACCCGTTTAAGGCGATGATTTTTGATAGGCCCACGCCAATCAAATCTAGTACGAGCGCGTGCTCCATCACGTTGATTACCACGAACAAGGCGGCGAAGAAACCAAGTAAGTCCCAATCCATGGCGCGATAAAAGGTATCTACGGTGGACTTATAGCGCACCAGCATTACGGTGGCGAAAGCTAAGGCGACGAAACTCATGCCTAAATCTTGAACGACCGGCAGGATTGATGTCGTCGCGATGGTCAGAATAAACAGAACCAACATGATGCCACCGAACCAAAAGAAACCGTTGCTTTCAATTCCGTCGTTTTCGTCAAAACCTTCAACGAGTTGCGCTGCCTCATTTTTTTCTTCGGCGCTATGCAGCCTGTTGATGTTGAACAGTTTTGCACCAAGCATAATGGTGGAGACGGTAGCGACGAGGACGAACGGGGCGGACTTGATGAAGAAAGTGACGAAGCTTATACCTGCAGCGTTGCCGACGATGATGTTGGGTACTGAGCTGATGAGTGTCAAAAGCCCGCCGATATTGGTCAGTAAACCCTCGATCAATAAAAACCCCAGTAGGAGATTCGTTCGCCGAAGTTTTTTCAACGATACGCCGGTGAGTGAGCCTACGATAATCATAGCGGTGACATTGTTGAGCACAGCCGAGAAGACGACGGTCATCAGCCCGTAGAACCACAAAAGTTTTCGCGGATCACCTTTTGATGTTTTCGTGAGTTTGATCGCAATCCAGGTGAACAAGCCGGATTTGGAGGTGATGTCGACAAACAGGCTGGCGCCGAAGATGAGTGCGATGACGCCCCAGTCGATAGCTGGGATGTAGACGGGAAGCTCAGCCGTGTGCGCGTTGGCTGATTCGAAGGGGGGGAGTTTGATGAGGAATTTGTGATCGATGTATTCGTACAAATGAAATACGTTGGCTAAAAATAAACTGACAATCGCAAATACGCCGGCGATAATTGATTTTTTAGCGTGTATGACTTCCTCCAACGCCAGACATAGAATCAGTCCGACGAGCAGCGCTGAAAAAATGAGGGTTACGCTTAAGGGCACGCTGCTTTGTTCCGCCGATGCGAGCAATAGTGAGTTCATAGCGTGAAATAGCCTTTCTTTACCAATGCATGAGTCAAAGCATTAAGAGTGGGGTGTGGCGCAACTCAACAGCCAGCGCGTAGGCCATGCCGTGCATCGCCTGTTGATTATCGTCTTTGGTGTTTAAGATGAGTAAGTCTATTTCGTGCGCTTGGATCAACCTTTGGTATTCAGATAGATGATGACCGAACATCACCACGCTTTCGATTGAGACAGGCACGCCGGCGGTGCTCACCATGTTGACGCAACTTTCTATGTAATCTCGCGGTTGTTTTAGTAGTTGTTCGCGTAAAGTAGCGCGGGCGTCGTCGGTATCGAGCGTAGGAATTTTTGAAATGGCTTCTATGTACCGATCGAACGTGGACTCGTCTTCTATATGGGTTAACCAGACTTGACCGTCAGGGCTTACAAAACGTAGCGCATAGTTCACGAGACGATGATCACCAGTTAGATGATCGGCGATAGCCATGACGGTGTCTGTGTTTTCGAAAGCGTGCGTGGAAGCGTGATTGGCCTTGGGGTGCGGAAGCAGCATGACCGGTACCGTCGTGTGTTGCGTGAGCAGATCGATATGCGCGCCCAGGCTGTACGGCCATTGCCAGGCACTGCTGTGTAGATTGCGATAAGTACAGATCAAATCAGGGGTAACGGATTCGACCAGGGATAATAATTCGCCCACGGTTTGAAACTCGCCGCCGCTTACCACGCGCCACTTCATGTCCTTGTCAGTATTATCGAGGCGGAGGAACCGGCGAACCTTATCGCTAAAATCTTTAGCTTGCGATCCTTCGAGGTCGGTAATGATGAGCACAGTGTTGAGGCGAATAGGCTCATGGCAAAAGACCTCGCGCGAGGCTGAACGAAATAGACTCTCGAACTGATCCACATTTGTCATAGTTATAACGCCTGTCCAGTGTTGCCGGTCGAGTTCATGTTGCCCGAATGCTTGTATTGATCGGTGGTATTATACATACAGTCTAAGTGTTGGCTACGCGATAATGGTGTTCGATGTTGCGTAGGGTGCATGACAGATTAGGCGGGAATGAGTGGGGTGGCATGGACAAGCGTCGCGTTGAAGGAATCACGAATGAAAAGAGGCGTAGGGGCGACGCTTGCCCGTGCTTTTCCTAGGTTGCACCTGCACGGACAAACGCCGCGAACAGCATCCATTGGACATTCAACAGCCCGATTCCGCGGCGTTTGTCCATGCCACCCACCCGCCAATTTTGTCATGCACCTTGTTGCGTAGCTGATTAAGGGGCGATGCCGGGTTCTTCGAAGATGTCGACGTAGCTTGTATACCGTGCCGGGTGGATGAGTACTTGCGCAACTGCGGATTTGACGGCGCAACCAATTTCATGTGTGTGCGTGCAGTCGGGGAATCGGCAATTGGCTACGTGTTCGACGAACTCGACGAAGTGGGCCTCGAAATCGTTTCTTGGTACGATGGAAATATCGAAGGAGCGAATACCGGGCGTGTCAACGACGTAGCCTCCCATATCCAAGCGGATGAGACTGGCTGTCGTCGTCGTATGTCTTCCTTTTTCGTTTTGTGTGCCCACCTCGGATGTTCTCAGTGATAGTCCCGGCTCAACGACGTTGAGTAAGGAACTCTTGCCGACGCCACTTTGGCCTGCCACGACGCTTTCCTTGTTTTTGAGCAAGTTGCGCAGTTGTGAGATGCCATCGCCTGTGATTGCGCAGGTTAATAGCGTGTCGTAACCTAGATTGGTATACCGACTAAGTACTTCCTTAGCCAGGCCGTCTTCGTCGAGATCGATTTTATTCATGCAAATGATGGGCGTGATCTCACCGGCCAGGGCGGCGATAATGTAGCGGTCGATCAGTTGAGGTTTAGGCGTAGGTTGGTTTGCGGAGCTGACGATGATGGCTTGGTCTACATTGGCTACGACGGTTTGGATGCGACGTCCGGACTTTCGACGTAATTGCCCATGCCTCGGATCGACGTGCTCGATGACGCCCTCATGCGCATCGACGTCTCCTGATGTTTCAATGGAAAAACGTACGCGGTCACCCACAGTGACCGGATGTCGTTCGTCAATTTGTTGTGTACGTAGTACGCGGCGAATGGTGCACGGATAGACGCGCGTGCCGTCGTCCACATCAGCGTACAGGCCTCGCAAGGCGATGACCGTGCCGGCGTTAAGGTGTTGTTGGGCTTGCGACGGATCGTCATGGACGATGATGGTACGTTGGCGAGACAGATTGCCTTTGGCGCGGACTTGTTCCGAGTCCACGGAGTCTATCTCGTGATCCTGTGCCTGGTTGGCGCGATCGGTCCAACTTTTGTCCCTTACCGTGGAAGAACGATTTCGGCGAAAGGTAACACGAACTTTTTTACCGCCTTTCTTTTTTCTTCCTTTTTTTTTGCCCATAGTGGATGATTGTCTGGAGTTATCATGGTAGATGTCAAGTTTGGATCGATATGGCTAAAAAGTGTGGCTTATATGCTCATGGTTGCCTATAACGCTTTTGTGCTACATATTGTGTATAGATAGGCGTGAGTAGGGGGCATCGAATAGTTCGTGTCATGTACGCTCAATGGAAGGGCAGGGACGGATGGATAACCATTTTGGTGATCGGTTGCTTGAGGCGGTACGAGAGAAGGGCACCGCGGGGTGTGTTGGTTTTGACCCGGTGTTGCCGAAGCTGCCTTCTGCCGTGTTGGGAGCATGTAGCCTGTGTCTTGATAAGGATGGGCTGCCGGCATCCTCGGCTGATGTCACTGCAGCTGTGCAGGCCATCGAAATCTATGGAACAGCGCTCATCGAGATTGTTGCGCCGTATGTTCCCGTGATTAAAATCAACATCGCTTATTTTGAAGTTTTTTATGCGGAGGGCATTGCGCTCTATCATCGCTTGATCAGCCAGGCGCGCGACGCCGGTCTGTTGGTAATCGGCGATGTGAAGCGATCCGACATTGGACATACCGCTGCCCAATATGCGCAAGCACAAATGCGCGGGATGGTAGGAGAGGCTAACATCAACTCTCCGCCGGATGCCATCACGCTTAATCCCTATTTTGGCTCAGACGGGATTGATCCATTCGTCGAAGTGTCGAAGGATACGGGGCGCGGGTTGTTTGTGCTGGTTCAGACCAGCAATCCGTCGGCTGATCAGGTTCAAGGATTGACCTTTGAAGATGGCGATACGGTATGCCAGAAGATAGCCAAGCTGGTGGATGGTTGGGCGGGACAAGAAGCGCTCATCGGCGAATCCGGTTATAGTACGATTGGTGCGGTGGTTTCTCCGCGTGATTTACCGTCCACAAAGTATATACGAAAGCTGATGCCTAGAAGCATTTTTCTCGTGCCCGGGTTCGGCGCACAGGGGCGAAGCGTCGAGGAAGTAGCTCGCTGCTTCAAGGACGATGGTACGGGTGCCATTGTGGCGGCATCTCGTAGCGTGATGTACGCCTATCACAATGATACATACACCAACCAACATACGAGTGATTGGAAGTCGTGTATCGATCATGCCTGCCGAGATTTTGCGCGTCAGATAAATTCCGTCATGGCATGAGGTGTCAACTTGTTTCACAGGATTTTGGTAGTACCGGCGTCTGATCCTCTACATGTTGATGATGCGCGAGCCGGCAAGCCAGGCGGATGGCCTCCTTCATGCTGGTAGGGTTCGCCGTGCCTGTGCCGGCGATATCGAAGGCTGTGCCGTGGTCGACGCTGGTACGCGGCTTGGGCAAGCCCAGCGTGACATTGACGGCTGAATCGAACGCTAACATCTTCATGGGGATTAAGCCCTGGTCATGATACATGGCTACAATGCCATCGAATCGGTTTCGTCGGTGCGGTGTGAACAATGTGTCAGCCGGGAAAGGGCCTTGCACATCTATGCCATGATTACGCGCTATTTCAATGGCCGGTGTGATGATGCGCGTTTCCTCATCGCCAAAGGCTCCATTTTCCGAAGCGTGTGGGTTTAAGCCGGCGACCGCCAGTTTGGGATGTTCGATGTTAAACCAGGTTTGCAGTGCCTCGTGTAATAAATCGATCGGCTGAAATACCAGGCCGATGGTAAATACGTTGCGTAGTTGGAATAGGCCGATGTGCGTACTGGCTAGTGCCACACGCATGCCACCTCCGACAAAGGCCATCGTCACACGCTTGACATCGAACGACTTAGCTAGCTTTTCCGTATGACCCGGAAACCGACATCCGCAAAGTTGCCAACTTTCCTTGTTGATGGGGCCGGTCACTATCGCATCGATGAGTGAGGATTTCATGCCGTCAATGGCTGCGTCGACAAAAGCCAGGGAGGCTTCTCCGCCGGGCGCCGTTGGGCGTGCGTGCACCCAATAGCCTGCCGGGTATTGGTTGTAGTCTACCACGACAACGCCGGTGTCGATGCGTAGCGGGGCCGAGGTAGAAAGTCGAAACCAGAATGGACGAATGCCAGCCGAATCCGCTGCCGCTTCCAGACATTCTTCGATGCCGTAGATCACAAAACGGGCCAGGCTACGAATCTCCAAGTCTGCCAGTGCCTTAACAATCACTTCAGCGCCAATGCCGGCTGGGTCTCCCATGGTGATTGCGATACGCGGGCGATATGCATCGATTGTAAGTGAATCGGGTGAGTTGTCCGGTATATAGCTCATACGAATCCTGCACCGCGAAGTGAATCCAAGGTGATTCCCTTTGCATCGCCTGCTCGATGAAGATGATGCACGATGGTCCTGGCCACGATGTCGGTCTCGATGTTTACCTTATCGCCTATCTTGAGCGAGCCTAAGGTGGTTAACGTCAGTGTGGTAGGTATCAAAGCGACGGAAAAAGTGTCTCGCTCGACTGCGGCGATGGTTAACGATACGCCGTCTATGGTGACGGAGCCTTTGGGGATGATATAGGCAGTGAGCGATTTGTCCGGACGAAGCCATACGGACCGTTCCTGATCGGATGATGTAACCGAGGTCACTTCCGCGACGCCATCGACGTGACCCTGCACGAAATGGCCATCCAATCGATCACCGACGCGGAGCGATCTTTCCAGATTGACTTTGTCGTTGGCTCGTTTGCTTTCCAGCGTAGTGCAGGACAGTGTTTCTTTGATGACGTCAAATTCGGCGCAGTCATGGGATGTATGGCAAACGGTAAGACATACGCCGCTGATCGCGACGCTGGCGCCGAGGGGTAGTTCCGTGGCCATGGGACCAACTTCAATACATAGTTTCTGCCCGCCGCTTGTGCTGCGCGTTTCGCGAATGATGCCGGTGCGTTCGATGATACCTGTGAACATGACAAGGTTACCCAAAGACATACGTTATTCTATCGTGTTATAGTATACTCGCTTATGATGCAACATCGCAATCACAAAAAAGCGGGGAGAATCCGAGTTTCAGGCTGCTATATAAAAATAGAGCTTACGCTAGAGTTGTAGTAGCACGTCGATGATTTTTTCGTCTTCGATACCCCACGTGCGAAACTCATTGCGTTTTTCTTCTTCAGATAGGGTCTGGTTATTGGCGGTTTCTCGAATTTCATCGAGTGTGAAAATTTGCCCATCGCTTCCCACCACACGGTTGGACAACGTGGGTGAGTTGCTGACGCCGCATCCGCCAATCAGCAGTCCAAGCATAAAGCACCTGACTGCAGGTTGTAGAATAGCCAATTGTCTATACCGATGCTTTTCCATGGCCCACCAACCTACCAAAATTACAGCAATTCGCGCATGTATCAGCCGGGCATACGCGACGGCTATATCATCTGAGCGCGATTATAAGGACGATAAGGAACGTGACAATACCTAAGTTAGCTCATCGTATTAGTTGGTATCGTCTTTTTGGATTCCGTCCCCAGTACCTCCTTAGCGGCTTTTGAAACCGGTGGCTGGCTGGGTTCGTTTTTGCGGAGTACCAACTGAGACAACGATTCCACCTTGGACCGCCAAGACTCAGCTTTAACTAAATGGCTGATGTCTTCGCGCCGGCCTGCGTAGTCGTTGGCGAGCACCGTATCACAAGCTTTGGCGAAGGCTTCCGGTGAAGAGGTTAGTTCAATGACATCCGAAAAACGTCGGGCTTCCGGTAAGGGAGTGGATATAATGGGTAATCCGGCTGCGAGGTACTCATACATTTTGATGGGGTTGACGCTATCGGTCATAGCTGTTTGTGTAAAGGGCATCAAGGCAGCGTCAAATGCGCGGCAGTATGCGGGAAGTTGATGGTTGGATTTACGACCGAGAAAATGTACATTCGGCAAACAACTTAGATGGGATACGTCGATGCTGCAATCACCAATAAAGACGAAGGAGTATTGAGGACGAAGTTTGGCGACAAGCTCTATAAGGGCTGTATCAATCCAGAATTGGATCAACCCGAAAAAACCAAAAATGGGCCCGGAGACAGATGCCAAATCGTCAGGTCTGGGTAATTCTTGCTTCCAGGCAGAGGCGAACCTGTCATAGTCGACGCCGTGGCGTATCAATACAGCATCATCTCGTAGTCGAGACTTGCATTGCAATAACGCTTCTGATGTTGTAATCACCAGATCAGCACGACGAACCATCTCGTCTTCGGATGTTTGAATGCGCCTGGAATCATAGCCTTCAAAAAGCGTGTAATCATCAACACAATAATAGATGAACGCTTCTTCATTGAACTGTCCAATTAAAAAAGGAACGTCCGGGGCAAAGGCCCATATCTGAATGGGTTGTGCGGTTGGGCCTACCGTGCGCTTGATGGCACGTCGTATCTGCGTGATGAGCATATGCTCATGCAATCGTTGTAACAGACGGTTACGCACGCCGGGAAATACGAGCGGTGTGACTTGGTTAAAGGTAGGTCCAACGGGTTGGACGCCGCGCATAATACGCCTCAGTACGCCCATGCCGGCTTTGAAATCCGCACTGCTTAGGCTGGGACGCCGCGTACCATGGTAATTCACCCAAACAATATGGTTTCGCTGCGCGAGCAGTTTCATAATCTGATGCTTGCTTGTGGGATCGTAATCCCACGCGCTGGCAACACAAACAATTGTTCGACCTTCTATCACAGTATATGACAATCCTTTGAAAGGCTGTTAGGCTATTGTGTGCAACGTATAGTGTCGTATGCACTTTACTATTCAACGATATCGCCGTTGACTATACCTCACTCCGTTTTTTCTTCTCGTCGGTAATAGTTGTAATAGCGATAATAGCTACTGCTAAACCCTGTCCCAAAACGACTGCCGACCACATCTTTTCCGACAAGTAAACATCCCATGATGGGTATGTTGTTAACCTGCAACAGTCGCACGGTTCTCTTGGCGGCGGTTTCATCGGTACGATTCAGTCTGATGACGATCACAACGCCGTTGCACATTTGACCGATGATGCCAATATCCGAAACGGTCGTAGCCGGTGGCGTATCTATGATGGTATAATGATAATCATTCTGCATGCGCTGAAATACGGGATTGGCTGCGGCGGAGGCGAGTAACGATGTGGCAGCGCGCTGACTCGTATTACCTGCTGGAATAAGAAAGAGATTCGGAATCGGCGTATGGCGTATCGCCTCTGAATAAGTAATCTCACCGCGTAACACCTCCGCTAACCCGGGAGATTCAGGTTGATTTAACATACGGGCAAGTGAGCCACGGCGAAAATCGCAATCTACGACGAGTACTTTCAAGTGGCGTATTTCCGCGAGTGAAATAGCTAAGTTCATCGCTGTCACACTTTTCCCCTCTTTGGGGACTGCGCTGGTGATCGCTAAGGTGCGATGTTCGTAGTGTGGGTTCTGGCTCAGTAATCGCGTGCGAAACGAGCGATATTGCTCGGTGATGGCTGATGATCGTTCGTAATAGGGTACCAAAGATTCGGACAACCCCTTAGCCAGTGTGAGAGGGGCGTCCAAAGGCAGTTCCGCGTGCAATAGTGACGACATCTGCGATGGTGTAGCTGCACCACCGGTTCTGGTCGGGGCGGCAGGTCTACCCACGCTTTGACCGGGAGAGCAACCAGTTGCGATGCGTTCCTGCTCTGCACGCTTTAATGCTTCTGCGATTCTTCCCATGAATGCACATCCTTGTTACATAATCTTCTGCACGACCATTGTCGTTAGCTTACGTGAAAAGAGTTTATCGACGCGTAGTTCTTTGCGTTGAAAATCCTCCACCCTCATCGTCGTATACACTATCTGCATATTTAACATATGCAGGTGCGGAATAGGCTTCTATGGCTGGATACACCGGATAGATCAGTTCACGCACGCGTAGTCCAACCCAAGCAATCGGTGTTGGTGGAATATACACGATGTCGTTTGGTTCTAATAAAATGTTTTGTGTCCAATCGCCTTCTTTGATCATCTTGTCAACGTTGACACGAATCGTTCGTACCGGAACATCGCCATGTGCCGGTCTTGTGACTTTGATGCGACTGGTCCAATCCAAAAAGGAAAGACCGGAGTTCATCACAACATCAAGGATTGTGTCACGACCGGTATATTGTCTAGGACCGCTTGCAGCACTTTCACTGCGGATGTAATATTTTTTGCTGGCATATGAGGCTATTTTGACGGCCACTTTTGGTTCTACATAATACCGACTCAGAAGCACTTCGAGCTTGGCGGCAATCTCCTTGGATGTCATGTCCGTTATTTTTACCTCACCAAGGAGGCGCAGGTTTATTTTGCCGTCCGGTTGGATGGTGCGAGAACTCCCGTCGATTTCTACTATTTGCGGTGCGCTAATAGCAATGGTATCGGGTATACCAACGCGATATTCAATGGCTGAGACATCATGTTCGTGCTCACGAAGGAAATGCAGCATATCTTTGTTGTTGACGGCGCATCCGACCGTTGAGCTTCCGAGCAGGGCTATGAAACTAATAGGATGCATTCGCATGGTTTACAGGCTCCTTCAACTTACATTATTCATCGGAGTGTCCGATACCGTCTTTCTGTTGGCTTTTTTGCCTGGGCTTAATACACCTGTTATGGTGAACATGCCTGCACGCATTATCGGGTTAGCGGAAGGAGGTCTGAATCACATAATTATAGGAGCACCTTAGTTCCCCTGATGTCCGATATTTTTTTGGCAAGAACGTGGTTTTTTAACCGCTGGGGCGGCCTCATGGGGCAGAAACCTCATTTTAATGGCTTGTATATCAAGGCTGCGTATCAAAGGACCGATATTCCTGCGGATAACGATTGTCTTGGTTTGACGCCTCCGGCGTTCATACAACAGGACCGCTGATATGTATGCAGAATTCTTTGGACTGCGGGAGTTGCCGTTTAACAATACGCCTGATCCGCGGTTTTTCTACTCCACGCCGGACCATGAAGAGGCTTTGGCTTCGCTGGTTTATGCGACGCAGGAGCGGAAGGGTTTCGTGCTTTTGAGTGGAGAAGTCGGCACCGGCAAAACGCTCATATCCAGAATGATGTTGCGTAATTTCGGCAGCCGAATCGCTTTTGCAAATATCAATCACGTTGTCAACGGCGCCAGTGATCTTTTGGAATCCGTGTGTGTGGAGTTTGAACTTCCGGTCGAGCCAAGGTCCAGTCACACGAAAATCGTACGTGTGCTTCACGACTTTTTGTTGGCTAAATTTGCACAGGATGTGCCAGTCGTGCTCGTGTTGGATGAGGCACAGACCTTTCCCAATGAGGCGTTCGAGCAGTTGCGTACCATCGGCAACCTAGAAGCTGATGATGCCAAGCTCCTTCAGATTGTTATTGTAGGTCAAACGGAACTTCAACAACGGTTTCAATCTCAAGAATTACGCCAACTTCGTCAGCGCATATTTCGTAGTTTCCATTTGAGCGCGCTTAATCTGGATCATACCGCGGGTTATATCGAACATCGACTCAGCGTCGTTGGCGCTGCGGATTCGACGATTTTTGGTCGCGACGCTGTTGAAATCATCTATCAGTATTCACGTGGTCTGCCGCGTGAAATCAATACGATTTGCGACAACGCCATGTTAAGTGCTTACGCGGCTAATGTAAAAACCATCGATGCTTCTTTCCTGAAGACTGTTGTGGAACAAATGACGTTGACTCTACCTGTGCCAACGCAAGCGGCTACAACGGCCTCCATGCCTGTATCGCCTACCCCTACGATTCAACCGGCATTATCACCGTTAGCCGCCGTGCCCCAAGCCGGTGCGCCGGATCCAACGTCAGGACAACTTGAAGCCCTGAGCATTCGTTTAGCTGAAATCGAAGGGCGTGTGAATGTTGAGAAACGCACTGTGACTGACCAATCGCAACCGGTGCATGATGTTCTGAGCGAAGGTATGGATCGTAACAGAGAAGACATTGCAAACCTTCGTAGTAAGATGCATACCGATACAAACGAATTGAGCCAACGCATGGCCCAATGTGAACAACATTTACACGACGCTCGCGGTGTCGTAGTCGTGGCTCAAAAAGCGGCGCATGATTTATCATCCTTGTTAGCCAAGGCAGAGCGTGTGTCTACGTCTATAGATCAGCGATTCGAGGCCATCGATCAGCGTGATGAAAATGTGAAACAGACGGGTCTAAAATTCAAACGGGTCATCGCAGAGGTTCGAAGGGTGTTTGACCGTCTACGCGTCGTGGCAGGTCAAACACATACTGTAGAGCGTAGAGCGCAGCGTGTGTCGGACCAGCTCAAATCACAAACAGACCAAGCGCGCAAAGTTGTGGAGGGTCTGACAAACCACCTGCGCAGTATTGTACCTATTGAATCAACGATGAATACATCAGGTGGCATTATCAAAGAGGCAACGCGGCGACGTGATGAGGTGATGCCATCTATTGTCAGGCCGCTTCCTCAACAAGCAGATCGAACACGCATGATGGGCATCCTTGATAGTACGCGTGAGAGTGTAGCTGAATTACGCGGTCTCGTTGACGATCAATCCAGCGAGCGACTAGTATCATCCCACCAAGACGACCCTAGTGATGATGGGAATGGGACGGCTTGTACGTCCCGGTTAGCCGGCGAGGTCGAAAGTCTGATTCAGATGATCGAACGTTGATTGTGTTAAGTTGACTTTTCATGTGCCCTGAACCGGTTCCAAATTCAAACCGCTGATAGCGAACCCCCACCCACCGAACTAAACAACGCAGTGCCAATAGCAAGAAACCTACGTCGTAACATGAATCTATGTCTACCCTTGATCTTTAGTAGGTCTTTTGCGTCGTTTAACTGACCGTGCGGGTGGTAAGTCGAGACGGATGATTCTCGGTGGCCCGACGATCACCCTAGCTACGAGATCACCCAGGCCGTATGTGGCAAACGCCAACACGATAGATATATCTATCGACACAAGCACGAGAATAATAGCTACAATCATTCTACCTGTAGTGTCCAGTCCCAGCTCTTTGGGTTTACCGATGATGTCACCGATCAGACTGAACACGTCATCAGACCGCACGGACTCGTATTGAATCGTTGAAACCGGTGTCGCGCTGGTATTGGCATCCATGTCTGTGGGTTCGGTTTGCGTAGGCGCGGGAGCATGTCCGGTCTTGTCCTCGCCGAACACCATAGTCACTGCCCGCGTGGTTATGATGGATGACATTTCATAATAATCGCCGGGTAGATTATAAAAGGGGGCCATACCGAGCACGATGGCTGGTCCGAGTAGTATGGGGTGTCGTTTACGTGTGCAAAATCGTAGTAAAGGTACACCGATCAAAATGGAAAGCACAAATGGTAAGAAGTCGGTCGCTAAATAAATCAGGTCTGATCCCTTGGTGTCGAATCCTGTCAATTGTCCCGCGTAGTTGCTGTCGGGCACGATAAAATCGAAATAATGCTGTAAAATCGTCCCGCCATACCATGGCCTGAGCGACAACTCGGAGACCGACCCACCTGTGGCTACGCATCCTAACACATGTAACAATTCATGGATGGGAACGTAGAGAAACCATGTGACGATCATCGCGATTAGCATGGGGGCCATGGCTTTGATTGGGTTCCTGATGCTCATCACAGGTTCCATACCTGCGAGCACGTCATGCAGCGGTATGAGTAGCCATTGTTTCATCGATTGTCTTTCCGCATGATTGCTGCTTTGAGATTCAATCTACCTGATCGTGCAAATGTTACACCGTACTAAGTTCGCCTCAGACAAGATTCAACATCATTTGACTTATCCGTGGACAGAATAACACACGTCTAGCGATTCCGATATATCTTTTTTGCTGGTCCAAGCTTTGATGGCGTGTTTAGGCATGAGAAGCGGAATCCTTTTGATTTTGGGCGCGGTCGTTGACGTTAGGCGGATCAGGCGGGTACGATGATGCTGATACCGTGGGGCGTTCACTGCGGCGCGGCACGTTGGTCGCTTGACGGTATGCATAGCGGTGGTCAATGCGTTATTGGTTATAGGTGTCGCGATGGATCAAGTGGGCATGGATGTTCGACAATGTCAATATCTAACTATCATCGCAACGGTAGGCTTCTTGGTGGTGGTCGCGACTGCGCAGGATCAAATGCCAACCGGCGATGAGCCGGTGGTGATGACGCCGCAGGTTATTTTCGAGCAAATACCGGACCCCGAACTTGATCGGGCCGAAATTTTCAAACGCTTGGAAATCGCCCGTCAAAATAATAATCAAGCTGAGCGTGTTTATCTGACGCGTATTATGGATCGCGTCGAGGCTATTCGTCGAGAATCAAAAGCGTCCTTAACGCTTGAAGAAGTCATCCACAAAACGCTGGCAAATAGTTACGCGATCGAAGTCCAGCGATTTAACCCGGCCGTCGAAGTCACACGCCTTACCGAGGCCAAAGCCGCGTTCGATGCGCTGTTTTTTACGACGGTCAATCACATCAAGCAGGATCGACCCACAGGTTCCCAGCTGATCACCGCCGATCTGCAGCAGCTTGATATGGAATATGGGTTTCGTAAATTGCTCCCATCGGGTGCGCAAATCAGCACGTCCTACGGGCTGCGACGTACCAAGACATCGTTGTCCTTCCAAACGATTAATCCTGAATATTTCAGTAAAATAGCTTTGTCACTTAGACAACCACTTCTTCGTGGTTATGGGCTTGATTATAACCTGGCATTCATTCGTGTAAGTAGGAACGATCACCTAGTGAGCAAATGGGCGTTTCGCCGTGAAGTGCGTGATTTACTTCGCGATGTCGAAGAGGCCTATTGGCGATTGTTGCAGGCGCGTCGCGATATCGTGATCACCGCGCGTTTGCTGGCGGATTTCGAGGCGATCTACGATTATCTTCAAGCCAGAAAAAGTTTTGACATTATGCCGGTACAACTTGAGGCTACCAAAGCAAACCTTGCCCAGACACGAGCCGATTTTGTGGCCCGCGAAGCTGCGGTTTTTGATGCGGAGGATAGGCTTGTCGCTCTTATAAACGACCCATCGCTCAACTTGGCGGATGGCGTAGAAATCATTCCTACGGATGTCCCCATGATCGAGCTTATGTCCGCAGACCGATTGGCGGAGGCGCAGATCGCTTTAGATCATCGCCCTGAAATACACGAGCAAAAACTGACGATTGCGAACGCTAAAATTCAGATTGGTCGAGCTAAAATCGACGAATTGCCGAAGCTTGATGTGACATTCAATTACACCATCGATGGATTAGCGGGCAACGCAGATGGATCCTTCGACGAGGTCACAAGACATAAATATGCCGATTATTTTGTCGGCGTAGAATTCGAGCTTCCTATTGGTAACCGAGGCCCTAGAGCAGCCAGGAAACGGGCTGACCTGCAATATCGACAAGCGCTGGCCGGGCTGAATGCCGTCATCGAACAGATTTTGTTGGATGTCAATGTTTCCGTGCGTGCCCTGGCCACGTCATACGATCAGATTGCGCCGAGCCTGGAAGCCGCTCAATCTCGGCAGCGGGAAGTGGATTCCATTATAGCCCGCGCCGAACGTAAGGATTTTAACACGTTAAATTCCGAACTTTCCTCTCGCCAGCAACTAGCAGCAGCCCGACGGGCTATGCTTGCCGCCATTGTAGATTACAATATCGCGACCATTGATCTACAGCGGGCGCGGGGCACGCTACTCGAATATAACCATGTAGTCGTACCGGGCACGCCGGACTGATGACGCGCGTCGCCTTGATTGTGATGTGGGTGGATCAGGTGCTGGAGTGGACAACAAAAGAAACGATATTTCACTTCCCCAGCATCATAGCCATTCAAGGCATTGGCGCGATAACCTTTACGTCTATCCCGTCATTTCACGACGCAGTAAGGGGTTGAGCATTGGTGTCAATCTCAATCCGGATATGGCCTGTAATTTTGATTGTGTGTACTGTCAAGTGGATCGAACCATACAACCCCGTGTGCGCCATGTGGACCTTGACATTTTACGCGATGAAATCGAAGTTTTGGTTGGTCTAGCCAAAAGCATGACACTGTTTGATGATCCTTGCTTTGTCGATGTACCTCAAGCGCTACGTCGCATCAACGACATCGCTTTCTCCGGTGATGGTGAACCGACAACGTGTCCATCCTTCTCACGTGCCGTACAGATCGCGGCGGACGTCAAGTGTCGAGCCGGACTCGATTCGACAAAGCTCGTACTGATTACCGACGCCTGTTACTTAACGAGACCAGCCGTCCAATCAGGCTTGGAAATTCTCGATAATTATGGTGGTGAAATTTGGGCCAAGCTCGATGCCGGGACGCAGGCGTATTATCATCAGATCAATCGTCCGAACTATCCGCTACAACACGTTATAGATAACATCACCGCCGCCGCTCGCGTGAGGCCTATTGTGATTCAATCCCTTTTTATGCGTGTATCAGGACAAGGCCCCGACGATGCAGAAATCGTAGCCTATACTGACCAACTGAACGAAATCATCGATGCCGGTGGTACAATCTCATACGTTCAAGTTTACACCGTGGCTCGTAGACCTGCTGAATCATCGGTAACGGCTTTGTCAGATAGTGAGGTCAATGGCATCGCGGAAAAAATTACCAAACGCACATCGCTTCGTGCAGAAGTGTTTTACGGTGCGGATACAGGCGATGTTTCATCCGGTATTAGTTGATGTAATTGCCCCGCTAATTTTTTATCAAGTGTCAAAAGCTTGTCGTAAGCCGCGCGGGCATGCCTGGATGAACCAACGGAGCTATGCGCACCCCCTAAATTGTACCAGGCTATGGCAAACGTGGGATCGAGATCGACGGCCCGTTGGAAAGCCTCTATCCCCTGGTATAGTTCGTCAGCGGCCATGTAGGCCGATCCCAGACTGTTCCACATATCCGCGTTCAAGGAATCCAAAGACACCGCTTCACGTAACCATCTAATCGCCTCACGGACTTGTCCGTTGGTTAACGCCAGCATGCCTAAGTCCAAACGCGCTTGTGCGAAATCTGGATCGAGCTGCGCAACCCCACGCAACCCCCGCGAGGCCTCTGCTAGGTTACCAGCCGAAAGAAGCTCCCGTGATTCGTTGTAATAAAACCGTACAAATTGACGCGTCGGTTCGTATAACGTCTTACGGATAGATATCAAGCTGTCGAACATAAGCAGGCCAAGCAACGCCACCGAAAGTGAGTTCATCCAAAAGGTCATGTTGCGCGGGCGCTGGCCTGTAGACTGGTGGCGGGATAGATGAAATGGTATCCATAGAGTGCCAAACAGCAGGGGGGTTATAAGCGATAAGATGAATCGGTCACCATAAGCGACAGGCACATACCAGGCGTACACGAGAAGATACCCAGTAAAGCAGACAGCCGAGAATAGTAAGGCTGATCCATGCACTTTGATCATGGAATCTAGTCCACGACGTAAACGCCATGTCATCACACAACAGAACCCAACACTTATCATTAGATACTTGGTATAAGCACCCTGGTAAGCCAATTGAAACAGCGTCGATAGGCCATAACGCCATCTGGCCCACATCTGAGCTATGGTGTGGCTACGCACATATTGGCCGGCGCTCGGAATGGTGTCGGAAGTTGCGTCGGGATAAGAATCACCGATCGGATTCGCGTCGGCGAACGCTTTAGCCTCAGACCAACTGTCACACCACATGAAAAAAGTCGAATTGACGTTGTAAAAAGGCCTGCCAAACTGCTGATAGTTATGCCATACATAAGGCCAGACCGTCACAAAAAACATCAGGGTAGCCACGGCTACATAACGCCACGAACCGACTGAGTTAATGGCTGATTTCGTTTTGTTGCTGTGTTGCTTGCGTAACGTAAAATAGATATGCCTCACCAGCACGATAAAAATATAGGCTGGCAACATGGGCCAGGCGGATGCTTTTGTTAGATACGCCAGTCCCAGTGTCAAACCGGCAACCACCGCTAGTTTGATCGTTGGTTGACTCAACAACCGACAGAGCATTAGCCAGGAAAAAAACGACAAGCCGTAGTACGGCAATTCTGCTTGTACAAAAGATGCTCGACTAAGCAGAACCGTAAACGCAAAGATCGCACAAAACGCCGCAGCTACGAGTGATGGCCACACATAAAACGCCAGGAAACTAACGGCTAGCAAAATGAGGGTGGACATCGCCACGGAAAACCACTTCGACCGTTGGACAAATGCCGACCAATGGTCCGTATGCCATACGGATAGTAACGATGGGACGAGTGGCATACGGTTGTGGTCGCCGTACCAGGCTGGCATTCCCTCCTCCGCGATATGCTTGGCGTATTCAAGATACGGCATCTGCCCACCGGCTGCGGCGCTGAGATTGAGATGTTTCATTTGTACGCTAGCGGCGTAAACAAAAACAATGCAATGCACCACCAAAAAAGTAACCAACGCAAACCATTCTCTTTTCGTTCGTATTGTCCATAATGGCCGGCGCTCTACCGTTGTTTCATTATCGCTCGATGTCGGTTTGTCGATCGCCATAATCACCTGGTTCGCTGTCGCTGATCATTAGTTGGGTGGCATGGATAAGCGATAGCTTACCCGTAGTGCATGGTGAAAAACCAGAGTGATAATCTGGATGCCGACCACCCATCGATTCAAATGCGACAAAGCAGTAGTATGGCTACCTGTACAGTTTTGCAACCATTTCCATAAAAGTTACGCAACACACTGCTTCCATTTTTACCAAACAGCGTCCAGGTCCAACATTCTCACTCCTGAGCACCAGAGCCGAAATCATTATTACCACAGAGTGGATATTGCTTTATGGGCATGAAATCCTGACTTGTCGAGGTCGTACGCGATGCGGTGGTTTTCATATAGACTACTTGTTTTACAGCGTTGCGCATGACCGTAGGTCGCTTTTGGGTCGGTGGATTAGGGGCTACTATATTGACATGTACAACGCCGGACCTTATACCATCGTCGGGTCCGCAAGGTTCCTATTTCCCGGCGATTCTCGCGTCTGCCCAACGCGAGCGATGGTCGTATGATAGTTAACGGTGGCTGGTTGTGTCTGTTACGAGCGACCGCGCTGTAAGTGCCGGTGTAGCTCAGTTGGCTAGAGCGCCTGACTGTGGATCAGGAGGTCGTGGGTTCGAGTCCCACCGCTGGTAGTCTGCATTAAGCCCCTTCGCGTGGAGGCAATCATAAGTGGATAAGAAAGTGAAGCCGCGGTTGGCACGCGGTCTACAGGATGGTCTACCGGCACAGATGCTGGCCCGGCAGCGGATGATCGATGTGATTCGAGGGGTGTATGAGGGGTACGGATTCGTCCCGCTTGATACCCCGGCTATCGAGTTTCTTGATGTGCTCAGTGGATCGGGTGGTGAGGAAGCGCAGGCTTCGATTTTTCAGGTAGCTAACCCGGACAATCCGGAGGTTCCGCTGGGGCTTCGGTTCGATCTGACGGTTCCTCTGGCGCGAGTGATCGCTCAATACGCTGACCTACCCCGCCCCTTTCGCCGTTATCAAGTGGCTCCGGTATGGCGGGCGGATAAACCCGGTGCCGGTCGCTTTCGTCAATTTTTGCAATTCGATCTGGACTCGGTAGGGGTTACATCAGAGATTGCAGATACGGAAATTATTGCAGCGATTTGCGATACACTAGAGGCACTCGACGTGGGCGGATTCCGAGTGCGTGTGTCCAGCAGAAAAGTGCTCAATCTACTCATGCCCTACGCTGACATTCCAGCCGAGGCGTCGGCTGATGTGTTTCGTGTGCTCGATAAACTCGACAAGCTGGGGCTTGATAAAGTTAAACTCGAACTGACGACAGGCTACAAAGATAAATCCGGCGATACGATTCGTGGATTGGGATTATCCTCTGATCAAGTGCAAAAGATCGAACAGTTTCTCGATATTAAGGCTGACAAGCGTGAGGATGTTTTGGTGCAAATCAAAGAGGCCTTAGCTGGTTTCGATGGCGCGGATAGTGCCATCGGCGAGTTGGGACGGATATCTCAACAATTAGCCGCGCTAGGTTATGGCGATGATCGTGTTACGCTTGATCTTAGCATCGCGCGAGGTTTAGCCTATTACACCGGTCCGGTCTTTGAAGCGATTCTTCTTGACGCCCCTGAATTTGGGTCTGTATTCGGCGGTGGGCGCTACGACAACCTAGTGATGCGTTTTCTAGGCGAAGCTGCACCTGCGACCGGGGCTTCCATCGGCGTAGATCGTCTACTGGCAGCCCTTACGCATTTAGATCGCATTACGTTGGTCAAATCCACTGCTCAGGTGTTGATTACTCGTTTTGATGCCAACCTCATAGATGACTATTTAGCGATGGCTTTTGAATTGCGGCGTGCGGGTGTACGAACCGAGTTGTATGTGGGAACGGCGAAGCGTGTGGGGAAGCAGCTCAAATATGCTGACCAAACCGACATTCCCATCGCCATCATGATGGGTTCGGATGAAAAGGAAAAGGGGACGGTCACCATCAAGGATTTAGCCCAAGGTCGAGAGAAGTCCAAAGAAATATCCGGACATGAGCAGTGGCACTCTGAACGACCGGGGCAATTCGAAGCGCCGCGGAATGAGCTGGTTCCGACTATTCAAAAGCTGCTAGCGCAAATCGAGGGCTAAGCCATGAAAAAGATCGGCGAAGATCACATCACACTCGACGGTGAATCACTGACGATCGATCAGTTGGTATGCATGGCTCGTGATGTGCAGGTGCAGGTAGTTTGTGATCCGCCAGCTTTGGAGAACGTCAATCAATCCCGCCGATATATCGAACGTATCGTTAAAAATTACATCGAAGCTTATGAAAAACATGACGGCAGTGATGCGCCGGTCATGCAGGTATATGGTGTGACGACGGGTTTTGGAGAGTTTAAGAACATCCCTATCGCGCCCCAGCAGTTAGAGCAACTGCAACGCAATATCTTGTTATCCCACTCAGCAGGGGTTGGGGTCAACACGGATGCTGATGATCCAGCCAATTACTTCTCGGCTGAAGTTGTACGTGCGACGTTTGTGATTCGCCTGAACACATTGCTCAAAGGTTATTCCGGCGTCCAGCCGGCGCTGCTCGACTTCATCGTGAAGTGTCTGCACGCCGGTGTGATTCCACTGGTTCCTCTGAAGGGTTCCGTGGGGTCCAGCGGTGATTTATGCCCCATGGCCCACATGTTTGCCACGCTACTCGGTGAGGGGCGTTTTTATGTGGTGAATCAAGATGCCAACCGCTTTCCCACGCCTGTTGATTTTCGTTCGGCGTCACAGCTATCGCAAGCACTTGGCGTCAAGACGTTGCCACTGCCAGGTTATAAAGATGGTCTGGCGCTAACCAACGGTGCGACGGTATCCGCTGCCATGTTGGGCCTGGCAGTGTATGATGCCATGAACATGGCATCAACAGCCGATGCTGCGGCTGCGATGACCTTAGAAGCCATTTGCGGTAGAACCCGCGCTTTCGATCCCAAGGTTCATCAGGCCCGCGGTCAGCGCGGCCAAATCGACAGCGCAGCCAACATTCTATCTTTGGTAACCGGAAGTAGCCTGGTCAATCGTTGCATAGAAGTGCAGGACGCTTATTCGGTTCGCTGTGCACCGACGGTTCATGGTGCGAGTCGAGATACCATCGCCTACGCGCGTATGGTGGCTGAGCGTGAAATGAACGCCGCTTGCGATAATCCGCTGTTTTTCCCGGGGGAATCACCATGTGACGCGCCGGATGATCCTGCATTGCGAGATCCATCTAAGGATTGGGATGCGTATTCCGTGGGTAATTTTCATGGTCAACCGATAGCACTAGCTGCGGATTTTCTGGCCATTGCACTAGCGGAACTGGCGAATATATCCGAGCGGCGCACGCAGATGCTGCTCGATCGCTATCACAACCGAAACTTGCCGGCCAATTTGGTACCCGCGCCGGGTGTCAACTCAGGGTTGATGCTCACGCAATATTGCGCGGCTAGTTTGGTATCGGAAAATAAGGTGCTCACACATCCAGCCTCGGTCGATTCCGTACCGACCTCTGCCAATACGGAAGACCACAATTCGATGGCCACCATTGCAGCGCGTAAATTGCAGACGGTGTTAGCCAACACGCAGGCGGTTCTGGCGATCGAACTATTGGTTGCGTCGCAGGCTATTGAATGGCGTGCTGGTTGTCGTGTGGAACCAAGTATGAAAGCCGTTACCGCCGACGCAGATGCCAACGGCGCAAACCGGGGTGAATACGGCCAACTAGCAGATACGAAGTCCTTTACTGTCGCCACGCGTCATGAACATCGCAAAAATTTTGTAAAGCAGCTTGGTGTGGGTACACGCGCAGCATATCTATATGTGCGTAGCCTGGCCGAGCCGATCATCGAAGATCGATCGCTGGACGAAGACATTCGTTTAATGCGCCGTGCCATCGAAGACGGAAGTTTCGTTCAGTCCATGACCGACGCACTCCCGGATGAACTACGAACTATCACGTCATTGCAGGCCTCATAATACCCGTCGCATATTTTACATGGGTTGCCGGTGATACGTCATAAATACGTACCGTTTGGGACCGATAGACAACACGCGTAATTTATCATTACCGCTACATTATTACGCCCCTTCATATCTCGCTAAGCAGACCGATCACACTGTCACAAAGCTGATATGAAAAGCGTCTGGATATACAACGCAAGCGACTATTCTCGATGTGCATATTGTACCTTCCATTCAACGTGATGTTGCGGTGCAAGGTATGGGTCACTTTTGTTGTTAGCCACAGAGTGCCAATGCTTGTGAGTACCGTTCGCGTTGTAGCCACTCGATCGCCGACGAGCGGCTATGACGCACTTCGCGCTGTTGCGAAAGCACAGTCGATGATCGGGACGATTCTGACTACTTTGTCATTCGCATTGAAAATAGTATTTGAAAGGATGATGGCATGGCACAAGCAGTTGCAGTACCGAGTTTGTTCGACAAATTAGGCGGCCAGCCGGCGATAGAAGCCGTGGTCACTGAGTTCTATAAGCGCGTCCTTGCGGATGACGAACTGAAAGGATTCTTTGATAAGACGGATATGGACAAGCAGCGTCGCCATCAAACTCAATTCATCTCGATGGCATTGGGTGGTCCCAATCAATACATAGGTCGTTCAATGAAGGCGGCCCACGCCAATTCAGCCATCAACGAAAATCATTTTAATCTTGTAGTGAGCCATCTTGTTGAGGCGCTTATGTCCTTCAATATATCACAGTCTGATATTGATCAGGTCATCGCCAAAGTCGGACCGCTAAAGGACGATATTGTCAATGGCTAATCATTCGGCGGTGTTATTCAAAACACTTGAACACATGATTTACGATCAATATCCGGACGCCAACAAAATGTATCCAGCCTGATTATTTTAAGACGTACCAAATACAGGAGCCCATCATGTAGTGCGCCCTGCCTAGCACTATCTCATTTCCCTTATTTTTCTCTTTCGATGGCGCCGAAGGGCTTCTGCCATTGCCCATTGTTGTAGGCGAGATTACAAGCCAAGCCAAGCCGGGAAGAACTTTATAGCGGCATGCAACAAACCGCACGTGTAAAGACCCGCGATGATGTCATCTCCAACCACACCCCAACCTCCCGGCCAACGTTGTTCGATCCAATTCGCCGGAGGCACCTTTACGATGTCGATGGCTCGTTCAAGTAAAAATGCGACCACCGCTATCTGCCATGTAAACGGAACGGCGGCAATGGCTACAAAAAATCCGGCTAATTCGTCCCATACAAGTTTTCGACTATCCTTTTCCCCTAGAATGCGATCTCCAGCATCATGGAGTGCAATCGAGGCTGCTGTAAAGACCAAAACGAACACTAGATACGGTACGAGCGGCGGACTTAGCCAATCTAGGAGCCAAAAAAAGGGGATTCCCACTACGGCCACAGTCACCGTACCGGATGCCGGCAGATGGCCAAGCGGCCCTATCGAACCAATGCATAGGAGTAGGCGATGTCGAATCGTTAAGGAACCCATAAGAATTATGTTATCCATACCATACGGTCCGATGTGAAGCAATCCGAGTTGATCATGGGCATTTAACGGTCACAAACGTGTACCAAGCTTCACAGCCCCTATGTCGTTTGTAGCTCGATTATCAATACTGGCGAATGAGTCTATAGGACGGGTATGGCCATGGGGAGCATTCGGAGGCCGTAACGTCGAAGTAACATGGCGCCGGCTTGGTTGAAATGCCTTGTGCTTGGCTGGTATAACCAACGATGGAAAGTCGTGAGTTGCGGTATGAAATACGATGACTTGCGGACTTTCCTTGACGCATCTGTTTTTTTGTGGCGGTCTTAGATGAGGTTGTTCCGACAGTTTTGGGAATGCGACGCTGCACAACAAGCGGGTATGTTTTTATTGTAGTGAATCGTTGATGAATCATTGTGGCTGGTGTCACGGTAAAAGTTTAGAAATAATTGTGTGAGCAAGTTTGTTTTCGAGAGAGGATTGGTATCGTCATGAAGAGACGTAGAATGGAACGAAGGACGAATGTCGAGCGCTCGTACCGAACGGTAGCAGCGCTACTAACCCCACTTTTGGTGGGCGCTATTGGCTTTAGTGCTTATGCGAAACCGCCAAAACCTGTGGCTAACCCGTCACCTGTGCGACAGGATGCCGTCCCCAAAGCAGCGCCGGTAGTCAAGACTGTTGCCCTTGGTGCTACCCCGAAAATCGTGTGCGATAAGCCGACCCATAATTTTGGTGAAATATGGATGGGACCAAAGCTGAAGCATACGTACGTCATTCACAACAAGGGTTCGGAATCATTGGTGATTACGAAAGTGAAGCCATCATGTGGTTGTACGAAATCCGGTTCTCACCCCGCTGCCATTGCGCCGGGTGAGTCAGGTGAATTTTCGTTTATTGTAGATAGCAAAAAATTACGCGGTCGATTTCAAAAGTCCGTGACCATATCCTCCAATGATCCGGAAACGCCCAACCTGCGTCTTACACTAGCCGGCATTGTTAAGCGATTTGTAGATGTATTGCCGGGCAATGCGACTTTTGGAAAAATTTCACTTACCGAACCGCAGGAGCGAGTTCTCAAAATCACCAACAACACGGATAACCCACTCGAGCTTTCATTAACCAAAGACAAGGATGGTCCTTTTACGTTTAATTTGGAAGAAAAAGAAAAGGGAAAGCGCTTCGAGCTAACGGTAAGAGTTGCACCGCCATACAGCCCGGGACGTGTGCGTGGGAAAATTGATATTACCACGAATATAGGGGAACAGAAAAGTATTCCCGTCAATGCGCATGCGACTATTCCGGAGCGTCTGGATATTCAACCTGCTGCCATAGTGATCGACCCGAATCGACCGACGAAAAACGTCACCTCTCGACCGATTCGCCTGACCAACTATGGTGCCAATGCTGTCAAAGTTGTTGAGGCTACTTCTACAGACCCCAAGATTAAGGTAGCGCTTAACGAACGTACTGCAGGAAGAGCTTATACAATTACGCTCGATATGCCCGCGGGTTATAAACCGCCCGATAGCGGTGCGAAAATCGTTCTCAAAACGGATGATAAAGAAAAACCTGAGTTAGTCATTCCGGTTTCCCTGCGGCAAACCCCCAAACGGTTACAGGCCAAAACAGCCCCACGCCGTCCTGCCGAAGAGATGGTCGGCAAGCCAATTCCAAGATTTTCATTGACGACCACCACTGGTAAAGTAGTCTCCAACGCCACGGCCAAGGAGCAGGTGACAGTACTCGATTTCTTCGCCGTTAATTGCGGCTTCTGTAAAAAGCAAATCCCTCGTTTGGAGACGGTACGTAAGAAGTATGAGTCTAAAGGCGTACGCTTTATTACGGTTAGTCAGACGATGCGTAAGCCGTTTACCGACGAGCAGGTCAAGGCCAAGATTAATAGTCTTGGGTTCAAAGGTGAGCTAGCCATTGATAGTGCCAATACGGTCGGTCCACTCTTTAAGGCGACGAGCTATCCCACGATGGTTGTGCTCGGCAAAAAAGGCAGAGTTGGGGCCGTCAATATTGGTAACGTCGGTGATCTCGAATCACGCCTGGGTAGTCAGTTGGATGCGCTGTTAGCTGGTAAAGTGGTTCCTACCATTGCAGCAGCACCGCGGAAACCGCAACCCAAGCGAAAGTCCCCAGATGATCTTGTGGGCAAACCCGCACCTAAATTCTCTTTATCCACAACGGACGGTAAGAGTTTATCCAATGAAACAATAAAAAAAGAAATTACCGTGCTGGACTTTTTCGCGGTTAACTGTGGCTTCTGCAAGAAACAGCTACCCCGTGTAGAGCAAGTACGTAAGGAATATGAGAGCAAGGGCGTTCGTTTTGTTGCGGTCAGTCAAACGATGCGCAAGCCGTTCACGGTGGAACAGACGAAAGCCAAGCTTACAGAGGTTGGCTTCAAAGGTGAGCTTGCGATAAACACCGACAACACGGTTGGGCGATCGTTCAATACGAGCGGATTTCCAACGATGGTGATTCTTGGCAAGTCCGGCAAAGTAGAAGCAGCAAATGTCGGTAATCTCGGCGATCTCGAAAAGCGCATGAAAGCCCAGTTGGATGCACTCATCGCAGGTAAGCCGATGCCGAAGTTTGCCAGTGCCAAGCCAAGAAGTGGTCAGCGCCCGGCGATGGCTCTTGTCGGCAAGCCATCTCCAAAATTCAATATCAAAACCAAAGACGGTAAGCTGGTCGCCAATTCGGAATTTGCCAAATATCCGGCAACGGTGCTTAATTTCGTAGCGCCAAACTGCGGCTTCTGCAAACGTCAGGTGCCTAATGTCGAAAAGGTTCGCGCTGAGTACGAAGCCAAGGGAATTCGTTTCGTGAATGTGGCTTTGACCATGCGGAAGGAATACTCCATGGAAGATGCCTTTAATGTCTACAAAGGTCTAGGATCTAACCTTGAATTTGCCCACGATCCGAAAAATATTGTCGGCGGTAAATTCAAAGCGGTTAGTTTCCCGACGATGGTGGTTGTCGACAAAAATGGCAAAATTGCCCACGTCAACATCGGAGCCAAAAAAGACATGGTGAACTTGCTCAAAGGGCAACTCGACGGCCTGATGAAGAAGAAGGGGTAACACGTTCGCTAAATAAAGCAGCATAGCCTTGAACATGTTTGGCTATGCGTGATACATCAACCGGGTTCTGCTTCGTATCAGTACGAAGCAGAACCCTTTTTAATAAACATATGCTACCAAAAGTTGTCGAACTGGGGGTTAGCTTGGATTGTTCTTAATCCAACGCAGGGCAGAATGGCCAATAAATACGGAAGGGGACTTACTCCCGGTCGCTAACAGTCGAGTCACGCTTGCACTAAGCCACGCGCTGCTTATCGAGATCGACACTGACGCGCGTCGATACGCCAGGCTCCTGCATGGTTATGCCATATAGTCTGTCGCCGATGTTCATAGTCCATTTGGAGTGTGTGATGACAATAAACTGTGATTCGGTGGCAAAATCCTGCACAATGCGATTAAATCGTTCATTGTTAGCCTCATCCAACGCAGCGTCTACTTCGTCGAGTATCGTAAAAGGGGCAGGACGGGTTTTGAAAATACTCATCAACAGCGCGATAGCTGTCATGGATTTCTCACCCCCGGACATGAGTGAAATCGCTTGCAGATCCTTGCCCGGCGGCTGAGCGACGATTTCAATCCCGCACTCGAGAATATCGTCAGTGTCTTCTAGAATAATATCTGCTCGACCACCGCCAAAAAGCTTACGGAACATGGCGCGGAAATGATCGCGAATCTTAAAAAATGCCGCACGAAATCGTTCCTGCGATTCTTTATTGAGCTTGTCAATTAACAACTCAAGTTGTCGCTGGGATTCCGCGAGATCGTCATGCTGGTTTTTAAGGAATCCATGTCGCTGTTCCAACTCGTCCAGTTCGTCGATGGCGTTTAGGTTTACATGACCCAACCGAGACATCTTCTGTCGAAGATGGCCAATCTCTTGTTCTACGGCTTCCCAGTCTTGGTCTTCATGCTGATAGTTGGTGTATAACTGCGATAAATCGACGCCGATTTCCTCCTGCGTGTGGTGTATCAGATCGTCACGCCGCACGTTGCATTCTGCAAGGGATACTTCCAACTCGTGCGACCGTTGTTCTGCGGTAGCTAACATAGTCCGGGCCGACTTGACGGCTACGGTAATACCATCAAGTTGCGTTTTTGTTTGTTCTCGCTGGTTGCGTAATTCGCTCGCCTGACTGGTGCCCTGTTCAATCGCACGTCTCAGGTTATCCAATTGATCCGTTCCTTCGGAGATGGAGGTCTGAGCATCCTCAATACGTTGTTCACACTGTGCGATGTCCTGCTTAGCAGTAGTCACTAGCGTTTGAGATTCTCTTAGTGCACGTTTCAAGTGATTTACCTGTTCAGCTATAGCT
Source organism: Planctomycetota bacterium (assembly GCA_024276605.1). GTDB lineage: Bacteria > Planctomycetota > Phycisphaerae > UBA1845 > UBA1845 > JAJRPG01. Next base: position 73,825 of record JAJRWX010000044.1, on the reverse strand, counting down.
GAGCGCTTCTCCGTGAGCTGACCAATATCCACGCGCGTCTGTGTAAGCTCCTCTTGCGCGCCGCGCCGCTTTTCAGTTAAATGGTCTATATGATCTTCGTGCGCAAGTACACGCTCTTCACGGATTTCGCTTTCCTTTTCCAAGGTGGACAACAAACGCGCATTTTCATCGCACTGTTCCAAGATTTCCTGAATTTCTTTTTCGAGCAGAAGCAGTTCCTGTGCAATAAGTGGTTGCTCATTGCCATGTCGCGCAATAGTATCGGTGATGGTCTGGATAGCAGCGCTGGTTTCGATTTTTTCCGTTCGGCATGCATAAATCGTGTTGCGTAATGCTTGCTGCGCAGCATCGAGATCATCCGCCTGCACCTGGGTATGCGCCAATTGCTGCGATAATGATTCGATTTGTTCGTCTACATCTACAAGTTGTGCCGAAATTTCACGAATTTCACTCTTGCGCGAAATCAAACCCGTGCTCGACTCGGTGGATCCCATGACGATCCGACCGTCGGCTTCAATGAGTTCGCCTAGTTTTGTGATAAAACGATGACCCGCCACATCGAGCTTGGCAAAACGTTTAGCATCTTCAAACGTCTCCACGACGATCGTCTTACCCAACAAATGACGGGCAAGGCAGCGGTAAGTCTCGTCGCAAGTCACCAAATCGTTCGTTCGTGCAACGAACCCCGGTTGATCTACGAACTCGCGCTCATTGATGATAGGAGGCAAGTGATCGAGACATATCGCTGTGATACGACCGGGGAGATCGCCAATGGTTTGAATGAAATCCAGCAGCGCATCTCTGTTGTCAGCCACGATATACTGATCGGCTGAGTCCAATGCAGCTTCTAGTAATTGTGCGTGCGCCGCATCAGTTTCAAAAATGTCAGCTACCAGGCCAATGACGGTTGACCGGTTACGCGCATCGTCACTTTCCTGGATAACACCCAATACCTTGCGTACACCAGCACCAACACCGTCCAATTTGCTATCAAGATCACGAAGAAGATCGAGCCGGGACTGCGACGCGCTACGATATTCCTTTGTGGCCGCCAGCTCATCTATCAATTTCTGCTGTTCGTCGCCCAACCTAGATGCCTCGGATTTCTTCGACGCCAATAGTTGATTTTTTTCGTCAATAGTCGCCTCAATCGAGGCAAGTTGCTGCAGAAGGTCAGCCTCTTGGGCACGTTGTCCCTGCAAGTCAGCCTCAATTTCTGCGTTACGTTGAGACAGACGCCGGGTTTGGTGGTCCAAAGATTCACGCTGTGTCGTAAGACGCACAAGCTCATTTCTTGTTTGAGCGCTTTTGCGAACCAAATCAATAATTCCGGCCTTTTCGTCTTCCAGTATGCGCTGCGCATCGGCAAAATCCTGTGCCAACTCATGATCCTGCGCATGAAGTGATTCTATGTGGATACGAAGCGCTTCGGCCCGCTCTCCCAAGGCAACAGCTGATGTCTCCGCCTCATCGAGTTGCAAGCTGGTCTGTTGGTTGCGTTGAGTTTCGTTGATCAGTCGTTGGTTGGCTTGGTCGCGAATTTGCGTTTGCTCATCCACACGTCTGTGGGCAGACTCAATTCGTTCCTCCAGCGCGGCTAAATTGGATTGTGCTTGAACGAGCTGGTTATCCGTTTCGGCGATTTGTTTTGCCAGTTTGTCCAATCGAATCGTGAGCCGACTGCTGTCGGTTTCGTTATGATCGATGTCCGTATTAAGTTTCGTCGCCTCGTCGGTTGTACACGCCAAATCTTTGCCAAGTCGATCTAATTCCTGTGTGAATCGATGATACTCAGCCATGGAAAATGTGCTGCGTAATTGGTTCAGTCGTTCTTCATGCTCTTTGTATGTCCTGGCTCGGCCTGCCTGCACCTTCACGCTGCGTAAACGCTTTTCAAGCTCCTGAATAATATCTTCTACACGTAACAAGTTCTGTTGCGTACGATCCAGTTTACGCTCTGCTTCACGACGACGCGCCTTATACCGACTGATGCCCGCGGCCTCTTCAAATATAATACGACGATCCTGCGGGCTGCTTTGCAAAAGACTATCAACTTTACCCTGTTCAATGATTGAATAAGCATGAACCCCAACACCGGTATCCAAAAATAGTTCACGGACATCTTTCAGTCGAGCCGGTTCACCGTTGATGAGATATTCACTTTCGCCCGAACGATAGAGCTTGCGTGTAATGGTCACTTCTTCGAGGTCCGTCGGCAGTTGATGGTTTGCGTTATCAAAAAGAAGATCAATCTGCGCAACGCTACTGCTCTTTCTGGCGCTGGAACCGTTGAACAACATATCAACCATTTGTCGCCCGCGCAGAGAACGGGCTGATTGCTCGCCCAGAACCCATTTAACGGCATCGACGAAATTACTCTTGCCGCAACCGTTCGGGCCAACGATGCACGTGATGCCGGGACCGAAGTCGAAATCGACTCGGTCGCAAAAGCTCTTAAAACCGTTAATGGTGAGTTTTTTTAGAAACATAGATGGTGGTACCTCCCTGTACCGCAGGATGTCGCCAATCCATTGGCTTAGTTAATGCAAAAACCGTTTTCCTCCACCTCCAGCAAAGTATTGAATCTACCATATACGTCCAACCTTGGCAAAGAGCAAGTGATATAAGGTTCGAGGCAATTCAGGTATGAGTGTAATTCAAGATGGGGATTAGCCTGAAGTCTCACAATCAGAGCCGACGGCGTTAGCCTGCGGAAGCGAGACAATGTGAGTCTATGTTCTTAGCCTAGTGCTTTGTCACAGCTAAGAATTGGGTGGCATGGGTAAGGCCCGATGTGTTCCGACTTTACGTCGGAACACATCGGGCCTTACCCGTGTAGTTCCGTAGCCGACACGGGCAAAAACAGCCTTGGTTACGGTTCGTTTGGCTGATCGATCATGGCTACCTGTTCGGATTTCAGCAAGGTAGGCTTATGGTTCGTGAAGTATTGTAGTGTTTTATGCGGAATAGTACGGAGTTTTTCATACGTCCAAGGTTTTTGAATACTCAGATACGCCATAGTCCCCGCTGTGCCGGTAATGAATAGAAACGCGGAAACTATCATCGGTGCGAGCACAGTACGATTCAGCAGGCGACGACGTCGATCTTTCGATGTTACGATTTCATCGATGGCATCGAGAATGGGCAGCCCCAGGCTTTTCGCAACTTGCGCTGAGCTGCGATATACATGATCGAATATCTCGGCAAGCACGACAAAAACACTACCTGCAGTGAGGCCCGCAAGGATGGCCAGCAGCAGGATGGTGGTCGATTTCGGGTTGACCGGGATACTACTGCCACGAGCGGCTTCGCCTTCTGAAAACTGCAACAACCTACCACTCTCAATGGCATTCATAGCCGGGTCGATCTTGGCAAGCATGGAATCCAATTCACGGCGACGGTTCTGTGCTTTGGCTACGGCTGCATTCGCATCTTCCATCTCTTCTTGATGTTGGAAAATGCCCTGTTTGGCCTCATAGAGATTTTCCAAAGAAGCGTTTGTTTTTTCCATACTGAGGGCAACGTCCTTGAGCTTCGTTTTCAGCGTTGACATTTGTACTTTAAGACGACTACGCTCAGCATGCCAAGGCGTTGCAGGAACACTAGCTCTGGATGCACGAGACTGATAACCCGCGCTGATCGCACCGTTGGTGGTCACCAGGGTTTGATCTTGCTGTCGTTGTAACGCCAATTCTTCCTCTACGCGCCGGTGAGTTTCTATGAGTGCTCGTACTTGAGGGTGTTGGTCGGTCATTCTTCTCTGATTGCGTAATTCTGAGATATGTTTGTTGATGTCATCGAGTTCTTGAATCAAATCAAGTGTCTCATCACTGACATAATTCAACATTTCGGGTGTTTCAGCCTGAGTTAGCGTAGGTCCATTGGGCACGGGGCCTACCGTAGCCAGGATTTGGCGAAGTTCTGCCATGGATGTGTCGTAATCGCGTTTTCTTCGCTGCAGCTCGCGACGTTCCATTTCCAGTTGCGAAATGCCCGTCGTGATGCTTCCCGGATCACTCGGATTGATATGAGGATGATCCATACGTATCTGGGTGGCATACCGTCGTGATTCGCTCAAAATAGTTTTAATTTCAGCCAGTTGATCTGCGACATAGCTTCGTTGTTGCTTGAGGAAATCGTGAATCCATATCATCGTGCGGCGTATGTAAGTACGCTTCACTTCATCCAGCAGCTTACATCCTAGTTGGGGATCAGGCCCAATGTATGACAGTTGTATAATGTCTAAATGCGGGCTTGGTGAAGAGGTGGAAACGGAAACGTAACTGCCCAGACTCCTGGCTAGTGAGCTTCGACGAGCCAGTGAGGCAGTTGTAAACGTGCCGTCTTCATTCCTCTCGAACGATTCCGTGAGATTCATCCGATCGATCGTGTCGGTCATATACTCCGGCGATGTGAGGTCACGTTGCATGGTACTGCGAAAGTATTCAAAGGATGCCGTACCGGCAGCATTGGGAAGATTGACTACGATCGGATCATTGCGACGTTCAAAAACGGTAGTCGCTCGATAGGTGCGCGGATAATACAGACTCATCAAAAACGCCGCCGTCGCCACAGTGCAAAAGGGTATGAAGAATGCCCAGCGATGCGTGGCTACAATGCGTAGTATGTCCTGAATATTCTTTCGTATTTCAGCGAAAGGGCGATCATCGTCACCGCTGATCGTGTCGGCACGTCCCATCGTTCCGCTGTTAGAGCGACTTTGTCCAATTTGAGTTTGAGTTCGTGTCACTGTACGTACACTCCGTGATGCCGTTATAGCATGTTCGCGTTTTGTATAGCGTCCTCTTCACGAGCAACGTCGGGATTACACGAGTCTTTGGCCGACTCACAACAATAGAGCTAGCTCCGGTGGTGCGCCGGTTCCCACAGACTACATGGTCTCCTACGTTCAAACATAGCAGTATTTTTTCGGACGCGCCACAACAACCCTTGAGGACAAACTTCTGATAATGTAGCCCGGCATTTGCTCACATTTACGATTCCCTGTCATTACCGGACGTTACCGCATGATGCACATCACGGGTGGCATTCGGGTGGACGAACGGTCCACCAGAGAGAATGGGGGCATGGGAGGATTTCGTAACGACAGTTGCACCTGATGGAAACAAGCATTTGTGGTAGTAAGCTTCGTATTCGGCCACCATACGGCTAACATCAAAGCGTTTGACTCGCTCACATGCCGATGCTCCCATCACGCCGCGTAGGGCATGGCTGTCGGCAAGCTTTATCAACGCGACAACAAGAGAGTCAACTGTGGCCTCATCCAGGACCATGCCGTCTACGGCATGTCGAACTACGAGGCGATGATCGCCCACATCATTGGTAATGATAGGCAGTCCGCAGGCCATGGCTTCGAGCATGGCATTGCTGATGCCTTCCGAATGGCTGCAACAAACGTATATATCAAGTGCTGTGAGAAGAGGTGCCACCTCTGGGCATTGACCAAGTAATCGTACGTGCTTTTCAACACCGAGCTGATCAGCCAGACGGTGCAGCTTTGTTCGATGCTGACCTTCGCCGATGAGCACCAGGACTGCTTCCCGGCCTGAATGGCGACATGCTGCAAAGGCACGCAGAAGTTGTTCATGATTTTTGATGGCGGTGAGAGATCCGACACACCCAATAGCGATCGTATCGGCTGTTATACCCAGTCGAATGCGCGCTTTGTGGCGTAATTCGACATGTGGATGAGTAAACTTTTTCCGATCAATACCGGTATGAATAACCTCTATTCGCTCATGCGGGATACCTGCTTGATGGTGAAGCATCGCCCTCCCGGATTCGGATACACTGATGAATCTACCGCCGATATAGTGGGCTAGGCGTGCTATCCATCGATGACGCATCGGCAGCAAGCCTTGTATCTCTAAACCGTGAAAACCAAGCACTAAGGTAACATCAGGTTTCAATATCGCTGCCAATGTCGCATCAGTCCAGCAGCAAGTATTGCGCGCATGGATCAACGTGTGACTGCAGTGGGTAAGACGAGCTAACGAAATAAATGCGGATCGAGACCGGCCTGTTTTTCCCAGCGCTCGGCAACTAATATGGTCGGGCAACGAGGCAACTAAACGACCAGCGTTACGCAGCGTGATCACCCTTTGACTGACAAGAGGCATGTGCAAGCGCGACAGCAGAGTCACTACGGAGCGCTCTGTGCCGCCACCCGCCAGGCTATGGACCACATGAATGATCTCTGTCTGCAAATCAGTATCCATGTTGCCACGCAGGTGGGTATGCCGGTTCCCATGGGTCCGCCTGTTGTAGCGCTAAAGCCGGCATTTCAGCTTCGGCAGTCACTTCACGCATAATCGTGCGATGCATACAAAGGGGTAATACGAGAATCCACCAAAAGGATTCGCATGAAAATCGTTCAGTACCAAGTCCTGCTATGAAATAACTCACCAAAGAAACAAGCATACCATAGATAAGTAGTTTCGTTTTTATGTCTTCTTCGATTTGCGACGCCATGCGGTAGCAACGAAGAATCAACCTGAATGATTCCGCAATAAGTATCAGAAAAATAATACCGCCAACAATGCCCAGTTCTACAAAACATAAGATCATGGTGTTGTGGGGGGATCGATTGGCGTAACGTGGATCATACTGGCCAATCACGTGCGTAAAGTTGCCAAGACCTACACCCAGTGGGTAATCGCTCAGAATATCAACTGAAGCCAGCCAGATATCAAAACGAGAAACCGCAGCATAATCCTCCTCAAATGTTTGCTGCTGCGTTAACGTATTAATACGCTCCCAATAGTGACTATCCGTCAGTGTGAGCGCCAAAAGACCGCCGATGATCAACATCGCATGAATGCGAAACCGTCTAGCACGTGGCGCCATAATGATCGCAACCAATGCACCACACACGATACCCACAAAAGCCGATCGCGTTCTACATAGTACGATTGCGTTGACGGTAAAGGCACCCGAAGCCAGTGCGGCTATTTTCCACAACCAGGATCGTGTACACATATACACCACGCCAATAATCGGGAGCATAGCCGTCAGGTGGGCAGCCGCTGTGGACGAAGTATTGATGTCGGAACCGCCGAAAGAAGTAAGTCGTCCTTTCCAAAACGCAGAAACCGGTGCCGTATAAGCGTCATAACCCATCTGTAAACTACCCAGCACCAAGGTCCACAAGACCAAATTTAAGTTGACACGTGTGGTAGCCAGGCGGGCAAGAATCAATACGAATATTTGAAGCTTCCAAAATTTGTCGAACGCGCCTCGAGCAGAAGGACCGAATCCAGTGCCAAGCATGGTGTTGAGAATCGCCACGAGGACCAAACTGATCGCGCACATTTCCCAGAACGACAGAGCCGGCCTGACCAGGGGAACTTTACGTCGACCCGTCAACAGTCCAATGAGCGTAAACCCCGCCGCCAACATCGAGAAACGCATACCAAGCTGAGACAACGGCTTCCCCCACCAGGTGACAGGTGGGTTAGACTGATACGCCGCCATATAGTTGACAACCCCCCAGATCGGATTAAACAGCGCAGCCAAGCACCCAACCCAAAACAAGGAAAAGTATGCTATTGTTCTCAGGGGCCACATACGCTAGTCCAATAACAGTTGCACATGAATGCGCTGGTAGCGCACAACTCAACTGAGGCGTCCAGTTTTCGGACGCACCTATCGAGTCTTTTCGGACTTTCCGACCGGCAACTCAAGGTCCAATGTGGGGGGGATAGAGAATGTTGTCGAAAGGGAAAAAACGTGAAGCGATGTCATATTATGCTCAACCAGAGGATCAAGCAGTGATTGGTGTGGTTGAGGTCTTATTGGCGGTGGAAGTAGCCTTGCCCTTTGCGGTTGTTCCTAATGCTATTCCCGTGGGCTTTCTGGGATATGGCCATCTCCTTACGATCAGCACCGCCATCCCGGCTATGACGCTCACAAACAACCATAGCGTTAGCACGGCAAGTTTGGGGCGTTCCAACAAGTAGGGACGACGCACGCGGTACACGTTTTCACCAAAAACGGTGTGTGCAAGAGTGAAGGCGAATTTGGTGAGGTAATTTCTATGCCAGTTAATCGTGCTGGTCGTATGATAAGTTGTGGATGCAGACAAATAGAATCTGTCACGTTCTGTAGAGCCTGGGTTTTGTGCCAGTAACGCGTTGATGCGTTGTGGTACGATCTCTGGATTACGCCGTAAATCCATGATGTCATAATACCCACCTACGCCGTCAGGGAAGAATAGATTATAAGATGGGTCAACCAACATGTAGGCATCTTCACCTATGCGCGCCTCCACTAGCGTGTGTGTGGGTTGCCCGGTGGTTTCATCCACACACATAGCCATGGAAGACGAAATATCAATCTCACTCAGTAGTGCATAGAGAAGGCGCGATTTATCCGCACAATCACCGCCGAATTCAAGCACTTGTACCGGTGTCGCTCGTAATGGTCGCACCAGATAGTAAGCGGGATTAAGAGAAGAACCATCCAGGTCATACACCCAGTGTAGCAGCGCCAACACCCGCTCCGATGGTTCATCAATACCTTCAATCAAACTCGAGGTTACGTCATGGAGGATCGTTCGATCAGCCCGATAAGATACATAAACGGCCACACTGGAAAGCAGCCCTACCGCACAGACGCCCAGAAGTGATACCGTGAGAATTTGACGTCTTTTTTTCTGCATACAGGATCATCTCAAAAAAGCGATCTATCCGGTTGCTTATCGATTACTTTCGGACCCAGTTACAGCCGGCTTACTACAATAAAAAATCTACGATTCCGGACGTTGTTTGCGGTGCAGGAACTTATCGTCGAGCCTGGGTCAACTTGGCCTTGTAAACGACCGATATTATGGCGCGTATCGATTGTAGTAATTACCTACGCTAACGCTGCGCCTGCAGTTGTTTAGAGCGATCAGTGGCGACGTTCTATTTGTGTAGCGAGGTAGATGTCAGACAGGGTGTCATGATATGCAGTCCATGACGAACGCATCCGCTTCCACGATTGACATGTCACGGAAACTGCCGCGTCGACGGCTTGGCCCGTTGGCGATGTTGTTATTTTGGCTTTCGAGACGGCTCCTAAAACGTGAAGCCAAGTGTTCATCCGACCATATCGCCGCTACCGGAACCGAAGATCGTTATCGTCAATGGCGACAGCAACAGTTGCAACAACAGTTGGCTGATCATTTTGATATCACTCAATTACGCGGTAAAGACATCCTCGACTTCGGCTGTGGCACGGGTGAACTCTCACACATGCTTGCCGGCCATGGGGGGCGAAGGGTTGCCGGCGTGGACATCTCATCCGAAGCGATTGCCAAGGCCACACAACATGTGACGAAGGACAATCATACAGCGTTATCCACACCGACATTTATGCACGCCGATGATCACAAATGCATTCCGTTGGAGGATAATTCCACCGATCTGATATGTGCCTTTGATGTGTTGGAACATATACCTGACATTGATGCCGTGTGCCGTCAGTGGCATCGTGTGTTACATCATCATGGCCGCGTGTGGATCTGGTGGTCTCCGTGGCGCGGTCCGTTCGGTCATCATCTTACATCGTTGATTCCCATCCCATGGATTCATTTATGCTTACCCCAAAAGCTGATTTTTACCGTATGTGCCGCCATCTATGACGATCCAACGTTCATGCCTAGAAAGTGGGATATGGATCCCGGCACCGGCCAAATAAAGCCTAACAAATGGCACCATGTAGAGTCGTTCGAGCCATTTCTTAATCGCCTCACGAAACGCTCATTCGAGCTGAGCGTGAATCAGGCTGGTTTGAAAGTATTGCGTTGTGAAGTGCATGGCTTTCGTGGAGCCGTATTGCGAAGGTTGGGTGCACTGCTTCGCACGATTCCCTGGCTTGGTGATTGTTTCGTTTCCTACTACGTTTACGAGTTGGTCAAACCCTAAAATTGTCACATCGCGCAAGCGTGATGCGATTTCTTCGCGTAAGATGGACAATCCAGAGCTATCATACTAAGACTTGGGTGATAGGTGATGGTTTCGTAAAACGCCGCGACATAATTAGCAAGAATACGATATAGGATGTTCTTACAACTTCTACTACTGCTGACGATCGTTCCTTTTGTTGAACTGGCTATCCTACTGCGCCTAGCGGATGCTTTTTCGTGGAGTGCAACCCTGGCATTGGTCATTGTGACCGGTATAGTAGGTGCTTGGCTGGCGCGCCGGGAGGGAATGCGTGCTTTGTCTACGTTGCAACGTGAGATGGCCGAAGGGCATGTACCGGCTGATGCTATCGTGGATGCGTTGCTGATCTTCGTCGCCGGCGTTGTACTCGTGACACCGGGAGTGCTCACCGACCTTTGCGGCTTTGCGCTACTCGTACCGTACATCCGTTCGATCGTGAAGCGTCGCTTGCATCGCTTTTTTTCCGATCGCATAGTAACGATGAGATACGATGCAGATGCGGGTCATGACGGTATGAACGACGATATATTTGTGGATGTGGAAGGAACGAGTCGTGATGCGAACGATTCGACGACGTCTTTGCCCTAGCGATATTGCTGGAGATTTAATATGTCCCGACGATGGGTTATTGTCGCTTCTATGAATGGCATGTTAGCGGTGGGGTTAGGGGCGTTTGGGGCGCATGGCCTCAAGGGTCGCATCGCCGACTCCGCACTGGTGACATTTGAAGTAGGAGTGCGCTATCAGATGTATCATGCGTTAGCCTTGTTGGGGATTGCGTGGTTTTTGTCGATTCAGCCTACGAAGATGGTCATCGCGTCGGCGTGGTTCATGTTGATTGGGATCTTGTTTTTCTCCGGTAGTTTGTACGGCTTGAGTCTAGCCGGTTGGCGCTGGCTTGGGCCTGTCACGCCGATGGGGGGATTACTGATGATGCTCGGATGGTTATGTTTGGCTATCGGTGCCGCCAAGCGTAAGCTATGATCTCGCGCGACCATAAGCTCAAACCGAATGATCGTATATGAGGTGGGTAACGTATGGCTAATTCAATAGACGCTGACATGGTGCGCCGGGTTGCAACGCTAGCTCGACTGCACGTAGGCGAAGACGAAGTACAGCGTTATGTGGATCAGTTGGCGCGAATGATTGATTACGTTGATTTATTAAACGAAGTCAATATAGAAAATGTTGAACCACTAACGCATGGACTGCCGGTCACGAATGTGCTTCGCGAGGATGTGGCCCGTCCATCGTTGACTTCCGAACAAGCGCTGGCGAACGCGCCGCAGGCCCAACGCGGTTATTTTGCCGTCCCAAAGGTGCTGGATCAGGAAAGTGCGTAGCGAGCGATAGTCATGGGTGATGTGATGGATACAGCCACGCTCGTTCGTAGTGGATCATCCCACGCCGTTGACGTGGTGGGTGATTGTATTAAGCGAATCCGGAGCCGAGATGGTGCGGTGAACGCCATAGTGGATTTCGACGAAGAACGCGCCCTCGCTGATGCGTCACGCATGGACCATAAACGAGACAACGGGCAGCCGTTAGGCAAGTTAGCCGGTGTTCCCATTGTCGTGAAAGATAATATCTGCACCAAGTTCATGCGCACGACTTGCGGCTCTGGCATGCTCGAATCGTACGTATCACAGTTCAACGCGTTCGTCATCGATCGCTTAATGGACGCAGATGCCGTGATCGTGGGTAAGGCGAATCTTGATGAGTTCGCTATGGGCAGCAGCACCGAATTTTCCACGCACGGCGGCACACGAAACCCTTGGGATCAACAGCGTGTCGCCGGCGGTTCTTCCGGTGGACCGGCGGTGGCGGTGGCTTCACGCATGGTTCCAGCTTCGTTAGGTAGCGATACCGGCGGGTCCATTCGTCAGCCTGCTTCTTTTTGTGGCGTAGTCGGCTTAAAGCCAAGCTATGGCCGTGTATCGCGCTATGGACTGGTCGCGTATGGCAGTAGTTTGGATCAGATCGGTCCCTTTACGACAAGTGTCGAAGATGCGGCACTCATGCTTGAGGTCATAACTGGTCATGACGATCGAGACTCTACGTCGATAAAGGAAGAAGTGCCTGCGTATTCCACGTTATTAGATCAGACTTTGGATGGTCGGCGTGTGGGTGTGTGTGAGGCGTGTTTCGCAGAGGGTTTATCCGACGACGTGCGACAATCCGTCGAAGCGGCCATCGAAAAGATGCGAGAGGCAGGGTGCGAGATCGTATCCGTCGAGTTACCGCACATGAAGTATGCCATCGCATCTTATTACATCATCGCTATGGCTGAGGCTTCCAGCAACTTGGCGAGATACGACGGCGTACATTATGGTTATCGCACGCCACAGCCCGGTGATTTGGCGGATATGTATGCGTCGAGCCGAGGCGAAGGATTTGGCATGGAAGTCAAACGTCGCATCATGATGGGAACCTATGTGTTATCGAGTGGCTATTACGATGCATATTATTTAAGGGCGCTCAAAGTTCGTCGGCTGATCAAAGAAGATTTCGACTCGGCATTCCAACGATGTGATGTGATCACATTACCTGTTGCACCGACTACGGCATTTACCGTTGGCGAAAAAGTCGAAGACCCCCTGGCCATGTATCTTTCAGACATGTATACCGTGTTTGCTAACTTAGCCGGTTTGTGTGCGATAAGTTTACCGTGCGGTTTTGATGCGGCTGGTTTACCGATAGGATGGCAACTGATGGGACCGCCGTTGAGTGACCAGAAGATGTTATCCATAGCCTATCAGTATCAACAAATGACGTCATATCATCTGCAAACACCGGCCATCGCTACCGATTGAGTGGGATTACCTTATGTCGTCTACGATTAGTTCGCTACTTCGTGTGACGCAGGCGTATTGCCTTCAGGTGAGCGATAAACAAACGCTGGACCACGGTATCTGTTACTACGCAACGGATTTCCCAACCCTCCCCCAGGCCAATCAGTTTCGAGAAGTGGTGGTGGATGATGACGTTGCGCTGGAAACGATATATGTGCAAGCCGAGGCCTGGTTTGTGGAGTGCAAGCTAACCTGCCATCGCTGGGCACCAGCCTGGGGACAGCCGATCGATAGGTTGGCTGCGTTTCTACATGAAAAAGGTTTTGCACGGCAAACTTTTCATGCCATGCAGTTGACGCAGTGGGGGGAGTTGGATGTACCTCAAAACGTCCGTGTCATCCCGGCCAGGGCCATGCGTAAAGCGTTTCGTGAGATAGTGTTGCATGAACCCGATAGTGAACACAGTGGTGATCCAGCTTTGCATGTGCAAGCCGCCGAGTCGCGCATGGATGACCCGGCTTATGATGCCTTTATCGCTATGATTGATAACAAGGCTATGGGGCGATGTTCGTTATATCAGGTGGGGGATATTGCCTGCGTGATGGATTTTCATGTGACTGATCACACGGAGGCATCGGTCGTGGAGCCTGCGCTGCTAACACATGTATTGACGTTGGCAAAGAGATTAGCCCTGCGCACGATATGCACGCAGCTTGAAGTGAACAGTCCTATGATCGAGCTACACAAGCGAGCGGGCTTTGAAGTGCAAGGGGAGTTCGTCGAGTTTCATCGTCCAGCGCAGACATAATCTCATGCTACTATTCTCCCGATTTGTGGTTCCCGTCAACGCGCCCGTCATAGAAAACGGGTTTGTGCACATCGAGCAAGGATGCATCGTGTCGCTTGGTCATGCGGCTGATCGTCCCATCGATAATGATTTGATCGATTATGGGGACGCGGTGATTTGTCCGGGGTTCGTCAATGCGCATACTCATTTGGAACTATCGTCACTGTGTGGCAAGGTTGCACCCACGGACGATTTTACCGATTGGTTAAAGCGACTTGTGCGTATCATTCGTGCGGAATTATCCACCAAAGAGCAGTTGCAGGCTTCCGTGCGGTTGGGGATTGAGCAGTCGCTCGCTTGCGGCGTAACGTGCGTAGGGGATATTACGCGCGAGCCGGATTGGATTCGGCCTATCCTGGCGCAATCGCCTTTGTGTGGCGTGTCCTTTGGTGAGATTATTGCGATCGGGAAAATGCGCGATCAATGGCGTAACAAACTATTAGCCGCGACAAAACCCTATCCGGGTTCATCGCGAATGCGCGTGGGTGTTTCTCCACACGCACCTTATACCGTAGACCCGGAAGTGATGGCCGCGTGTGCCGAAAAAACTGCGACGTTACGCATACCATTGTGTATGCATATAGCAGAGACATTAGCCGAGGCGGAGTTCACATTGCAACATCGCGGTCCGTTTCGGCAGCACTTGGCTGAGTTGGGCGTTTGGGATGACAACATGGAGTCACCATCGAGTCAGCCGATCGACCTTGCGTTAACAACCGGGTTGCTCACGTCTCGAACCGTAGTCGCACATGCCAATTATGTTTGTGACGATGACATAAACAAGCTAGCCCAGTCGCAGTCCAGCGTCGCTTATTGTCCTAGAACGCATGAAGCGTTCGGGCACCAGCCGCATCGGTATCGAGCTATGTTGCGCGCTGGTGTGAATGTAGCTATAGGTGCTGACAGTCTAGCCTCGAACCCGACGCTATCTGTGCTGGAGGAGTTGCAGTGTTTGCGCCATCGAGACGGTGTCGATCCACAATTGCTAATGGAAATGGGGACAATCAATGGGGCTAAGGCGCTGGGCAGAATTGATCAAGTTGGTTCGCTGACACCGGGTAAGTCAGCGGACCTAGCCGTGATGGCCTTACCAAATAGCCATGTGAGAGAATGGGCAGGCATTTTTAATGAGGGGATAGCGCCGATGGCGGTGTATGCAGCCGGAGAGGTTGCGAACGTGCATCAGTGATGGGTTTCACCACCAAACGGGTGGGTTGCGTCAATAGCCATTTCTTGCCGGGCCATTTTGTAGAAGACCAGCAGACTCAATAGTGAGAATAGAATCGCCACCAACCAGACGGACCAGGCGCTCCAACCGGCGTTATGCCATAACCAAATGCCGCCCAGCGGAGCGATGATGCCGCGCAGGCCGGTAAGTGACACGTGGATGCCCATGTACATTTCCGCTTCTTCCGGTTTGGCGAAATGTAAATGACCAAGATTCCATGCCAACGCGCCGCCCGCATAGCCCATCCCCTGGGCCAGTGCACGGAGTGCAAAGAAGATAATAGCGATCAGCGATTGCGTACTGCCGAAGGGTGTCATGTCTACGGCGATCAAACTAGCGATAAGCCCGAACACCAGCGAAGTCGTCCACATGATTACGTTGACCACGCGGAAGCGCACAACGCCCACGCGATCAAACAATCGGCCCCAACGTCGCAGGCTGCCGAGCATGGCCAATCTTGGTATAGCGACAATGATGGCTGTGCATACCCAAAAGTCCCAAGCGGGGTCCATGTCCAAGTTTCGCGTGATGATCGTCGCTGCGAGTGATACAGTCATTAAATTGGCGATGCCTGTGAGCAATTGAGCGACGCAGTAATGTCGAAAGCGCCGATCCAAACGCAGGATTTTATACATATGACCGAACACTTGGCCCGGTGATATCAACGCGGTCAGGCTAAACGGTTCAATCATGCCTTCGCGAGGTATTCTCTCGCTACCGGGCTTTCGGTGGCTGCGAATTTCCGCGCGTTCCCCTCGGATGTGTAGTCGTGGCAGGAGAATCACGCCGAACATCCCCAGCGCACCGGCTATGGGATAGACAATTCGATAGGCAGACGGGTTGTGGTCGCAGAGCGCTGAGGCCATGAGCACCGTGGTGACGGTAATGACGAATCGCAGTGCCTGGAGCTTAGCCGTAATTTGCCCACGCATGTGTTTTGGGTAGTTAGATTTCCAGATGGCTGAGCGGACGGTAACGACCCCGGCTAGGAGAATTTGAGCGGCGGCCATCTGACAGAGAAACCAAATAGCGCCGTTGGGTGAGGCGGGGATCGCGCCGGTGGTGCCCGCGCACAGGGCGGTGCCTGCTGCGAAAATCATAGCCAGACGAATTTTTGGCCGCCCCACGCAGAGCATACCCCACAGCAGGCTAAAGGTCAGTGCGGCAATGGGGGTGGCGGTCGCGATGGCGATGAGCAAGGGGCTGCCGTGAAAACTTTTAGCAACGACGACGCTGGCAAACTGACCTTCGACCAGACCTGCTAAAACGCTCCAGGGAAGAAGATGCTTGAATTCGTAGTAAAAATTGCGGCGAGAAAGAAACGGAAGCGTCCGGATGCCAAGAAGATCCAATCGTAAACTCCAATCAATGCAACAGTGCGTTGCTTTAGAGCAAACTCTATTTTTATGTAGCGGTCAAATCCCCATGATTTCCGAGAGATTGCCGCAATCAAACGATACACCATCACGCGGGATGCTGTAACGTAGACGTAACGAAAGAAATCTGCAAGCGAAGCTACTGAATTGGATAGACGGAGGTGCAAAACAACATTAGCGGTTGGGTGGCATGGGCAAACGCCGCGGCATCGGGCTGTCGAATGCCCAATGGATGCTACTCACGGCGTTTGCCCGTGCAGGCGCAACCGAGGAAAAGCATGGGCAAGCGTCGCCCCAGACAACTCTTCTGAATTCGAGACGTCTTCGCCGCGATGCTTGCCACCCTGATTTTTAGCTGTGACATAGCACTAACAATCATGTTGAAAAGATGTATGTAAACGCTTACGGCGATACTGTAAACGTAGCTGTCACAGTCTTATCGCCGTCCATGGTGACGGTGATTGTAGTACTCGTACCGGATGCGCCGCCGCTCCAGGAGGCAAAAGTGCTGCTAATAGGAGTCGCGGTGAGTTCGACGATGTCACCATGTCGGAATGTCGTTTTATTGGGATTCAGGGTTACGGTGCCCGCACCGACCGGCGTGACGACGACGGTGATCGTTCGTGGCGGGAAGAAGGTAGCTGTCACCGATTTGTCAGCGTCCATGGTCACGGTGACGGAGGGGTCACTTCCTGAAGCTGCGCCCTCCCATTTATCAAACGCGTAATCGCCGGACGATACGGCGATTAATGTGACCGATTCGCCTTGTTCATAGGCCAGGCGGTCGGGGGTTCTCAAAATTCTCCCACCTACTGGATCGGAAAGTACAATGGCCAGTCGTGGCGGAGCGATGAATACTTCGCCTTCAAATGTTGTCGTTTTGGGTTGTGCCAAGTTTGCGTAAATCGAATCGTCGTGTGTCACTTGAAGCTGGTCGGCATTACCAGCCACGCTAATCGTGCCGATGGTTCCATATGAGCCGAGTTCCAAACCGGCAGGGCCGATCAGCGCAAAAGTATCCGATCCGATATTTTCCAATCGCCACCCCGCGCTCGGCATTGTCAGGCCGTCTTTGGTCGGTAGGGTTAATATCGGTGCGCTTTGAGCGACAAAAAATCGAAACTGGCTGATGTTGCGCGGGACATAGGCGGCCTGAAGTTCAAAATTGGTACGTGATAAAGCCGCGTCAAATTGCTTTTCGAGCACCTGTACGATCATCTTATTCGGATCACTCGCCAGGGCAGCGACATTCACCTCGGACGAAAACGTCGTGGTTTCACCTTGGTGCGTAAAATCTATCCGTGCGGTGGTCGTGCCGGTATTTTTTTGCGTCACATAGCGCAGCGTCCAATGCCCGCGCAGGTCATCAGCTAAGTCACTGAATACGTTCGTCAATGATGCGGCATCCGAGGCGGGCAGATAACGCCCCCCCGTACTATCAGCTAATGACATCAGTAATGTTTCGTTGTCGGTTGTATCACCAAAGCCGATGGGATAGAGCAAAATATCCGCAGTTTGCGCATCGTCGAGAATGGCTGAGGGTAATGTATCGCTCGATGTGTCGATACCGTCCGTGAGAAAAACGATAGCCCGCGCTTCGCCGGGCTGACGTTCGATGGCGTTCAATTTACTTAGTGCCAAATTGACGGCATCCCACACCCGGCTGGCACCGGCTTCTAATGATCCTTGACTCGGTACGGCGCCGGCTAACGTTGTTTTCCCGGCATCGTTTGCGCTGGTGAGTGCTTGCACCAACCCAAACCCCGACCCCTCATCCGTGCGATCATGGAATTCTATTAAGCCAATATCGTGCGTAGCGGTGAATTGATCGCCCAGGATGAACGTTTTAGCCGCATCACTCATGGCTTCGATGGCGCCGGCTGCCTGCATTGATTGTGTGTAATCGAGCACAAGAAAAAGCTTGAGGGGTAAATTGGGAGCCGGTGCAATGGAATACCCCGTCTCTGCATAATCTATTTCGATACCATCTTCGAATATGCGAAACTGCTCCCGCGTCACACCCTCGAAAATAGGTTGGCCGACTCTATCCTCCAATCGAAGTGAATATTCAACTACGAACGGTGTTCTTGATCGATCCGACAAAATGCGTGCGACCGGTCCGGTCCTGGCTACGCATATATTCTCGTTACAAAATTCCACACTGGCGCAATCATCGTCAACTTCACAGGGTGTTGGTGGGTCAAAAGCTTCCGCTGCCTGCGAGAATGTTTCAAAGAAGGCATCGCAAGTGACATCAACAGAAAGTGTGAATCGACCGGCTGATGTCGAACTCAACGTCGCTTGGCAACTGTCCGGTATATCGAATATACCAGCCGAATCAGGTTCGACACGCCACGTACAGGTGCATGTAGACGGTGCCGGTTTTTGTGCCGTGGTTGTATCTGTCGTGCCTGTGTTATCGGGGGGCGTGGTCGCATTCATGTCATCGGCTAGAGCATCTACGGTTTCGTCGGGCAAGTTGGACGGTGCCGGTGCGATGAGTGGATAGGCGTCGCCCACAACCAATGCGGCAAAGGCGACGTTGGGGTTTTCAATGGCTAGAGCACCAGCCGGACTTGGCTGACAAATGCTATTTATACAGGAGCTATCGACGGGGCAATCGGTATCAGTGGTGCAGGTGATGAGTTCATCTTCTGCGATGCAGCTACCGCCTACACACAGAAAACCCGGCTCGCAAATCAGATCAGTACAGTCGTCGGTATTTTCCTGGGGCGGTAAACATGCGCCGTCTTCGCACCGCCATCCGTCGGCACAATCAAGGTCTGTGCTGCACCCAGGCGCGTTGTCGTCCAGTATACACAACCCCTCGACGCATACTTCACCAACCGCGCATTCAATGCCTATACACGCCTCGTCGATGGTAGCAGATGACGGCCCGCAGGATAATAACCCCGCCGTGAAGATCATCCCCACGCATGTTGCTATATGTCCGATGCCTACCTGCGCGCGGACCGGTCGTGTCGTTGGGCAACATCCCATAACTTTAGTTGTCGGCAGGTTAGTAAGTTGTGGTAAGCAATAAGCTACTTCTTTTTGATCCAACGTTTCGCAGGCGTAGCTGTATGATAACTTGTCGAATGTCTTTGCGCATTCTTACCGTTCGATATGTAGCAACCGGAGATCAGATCAGCATCAAATGTCATGCAGGGCGCAACATATATTGAATTTCAGCCGGTTCGGTTGACTGTGTGAACAGGTCCAACTGCGCATCGCAAAACGGGGCCAGCAACTCACAAAACAAATCTACCCAATCCTTTTTAATCGACAAACGCGACGCCGGTTCAAGCCCATTAGCCATCTTCACTAGCATCGGGGCTATCGGACGCAGGCCAACGTCCCATATCTGCGCGTGGGTGCGTGTAATGAAAGGGCGTTCATCCTCAAGGCATAGTCCGGCTTGCGCAAAACGCTGTTCCCAACCGGCGCGGTCTGCCAGCGTAGGCCAGGTATCTAATCGACCCCGCCCGATGATATCCAAAAACTTATCACCGAGTTGATCTCGGAAGGTGCTTAGCGTATACCGCTGCATGCACGCTAACTTAACCTGCAAAACGATGCGACCGTGGGGATGGGTTATGCGTTTAAGTTCGCGCAGAAAAAGATCGATATGGTCGATCCAATAAGCCGCGTTACAGTAAACGCTTTGAAAAGTATCATCACCAAACGGCAAAACCTCATTGGCATTATGTTGTACAAGTTTTCGGTAAAAAGACAGTGCGCGGGCCTTGGTAAGAAGTGCGGTTTTCAAATCAGCCCCCACGTCTATCGATTGACCAGGTTGCGTGATCATAGGAGGCTGATATGCGCCGCTGATGACGTCGAACATATCGGCATGAGCTTGCGTCACGTCGTTGAGCCGGCCAACGGTTGTAAAGACATCAAATGATTCGTCCAGCACGCCCCCGCAGTGCAAAAAGCTAAACAAGCCATCCCCGCAACAGATGTCAAGCGAAGGGCTTGCCATCGCGCACTGTGCGAGTGTTTCACTACGCAACGTCATCCAAAACGCATTCTCCGGTCTTAGCCAGTATACGTTCAGATACCGGCGTAAAGTATCTAATGTAGACGGTGCTTGTGTACCCTTGGGTGAACTAGCTAGTGCGTTTGGCATAGATCGATCTCGTGAATGACTGCGTCTACGTCGATGGTATCCACACGGGGTAGATCAAACAACCCAGCGTTGCTGGCCACCAAACTGCGATTTGTTGAAAACGCTTGTGCAAATCCGGCCTGTTGAACGAGGTCAGTTGTGGCTTGGGTAAAACTACCAAATGGATACGAGAATGGTCTTTGGTCTGCCCCCAGCCCATCGTGAAGCAGTCTGGCTGATCGCTTGATATCGTGCCATTGATCTGGCAGTGACATGCCTGCCAGCGGGTTATGTGAAAAGCCGTGCCCGCCGATCGTGTGCCCCTCGGATTGCATGGCTGAGAGATCATCCCAACTCAAATACCAATGTTGCGACCATCGCCTGGGTGAGCCTATATGCGCTTGAAAAATATTCTCCAGCGCATGGCGCGTGAGTTCTACGGGAAGTGCAACGTTCACGAAGTATTTCAAATGTGCACGCGATACCGATTCGTAGTGGTACATGTTTACCGCTTTGACGCAGTCCAACGTGGCCCACCAATCGCGCTCCGGGGCATGCTGCTTGAGATAGCTCCGCAGCGCTTGTTGCAAATGAGTTTCACCAAGGTGTGCTAATAGCAGATGGAGCATGTGCGCCGTAAGCATCATCTGCGAAGCCAGCGGCTGACCTGAAACAAAAAACACGCCACGCAATCCATACTCATGGAGTATCGGAGTGACCGTTTGTACATGATCCTTTAGCCCGTCATCAAAAGTAACCAGGAATGACCGGGGTCCAATGTCAGCTTTACCCTTGGTCCAAGCGTAAAACGTTGGCCAATCGATTGGTTCAAAGTGTGCGCAGAGTGTGTCTAACTGTTGGCGAAACAAACGGGTGGTTAGACCACTAATCCCGTGAGAAGAGAACGGTTCGGTATCGCGAACGTAGTGGTACATGACCACCAGGCACTGGCTGGATGAGCGGTTGCCCGATTGGCCATGACCTTCGGCAGAGGGTGTCTTATGTGATGGCGAGGCTGAAGACGATTGCGGTGTCATACAGGCGCATATCGGCTATCGGCCCAAACCTCTCCACGCTAAGGATATCATACTTATCCAATGGGGTATAGCATTCCCGCCTGCACGGCGTTGGGTAGCATGGGTAAGCAACAGCTTACCCGTGTTCTTCGAAAGTGCTATCCGCGCGCGACCCAGCTCATGGCCTCGCGAAAACTCGGGGCTTTGCCTTGCGTAAGAATACCAATACGGAATATACGCCCCGCAATAAATACACACCCGACCGTCGTGATAAGCATGAGCACCACACCTACCAGAGGCTGCCACACCGGCACGCCGGGAGGTACCGCCTGTCGAATGGTCATCAGCATCGGTGTGACCGGGGGAATCAAAGAGAGCACGGTGGAAAACATGGACGAAGGTTCGCGTACCACGTTCATCCATACAAACATTGGCGCGACCATGACCAGCGTCATCGGTGTCATCACGTTATTCGCTTCCTTTAAGTCGCTAACTGCCGCACCGACGGCGATAAACAATGAGCCGAACATAAGCACCGCTAGCCCCTGAAATACAAGGAACCACCAGACGATATGCGCGGGAAACATCTCACCATACCCGGCATAATGAATAGCCACCGCCGAGCCAATCAGATAAATCGTGCCAATAGTCATTGAGACACCGACCATACCTAACAATTTGCCCATCATCAATTGAAAGGGCGGAACCGAACCCAGCAGCACTTCCGAAATGCGCTGCATCTTTTCTTCGAGCACACTGTGAACCAATGGCTGCGCACCGATCATAATGGTCATAAACATCAGCATCATCATACCCAAAGGCACGAGTATGTTAGCCACTTCGTTTGTTTGTTGGGCTTTTGTAATGTGGCCGTCCTCATCTTTTTCCACCAAGCCCAAGTTAGCCATGCGGTGTTTTTGCGTGGCCCGCATCACAATGTCCGCATCCAGGTTGGCTTTTATCATGCGACGAATTTGAATTTGCTCGTTGATAGGATCATCGATCCATTTCAACACATCGTCATAGGTCGGACTGTTGGAGTAATAGGACAAAGCTTGTCTCATCGGGTTAGGATCGGAGTTTTCAATCGAATCCGGCTCGATTATGACAAAGCCCAGTATCTCTTCGTTACGGACGCGCTCGGATAAGGAAAAGAGCAGTTCATCACGCTCAGTCGTCGTCGGCTTGACTTGTTCGATCATATAACGCGGTAGGATTTGTTTTTGTGTATCATCTTCTTCACGAAATATCTCATGCTCATTACGTTCCTGAGCTGCACCGTTGATAGACTCATACAATTGTCCCGTTAAATCGACAATGGCGATATGTTTATCTTTGGTATCAACCTTATCGTGAAGCAGAAATTGCACACCTACACCACCGCCCATCATCACAGGCATGAGCACCAGGGTGATGATAAAGGTCTTGGTACGCACGGCGGCTTGATATTCTCTCATGGCGATGACAAATGTTTTATGCATGGTGCACCTCCTCTAGCGCTACCGGCGGTTGCACTTGCTGCGCCTCAGGCCCGGCGATACGTACAAAAATATCATGCAGCGACGGTCGCGTTAGTTCAAAGTGTGTGATGCGTCCACGTTGCATCAGTGCTGCTAAAATTTGTTGACTATCCGTTCCAGGAACAATGCGTAATTCTTGCGTGCGTCCAAAATCCGTCACTTTTTCGACATGCTCCATATCACTTAAATTACCGTTATGATCGGGTAGGATCACGCGAATGGTATCTTGACCGTACTCATCTTTCAGGGTATCCAGCGTACCGTCCAGGACTTTTTTACCCTTGAAAATCATGAAAATGTAATCGCACATTTTCTCAGCGACTCCCATGTCATGTGTAGAGAATATGATGGTCGATCCCTCACGCCGCAATTCGAGCACGGCTTCACGCAGTACATCCATATTCACCGGATCAAGCCCACTGAAAGGTTCATCCAAAATAACAAGCGAAGGTTTGGCGATCACCGCGGAGATGAATTGAATCTTCTGGGCCATCCCTTTGGACAAAGTCTCAATTTTCTTATCCGCCCAATCGCTTAATTCCATACGCTCAAGCCAATGCCGTATCGCACTTTTATAGTCACGCATCCCTTGAATTTCAGCATAAAAGCGTAGCGCATCGCGCACCTTCATTTTCTTATACAGCCCGCGCTCTTCCGGCAGATAACCTATGCGATCATTGGCGGCCCCGTGCACATGTTGGCCAAGAACGAGAATTTTTCCACTGCCGGTATCAGGGTAATAGATGCGCATGATCATACGTAGCGTGGTACTCTTACCTGATCCATTAGGCCCGATGAACCCGTATATGGACCCTTCAGGTACGGTCAATGACAAACCATCAACAGCCCTGTGCCCTGAGAAGGTTTTCGTAATGTGATCGATCTCGACAACATTCATGGCGGATTATCCGAATTTAGATAGCTTAATGCACCGAACGCAAGTGCTTGTAGCGGCGACGCTCCGATGGCATACTACCTAGTGCCATGCAAACCTACAAGTATTTGATGGATATGAGCTGTCGATTGTTGTAGATGATTGTCACAGTCATGTCAGCGCAATAAAAAGGGCGATGATTAGCTCATCGCCCCATGGAGGGATTTTCATTTCAATGAATGGCCGGTAGCTGCAGGAAACGGTCACATAGACTAACAGACCAATTCCTTGCCACGATTGGTCAGTGCAGCCGCGAGCATACTTTGCCCGTGTTCGTTGGTGAGAGCGCCGGACCAGATCAAACCTTCGTCGCGCAACTCCGTTAACCAAGCCACCATGTTCTCTTCGCACTGATCCGGTGTATATCCCGAATGGGCAGCTATCTCTAGAGCAAGTTCAAACTCCGTCAGAGGACTTTTTCTCAAACGTCGCAGAATCACTAACTGGTGCTGTTGCAATGCATCAATCGTATCAATCATGTTCATCTCTCCCCTCTCGGGCATTCTAACACGTGTAGTGCGTTAGAGGAAATACACTTCGACCCGAGCAACGCAAATTGTAGGCGCTCCCATGGTGGTAGATCAAATGTCAGCCACGATGGCTAATAATAGTACGCAGCAGCGCCTGGCTTGTGCGTTTATTGACTATTCATGATGAGGTGGTCCCAGGCAATAAAACCGGCTATAATCGAAGATGTGGAGTACCCAAATATCGTCGTAAATAGCGCTAGTTGCGATGCGTAGATGCGATGTGTAGCGCATTCCTGTTCCGTAGGGCGATGATCTCCGGTACACTCCCCGGCTTTGATGACAGTGCGGACGTGTCCGTATTGGATGATCTTATGATAATTTCGATGAAACCCCATGACTAAAACTTCTTTACACGTTCACGTAACCAATGATCCCGTTTATGCCCAAAATGGCTTGATTATTTATTTTCAAGACGGTGGGCCGTGTTGGATGATTGATCCCGGTCTACCTCCGCAAGCGCCGCAGATGATTCAACATATCCGTGAGCATGATCTCAAACCGCAAGCTATTGTACTTACCCATGCTCACGCAGATCACATCGGAGGTATTGACGAGGTGAGAAGTGCGTTCGATTCACTACCCGTCTATCTGGCCAAGCAGGAGTGGCAAGCCCTGTCCGACCCCATGGAAAACCTCTCCGGCTTGATGGGGGCCGGCTTTAAGACCGATGTTACCGATCCGCTCGACCTACCCCCCGGCAAAACACTCACCCTTGGCGAATCCTCCTGGACAATTCTCGATACATCAGGCCACTCTCCCGGAGGGCGCACACTCTATTGCGCCGCGCTGGAGACGGCTATCGTAGGCGATGCACTCTTTGCCGGTAGCGTAGGTCGTGTTGATTTCCCTCATAGCGACGGGGATTCTCTGATGCGAAACATCCATGCGAATCTTATGACCCTACCCGACGACACCCGCGTTATTTCAGGCCACGGCCCTGATACGACGATTGGTCACGAACGTAGAACGAATCCTTTCATTTTGCACGGCATTTAATTTTCGGAACTGCGTTGCCTGATCTGACTTCCATGGCGGTTATCATTCCCTCGCTAAACGAAGCCCAAAGTCTTCGTGAGCTGCTCCCCATGCTCCAACAGATGTATCCGGGGCAAGTGCTCGTCTGCGACAATGGTTCTACCGACGACACACGTCAAATCGTTGAACAAGCCGGCGCGACTTGGGTATACGAACCGCAGCGTGGATATGGCGCTGCCTGTTACGCCGGTATGCGAGCGCTGGCAGATGACATGACGGTCGTGGTTTTTCTCGACGCTGATCTTAGCGACGACCCGACGCTTCTGCCCGATCTTTGCGCACCCATTCTCGATGACACCTATGACTTCGTCGTCGGCACCCGTGTGCCACATTTGCGACAGCCAGGCTCTATGACCTTCCCCCAACGATTCGCTAATGCCATGTTTCCAGTCATCATCAAACTTGGTTGGCGTTATGCTTATAGCGATCTCGGCCCGTTTCGTGCGATCCGTCGCACCTCACTCGATGTGATTAACATGCAGGACCGCGCATACGGCTGGACCATTGAAATGCAGATTCGCGCGGTAGAATTAGGCCTTCGCATATGCGAACTGCCCGTCTCATACCGAAAAAGGCCCCGCGGCCCCAGTAAAATAAGTGGCACCATCCGAGGCGTGCTTCTCGCCGCCTATTGGATTACAAGAACCTGTGGCGGCCTATGGCTCACACGTCACCGAAGAATAAAAAAGCATGAACTCCACACCTAGCCAATCCAGGTAGGTCGGTTTTACCCGACGCTAGCGATAACCGATCACGCTATCGGCTTATCCACCGTGTCGATCGGTATTGACTCAAGTCAAGATGCGTCAAGCCGGGATTATTTCCTCAAGCCCCTATCAGCCTTATGATACAATAACTTGCATTCCAAAACGCGGCGCGTCGTTCGCCGAAATGGTCTAACGCACAAGGAGATAGATTCGATGGAACAAATTGCTGAACGAATTCAATTATGGCTAACGCAATACGGCCCCATTGTACTGAAGTCACTCGCTACCCTCGTCGTGGGTTGGATCGTAGCTAGAATCCTCACCGGCGTGGTACGCCGGGTCATGCACAAGGCAAAAGTCGAATCAACGCTGATTGGATTCGCAACCAACCTGACATTCGCTTTGTTAATGACTTTGGTTGTGATCTCCGCAATCCAACAGCTCGGCGTCCCCACAACTTCATTTGTCGCTGTCGTGGGCGCAGCCGGATTAGCCATCGGCTTCGCACTTCAAAGCTCGCTGGCCAACTTCGCTTCCGGTGTCATGGTCATTATCTTCCG
This sequence comes from Planctomycetota bacterium, assembly GCA_024276605.1. Classification (GTDB taxonomy): domain Bacteria; phylum Planctomycetota; class Phycisphaerae; order UBA1845; family UBA1845; genus JAJRPG01. The sequence continues at coordinate 47,222 of JAJRWX010000044.1, read as the reverse complement.
CCCCTTCAAAGCGGGAGATTACGTCGAAGCCGGCGGTGTGAGTGGGACCGTGGAGGAGGTCCAAGTCTTCGCCACTATTATGAAAACACCGGACAACAAACGCGTGATTGTCCCTAACGCCGCAATCACCAGCGGAACGATCACGAACTATTCCGCAAACGACACAAGACGGATTGATATGGTTTTCGGGATCGGTTACGGCGACGATATTAAACAAGCCAAAGAGGTTCTCGAAGGCATCCTTACCCAAGACGAACGCGTGCTGAAGGATCCTGCACCGACCATTGCCGTCTCTGAACTTGCGGATAACAGCGTCAATTTCGTGGTAAGACCGTGGGTTAAAACGTCAGACTACTGGGGTGTGCTCTGTGATGTGACCGAAACCGTAAAATTAAAGTTCGACGCGGAACACATCACCATCCCCTACCCTCAACGAGACGTTCATTTGCACCAAGTGGCTTGAACTACAGCATGATACGTTGTGGCCCTGTAGCCCATCTCGTTATCAAGAACGGGGTGACCCAGGTCCTTCTTTTTGGACCTGGGGGAGTCGATGATGCGCACTCAGTGCCATGCCCACGCACCTACACAGATATGACGAAACAGGTAATCGTGATTTCTGACGATCTCCGGTCGACGATGTCTGACGTTTTTTACGAGTTGATTAAACTTCGATCATCGACTCCCCCACCTCGAAACGAGATGGGCCACCCGTCATCGTCGGGCAATGTCCAGCCTTCGCGCTAGATATCCACATACCAAGCGTCGATCAGCGCAACAGACTAAGAATACTCGTCCGCTGATCCGTCCACAGCTTAACCTTTCGAGCGCTGCGCAAAGACCGCCAACGTCCCATGGCCATCAATGGCTCCAGCCTGTCCTTCGTGCGGGCCATCACAACATATTCCGCAGACAACCGACCTACATTGTCAGGATCAGCCGCATCCACCGCATCTTGTTTACTCAGACCGACCATGCTTGCATCATTGGCTAGACGTGCGAGTAAAGGGATTAAATCTAGATACCGATTCGATACATGAAATGCCATCACACCGTAAGGTTTAAGTTTTTTCAAATACAATTGCAGCGCTTCGCGCGTCAACAAATGTGCCGGAATGGCATCCGAACTGAACGCATCCAGTATCAGCATATCAAACGAATCATCCGCCTCGTGCTCCATCATTAATCGACCGTCACCCAACACCACATCACACGCACCCTTACAATCCGAAAGATAAGTAAAATAATTCGGGTCACGCGCAATACGCTCCACATCCGGGTCGATCTCATAAAACCGAAAAGCCTGCCCAGCCTGAGCATAAGCCGCAATCGCTCCAGCCCCTAACCCAATAATGCCTACCCGCGTATTGGGTTGCGTCGGCGCGATCGTGTTAAACACATCCCCCAAAGGCCCACGACGATGAAAATACGCCAAAGGTTCCCCCCGACGCGCGTCATCCGTAAATTGCATCCCGTGGTTGGTCGTCCCATGTATGAGCTTGTGCATACCACCATCAGATTCCGCAACCACGCGCTTCACACCGAAAAAGTTACGACAGGCCTCCATCGGTTGGCCTTGTTCCATCGAGCGATACGTAGCCAACGTCGCGAAAAACACCCCAAGCCCCAATGCAAAACGAACCGGCCTATCTTTGAACGCAAAGCACACCATCGCCAACGGGGCAAATAGTACAAACCAGACAGCCCAAACAGGCGTTTCCGTCGCACTACGTAAGCCATATATTAATCCAACAGCCAGCCCCACCAACAGCAAAGGTTGTGTCACATCCTTGAAGTCGAATCTACCCTCATGATCGCTAGCCGCCAACTTGGGCAACAACAAACAAGCAAACATGACCGCCAAGGGATATTCCACAATGCCGGAAAAGATCGACGGCGTTACCAACGCATTAAACACGCCACCCAACACGCCACCAAACGACATCCAAAGATAAAACTCCGTCAAATGACGAGCAGACGGTCGACTCGCCGCTAATCGACCGTGACAAACCAACGCAGCCACAAAAAATGCAGCCAGATGAATCGCAATAGTCATCCATTGTAACTTCGGAAATTCTACAAACGTAAACACCACCAACGGAATCAACAAAAACGGCATCAACCTCGCCGCCCGCGCCTGCGAGATGATCGGCTTACGCGAAAACACAATCACAAAAGTCAACAAATACAAAGCCAGGGGGAGCACCCACAATAGCGGTATCGGCGCTAAGTTACTCGTGATATGCGTCGTCACCCCAAGCATCAAACTGGATGGCACAAACGCCGCAAAAATCCAAAAAACCCGCTCGCGCCATACGATCACCGTTTCACCGGCGATCCTCTCACGACTCACTCCTGCATTACCATTGGCCATCACTGTCTGTCGTCGCATGACCAACCAAGCGCATACCACAATCAATACCAGGAGCACGCCATAACCACCCTGCCACATCTGACTCTGCGCTGTCAGTGCCATCAGCGGTTCAAGCATGAGCGGATAAGCCAATAGCGCAAGCAGACTCCCCGCATTACTAGCCCCATACAAAAAATACGGGTCTTTCGCCGCTGGATGCCCACTACCGGCAAACCACTTTTGCAGCAATGGCCCCGTGGTTGACACCACAAAAAAGGGCAGACCCACCACCATCAATAATTTTAGCAACAACCAACCCACCGGGTGCACATTAGCCGGTGGCGCATCTGCATGGCTTATCACAATCGGCAAGACTAACAACGGTAGACAAATAACCACCAGATGCGCAACAGCTTGATTCCTTATACCCAATAGCGCCGTCGTGACATGACTATAAGCATACCCGGCTAACAGCACCGTTTGGAAGAACAACATGCAGGTATTCCACGTCGCCGGTGTCCCGCCAAACAGCGGTAAGATCATCTTACCCACCATAGGCTGAACCAAAAAAAGCAACGTCGCACTAACAAATAAAGTTGTCGCAAACGTCCACAAGATAGCCGTTTGCGCCGTACTAGTTGTCGAACATACATGCACGGATGGGTGGCATGGGCAAGCCTCAGCTTGCCCGTGAAGAATGTCTGATGAACATGGGTTGTCGAGTTGTCCCGAGCCACCCCTTTGTGACGGTTGCATCTGCAAGGTTTCCGTCTGTGACGGGGCACGCTGTGACCGTTCCTGCACTTCGGGTGTCAATTTGGATGGTGAGGGTGTGTGTGGTGTCATATAGCCTATAGATCGGCCCATTACGCCCTTATCCGAAGGACCGATACCTAATGCTTTGTCGCAGCTTATTTTTCATGTTCATCGTGGGTGGCATGGGCAAGGCTTTTTTTGCCCGTGGCGGTCTCAAGAACAACACGGGGAAAAGTTCCGATGCACATCGGGATCAGGAAGTGGCTCCTTTTTCCGGACCACGCCCATAACAACAAATGGCATCGAATCATAGAGTGCATACCTACTCTTTTGCGGATGAGCTGTCATCAGAGCACCTGGCGCCAGCCTGGTGACAACGTGGATCGCATCGTGGCATGGACATGTCCCGCAGAACATGTCCGTAGGCTCGCGCCAACGGCTCTGATGATGAGCGCCGCAACATGTTCTAGATAGTGAACCTTGTTCGAGCAGATCGAATTACCGGACGATCAAGTAACTCATCACAATCGCCGGTAACGTCCGTGAATGTGCAAACAAAACCGTAAGTATAGTAGTACGCTTACGTGTGTTGTGGATGGAGTTTTGGAATCAGCCGGTTATATAGCCAGGCAAAAAATGCCCCGCAGATGGCACCATCAGGCAGCGCCCAAGCGAGACCGATCAAACTACCCACCGGTGAAACATCATACCCACGATAAAACGCGCTCAACCAATTCAGTACCGTGGCGTTCTCATTCAACGCGATCACCCACCACGTCATAAAAAATAGCGCCGCCCCCCATAGCAACCCTGCCGTCATGGCAAACGCCCGAACACTTAGTCTGTTCATCACATGCTCCTTACATAAATACCTTTAGCATCCTACGTTTTTGTGTATCGCCTTGCTGAGAAAATCTCCCGGGAAAAAATGGGTTTTGACCACTACATAAAAATAGAGCTTGCTCTAAGATGTGTAACGTCGAAATGTCACGATCAACCCAAATCCGAACCATCCCGATGCAAATCAGGGTCAGGAAGCGGTCTCTTACTTCCGAACCGCGCCCGTCAGGAAGCGGCCTCTTGAATAGGCCAACTCTTATATCGAATTGTCACGAATCTCACCTACACCGTCGTATCGTCTTCCGATTGTCCAATCACGAACACCCGGTTCTTGCCGGCTCGTTTAGCTTTAAGAAGTGCATCATCCGCTTTTTTGAGTAGCTCATCGCGCGTGCTACCGTCCCACGGGTACGTCGCTAGTCCACCGCTAATAGTAATCTTCCCACCACCTTTTTCCGTGACTTCGGGAATATCCACGTTACGTAGCGATTCAACGAAGCGATCTAAGACCGCGTGCGCATGATGTAGTTGTGACGAACCAGGCTCGCGGGCACCTTCGGCATCCCAAAAGACCACCGCGAATTCGTCCCCGCCGTATCGCGTGACAATATCCTGCTCGCGCGAATGCTCTCGAAAAAGATCGCCGATAGCGCGAATGATCGCATCACCCGCATGATGGCCGAACTTGTCGTTATAGCTCTTGAAGTCGTCCACATCGAACAACAACACCGTCACCGGAAAACGCTCGGCCTGGGCCTCAAGTAAAATCGCGTCCAAGCGCTCGTATAAATATCTTCGATTCGCCAGACCGCTACACTGATCCGTCACAGCTAACCGCTGCCAGTGTCGCTGTCGTGACGCTGCCGCGATGACATGACGAATAATCCGCGCATAATGCGTGAGCGCATCCATATCACCGGGCGTATACGCACCCTCAGGCCGGGCATTCACCGCAATCTGTCCATTCGGCCCTGCCTCATCAACACCCTGGCCCAGCGGCACGCTCAATACCGGCTTGGTCACCGTTTCACCAGCCGTCGCCGTGGCACCATCCACCACGATCATCGCCCCGGTCGCACCCAGTGCCTCTTTGATGACATCAGCCGCACAATGGAGCATAGCCTTCGGCGTATCCGACATCGTAGCCAGTAAGTCAGCCAATTTTCTCAGCGGCGCAGCCGTGCTCGTCAGATGGTCCATCACTTCCGAACCATCCGATTCGATACCCAACGCCTGCTCCAGTTCATGTCCAAAAAACGGAAAGATAAGATAATCGTCCGCGCCCCCAGCCATCGCCTGCCGAGCAGCCGGTTCCTCCGGTACACGGCAACATAGCACGACCTTCGCCTCATCACCCGCCGCCTCACGCAACCCGGCTATCGCACGCGACAACCGCGTCTGTGAAGGGTCTATGTAAACCAACATCGTCTGCACGCGTTGACGGGCAACATCCGCAATACCCTTCAAATAAGTATCAGAAACCGACACGGACCAATCGCTCAATCGACTGCGTACCTGATCCACCAACCCCGACGGTGCCCACTGCGTACCGACAATCAACAAGCGATCCTGAACATGTGGATCAAAAGTATCGCGCTGCGTAGATATCATAACCCTTTACGTTCCCAGCTTGGCGCCTTCATCGTCGCCCTGCGGGCGATCTTCTAGCGGTGTCGTATTCTCTGGTTCACCTATGAGCGCTCGTAACTCTTCCGGCGTCAGCAACGGTTGATGTTTTGGCTTAGCTACAGTGGATGGCTCTTCGTTATGATGACTATTATCGCCGGAGTCATCCGACTCCGTCACTTCTGATGATGGTGCCGCAACCGGCGGCTTGCGCACCGTAGACGTAGGCTCCGATCGTTGTGGCGGTGCCGCCCGCAGGGGACTAGAAGGACGGCGATCCCACGGAACCTGTACAGGCCCAATCAAATCATCCTCATCCTCTACGAGAACCTCATCAGTTTCTACAACCGTAGCGCAAGGTTGGGAATCGGTCGCCGTATCTGAGTCGTCTTCATCTTGGCATCCCACGACATCAACATCCGCCTCGTCGTCGGCTGTCAAATGCGTCACCTCCGACTTAACGATACTAGGGCTATCCACCGTCATATCTTTCTGCTCAGCCTCCTGTGGCAGCAGCTCACCATCCCCCAATATTGTCGATCCTGTAGCTGAATCAGCCGCAGTCGAGCAGCGCAAGGATTCATCAATAGTTAATCTGAGTGATGTCAATACCTCATCGGTGAGTAGCCCGGTAGCCCCAAGTGTCACCGCACGTCGAACACTACCCTCGTCACCACAACAGCTATACACATAGACCCCGTGTAAATCGGCGAAGCGCTTAGCGAGAGAGAAGAATTCATACTCCCCAGTCACCAATTCATCCACACACACGACTACCCCAAGAAACGAAGTTTGTACAGGATCATTCATTGTATGATGAGCCGAGGGCGGTATGTCATCTCGATTTGTCGGGAGCACGCGCGGACGTACCGGTCCAATATGTCCTTCATCTCGCCGATGACCGCCACCCGCACAGACTCTGTGCGCTAGCGAAAGCAGCGCCAACCCACGATATACATTCGGTTCTTGTTCAATAGAAAGGTTTAGTTGCGCAAGCTGAGCACCCACACCACTCTCACCCAGCGCCGGACCGATGTGGAGCATGCGCAACGGATGTAACCCGGTATTCCCAGCCGTCGCCTGTTTCATGGAGGCACCGCGAATGGTAAAAACGATTTCTTCTTCCCACAAACTCAACGCATCATCCATAACACGTCAAGCACAAAAACAACCCGAACCGAAGCGACTCTTTACCGAACCGTCCCGATGCGAAGCGGCTCTTTACCGAACCGCGCCCGTAAGGAAGCGGCTACCCCAACTGAACCGCGCCCGTAAGGAAGCGGCCACGCATCAGTCATACCCGCGCAGGCGGGTATCCAGGTAGGTCGGGTTCCACCCGGTTCTTTACCGACCCGTCTCCCGATTCACATCAGCGTCCGCGTGACATAACCACAACGAGTGGCATGGGTAAGCAGCAGCTTACCCGTGGCTTGGCAACGTCAACCCTCAAGCAAAACCCGATCCAACTTGCAACGCTCCACACCCATCAGTTTGCACACAGCAAAGCGCAATCCACCAACCAGTTTAGGACGCTGTATTACCCCCGTCAATTTCCACCCATTCTCGGACCATAAAACAGTCCCGCGACACGTCCAACCGGGAGAGTTCGCTCGACCAACTTCACCAAATCAGAGCACCACGGCGCAAGCCTGGTGACCATTCGGAACGCTCGTTGTCGCCCAAGTGTTTTTAGTCTTACGCCTGCGAAGGCCGTGTCCGTAGGCTTGCGCCTACGGCTCTGACAAACACATGTGTGCTCAGTGCTCACAACCCAACTGCAGCGATTAACCTGAACAAACACCTCAGGGCTTTTTACACCGACACATCACTAGAAACCCATCTAGCTGCACCGTATCAACGATTTTTGTTCCTGCGCTACCCCTTCACCAATCACCGGCGACGTTATTTCTACGTAGGGGTGTCGTGGTCGAACGATCATATGCGTAATCGCCGAGAAGAGAGAGGTCACCCCTACCAACAACAGGATATAGCCATGAACTCCATTGCCACATTACTTTCCATCTTAGCCCCCGTCATCGTCATCCCTATGGCCGTGCTCACTTTTTATCTGCGGAGCATGAGAGATATTCATACCCTTCACTACAAAGCATGTATGCGACGCATGGAATCGCTGGAAGCGTCCACCCTGGAATTACGCCGTCAAGTCGCCGCGTGGCAGCGCGATTTCACCAGCAAGGAAGAATGGCTACGCGAATGTATGCACGCTCGAAAGCGCATCGAACATTGGAGCGAAATCACCAGCCGACTGGAAGCCAACATGGCATCAGTATTACATAAAAGCGCAACCCCCATCGAAGATAACGATGCATAAAATGATGAAGCGCCTTTCAACGTAACCAATGGTTCAAGAAAACTTTATTTTTGAAAAGATTCATAAGCGGCGCAAAGGCGCCAATAGTTGAGGTGATAATACGATGGCCAACGGTCGAAAAACACGACAGATCAAACGCATGCGCAACGAGATTCTCGTGGCGATGAAAGTAGTCTACCCGGCAGCCCTGCAAGCTGAGACGCTTTTCCGCAGTCTACTGACGTTGTTCCCTATGCTGGAATTCGATCACGTCAAGCGAGACTTGCACTATCTAAGCGAAAAAGACTATCTGCAAAGAGTACAGACCGACCTCGACAACGGAAATGGTCTAACCCCATGGCGACGGCGTTGGTTTAGACTCACCACTGCAGGCCTGGAGTTAGCCGACCACTGCATCAGCGATCCCGCACTGGATGAAACGAGCCAATAATTATGACAACATCACGACGTACCAAAACGACTACGACCCGCCGACGCTCAGCGAAAGCGCCGCAGGTTCAAGCCACCAAGCCTGAAAAGGCTTGCTCAGATGCGCATGCCGATAGCAAACCGCCGCAGTCTCGTTCAGTCACGCAGCACCGCCGCCGTCAGGCAAGTATCAGTGCCATTCTCGATTCGTTGTTCGGCGACTTAGCTCAGCAAGAACCCCATTTGTGGGATCAGCGTACGTACCTGCTCTTAGTGGGTATGATCTACGAACGCTTAGCTGTGGGCGAATCGGACCTGGAAACGTCCGACCTTGTGGCCCTGGCGAAAATTTTAGCGGAATGCCGACGCGCTGACACTAGCGCCGTCAAACAAGAAAAGAAAGAGGATGCCGATCAAACTTCAGTGTCAAAAGAAAAGACATTACCCGGTCATTTCGGCGGTTTGGTTGAAGATATTTACGGCGCCGGCTTCTATCCACCCGACGAGCCTCCGCACGACGACGCAGAAGACAGCCTTCCTACATCTAAGTGTCATAATAATGACACATCGTCTGTGCAGGGAGCCGTGAAAAGAAAGGAGCGGGCGGATAAGCCGAATTCCGTACCTCGCACGCGAGGTGGCGATCATTTCTCTAGGCCGACGGTCGCCCGCCGACTCGTGCACCCTACCCGCAGCCTGGCGCCCATAACAGGCACCGGAGGCGGGCCGCCTCATAGCTGCTTACTTGGGCTTGCTGGCGGTGGGGTTTGCCCTGCCACGACCGTCACCGGTCGTGCGGTGCGCTCTTACCGCACCATTTCACCCTTACCGGCCCGGACGAGTCCGGACGTAGGCGGTGTATTTTCTGTGGCACTTTCCCTCGGCTCGCGCCGGGTTGGCGTTACCAACCACCGCGCCCTATCCAGTTCGGACTTTCCTCCCGTGCGTATGCGTATGGGTTATAAAACGCAGTGACCCACGAGCGATCACCTTCGCCCGCTCCAGTCATCAGGGTACGAACGGTAGCCGTGACAAGTCAAGTAGCTAGGGCGTGATCACGTCTTTTCATGGTCTCGTATGGTGGTCCAGGCTGGCTTTACTGTCCGCGCCACTTCGCTGCCGCCGCTCGCTTTTTACCTTCACTTGCTGCATCGGATGAGCGTGATGCCTTGGCCGGGCCACGTTTGCCGATGAGCCTCTCCAACGGCGTGGGTGGGGGTGGTGCGTCTTTATCCGGGTAGGGCGATGGTTCGGGTGATGGTGTATCAGTCTCAAAGGTTGGTTCGACAGCGGTGGTTTCTTCCGCGTCAGCGCCACGGAAACGAGTCTGCCGACGCCAGTTTTCGATGATCTCGTCAATGTTGTAATTCGGGCTTTCCGTACTCCACACTTTGAAGAAGTCCATATTACCACTGTTGGGTGCCGGGTCAGCCATTTGCACGATGGTACGCATGGGCATAATGACGGAGTCGCCGATGACAAAGGCCTCGCCGGGTCGCAACACCGGGAGCATATCTATCAAGCCTTTGAAATGATCGCTGATGACCCGTGCGACGTAGTCCTGGTCTTCCGGATTACTTAAACGCATGGCGATGAAGCTGTTGCATTGGGCGAGTACGGTTTCGGAAAGTTCCGAAGGTCGCTGGGACACGATCATGGCACTTACGCCGTATTTTCGACCTTCCTTAGCCACGCGCTCCACCGCGCTTTTGGCGAAGCTGGTTTGCAGCGGCACACGGGGAACATAGTTATGGGCTTCCTCTAAAACGAGTAGCATGGGATGTCGTTCTTTGTGGGGGGTCCAGAAGTTCAGATCGAATAGCAGTCTTGTAAGTACAGCCACGGTGATGTCAACGATTTCAAAGGGTAACCCCGACATATCGATGATGGTCAGATTGCTACGCGGTTCGACGCGACCGGTGAGCAGTTTGATCAGATGGTTCATGATGCTCGACGATTGACCGGCGGAATCCTGCTGTGAGAGGTAATCCTTGAAAAAAGGCGATTTCATGCCATGCTCAAGCGGACGCAACATAAATTCGTAACGACGATCGCTGAATAGGGTATCGACACGGTCAATCAATCCGAGCAGTTTGCCAAAGTAAAGCGGGTGGGATGTTTCACCTTCCGGGTTGCCTCGGTTGAACTGGCAGCGTTGCGTACGCATGAGACGCTGTTGTTCTTTGGGATCGAGTGAGCGCAGGGCCAGTTGACTAAATGCGAGGTGGTCGTCGTTTAACACGTAGCGCGCTTCGTTAAGATTTTCTGCATATGTTTTGATCTGCTCCAGTGAAAAGTAGATGGGTGTGTCCAGCGTGAGCGCTTCTGTCAGTCCTAATTCACGGGCCGCATCTTGTTTGTATTCGAGTAAAGCGCTACGCAAGAATGATATTTGTGTGGCTAAGTCTGCGGGGTTGGAGCGGTCCACGAAGATGGATTCGAGTTCTTCGTATTTTAATAACCAATAAGGTAAAACGAGATGATCGGCATCGAGGTAGGTCACGTTGGCATTGATTTGGCCTTCCTCGTCGGAAAAGGCCTGTCGATATTCGCCGTGCATATCAAAAAGTACGATTTGCGCCTGATCGAATTCCAACACTTCCTGTAAAATTTTCGCCGTGGTTACACTTTTACCACTACCGCTATTGCCTAGCACCGCGACGTGTTTGGAGAATAGTTCGGTACCTAATACTTTAACCTTGAAATCTCGATTGAGGGCGAAGGTGCCGAGCGTGAAACTTTGTGGATGTATGCTGCCGCTGAGTAATTGGTCGAAGCTTCCAAAAATGGATTCAAAATCACCGCTGGCAGCCACCCAGACATCGTCACCGACGATGGGATATTCGTTGACACCGCGCACGAACCCTCCGGCTTTGATTTCGCCGAGTAGTTGCATACGCATGATGAGTTGCGGCTCTACATCGTTGGTGGTGACGTCTTGCCGACCGAGGGAGATAACAAAGCCCACCAGCGTGCGCTCGTCCATGGGAATGGTTACGTAAGAGCCGAGCTGTCCGACGCGATAGGTCTGCTCCTCATGTACCAGGTTCAGATTTCCTGCGGTGACGATGACGTCAACGTAGCTGCTTTCCACGTGTACAACGTTGCCGATTTTGAGTGGATTCATTTTTCGCACTTCCTATGGCTAGAGCAAGCTCTACATAACGCAGGCTCTGCTCAACTGTAGCGTCCGGGAGTACGTTTCTTCCGGATTTTTTGGTCGATTCCTCGGTACAGTAGATCGTTAGCCGCATGTCAAAAGCGGGTGATCAGCGCGTAAGACACCTAGTGCTGTATCACAGCTTATTTTTCGGGTTCATCCAGGGTGGCATGGGCAACGTTTTTTTTGCCCGTGTCGGCCTCCGGAACTACACGGGTAAGTCCCGATGTATCCCGACTTTACGTCGGGATACATCGGGACTTACCCATGCCACCCACCGAGCTACCTTAATCAAAGCACTAGAAGGGTTATCGAATGACCGAGGGCATGGGCCAAGTTGGAAATAGGCACGTGCGGGGTTATCGGTCGCTCAAGTTAGGCTGAGATGGAAATCAGTCGTTATATAAGGTGTGAGGTCACCGTTTATGGAGCGATGGCTAGCGTTGCAACTTCAAGTTTTATCGAAGGTTATGCGTTATTATGGGGTAGTTAGCCTTGAAAAAGTCACAGCCGGTGGTATAATAGGCGTCAGCGGATGCCTCGGCTGGGGTTCCGCAGGCCTGATGAGAACTCGGGCAGCCTGAAGATCACGCTTATCCAAATAACCGTTTGGTGTGAATCAGCACGGCTATAATCAAATAGCTTCCACTCGCTGCGGCACCCTTTGACCGCGCCAAAACTTAGGGGTGCCGCACGCCTTTTATAGTGACATCTCACCGGCGATGAGTCTTATCGTGGGCAGTATGAAGGTGAAGGACGGTGAGCCATAGACTGTCTGAATCGTCCTGCACCCATCCGGCACCAAACCTGCGTTCGGATAGTCGTGGAATATACGAAACGCGGCTCCAGATAGAAAAAAACCCGGCAGCACACATTAGTGTGCCACCAGGCTTATAGTCATTACACTTCATCCGCTATCCTGGATCATAAAAGTTATGGTCCTCAGATAGCTGAATTTCGTGAATTAAGAATGATCACGCCAAGCGACGCGCCGATAGACGACGGAACACAACAGTCCCTGTCACCAGCACCAACAGCACCATAGCCGCCATTCCCCACTCGGACACAGTGGGGATGGGGGACGCTTTCGTCGGTCCATGAACTGGTCCGACGCCATTTCCGGAAGGCATTCCAAACATTTCACTGGTGGATCCCGCCCCTCCTAAGTCGACAGCCTTCCACGAAACATCATGGGATGGTTTGCTATTATCAAACCCAAAAATGAACGAAGCTCCCGCTGCTATAGGAGTACCACCACCTTTGGTGAACTGTATGGCACACCCGCATGTGTCTGAAGGGGTACCATTTGTCGGGTCACCGTGTGCCGTCTTAACGGTATCACAAGTAGAACTGTTAGGGATGACATTGAATGTCCATCCGGCAGGCATGCAAATGTTTGTGTAATTAAACGCTTGGCAATCGTCAGTGCCGATTTGTATTGTTTCAATGTCACTCGCAACTGCTGTGACGGGATATGCATATAGACGTGTATTTGCGTCGCAACTGACTGCCCCGCTACCTGTAGACTCTGTTCCATCACATTGGATTGCATGTTGCGCAAGGGCAGTACTGGAAACAATTCCGATTACGAACATGCTCAGTAGCATTCTATTCATTTCACTTCTCCTAATATTTATCTTTGTGGATAAACGCCCACAAGTTAATTATTGTAGGTAGTATCCAGTGCAAACGACCAATGCCGTTTCACCTAGAATAAGCTACCACGTCCCTCTTAGTCGCCGGATCAATCCGGTTTTACACTAAGTCCGTAAAGATGATCTTTCGATGTTGATTATGTATTCCGTTGGCGGCGCCCGAGGATCCGCTTCGACGAGTTCCAGAATTTGTTGGAGAACGCTGTCTCCACGTAGGCATTGAACAATGGTAGTGGCCGAATGAGATGGTTGCCTTCGTTTTGACGCAGGGGCACAAACGCTCACCGCGGCACAAACAAGTGAGGCCGTGATAAACGCCACCACAAACCCCACAAACACGCAGCCTAGCGAATGCGAAATAAGCGATAACCAACCGCTCGAAGCGTAGACGTCAGCCATCACCCGATCATGCCAGCCGAGCGGTGACAAGGCTAGCTCGACAAACATCCATGATACGCCGAGAACCAGCGGATGAAACCCGACATATCGGGTGGCTAAAGCGCCCAGCCAAGTGTAGAAGGAAATAGCTACGATGGCGTATAGGCCTACACCTAAAGTAGCCGTATGTTCGGCTACGGTGGAAAGCAGCATGACCGCCCATAGCGACGCCCCCCAGGCGGCGCCGTGTAGCATGGCCTTGAACGGGGTGTGAAACCGAATGGAGATCAGCAGAGGTAATAGACTTACCCACGCAAGCCACGCCCAACGCGGATAACTAAGCGCCATAGCCATGGCACCACCACCGGCTATCTGAGCAAGTATATAAAGCCATATACTCCGCTTAGTGTCGCATGGGTAACCACGTGAACTCATCAATCTATCGACGCTCATGCCGCAACGCGCCTTTCATGACATGTGAGATGCAATCGATGATCTGCCAAGTCCAAGGCACGCACAACCAGCGACGCTTATCGCCGAGCATTTGCCTTTTATGTAACGATATTCAACTTGGATGATGCGCTTCGTTCCTTGCCTCTCACTTCTTTCCGTTAGATACGCTTGGATAGTCGCCCGTGCCGCTTAGGGAGATGATCTGACCGACAACGATCCAACGGAGATCAGGGTACCAAATATGCGCGGCTAAATGATAGTCCCTTTTTTGTTGTAGGCTGTACAGCGTAGCCTAAATAGGGGACATTCGTTTCCGACACACTGTGCCCAATATGCACTGAACGTCATAGAATGGAGCTTATGAGAAGCCGTAAGGATGGTTTATGTAAAAATGGCTGCTCTGGCAGGTGGGTGATTAAGCACACAATCCGGCGCTGCGTTCCTGCGCATTGTTTGGATACAACGCAATGTACTCAGCGAAGATGCGTATGACGAGGTTGCAGCGACAGCTAACGTTTAGTTTGCGATAGAGTCGGTCCAGGTGGGTGTGGACTGTGTGGGTGGATATCTTTAGTTCGTCCGCGATGAGAGCCTCGTTGAGACCGTCGAAAATGCCTCGGATGACTTGCTGTTCTCTTGGTGTGATGTTTAAGGTTTGTGCGATGGATGACCACTGCTCATCCGATAACATTGATCCAGACGCTATGGGATTAGCCGGTTTGAGGGCTGCGTGTTGCGTACGGGTCATGGCATTCACCTGATTTGGGTGCGGCGCCTCGTATCGTCATTTCTCGTCAAAATGGTGTGTGCATCGCATATATCGCTTAGCAGGTGGATGCGCGTCACCTCTCCCGTTTATGGACAAGCATAGCCACCCACGCATCTGCAAGAGTGACTTCAATACGGCACCACGTGGCCATGCATTCACTACAGACTGACGAATCCGGTGACTTACAGATGCCCGATACTCATCGACGTACACGACCGACGATGGCATATTTTTGGCAGTGCGGAATTCGCCGTTAATGATATGGAAAGTAGCTATCCTGCGTGCCACCAGATCCGCACTACTCATTCTATATAATCACCAGGGTCCATCCTATCAGGTTGAGTGGTTAAGGTCAAGATAATAATTGATGCCGGTTGGTTTGGGGTGTATGTCATAATTGTCAGGTGGGTGGCATGGACAAACGCCGCGGAATCAGACCGTCGAATGTCCACTGGGTGTTGTTTACGGCTTTTGCCCGTGCAGGCGCTACCGAGGAAAATCGCGGGCAAGCGTCGCTCCATACGCATCTTATTATCCGCGCCCCCTTCAACGCGGCGCTTGTCCATGTCACTCCACGTAAGCCCGCCTAATCGGTCTTTCACCCGGTAGATGGCTATTGGCAGCGATGGCGCTTTAACACTGGCGCATCACACCGATGAGCACGCCCAGGATTTTCACGTTGCGTGAATAGATGGGTTTGTATTTGGAGTTAGCCGGTTGTAAACGGATGCGTGTTTTCTCTCGATAGAAGCGTTTGAGCGTAGCCTCGTCGCCGCCAACGAGGGCGATGACCGTATCTCCGTTTTTCGCGTTACTGCGCTCTTCGTATATCACAAAGTCCCCATCGCAGATGTGGTCGTCGATCATGCTATCGCCGGTCACTCGGAGTGCGCGCACCGGATAGCGTCTATCGAACATTTCTTCAAAATCGAGATGATCCGGCGTTTCGATGGCTTCGACCGGCAACCCGGCTGCGATATGCCCAACCAGCGGTACGCGTGTAGGTCGCTCATCAGGTAATTCAACCAAGTCGGTCAAGTCCAAAGAGCGTGCCTTGTTCGACTGACGTGTGAGCATGTTTTTTTCGAGTAGTAACTCGACGTGCTCGAACACGGTGATTTTGCTGATGCCGAGTTCGTCGGCGATCTCTTGCAAGGTCGGGGAATAGCCAAGGGTCCGCCGTACGTCGCGGATCATGGTTAGAATTTCGATCTGTCGTGGTGTAAAACAACGAGCTGCTTCGGTTTGCGCTGCCTTGCGTCGTGCCATGTTTATCCTCCGTGTATGGTTGCAGACCTAATGGGCCGAATGCGACCAGTGGTAAATCGCCACGCGATAACTTTTCCTTTAACGCTCGTTCGCGAGCGGTGTCTTGTCTGGCTGATGTAAACAGTGATGCCAACTTGGCGAACCAACTTAGCGATGCACGAAATGTCTGTGATGTGGCACTAGGAAGAGCGGGAAAAGCCACCCGGCTAAGCTTGCTGCGTTTTGGTTGACCGGCTACGATTGGCTTTGCGATGAGTGCACTGCGATAGTCGCCACCGGGGCCGAACACGCACAAGGGCATGTCGCTATAGCTTGTACCGTTTGGTTGTGTCACTGCCATGGACATCTTCGTCATTTCCAACACCGCTTGAACCACAGGCTTAGCGGCGTGTTTTGCATCTGTTCGGTGTATAGTATGGCCTAACAAAGCCCCAACGTCAAGTGAATTCTTCGATTCTTTCCAAATCATGGCCGATGGTCTCCAAATCCGCTATTATGTGGTTATCTCCAGCAATCGCCCCAAGATATGGTAGTATCGACTGACCGATCTTGTCGTGATGACGATAATTGTGCCGACTCGTAGCGCAACTTTTGCCGTCTTTTCGCCAATGACCTGGAAAACGCATTATCCGAGCGGCGAGCGCGACCCGTGTTATTGGATATGCACGCACATTGAAATGTGTCGGGTGATTACGATGTGTTGAAGACACGGGTCGCTGGCGCTCGCCGCTCGGATTTGGTGCGGGTCATGGTGCACCATCCTTTGCCTACTGGCAAAGAGTGGGGGAAGGATGAGACGTGCCAAAATAATGACACTTACTACACCTTTCGACGCACGATCCTTCCCCCACCCTTGGGGAGTACCCCAAGGATGGGGCACCCAGCTGGTCCGCAGGCTGGCGCCGTGCGGCTCTGATTTGGCATTCCAGGCGATCGCGTGTGCCTATGGTTTGTGGATGAAAAGTGACGAGGAAATGACACTTACTGAAATCATCGGCTCCCCCAGGTCCAAAAAGAAGGACCTGGGCCACCCGCCAATGCTGTTGACTTAGGTTTGTACCGCAGGCATCTTGCCTGCTCAGTCCGCGATCATAAAGCAGGCTAGAAGCCTGCGCTACGATTCACCGCGTTAAGTCAACAGCATTGGGGCCACCCGCCTGCCCAGTGGCGCTATGGTGCGCGGTTAATTATTGGGTGAGGTCTGATGCGAGTTTTTTGAGGTCGAAGAGTTTAGCAGATTTTATAGAGAAGCGGAACAAGCTGCGCGGGTCGGGATTGTGGTCGATGGTGAAATCATGGTGACCTAGTAGGTTGCTGAGAAAACTTTCTATGTCCGGTTGACAGGCACTAAGCGTTTCTGAGGTATTGGGAGCGATGGCTCGGTCGTTGATACAAAGTTCAAACTCTTGCCGACTAAATGTAAGCGGACCTTCCGAAGCTAGTGTTTCTTCCAATAAATGGCAGGCTTTCGCAGCAGCGTTGACGGCCTGGCGGAAACGGTCTTCGTTGGTTCCATCGAGTGCGGCTTTGCGGTTGTAGCGAAGCCCCCAGCGCTCGCCGGTGTGATCCATGTTGTAGTCACCCTCCAGGCCAATGAGCATGACACCCGGCCCGGCGGGGACGTGACGGTAATCAGCTACGTCGATAAGCAGACCGTCGAGTGCATGGTCTTTGATCCAGGCGTGAAAAATTTCGATGAAACGTTCCGCATCGACGTTCATCGGGCCGTCCACAAACATCTTCACATTGACATGCTGTAATTCCATTTTTTCGCTATAACTCCTATTGCTGTGTCACAGCTTAATGTTCGGGTTGGCGATGTCCGCTCCCTCACGGTCGCGGCTCTGATCGGGCACACGGAACTCGAATTCTTAGCTGTGACAAAGCACTAGCCACAAATGTAACCGTTTCCCTACGTCTGTGACAGCCCTTCTTGACGCATGCGGTTGTAGCAGGCGTGGATCGCTTCGATAAAGAGTTGGGCTTCTTCTATCGTGTGCCTGGCAGATTCCTCCGTGTAAGGCTGTTCTGCTTTATCGTGAGCGGCGAAAAAGTAATTGGCGAATTTTCCGCCGGCGTAGGGATCGAAAATCAACTTGGTATCGTAATAGCGCTCGCGGAATTCTTCGACAATTTCTTCAGCATCATTGGATACGTCGTCATATCTCATTTGAACAATGGCCTTAGCTGCTTTGAGCATGGAAGCATACGCCTCGCTACCCGCCTTTTGGGCCTTGTTTTCCTCCAGATGTATTTGGGCTTCGAAAACCATTCGCTCGGCGTCGGTCATAGCAAATTGATAGGCTGTGACGACTTCTCCGGCGCACTCGCCTTTGCCAATATCTCCCGTGCTGTATTCTCGCGGGTCATACCAGTCGGTATAAAAAGTGGGGTCTTGCTCGTAAGCGGGTGCGTTCTGCGTGAGATCGTGGAGTTGTTGACGAATCGTCGCCTTACCAATGCGCTTCACGAACGATTGGAAAGATTCGTTCTCCTCTCGTAAACGCAGATAGTGGTCTGTGATGCGATCGAGGGCGTCGGGAATGCGTTTAGATGCAATAGCTATGATGGGCATCCCATAAGAACCGGCGTTATTTTCCCACTGGCCACCGAGCACTACTTGGAAGTGTGGAACTTGATAACCATTGACGGTGCGATTCACGCCGTAAAAGCCGATGTCCGCGACGTGATGCTGGCCGCAACTATTGAAACAACCACTAACCTTCACATGCAAGTTCTGAATGACTTCGTCCAGCTCGAAACATTTCTCGTGAAGCTTTTTGCGAAGCTGCGCGGCTAATCCACGAGAGGATGAGATACCCAGCTTGCAGGTGTCCGTACCCGGACAGGCGACAATATCGAGTATGTTACACGCTCCCGCTTCGCCTAAGCCCACCGCGCTTAATGCCTCGAACACCTCTGGAAGATCGGCGTTGCTAATCCAACGTATGACGAAATTTTGCTCGACCGTCGTGCGCATGGTTCCCGTGGTAAATGTACGAAGAATATCAGCCAATGAGCGAAGCTGGTCAGCGGTTAGATCGCCGAGCGGTAGGGCGACCGTGACCGTTGAGTATCCTGGTTGGCGTTGTGGTCTAACATTGGTCTTTAGCCACCGGTTTATTTTTTCGTTGCCGTTAAGCGCCGGAAGATCACTGGGCGGTTTGAGTGGTTTTTCTATATCGCTATCAATGCTGCTGAGGAACTCCGTCCATCGTGGGTCGTGTGGCAGCTTGGCACGTTCTGCTAGAACCTCTTGCTTAAATTTGTCGATACCCCATTGTTTCACGAGGAATTTTAATCGTGCGCGGGAACGGTTTTTTTTCTCACCATGACGCCCGAATACTCTGGCGATAGCCTGGGCCATAGGTAGCATTTCTTCCATTGGAAGGAACTCGTCAAAGACCTTGGCCTGGAAGGGGACGGCACCGAGTCCACCGCCGACGACAAAGCAGAAACCCCGTTGCTCTTTTCCGTCGACCATTCTTGTCTGGGCCGTGTAGCCAAGATCGTGCATCGCGGTCAGACCGCAGGCATGTTGACCACAACCGCTAAACGTCGGTTTGACCTTTCGGCCAAAATTCTGTGCATCGGGATGACCTAATAGAAACTGCATGAGTGCCTGGGCATAGGGCGTAATATCGAACTTCTCATCCGGACACACGCCGGCGTATGGACAGCCGGTGATATTTCGCACGGAGTTGCCGCAGGCTTCGCGGGTGGTGATGTCCACGGCGGCTAGGCGCCGCATGATCGTCGGGGTGTCGTCGATGTGGATGAAGTGAAGTTGGAAATCCTGCCGCGTGGTCACATGGGCTATGCCGTCGGAGTATTCCTCTGCCAGCTCAGCCATAACCTCCAGTTGTTTAGGGTTAATCCCACCATAGGGTATTTTGATACGCAGCATACCCGGCGCATCCCAAACCGTGTTAACGCCTTTGGTGTTCTTATCCGCCGCGTAAGCTAAGGTCCGAGTTTCGTGGCCGTCATAACGCTGGCCGTTGTCGTAACGCTGGCCATAAGCGCCGCGGCGTAGCCTGGTTTCGGCGAAGATGACCTCGTCGAGTTTTCCCTGGCGGCGCAGTTCGATTTCAGTTTCAAAGGTATCGATCTCCTCAGCCATTTGTGGTGGCAGCTGGCCGTTGAGTCGATCTTTCCAAAGTGTGTTGCTTGTTTTCATACTATTATCGCTCCGGCAGGCGACGTGGCGAAGTTGCAACTCTTTTGCAGCCCCTTTTAGTGTATCAAATAGACCCTCCGTAATCAATGATATGCGAGTGATCGGCCCACATCAGGTGGTGCTTGTGATGGAAATCCCTTGGTTGTTGAGGTATAGTCTGGGGTTATGAGCAACAATCATACATTGCGAATATACGACTCGATTCTCGGACTATTGTCGAGTGAGGAAAACCCAACCCCGTTAGTGCGACTCCATAAGGTCGCAGCCTTCAAACATGCACAGGTCTACGCCAAGCTGGAGTGGTATAACCCCTTCGGTGCGGTGAAAGACCGGGTCGCGGCTAACATGATACTCGACGCTGAGGCGCGGGGTGTGTTAGGGCCGGGTAAAAAGCTCGTTGAAGCCACGTCGGGTAATACCGGTATGGGCCTCATTATGATGGGTAATGCCAAAGGCTACCCCCTGCGCACACCTTTATCATTAGCCATCCCGCTGGAAAAGAGAACGGTGTTGAAGTTTTTCGGTACGGATGTGGTCGAGTTGGATGACACGCTATGTCCTGCGCCGGGTGCGCCGGAAGGGGCTATTGCCAATGCCATGGAGACGGCAGAAACCCAGCCGGAATATGTATTGCTGAACCAGTACAAAAATCAGGCGAATCCCGACGGTCATTACAAAACCACCGGGCCGGAAATCTGGCGACAGACCGAGGGTAAAGTGACGCACTTTGTCGCCGGCCTTGGAACCTGTGGTACGATTACGGGTACGGGTAAGTTTCTTAAAGAGCAAGATGAGCAGGTGCAGGTGATCGGCGTTCATCCGGAAGACGGTCACGATATTCCCGGTGTGCGTAGTTTGCGACAATTGCAGCAGACTGAATTGTTTCAGCCGGAAAGCTACGATAAGACCATTGAGGTAACCAACCGGGAGTCGTTTGATTTATGCTTGAGACTTAATCGCGAGGAGAGCATTATCGCCGGGCCGAGTTCCGGCATGGCGCTAGCCGGGGCGCTCAAGACGATTCCCGATGAGCCGGGCACGCTGGTAGTGATCATTTTTCCTGACAATGTATTCAAATATGCCTCATCGGTGCAGCGCTACTTCCCGGCTATTTGCCCGCCGGATAGTAAGGGTGACAGCAGCGGGCCGAGCGAGAACGATTTATTTCTTTCCAGCATGATGGAAAATCTCAAGAACCCGCACGATTCGATTCGAGTTAACCAGTTGCAGAAGCTATTGCAGGATAGTGAATCAGCGAAACCATTACTCGTAGACGTTCGTCCTAACGACATGTTCACCGACAAGTTCATCGAAGGCTCGGTGAATATCCCGATGGAAGAAATCCCCGACCGCACCGACGAGTTCCCCGAGAACCGCGACGCCCCCATCATCATGGTCTGCGGTATCGGTAAATTCTCCAAGCATTGGACGTTGTATTTGAAATCCCTGGGCTATCGCAATGTGCGTAGCCTGAAAGGAGGGATTGGAGAGTGGGTGAGGAAAGGGTTTGAGACGAAAGGTGACAGCGAGTCATAATCACACCGAGTATCACTCTTCGCCGTTGTGTGTCCCATGTCCTGACCTGGGCCACCCGACTATGACTCAAAACTCACCCAGCCAGATTGAGTGCTGGCAAGTCAAGAAAAATATAATAAGAGCCACTCGGCGATGCATGTTGTTACACCAATGCACATACATTTTTTGACGTCGTTGCATCGCTACTTATACTCAGCGCCTGTTGAGATGATGACACCGTCATATAACCGTTATGGAGAGAAATTGTAGTGCCATCTGAATCACCCCCATTCGACGCTGCGCAGTTCCAGGCTATCTGGTCGCGTATTCGACATATCCCCATTGTCGAAACACTTCACTTGAGCATCGACGAATACGCTGAAGGATATTGTCGAGCGACTATGCCGAGGGAGAAAAAATACGATGGGGTCTATGCCTCTCTGCACGGCGGGTTACTGATGACTATGGCTGATAGCATCGCTTGTTTTGCCATTATGACCATGACCGGTCCGGATCAGGCCCTGACCACCACCGATATGAACATCCGTTTTCTCGCACCCTGTCTGACGGACGTCATGGCTGAGGCTAAGGTCATCAAGCTCGGCAAGACGCTGTGCCCTGTTGGGGTGGACCTGTTCGACACCGAGCATAGGCGCGTTGCCGTCGCCCAGGTAACGTACATGCGATTGGAGTCTACGCCGAAACATGTTAGGTAAGACGATCTGAGGCCGGGCAGATTGTTGTGTCAAACCTCAGTCAAGTAAGGAGTATGAGCCAATGACAACCGAAGGAAGCTGGTATTACGTACAAAACGGTGAGACTGTCGGGCCGGTGTCGCGCGATGCGATTATGCAAGCGGTTCGGTCGGGTGATGGCCCGCGTACGTTAGTTTGGGGGCCTAGCGTTTCGGAATGGACCGAGGCACGACATGTCGTAGCCTTAGGGGTGAGCACGAACCAACCTGCACCGCCACCACGCCGTGGTAAAACCACTCGCGCGGATGTGATTGATTACGAGTTGTACGGCGATGACATGCAGTTTGTTGAGGTTACGCTCGATCCTGATGAGGTCGTCATCGCTGAGGCGGGGGGGATGATGTACATGACCGAAGGCATTCAGATGCAGACGGTCTTCGGTGATCCCAGTAAAGAGCAGGGTTTCCTGGGCAAACTCTTCGACGCCGGTAAGCGTATGGTCACCGGTGAATCACTGTTTCTTACGACGTTCGGCGCCGTCTCGAAAAAGCGAGAACGGGTCGCCTTCGCTGCCCCATACCCTGGGAAAATTATTCCGGTCCATCTGGATGAGGTTGGTGGTGAGTTAATCTGCCAGAAGGACGCCTTTTTGTGTGCGGCTAAGGGTGTGGAGATTGGTATCGCTTTTCAGAAGAAAATTCTCGCCGGTCTATTCGGCGGGGAGGGGTTCATCCTGCAACGGCTTCGTGGCGATGGACTGGCATTCATCCACGCCGGAGGGACGATTCATCGCATGGAACTGGAGGCGGAGGAAACGCTGCGGCTGGATACCGGCTGTTTAGTCGCCCTTCAGCCCAGCGTGGATTATGACATTGCCATGACTGGCGGTATCAAAAACGCTGTTTTTGGTGGTGAGGGCATCTTTATGGCCACGTTGCGTGGGCCGGGGACGGTATGGTTACAATCTCTACCGTTCACCCGTCTTGCCGGACGCGTATTGGCTAACATAGGACCATCCGGTAAGGGTGAAGGCTCGGTCATTGGGGGGCTGGCGAATATCTTCGAGAGTCGCAACTGAGATTGGCTGTTGGGGGTTGACGATACCGCTAAATGGACTATGTTACGCGGCTCGATTGTTGTGTTTTTAGTTTTAGGTTTGGAAGTGATAAGCGATGTCGAGTTGTAGGCAGTCTAGTTATTTGGCGAAGGCGACCACGATTGATCCCAAGTGGTATCATGTCGATGCGACGGATCAAATTTTGGGTCGGTTAGCCACGAAAATAGCCACGGTGTTAATGGGTAAGCATAAGCCTACCTATACACCGCATGTGGATACCGGCGATTTCATTGTCGTCACTAACGCCCCCAAAATCAGAGTTACCGGTCGCAAGGCCGAGACTATGATATATCCTCGGTATTCGTACCATCCCGGTGGCTATAAAGAGATTCCGTTTGAGCGCGTGCTCGATCGTCATCCGGAGCGCATTGTGATGGAGGCTGTGCGTCGCATGTTGCCAAAAAATGCCATCGGTCGAAACATGCTCAAAAAACTAAAAGTATATCCAACGGACGAACATCCACACACGGCCCAACAACCTCAGCCGTTTACGTTTTAGACCTATGAAGGAAGCGCTGTGACAGATACACCTAATCCTAATCCGGAACCTGTGATTCCACCTCCAACGGTTGTGCCGCAAGCTGCGGCGGCTCCCGTTACTTCTACAGCGCAGACGCGCAAGAAAAGTAAGGTGAACAACCCTTACGTTTGGGGAACCGGTCGGCGTAAAAGTTCGGTAGCCCGGGTTCGTATTAAACCGGGTGACGGCAAGTTTGTGATCAATAAACGAAAAGTAGAAGATTTTTTCTGCTTGGACCAAGATCGTCGTAGCGTCCGTCAGCCGCTGGTAGCGACCGACACAGCTAAATCATTTGACGTGTTCGTCAATGTGGGCGGTGGCGGAACGACGGGGCAAGCCGGCGCCATTCTGTTGGGACTCTCCAGAGCACTCTTGAACACCAACGGTGACTATCTGCCTTCGCTACGTGATAACAACCTGCTCACGCGGGATGCCCGTCGCGTGGAACGTAAAAAATACGGTCAGCGTGGTGCGCGTCGTAGATTCCAGTTCTCCAAGCGATAAACGCGTACTACTCAGTAGTTACAATTTTCAACTCCCTGCCATGTGCGGCGGGGAGTTTTTTTACGCGCGTGCGTCATGACCTGGCGCCGTGTGCCATGCCCAAGCCGGGTGCCATGCCCAAGCCGAAGGCGCGGGCATGATGTTGGGCGTATATCATCGTCTCCCCCAGTCGGGTGGCCCACCTCCTTTGGAGGTGGGGGAGTCGATGATCGGAGGCTTATCACATCGGGAATGAAAGTTAAGGCATCGTCAGCTGTGGATCATTCAAAAGTGAACATTCGGTTCGTCATATAGGCATAGGTGCGTGGGCATGGCACTGGGCGTATATCATCGTCTTCCCCAGGTCCAAAAAGAAGGGCCTGGGCCACCCAAGTCGTGGCATATTCCAAAGCACTTGGCACGTGAATGTGACATAGTAACGACACTCTAACAGACAACCCACTCTAGAATATGGTCTATTCAAACAATAATTCTTCCTGACACCTTTTCCGTCTTCTGAATCACGCGCCAGTATGCTCCGCGTCCGCGGCCAACGACTTGCACTCGGCCTTCTTTCTTCAGGGTCGCCAGCACTTTCTTGATCAACTGCGGGCTGGCGGCAGGAACTTGAGTGGCCATGTCCGCCAGTGTGAATGAGTCCGGTTGCCCAAGCACCACCTGTCGTACTAACTCAGTCTTACCACGTCGCAGTCCAGACGATGTGACCTGTTCTTCAAACGCTCCGTACGCGCTCCGCAGAACCCCGAGAAAGAAGTTCCACCACGGGACAATTTCGTTCCTGCCCTCCCGCCAGCCTTCGGAGCACCGCTCCAACACGGCGTAGTAGTCCTCTTTTCGCTGTTCAGTTAACCGTTCCAGGCTGATGAACCTGCCGACCTGAAATCCATGTTGTTGCAACAACAGCACCGTCACCAGGCGCGACACTCGCCCGTTGCCGTCGCGGAACGGGTGGACGCACAGCATATCAAACACAAACGTTGCGATCGACAGCAGCGGCGGTAGCGATTCCTCCGAGCAAATCTGCTCGTATGAGCTACACAGCTCTGCCAGCACCTTCGGTGTGTCCTTGGCGGAGGTCGGCTTGAAACGGACGCGCCGTTCGCCGGTCGGCAGTATTTCGATGATCTCATTGTCGCGCGTCTTGAGCTTCCCGGCATCTCCAGCTCCCTGCTGGGCGAGCTTATGCTGATGCTGAATAACAGCTGGCGTGACGACGACCTTGCGCTTGCGGGTAAAAATCCACTCCAATGCACGGCGATACCCGGCCAACTCCTCCTCCGAACGGTCGCGTGGCTTGGCTCGTCCCAGTACCAGCGGTCGCAGACGGTCCGAGGCAACCGTCACGCCCTCGATGCGGTTGGACGATTCGACGCTCTGGATGATGGCTAGCTCGCGAAGCGCCTTGATGGCTTCGGGTTTCTGCCGCATCCACAGCTCTTGCTTGCCGCGCGCCTCCATGCAATCGGCGAGCAGCCAGCCGGTGCCCATCGGCAACGAAAGGTCTCGTAATCGTTCTGGCCTGAGTGTGAACACGATCAATCACCGCCTATCTCGCAGAGTAGCCTATTAGTAGCTTATTGACGCGTCAAGTAGCCAATCAGCCTCTTGTGTGGTCCCGAGCGGGTGAGTGATAGCTGAAACACGAGCTACGCTGCCGATTCACCGGACCACGGTGGACGACACTTCGGTGGAGCCGTAGCGCGGGCACTTGCTGCACTCGGTCCGGCTGAACCACTTCACGGTTTATTTGTCGTAACATGGTATAACGCCGGGTGTCATGCCCAAGCCGAAGGCGCGGGCATGATATTGTCGGGTGGCCCATCTCCTTTGGAGGTGGGGGAGTCGATGATCGGAGGCTTATCACATCGGGAATGAAAGTTAAGGCATCGTCAGTTGCGGATCATTCAAAAGTGAACATTCGGTTCGTCATATAGGCATAGGTGCGTGGGTATGGCACTGGGCGCATATCATCGACTCCCCCAGGTCCAAAAAGAAGAACACCCCGCCTGACTCCTTTTCCGCCCGGCAGAATCTTGATCCCGGTCATCTTGATTTTTCGGAGGTGACGAAGCTATCGATTTGTTTCCGAGCCTCATTCCATGTCAATTTCTTATTCTGCACAACAGCTTCGGCATACTTGAGTACACGCTCTAAGGATTGGTCGTCAAGTTCTAGAAGAGATTTACGATTAGCACCAGCGCCAGGTATATGTCTGAATACAAGACCATTCGCTGTCGGCTTGTAGTGAACCCCCGAATATGTCTGACTGGGTGTATATGTAGTCTGACTACTTCCATATCCTGTAGCATAATTACCGTGATTGTAGACTGATGCATTCGTATTTGTAATCGAGTAGCCGGGAAGGGTATAGCTGTAAGGTTGCTGGACAGTAGATCTACGAAAAATCATCACAACATTCCCACCGTTCTTAGCGGCTTTCTCGCAAAAGACCTTTGTCAGGGTAGCCTGATTTGCATAAGCGTTTCCACCTCCAAACACCTCTCCGATTAATATGTAATCTTCCGAACCCAATTGATCGGTGAGACATCGCAGAGCACGAAACCTAAGTTCACACTTCCGACGAGTTGTGTTGTGGGGTAGTAAGGCCCTCTCGAAAAATATTTTGGCTTCTTCATAACTCCCACTTGTCGAAATGGCTCTATCAGCGGGCGGAAACTTGTTTTTCACAAATGCGATGTACTTTACATTGTGCCCTGCACAACCTGAAAGAATCCATAACACAGATATTGTGATCAGCTTGGCTAAGGTATTGTATGATGGACTTATAGGCATGACATGTCTCCAGTGATGAATTGAACAGTAGATAAAATGTCGAAAGTATCATATTGACAAAAACTGCTTGGCTGTGACGGGTAGCATTGCCATGGGTGGCATGCCCAAGCCGTCAGGCGCGGGCATGTTTGACGTGATATTGATCCCAGTACCCGAGTCACCATTAGCACACTCCATTTGCTCTTATTCGATTCCGTACTTACATGCCTGCGCTTCGCTTAGGCATGCCACACATGTGCAAAGACATGCCACACATGTGCAAAGACATGCCACACATATGCAAAGGTATACCACACAATCGCTTGGGGATTACACACCTGCTTAGCGGGCCATAGGCCCAAGCACGGGTATGCTGTCGACATCCGGCACGAGTGGCAAGTCTGTTCGACCCGTGAAATACCGTGCACTTGACCAATACCAATCATCCGCTGCGTCGACAAGTACTCGTTGTACGGGGTTCGCATGAATGTAATCGATGGTCGCGTGAACTGTTTTGGGCTGTATAAGATTGCGATCGTACCCACCCCCTCGTTGCCAGAAGCGATGAGCAATCTTACCGTTTGGCTGTTCGTCTCGCATGATGCACAGGGACTGCGGTGCGTGCGAATATATTTTAGTGCCTTGCGTGTGACAGGTAGTTTAATATCAGTCAGTATTGCGCTGATCGAGTAATCATCCGTCGTCGGAAATATCAGCAAATGAACATGCTCAGGCATCAATACATATGCCCAAAGATCAAATGTGTGTTTCTTTCGGGCTGTGTCGAGCGATTCGACCAGCCAAGTACGAGCGCGATCCCGTGCGAGGAATGGCTGTCGTTTATAGCAGCTAAAGGTCAGTGCATGTGCGTCGCCGATTATGTTGTATCGTCGGCACGTCTTTTGTTTTATGTGTTTGTGATGTGATAACGATTCCATGATGGCATCCCTTATGGAGAGATGATGTTATATTGCTGTTGGACCCAACATGCCCGCGCCTAGGGGCTTGGGCATGCCACACAACCTGTGATTCGCTAAGGCCATGCCACACGACTGCTCAACAGAGGCGTGCGGAAGGCGTTTGCTTGTCACACGATACACGCTGCTTTCGGTAGGGAGTATTTTAATGCGCATCGTTCAGAAATCAACATTTTTTTACATCTGCTCGACGGTTTCAATACCTAGCAAGTGAAGTCCCAACTTGAGCGTTCTCGCGGTGACATCACATAGTCGCAGGCGGGAGAGACGCACGGATTCCTCAGGGGCGTCAATGATGCGTACGCCGTGTTTTTTGTCGTAAAATCGGCTGAACGTTTTGGCTAGCTCGTACAAATAATCGGTGAGCACGTTGAGTCGCAGGTCTCGAACGAGTAGGTCGTAGACCTCGGCAAATTGTAGAACCTTCTTGGCTAGTGCCATCTCAGTGGGGTGTTCCAATATGATAGGCACATCTGTCGGTAGTGACGACCAATCGACGTCGGCTTTCCGGCCTATCGAGCGAATTCGCGCGTAGGCATAGAGCATATAGGGAGCCGTATTGCCTTCCATCGAAACCATCATGTCCAGGTCGAATTTGTAATCACTGCTGAGTGCGTGTGATAGATCAAAATACTTCACCGCAGCTAGGCCAATGGTCTCGGCAATGGCATCCGCCTGATCGGAGGTCATAGCCGATCGGTTTTGCGGCTGATCCTCCGGCGTGGTTTGCGTAAGCACGCTTCTGGCACGGGCGACGGCTTCGTTGAGCAGGTCTTTAAGTTTGACCGTACCACCAACGCGTGTTTTGAAGGGTTGCCCCGTCTTGGAGAGCATGCTGCCAAAGCCGAGATGTTCGAGAGAGATGTCCGGACCGGCCCAACCTAGCTTGCGTACGGCGGAAAACACCATAGCAAAGTGCTGTTTTTGTGGGATGCCAACGACATAAATGATACGCGTAGCCTTGAGCGATTCCACGCGGTGGAGGATGGTGGCTAAGTCTGACGTGGCATAGTTAAAGCCGCCGTCTGATTTTCGAACGATCAGTGGTAACGGCTCACCGTCGCGGGTGTTGAATCCGTCCAGAAAAACACACAGCGCACCGTCACTGTCACGGATAAATCCCTGCGGGTCTTTTTCTCGCATAGCGTCGAGGGTGGCGACGACGGATTCCATTTTATCGGTGTAGAAGCTTTCCCCGCGATCGATAAGTTTCACCTGGAGACGATCGTAGATGTCATGACAGTGACGCAACGATTCCTGGCAGAAAGCCTGCCAGATGACCCGCGTCTGGGGGTCTCCTTGTTGCAGGGCTACGACGGTTTCACGGGACTCGGTTTTGAATGTCTCGTCCGTGTCGAAGCGTTTTTTCGCCGCGATGTAAAACGATTCGAGATCGCTAATGACGAGTGACTCCGGATGGTCTGCGATAGCCGGGTTTTCTCGACGTAAATAAGCTACGAGCATACCGAATTGTGTGCCCCAATCGCCGACGTGGTTCTCACGAATGACTTCATGGCCGGCGAATTCGAGCACGCGGGCTACCGCATCGCCGATGACCGTACTCCGCAAATGACCAACGTGCATTTCCTTAGCTAGATTCGGACTGGACATATCCACCACAACGGTTTCCGTTGGTGTAGCCGGTGCTATGCCCAGGCGGTCAGCCTCTGCGTCCTGCGGTAGCGCGGGGATGTCTTGCAGGCACTTCGCTAAAAATGGCGGCTTGAGATGAAAGTTAAGAAAGCCCGGTCCTGCGATTTCGACTTTGTCACAAATATCATCCACATCTAAGTGCTCGACGATGCGTGCGGCTAAGTCACGTGGTTTTTGTCCGAGTTTTTTAGCCAGGCCCATCGCACAGTTCGATTGGTAGTCCCCAAATTTATCATCGGTGGATGGCCGAATGAGTGGATCACCTTCAGCACCGATGGCATGGAGTGACGCTAATACGCGCGTAGATAAGATGGTTAGGATTGACTTCATGCCATAACGTCCTCAATATCAAAAGCAAATACATTATCTGCGGATTCTTATAAACGCCGAGCAGCATTTCGACAATCGTCGTCGGCTATGGTTAAGTTTTCGACTTGTTAGGATGCGGATAGATCACATCGGGTCTGTGGCAGAATCGGCGGCAGTTGTTGCAGGCCGAAGGCCTGCTCTGGAGTAGCCGGTGGCAAGTCCGCCTCAGGCGGACGCCGCCACCGGATTGCTCCAACACCAAGACGCTCGACCCTGAAAGGGTCGTCTATTCTGCGAGATGTGTGCGACCCCTGCAGGGTCGAATGGAACGCATGTTGGGTTTACCGTGAGCGGCGTCCACCTGCGGCGGACTTGCCCACGGCTACTATCGGTCAGCCTTTCAGGCTGCAACGAGGGACGGTCCTGAAGCCGCCGGAAGTGTCACGGACCCGATCACATCGGCGATCAATAGCCGATGTTCAAGCCGACTCGCTACGCGTCCAGGTCAAGCGTGGGGCGTCACCCCAGAGAAGTTCCAGGTCGTAATAGGCGCGATGCGGACGTGCGAAGACATGGAAGACCACGTTCACGAAATCGACAATGATCCACGTGGCACTGTTTTGTCCGCAATGTCCGTAGGGTCTTTCGCCGACTTTTTTCGCGTAATCGATGACCCGTTCAGCTACGGCCCTCATTTGTCGATCTGAAGTGCCCGTACCGATCACGACATAATCCGTTACCGGGCTAATACCGCGTAGATCTAACACGATCACATCTTCGGATTTGCTGTCACTAGCGATCCGGGCGAGTTCCACGGCGAATTGGGCGGCAGGTTCATTTTGCACGCGTGCATGATAGCAAACATTCGATGCCTATGCCAGCCTGGAAATGAGCAACCCGATTTATTGGGTGCAAGACAGGTTAGGCGGGCCATGTCAGAGCACCTGGCGCAAGCCTGGTGACGTACCGGCATGTGGGTGCAGGTGGCCATGTTCACTCATATAGACCGCAGGCTGGCGTCATACGGCTCTGACCACGGTTCGGCGTGTCCATCCCGCCGATACTGTCACAGGCTTAGGTCTACACGCCTTCTGCGTCGCTGCCCACCAATTTCGCCCCGTGTTCCCCCAGCCAACGTACCTTGCGACGCACCATTTTCAGTACGCGAAAACCGGCCCACTGTCCCATCGAGCCGGTTTGATAGATAGGCAATACACATTCGGAAATAATGGCTTCGATCATAAGCTGTGGTATGCAGGCACGTTGCAAGTCGGACAGGGGCATGTGTGTGTTATAGGCCTCAAGAAACGCGGCGAATCGAACCGTATCCACGTGGTCGGGCCAGCCAGCTGGGTCACCTTTGGCTACGATCGAAAATTGTAACAGCCCGTTGGCTATATCGATGACGCTACGCGATCTCCGGGCGGCGTCGAAATCGATCACTGCCAGGACACGTTTTTTGCGATACAGAAGATTGCCGGGATGCCAATCGCCATGCACGATCGATTCCGGTAGTGTGTTATACCCTTGCGTATTGACGGCTTCAGCCGCTTCGTCGTAGGCGGCAAGTAAAAATTGTACCAATGAGGCTAATTCCGCTTCGTCTCCGCTAAAGCTATCATGCGAGCTTAACGTGGAGCCGAGACCAAATAGTCTGGAGCGAATGCGGGTGGAGTCATGGTAGTCTCCCGTCGGCACGGCCAGCGATTTGGCAATCGTCATACCATTCATCGCTTCATGAAAGCGTGCGAGGGTGATACCGGCTTCACGTGCTTCTTCTTCACTTCGTTCGTAAGGTTGACCGGCTACGAACTCAAACAATTCGTAGATATGCTCACGTATCTGGACGTAGGTTTGCTGCGTATCGCGTGTACGGATAATTTTGGCGAGCGGGAATCCGACGTCGGCTAGATGGGTTTGTACACGGTGTGCAAAGCGCACACGATCGGGTACGGCTTTGCCACCTGCGCGGCGCTTGAGTAAGTACTTACCCTTTTCAGCGACAATACCGACCTTCGGGCTTTTACGCGAGCCTCGCGGAAACGGTGTGACCGATTCCACAATACCCGCATCATAGTGACTAAGGACGACGGAAAGTTCTTCAGCGCCGAATGTGGCTCGCGTGAGATCAGACAACAGTTACCTCCCTAACGAGGATACGTGGACACCCACAGTCACAGGCTTATGATGGTATCCGTCCTGTGCGTAGAGTCAAAAACTCGGCACCTATGATAAACCACATTTCCTCAGCGAGGAAAAAACATGATGGATCGTAGTCAAGCTTGGGAAATCCTTAACGAATACACGAAAAATCCCGCACTGATTCGTCACGCGCAGTGCGTGGAAGCTTCTATGGTGTTTTACGCCAGGCTCTTTGATGAGGACGAGTCGTTGTGGGGGTTGGCTGGGTTGCTCCACGATTTTGATTACGAACGCTGGCCTGATCCGGCTGACCATACCCACGAGGGTGCGAAAATTCTGCGTGCGGGTGGCTGTGATGAGGAGGTCATCGGCGCTATTATGTCCCACACACCGTGGAACCTTGAAGACTTTCCGCGTGATAGACCCATTCGTAAGACACTTTTCGCCGTTGATGAACTATCCGGTTTTATCTACGCGGCAGCTTTGGTGCGTCCCTCTCAATTGGCGGGCATGACATCGAAGAGCGTAATAAAAAAACTCAAGCAGCGAAGCTTCGCCGCGGCTGTGTCTCGTGAGGATATTCACGAAGGAGCGCAGCTATTGGGTATCCCGCTACCCGAACATGTGACTCACTGCATTTCCGCGATACAAAGCATCGCCGCTGATATTGGGTTAGAGACGTTAATAACTGTACAGGTGCGTTTTACAGTCACCTGTTGCGCGACCTAGTGGCCAGGGCCTTCTTTTTGGACCTGGGGGAGTCGATGATATACTTTTTGTGTGCGATTCGACGAATAGGCAGGTTCGTCTAATCAGTCCCTTGTGAACCACCGTCAGCCAGGGTGATGTAGTCTACGTATCCTATCATCATTTCTTCCCAAGACTGTTCACCGAATTTCACTTCCTCCGTGGGATCGGGATTAACCAAATTCTTGTCGGAATTATCGAAATGTGCGATGCACTCCAGCTTGGTTCCCTTCGGTAAGGTGATCGGTTTATTCAGGATGTACGACTCCTGCCAGTTGTAATCAAAACGAGGTACATCAAGAAGTGTCTTCTTTGTGTCATCGGGATAGTGGGCTACATACTTCCATGACTTACCACGAAAGTGCATGTGTGGATATAAACCTAGAATTTGCGTGTCTTCTTTGAAGGTATGCTCCGATCGAACCTCGTAATCCGGATCACCCGGCGGAATCTTGAAGGTCAGGTTATAAATGCCGCGTGTGCGTACTTCCTCTTCAACCGGATCGTCACTAAACACCATAGCCAGTTTACATTTGTCTTTACGCTTTTTTCCGTTGGTTGTGTAATGCACTTGAAGCACGATTGTATGCCCCGCGGGCAATTTCTTGGCTCGTCCCTTAGGAAAAATCGACGGCGTATCACCGGGTACCGAGGCACAGAGATACCCGTCTTCTAATCCGAGTTTACTATTTTGTGTTCTTGGCCCGTTGGGGTCCACGATGAAGGCTAAAATGTGGTGAACCACGTCGGCTGCACCGGCGCGAGCTTCCATCGCCTGAATCCATTTGTCCTTTTTGAATTTGGTTGGAATACTAAAATATTGATACTCCACCACGCCTTCAGCCGGCACGCTGAATCCCTTCTTCACCGTGTACACTTTGTCCGGTTTACCAATGCGCCATAATCGAGAGAACTTTTTGTCCGGTGGGTCTTCCTCTTCATGACCACGCGGCATGTCATTCGCGATCCAATCCAACAGGGCTTGCTTGTCTTTTTCCGGTAATCGTCGCTCGTTGACAAAAGTTCCGTCAAACTCAGGCGCTGCGTTCCACGGAGGCATGCGTCGATCCATAATGACCGAATGGATCATAGCTGACCAACCTCGCACAGATTCATAGGAGGTGAGAGAAAACGGCCCAACCTGCTTAGGACGATGACAAGCCACACAATTATCCTGGATGATACGTTTAATATGTGACGAGTAGGTGATCCGTTCCGACGTCGACTCAGGCGCGATTCTCGTGATGACACACCCCGGTGCAGCCGTGCGCGTAACCTCGACAGGTTTTGATTTCATGACTGAGCGAATGGCTTTCTCCAGATATTTACGACTAGCCTTGTGACGCTGCGCGCCCAGAACATATTGGTTGTCTATCATCCCTCGGTAACGAATCACGCCTGCTTTATCTACAAGGAAAACGACGGTGGTCGTCTTGGCGTCGAGCTGTCGCGTAAGCTGTTGATGGTGGTCGAGCAAAACAGGGAATGTAATACCCAGTTCTTTAATGTCGTCGCGCACCTTGTCAGCCGTGTCTTGTGGGTTGGCGTTGATCCCGATGATATGCAATCCATCCTTACCATAATCTTTTAGTAATTGCTCCAGCCTGGGCGCGTAACGTCCCGCGATGGGGCAGCCAACGCCGGTATAAGCAATGACAAACATCTTTCCCGTATGATAATCCAGCAGATTGACGGCTTGGCCATCCAGTGTGGTAACCTTAACGTCGGCAAGTTTCTCGCCAATCCGATCCTTGGTCGATGACCATGCCGGTGGGGTGAAAATGATGATTGCCAAGATGGCTACGCTATGACGGAAACATTTCATCAATTTGTTTTGGTGTATGTGCATTGGTTGCCCTCAGAAAATAGTTGTTGTTGTGCCACGCACGCTTATGTGTCAGCCCGACACGACGTACCATAGCGTGCAGCCCATATTCTGCCAAATATAAGTAAATTCGCGCGAAGGCGGACCATATTTGCCACCATCGAGTGCTGTGTGAAAAGGAACGAAATGGGTACGGAGGTCCAATACCTTTTAGGTTAACTAGCCGCCGCCGCTGAGGCTGCTGCTGCCGCCGCTGCCGCTTGTTGCGCATGGATAATCGCTTGCATATCCATCAACAATTTCATATCGGCGACGGATTGCAACGTCTTATCCGTTTGGGCCAGCGCTACAAACGTGGTACTAGCGGCCAAGCTAAACGTAAGCGAGCGTCCCGGTTTAGGCTTGAGCGCCTTCATCGTTTCTCGATGCGTCAATACGTTATCCACAATGCGTCTTGTCGAATGATTTAAGAATGTGAGGATCGCCAGTTCGTCATAGTCACTTTGCCAGATCGATACACCACTTTTTCGGAATCCCTCAGCCAATTCGACGAACCGTTTGGCAATCTTCGCTGCGTTGTCCGGCACCATGGATAGGATGTTCGCTGTAGCCTGTAACGTATCGCCTTTGCGGTGTTTTTTCTTTGCAAGTGCCTGGTAAATGTCTTCACTCTTTTGGGTGATTTGCTGCACGGAATGATCTTGTCCGCACAAAATAGCACAGACGGGTAAATCTTCAGGTCCGGTAAGCCACCAATGATGGGCTTTCATTTCTTCGTAGATGTCTTTAAGTCTCTTGACGCTATTGATAGTGATAGGTTTCTGCTGCGCTTGTGTTCTCAGGATCAGTATGGTCATCGTTTCGTATACAGCAGCCCGACGAATGCCCTCCGTGCGAAACACTGAACGAACACGTTTTACTTCTTGGAGAAAAGCACGGGCTGTATCGCCGTAGCCTAATAACATGGAAGCAATGATAAACTGTAGGCTGCGACTAAGTTGGCCTACAAAACCGGATTCTTTCCTAAGGTTCTCAGTAATTTTCCGAATGGACGCCGCTACTTTATCCGCAGGCCCCGGGCAAGTGATTGCAGATATAGCGGCATATCGAAGTGGAGACGTATCGCGCCACCACCGACGATCAGCCTGGAGTGCATCGTATATTTCCTGGAAACGAGCGAGCGGGTCTATAGGTAATAGTTGTTTCGTTTTCATAGGAAAACTCGTTTCTTTTTATCATGTGCGTTCGTTTTTCATCGCCTCTTCAATTTGCTTCGTCACAAAGGCAACGACTTCGTTAGGGGTGATTTTATGGACTTCACCCGAGCGGCGCAAGAGGACTTCGACGATACCATCAGCTAAGCCTCGTTTACCCACCGTAATCCGAATAGGGAACCCGATCAGCTCGGCATCCTTAAACTTAAAGCCCGGTCGAGCGTCTCGATCGTCCAGTAGCACATCGATTCCAGCCGCCGTCATCTCATCGTGCAGTTTGTTGGAAAGTGATGTGACTTCGTCCACGCGCATATCCAACGCACATATGACCACCTCGAACGGCGCGATCGCCATGGGCCAGGTGATACCATTTTCGTCGTGATGGGCTTCAATCGCCGCAGCCATGATGCGGTTTAGACCGATCCCGTAACAACCCATAATCAAAGACTGCGGTTTGCCGTTATTATCGAGATATTTCGCCTCCATCGAATCAGAGTATTTCGTACCCAGTTTGAAAACGTGGCCAACCTCAATGCATTTTTTGAACACCAGCGGTGAACCGTTCGCTGCACGATCACCTTCGACCGCAGTCCGCACGTCCGCGGATTCTTTTATCTCGAAGTCCCGTCCAGGATTAACCCCGGTGATGTGATAATCCGTTTTGTTGGCCCCGGTGACCGCATCGTGCATGAGTGTCACGGCTTGGTCCACGATCATCCTGGCTTTAAGACCAACCGGACCGGCGAAGCCTACCTCTGCGCCTGTTAGCTTTTTAATCAGATCAGGCTCTGCCGCTGTAACGCTCGTTACGCCCGCAGCTCTAGCCAGCTTGGCCTCATTGACCTCATGGTCACCGCGCACCAAGGCTACCAACGGCTCACCCTCTACTTCGTAGATAATGGTTTTTATCATGCCGCATGGTTGACACTTGAGAAAAGTTGACACCTCGTCAATCGTGGTCATCCCCGGCGTATGCACTTCGTCCAATGGTTTCGTAGCCTCGCCTCCGACATCTTCGAGCGGATGAATTTCCGCCCGTTCGAGATTCGCCGCATAGGTGCCATCTTCGCTTTGCACGAGATAGTCTTCGCCGGCGTCCGTGGGGACCATAAATTCGTGCGAAGCATCGCCCCCGATGGCACCGGAATCCGCTTCTACCGGTATGTACGGAATACCCGCCCGAGAAAAAATCATACAATAGGCGTCGTACATCTTTTGATACGTTTCATCCAACCCGCCCGGTCCTTCCTTGCAAGCGTGGAAGGAGTAGGCATCTTTCATGAGGAATTCACGCGTACGCAGCACGCCGCTTTTGGGACGCGCTTCACCGCGAAACTTGGTTTGAATCTGATAAAGCGAGACGGGTAATTGCTTATAGCTATTGATATACGCTTTGGCGATTTCGGTAATGACTTCCTCGTGCGTAGGCCCTAGCACGGTGCGCGTGCGCCAATCGTCTCCGCTACCGTGAAGACGTAGCAGCACATCACCCATAGCCTCTACACGTCCGGTCTTCTCCCACCATTCAATCGGGTGAAGGGCCGGCATGAGAAGTTCGAGCGCGCCGGCGCAGTTCATTTCATCACGTACAATAGCTTCAACTTTACGAAGCGAACGATAACCCAGAGGTAGGTAAGTGTATGCCCCGGCACCCACTTGGCGAATCAACCCGGCTCGGATCATCAACTGGTGAGAGGGAACGGCGGCATCCGCAGGAATCTCTTTTGACGTCGGAATAAAATATTGTGTCCAGTTCATAGCCGACATTGGACTGTTAACAAGCCGACTTGGCAAGGGTAAGCACGACAGTTTCCGCTGGAATGAACTGTTTCAACAAGACATCGTTCCCGTCTTTGCGGGAATGACGATGGACGACTGGGGGGCCCAGATCCTTCTTTTTGGACCTGGGGGAGTCGATGATATACGCTCAACGTCATGCCCACTCACTTACGAAGATATGGCGAATCTGTAGAAGCTCACTTTCTAGCGCGGGTGCCCCATCCTTTGCCTACCGGCAAAGGGTGGGGGAAGGATAGTCCGTGCAATGACCGTGACACTTGCGGTACCTTTCGACACAATATCCGTCCCCCACCCTTTGGGAGTACCCAAAGGATGGGGTACCCGCCATCATCGACTCCCCCACATCGAAACGAGATGGGCCGCCCATCGTATCAACAAGCCATTGTCCCCGCCTTGGCGGGAATGACGATGGACGATTCGTGTAGCCATCAATGCGAGACATCGCAGGCTTCCACCGCTACAATGCATTGAACATGAATCTCGACGACAACATTTGCTATTGCTACCACGTCTCCCTGCGAAAGCTCATCAACTTCGCCAAGCGTCGTCGCCCTAGTCAGGCTAGCCGTATGACGGAATGTCTGAATGCGGGTACGGGGTGCGGCTGGTGTATTCCATTCCTAGTTAAGATCGCTGAGAATCCCGATGCCATAGACTTAGGAGAACTCACACCGCAAGAGTACGCCGAGAAACGCAAAGCCTACCGTGGGTCCGGGTGCGCCAAGAACAAGTTCAAGAAAAGCGAGTCGCCTTAGTCATATTATCCGATCCGCATTTCGCTAAGCGAGCCGCGGACTTTAGCCTTCGCGGGCTAAAGCCAACGGATCGGTGCGAATCATCATGGCAAGGTTCTACCCCATAAAACCACTGGCAATCTGCACCAGCTCTTTGACATGAGCGACACTGGTATCAAGTAGTTTCCGCTCATTCTCGTCGAGCTGTACTTCGAAGATTTTTTCGACACCGCCTGCACCCAACATAGCCGGTACACCTACAAAGTGACCGCCAACACCGTATTCCTCCTTGCAGAATGCGGCGCAGGGTAGAATGCGTTTTTTATCTTTGATGATCGCCTCGGCCATTTGTACACTGCCGGCAGCCGGGGCGTAGTAAGCACTGGTACCCATGAGCTTGACGAGTTCACCGCCACCCATCTTGGCCCGCTGGATGATGGCATCAAGCTTTTCTGCCGGGATGAGCTGAGTAACGGGAATGCCTGAGACGCTGGTATAGCGTGGCAGGGGAACCATATCGTCGCCATGACCACCCATCAAAAGTGCGGTGATGTCTTCTACGCTGCATCCCAGTTCCATGGCGATAAACGTGCGATAACGGGCAATGTCGAGGCAACCGGCCTGTCCGACCACGCGGTTGGTGGGGAATCCGCTCTTTTTCCAGGCGGTATAGACCATGGCATCTAGCGGATTGGAGACCACAATGAGCACGGCGTTGGGGGCAACTTTACTAATCTGCTCAGCGACCGAACCCACGATGCTTACATTTTTCTCGATAAGATCGTCTCGGCTCATGCCCGGTTTACGCGGCAACCCTGCAGTAATAATCACCACGTCGCTGTCTTTGGCCTGCTGGTAGTCCGACGTGCCGGTGATGCAACTGTCGAATCGATCGATCGGCCCACATTGGGCCAAGTCCAGCGCTTTGCCGGCGGTTTTATCCGCAAAATCCGGGATGTCGATCAACACAATGTCGCCGAGTTCTTTGGTGGCAGCCCAGAATGCACAGCTAGCGCCGACATTGCCGGCACCGATGATGGTAAGTTTTGCTCGTTTCATGGTAAGATACCTCTTGATGCGATTAGATTGTCAGCCAAACCCCATCTCTGGGGACGCTCTGGCATCATACAATTCCCGTGCCTGACCGCCAAGGCTACGAGCACAATTTTCCAGGTATGAGTACTTTGATAACGATAAAACAAGCCGAATGACTCACGAATATCCTGGACACCAAGCAACAAAATTAATACCTTAGCACTCTCATTCATTCGATTAAGGAACCAATGGCATACGTCAAGTGAGTGAGCTCGGTAGAATAAAACTATAATTGGAAAGAATCTAACCGTGAAAAATCGGACAACCACAGTATCTGGTGTTCCAGTGATGAAGCACGTGATCAATGCAATCGTCATGGGATTAGTCCCCATTATACCTGCTATGACTGGTTGTACGGCGAAGTCAGAGCGTTATGTGGTGGATTGTTGGGGGTCAATGCAGGAAGCACTACGCGAAGGGCGTACAGAGGGACATGTAGGGTTGACCCGTTTTGACGGAGCCAACGGGATGATCGCCGTTGGAGCACTTGAAGGGCTGTCGGGAGAGGTTCTCGTTGTGGACGGGGACATATGGCAATCGCGTGTGGATGAGCATGGTGCAGCTATCACAACACAAGGTGCTACAAGTGATGATCGTGCGACGATGCTCACGGCAGCTCGAATCGACCGGTGGCGAGAGATTCCCATCGATAAGGATGTGTCCGCTTCTTCAGCAGAGAAGTTTCTTGTACAAGCTGCGCGAGACGCTGGATTTGACCTTCAACATCCTGTTCCCTTCATGGTATCAGGAACAATGCTTAACCTCGAGTTGCATGTTGTTGCAGGTGCTTGTCCGATGGCCACGTCGCATGGACGTACTGATACAAAACTGCGTCCACCCTTTCAAAAATCATGGGTACGATCTTCAGCGAAGCTGGCTGGTTTTCTTGCTGAGAGACACGAAGGCACGCTGACGCACCATGGATCGAGAATGCACGCACACGTGCTGGTGGATCAAACTCCGCCGGTCATGGGGCACATTGACAGTGTCGGATTCGCCGCTGGCAGCATTCTATACTTTCCCAATCGCTAACGATTACCGATTTACTAAGGTTCGTTTGGGCTAACAAACGAATGTTAGTGTAGTGCTCGTCATGGCGATTTTGTATGTGCGTTGTCTTCAAATATTGATGACGATGAAAGCCGCAATTGGATTGGTAATCCGCTACGGCATCTCCACCCCGAGCATCTTATAGCGATCAGCCAACGTGACAGTGGTTTTGCGTTTGACGTTGTGTCGTATGTAGGTGATGTCTACCTTAGTGCCCACCATAGAAAAGCTGACTAATCGAACGAGATGGTCGGAATCTTCCACGGCCTGCCCGTTGACCTCGATGATCACATCGCGTGGTTTTAACCCCGCTTGGGCAGCCGGCCCGTCTTCAGCAGTGATGGATCCTATCTCGGCGCCTCTGTAGGTGCGAGATTTGACCACCATTTTTGAGACTGTCCGGGCCCTGGTGTTATTCAGTGAGATACCCATAAACCCATACCGTGGCATTTCACCTTTTTTCAATGTCGAGATAACGCGGTGGATGTTTTCATTGGCGGGAATCGCAAAACCGGCACCTTCACTGACACCCGAACTGGTCTCGATGGCAGTGACCACACCAATCATTTGGCCATCGATATTGAACAATGGACCGCCGCTACTTCCGGGATTGATCGTAGACGAGGTTTCAATGAGATTGCCGTAATATTGAATGTCAGGGTTGTTCGCAAGACGCGAAGTCATGTTACGACCCAGAGCGCTAACCGTTCCGAACGTAACCGACGGTCGGCCTGCATGGTTAGCCAGGCCGAAAGGATTACCTACGGCTACGGTCCACTGGCCGACTTTAATCGCGTCGCTTTTAGCCCAGGTGACAGGTGTTAAGCCTTCGACGTCTATTTTCAATACTGCCAGGTCATTTCGCGGATCAGACTCCACCAGCTTCGCCGAATACTGCAATCCATTGTGCAGCGTAATGGTGAAATGGTTGGCTTCTTCCAAAACGTGGCGATTGGTAGCGATATAGCCATCCTCATCTATGACAAAACCGCTGCCCTGGCTAATGCTGATGCCTGGAAAACGCATGTCTATATTTGTTGGATCGTTTACAATAAATGTGCGAATAGCCACCACCGAAGGCCGAACGGTTTCAGCCACTTTGATGAACGCTTTCTCCAAAGCCTTGAGATCGGTTACGCGGTAATGCTGCGCCAGCTGCGCGTTAGCCGTTGGCGCGGACCATAAAGCTAAGGAAGTGAGCAGTACGAGCGATGCCCCATAAATGTGTTGTGTTGTTCTCTTTAGTGGCATGTTCATGACCCATGTGCCTTCATCACTATTCACCCTTTGCCGTTGCCCAACGTTGGGTAGCCCACCCAACTGTGCATTATAGGCGCATTGTCATGAAAAGCATGGATAATCTTGTCATAGAATCGGACGATGTACCTGTGCCACCATTTGTGAATATTTGCACGAATTGTCTTTTTTCGGACATAATGGCAAAGAACCGAGTTTGGTGGGTGTAATTTCAGAGCTATTTATGGACGAAACGGTACTAGTAAAACTTGAATTTCAGGCCGTACGCGAGCTAATCGCCACCTATTGTGCCACACCTTTAGGTAAACGACTGGTCCACTCGTTGACACCGACGCATAAAATCGCCCTGATTCGTGAGTGGCTGGGTCAGGTTGAGCAGATGATGCATGTGGTCGAGGATTACGGTTATCCACCTATGGCTGGTGTACATGACGTGCGCGAGCAGGTGAGAGTGTCGATGTCTCCCCTGCCACTTGAAGCGCCCGAGTTAGCGGACATTGCAGAAACGCTGACAGTAACCTCCGCCTTGCGACAATGGTTGACCGGGTTGGGGGAAGATGTTGATCTGCTCAAACGGGTGGGCCGGCGTGTGGAGGATTTAAGCGCGATTGCCTCGGTGATTAACGAGTCTATCGACGCACGCGGACAGGTTCGAGATTATGCCACGCCCAAACTTGCCTCCATCCGACGTACTATCGAAGAAACCAAAGACCGCGTCAAAAAAGTGTTCGATCGACTACTCAAACAGACTTCGCTTACCAAGATGTTGCAATACGGCGGGGCGACCCTGCACGCTGATCGTACAGTGCTTCCACTCAAAGCCCAATATCGCGGACGCATCCCCGGCATCATTCACCGCACATCAGACACAGGAGCCACGCTATTTGTTGAACCGGCTGAAGTGGTGCAACTCAACAATACGATCGTGCGCCTACGCGATGAGGAGAGCAAGGAGATCACCCAGATTCTTCGCCTGCTCACGAGACATATTCAAGTCAACGCCAAATTGATCTTAGCTACCCTTCGAGCGGTGGGTGTGATCGATTTGATTGGTGCGAAATGCCGCTATGCGAAAAAGCGTGATGGCATATGCCCTGACATTGATGAGCAGGGCGTGATGGACCTGCACGAAGCCAGGCATCCGCTACTGATGGAATTGTTCGAGCAGCAAGCTGAACATGGTGAAAAGGCGCAAGAGGTTGTACCCATAGATGTACGGCTAGGTGACGATTTCGATGTGCTTATTATCACCGGTCCCAACACGGGTGGCAAGACGGTGACACTAAAAACCGTCGGATTACTAGCTGTGATGACACAGTGCGGTTTGCCTATCCCTGTGGGCGAGGGTTCGCGCATGCCTATGTTTGATCATATTTGTATTGATGTCGGCGACGAGCAAAGCCTGCAATCATCGCTGAGTACATTCAGCGGTCACCTGTCTAACATCTTGAGCATGTTACAAAGTAGTCATAGCCGCTCGTTGGTATTGATCGATGAACTGGGCGCAGGAACCGACCCGGACGAAGGTGCGGCGATCGGTCGAGCGGTGGTGACGGAGTTATTAACGCGCGGTGTGAAAGCACTCATTACTACCCACTTATCCGCCCTCAAAGCAGTAGCTTTTACGTCGGAGCGGGTCGATAACGCTTCGGTAGAGTTTGATCCACATACATTAAGACCCACCTATCGCTTGCGATTGGGTGAACCCGGTAATAGCAACGCCCTTATCATCGCTCAACGGCTGGGCATGTCCAAGCGTATGATTCAGCGGGCGAAAAGTTATTTAGACGATCAAACGCGGGCCTTGAGTCAGGCTATTGAAGGTACGTTGGCATCCAGGCGCAAAGCCGAATTAGCGAGAAAAGACGCCCGCGACGCAGCCATACAGGCCAAGCAGCAACGCGATAAGTTCGAGGCTTCTCAACAAGATTTGAAACGGTCGCAAGAAAAATTCGATGGCTGGACAAAGTGGATTAACACCCTGGCGCCGGGGGACGAAGTCTTCATGTTACCCCTAAAAAGAACCGGCAAAGTCGTCCGTATGCAACTACACAAACAAACCGCCCTTATCACCTCCGGGGCCATGGATATAGAAGTCAGCCTGCGCGATCTGGAAAAACCAGCAGAAGATCAGTAAGATAAGTTGTCACGTAAGTTTTGGTGGACGGGGCATTGGGCCATGCCCAACAAGCTTATACCGTAACGGAGTTACATGTTGAATCAAGCTCAGTCAAATATGCTACTGTACGACGATGGTTGTCCGTTATGCACTTTTCAGATGCGCGTGTTGACCTGGCTTGATTGGTTTAATGTGGTGAGCTTGGTGCCTTTGTCTCATCCCAAAGCCAAGCTCATCGCCCCCCAGCTTTCGCGTGAGCAATTGCTCGAAGCGATTCACTGCATCACACCGACAGGCCGCGTGCTTAGAGGCGCCCGGGCGC
The DNA here is from genome assembly GCA_024276605.1 of Planctomycetota bacterium. Taxonomy (GTDB): domain Bacteria; phylum Planctomycetota; class Phycisphaerae; order UBA1845; family UBA1845; genus JAJRPG01. The sequence continues at coordinate 2,676 of JAJRWX010000044.1, read as the reverse complement.
TAAGATTTCTTTGTGTGCGTATGCCGTTACTATTCCCTGTAGGACTATTTCTTTGGGTGCCATGTGTTATATGGGTGGCGGAGTGGGTCTATGCAACCGTTAGCCGAAACCGTCACCTATTGAGCCGCTTATTCGGGTGCAAGGAAGCATGCTCGATCATGCCGGTACGTAAACGTGAGACAGACATCGAACAAGTCGAGTAACCATGCAAAAAGAACTTATAGAGGCTTGGCAGACCAATCATAGGATTAACATGCTGCTCATCGACAAGATTACTGATGAGGGCATGTTGCAGACATTATCCAAACGCGGTGGGCGCGGCGTAGCCGGTGAGTTCGCACACATGCACAACAACCGCGTTTGGCATCTTCAAAAACGGGCGAAAGACTTAGCTGAAGGTTTGTCGGTGTTCGAGACGAAATCCGTACCTACCAAGGCCCAGCTTCGCAAAGCTATGAAAGCATCGACCAAGGGCATTGAGGCGCTGCTCACGGGGGCATTAAACAATCAACCCAAACGTCGTGGATTCAAAAAAGGCATCTTCACCACACTCGCTTATTTCGTTTCACACGAAGCCCATCACCGAGGCCGGATTTTGTTAACCCTTAAAGTCAGCGGCTGTACACTCGATAAGACCACACAAATGACAATTTGGAGTTGGGATCAAATGTGACGCGCTGGCTTATTCCATGACACTTGTACGACATCATCTGATGGAAATTAAGGTAGGGCGGGTTTCACCCGCCGCAGCTTCGGCGCACACGTAGAGGTGGGTAAAAGGCGGGTAAAACCCGCCCTACCCGGCTGCGATGTTACGATTGTGCTTTTGTAGCTAGTAAATTACGCACAAGTTCGGTCAACGCCTCGCGATCGATCGGTTTGGTGACGTAATCATCAGCGCCGCACTCCGCTGCCCGCTCCACATCGCCCGGTTCGTTTAGTGCCGTGACCATGACAATCACGATATCGCGCGTCGCGGGATCGCTCTTGAGTCTTTTGCATACTTCAAAGCCTGAAATTTTGGGCATCATAATGTCAAGTAAAATCAAATCTGGCGACTCCTGTTCAACCACCGTGATGGCTTCGAGTCCGTTGGTTGCCGTTAAGACACGCACTTCGGGGATGCCTTCCATATATACCGCGAGTAGTTCGAGGTTTTGAGGATGATCGTCCACTAAGAGCACGGTTTGCTTTTGGTCCATTGAATCTGTCATATGAAACGCATCCTTCTGCTATACGCTTTGTGATACCCATGAGCGAATGTCTTCGTCGCCGTTATATTCTATAGTCATTAACCATTGGCGTCACGAATCGCTGCCGGCCCGTAAACATGGAGGGAATGATGGTCAAATCCGAGCGGCGAGCGCGAGCGACCCGTGTCTTCATAATGCCATATACTGCGAGCACGTAGTACATTTACGGCGTGTGAGACCATCCGAAGACACCGGGTGCTACCGGCTCGGATCAGGTGATCATTCGGGTGTAAAGCACAGAACGATCCGTCCTACGCAGTGTCCGAAACATGATCCGTCCCCCACCCTTTACCAGTAGGCAAAGGATAGGGCGCCAGCGCACGATTCCTACCTTCGTGGGAATGACGGCGTGCGTTATTTTCGTCTGAAAGCGAAATGATGGATAGGTTGATCTTGTTGGGTATATTTGATTTGAAAATTTGTTCCCTGCCACTCCGGGCCGGCAACGTCGGCTATGGATTGGTCAAATAGTTGCGTAAGATCGCTTCGTAAACCCAGCACCGCTTGGATTTGCTCAGCGTATTCTTGGTGGTCGGTTTGCAAGAGCCAGAGAGCGCCGGGTTTGAGTAGCGTGAGTACCGTGTTCGCAAAATCATGTTGGATGAGTCTTCGCTTGTGGTGACGTTTCTTGGGCCAGGGGTCCGGGTGATAGATGTGCAGCGCGTCTAGACATTGCGGCGGAAGGTGCCGCATAACAAATATTTTGGCATCTGTACGCATGACCCGGACGTTGGTTAACTGCCAGCGGGCCATACGATCGACAGTGCTTCGGTAATATTTGCTAGCCCATTCAATGCCGAGCATGCGAATGTGGGGGTTTGCCCGTGCGCGACTGAGCAGAAAGCCACCTTTTCCACAGCCAATCTCCATTTCCCACGGGCCGGGCGTATCATACCATGCCATGGGATCGACCATGGTAGCTTCCGGCGGCGGCTCAACGGCGATATCGCTAATTGTGACGGCTTTGGGTTCGAGAGGCATGTTTATCCCGGCGATAAGTGCGTCTCAATGGTCGATGGAACAAGGTTTGGACGCTGCTTCGTGATCATATTATCATGCGTCTATAGTAGCGGGTGATGGCTGATCTGGCGAATATATTCCTTGAAGTTCCTAGGAAAATCACAGGCAAAGTCGCCCTATAGGTATATGATAAAGTGGAGTAAAACGCTTACACGAATATACTGAGTGCGGTCGGGGGTGGACGATCCGTCTTTTAGAAGGCTATCGTTTAGTTGTTTAGTACGAACGAGCACATGCACTAGTGCTGTGTCACAGCTTATTATTCGGGTTCATCGAGGGTGGCATGGGCAAGGCTTTTTTTGCCCGTGGTGGCCACCGGAGCTACACGGGTAAGTCCCGATGTATCCCGACGTATAGTCGGGATACATCGGGACTTACCCATGCCACCCGAATTCTTAGCTGT
>JAJRWX010000043.1 GCA_024276605.1 Planctomycetota bacterium | reverse complement strand
GGCCCCGTAGCGTTTTGATCGACGTAGTAAACCTCGCACAAGGGATAAGGAGTCTGCGCAAGCGACACCTGTAAACCCACCGCAAGCCAAGCAAAGAAACAGACATATGCCGGAAGTCGAGTCATTCCCTCGTACCCCCTACCAACGGAACCCACCTACACAACCGTTCACCGTAGCAACAAAAACACCAATAATCCAGATAAAAATCTTTTTGGGGGCACGATAGTGCCTGTTACAAGTCTCCCTACAAAGGAAAAATATGAGGTAGGTTCACCAATACCATCCGAGCGGCGAGCGCAAGCGACCCGTGTCTTCAACCCGCCACTGACGCCGCGAACACAAAGAACATGCATCACGTGTGTGACCATCCGGAGACACCGGGCGCTGGCGCTTTCGGCTCGGATTGGGAAGGAGAGGAGTATTAACATTCCTGTTTGCATTATAACCGTATGTCATTGGGCTATGGCCGATAACCACTTCACCAATTCAAAAAACGCCTTCCGTACCGTTTCAATAGCGCCGTAGTGGTTTTTCCGCATACGCATTAAGGTTGTATTGGGAAGAAAGTAGACGACCCTAGCATCTAATATAGTGTCCGGTGACGATAAGCCGGAAAAGACTGTTCTCATTCGCTACCGCGGCATATAATCCTCAGTGACGAGGGTCTGCGAAGGACTGCCTTCCATCGCTACTGCGGCACGAGCTTGGCTCGCCGTTGGGCCACGTCGTCGACCGCTCAGGAGTAACATCATGCGACAGTCATCACGGTTCAATCTTTGTCTCGCTGCTGTTGCGATTTTTGGTTTCGCTTTGGGCAACCCAACACCCGTTTTAGCACAACACGGTGGCGGTGGGCACGGCGGTGGTGGTCATAGCGGAGGCGGTCACGCCTCCGGACATCGCGGCGGAAGCCTACGCGGAGGACATTCATCGAGAAGTTCCAGCCGCGGTCGTTCGATCGGTCGTAGAAGCGCCTCTCGGCATTCCGGAAGGTCCGCATCACGCAGTAGCTCGCATCGCGGTACAAGTCGAGGATACGTCGGACGCAGCGGACATTCATCGAGAAGCTCCAGTCGCAGTCGTTCGATCGGTCGTGGAAGCGCCTCTCGGCATTCCGGAAGGTCCGCATCACGCAGTAGCTCACATCGCGGAACAAGTCGAGGATACGTCGGACACAGCGGGAGTCGGACCGGACACTCAAGATCTAATGCCATACAACGAAGCAGTGGCCACACTGCTTCCGGACGAAGTGGACACCTTGGCTCCACCGGTCGGGGTCACCAGTCCGTCACACGCGGCGGACATAGCGGCTCGTTGGGAAGTACGCATAGCACCTACGGTGGTCGTTCTTCGCACACGTCACGCGGATATGGACACGGATCAACAAGGCAAACTATCGGTAGCACGCACGGCACCAGTTCAGCAAGCCGGTACGCCAGTAACAGCTCGCATAGCGGAGTAAGTCGTTATGGGCACGCCGGAGGTGGCGGGTACAAGCGCCTCTACGGAACCGGTTCAAGTCATGCTAGCTCCGGACATACGGGACGATATGCCAGTATCGGTCATGGTAGCGGTGGCCTTGGTGGCAGTTCGCATGGATATGGATATGGTGGGGGTCACGGTCTTGGCAGTAGCGTCAGTCACAGCAGTGGATACGGTCTCGGTCATAACAGTGGTTATGGCTACGGTCACGGCGCGTCCGGCTTTGGACACGGTTACGGTTATAGCGGGTCTGGCCTTGGGCATGGTTATGGTTACGGCGGGTATGGCCTCGGACATGGTTATGGTTATGGTGGATATGGTCTAGGACATGGTTACGGTTACGGCGGTTACGGTCTCGGGCATGGATACGGTTATGGTGGATATGGTCTTGGGTATGGTTACGGTTATGGACACTACGGTGGCTATTACGGGCACTATGGCTTAGGCTTGTATGCGGGTTATGGCTACTACTCCCCATACTACGGATCGTCTTGGGGCTTCGGATACTACCCATACGGCTACGACGGATACGATTCCACAACCTATTACGACAACTCATACACCTACTCCCCGGTTTATGTCGAGAACCCGGATGAGGATACCGCAGATGCCGGTGTTGTTTATCCTGGATACCCACCCCAGACGTCACGTAGTCAATACGAGAACGTGGAATACCAGCGTTCCATGCAAGGGGAAAGTTTGATGGTGCCACGTCCGTTAGTCAGTCCGGAGGAAGCACCTGAGGTATTACCTCCTGAGGTACTACCTCCCTTGAATAACAACGAATCGTCCGGCCATTCCCATGATGAAGAAAAGAGCGATGCGCAGGAGCCGCAAACGAAGGCTGGCGAACAGGTCATACGAACATGATGATCACCGTGTCAAGAAGTCGTCGATTGATCCTGGTTGCTTTAGTGCCGCTATCGCTTTGGGGTTGCCGAACGGGAGATACAGGTGACGACCATTTACTTACGAGTGCGCCGCCGGTCATGTCTGACGTCGTATTGACCGCATTCGATGGCAACGAACATGCACAAGGGCACGACCACGCTTCTTCACCGGCTAGCGAGGTCGTAGCCGGACCTATCACAATAAAGGCAGCGCTGAGTCATTCACTCTACAGTCAATCCACTCCCGAACGCCTCATGCTGAAAATCGATCTAAGTGTAGCGAAGACACAACCGCAAAAACGGCAACCGCTCAACCTGGCTTTGGTGTTCGACCGGTCCGGGTCTATGGCCGATGAACATAAGTTCAAACATGCCATGCACGCGGCATACATTGTGTTTGAAAATCTCTTGGAACAAGATATCGTCTCCTTGATCGCGTTCAACGACACAGTCACCGTACTGTCGCCTGCCGGACAGGCGGTCAATAAGGATTTCCTTCGCTATCGTCTTGGACAATTCGGCCCTAGTGGCAACACAAACCTGAGTGCCGCGTTGTTGGAGGCGTTTGCTCAAATCGACGGCAAGCGTGCCGACGGGCAATTGAAACGGGTCATTGTCCTGACCGACGGTATGGCGAATCGAGGTGTCACCGATCCCGAAAAACTACAGAAACTTGTCAGCGCCGCACACGCCCGCGGCATTGGCGTATCGACGCTTGGGTGCGGAACCGAATTCAGCGAAGAAACGCTATCGAACTTGGCTAAGGCTGGCGGAGGCCGTTATACGTACGTCCGCTCGAGCGAACTGATACCCGGCGCGGTGGCGGCGGAGTTGGACGGCTTGCTTGATGTCGTTGCACAAAATGTCAAGCTGGACATACGCGTGGCATCCGGAGCGGATATTACGCGGGTGTACGGGCGTCCTATGGGTAAACCTGAGCCTTCATATACATTTGCACTCGGCGACATTCGTGTGGGTGAGCAAGGCTCGTTTCTTGTCGAGCTTGCGCCACGTTCGTTTGTGGACGGTTCGAAGGTCGGTGTCGACGTAACCATCACACTCGATAGCCCGGAGACAGGTGCGCGAAATCAATATACCGTCCGGAGTGAGGCTAAGTTTTCTACAAACGCCGATCAGGCCCGAAAGAGCGAAAACGAAAACGTGTTAGTGTATGCCAACGTGCTCAACGCCATGGAAAAAGCGGAGGAGGCCATGCAGAGCTTGGACCTCGACCGATTCAATGAAGCCCGCGCATTATTCGATCATTACTATGAAACTGCACACAAACACGCAATCAGCACGCGGGACCAACAATTACTCAATCAAACCTTCTTGCTCAGGCATTTTATGGCTGAGCTTTCGGCTGCCGGTGAACGCGCGATGATCCACGACCACAACGAGGCGCGGAGGCAGATCAAGAAAGAGACGGATTACCGGCGGTATCTGTCGGAACACCATCGTCAATAACCTAGTGCTATGTCACAGCTAAGAATTCGGGTGGCATGGGTAAGTCCCGATGTATCCTGACTTTACGTCGGGATACATCGGGACTTACCCGTGTAGTTCCAGAGGCCGACACGGGCAAAAAAAACGTTGCCCATGCCACCCTGGATGAACCCGAACATGAAGCTGTGACACCGCACTAGCGCAGTTGATGACTCAGGGATGACGTCACTTGCCCGTAAGTTCCGGTATGATGACTAGCCAATGCCATGGGGATTCGATCCGCTTCCAAAGGATCATGGAGCATAATCATGAATGGTTTAATCATTCCAACGGATGAAGACATTGGAAACAGGCGCCTTCGAATGGCGTTCGTTGCACTATGTGTTCTAGCTGTAGCCGGCGCACACTGGTGGACACCTCGCGCAAACATCACCGATCACGCTATCCACGTGTTGCTCCGAAAGATGTTTTTGATTCCCATTGTATTGGCGGCGGTATGGTTGACGCTTAAAGGCGCACTGCTGACGGCGTTAGCCATCACAGCACTTTACTTGCCACACGTGGCGTTACAATGGTCGGGTGAAACCACCGAGAACATCAACCAAGTGGGAGAAGTGCTGACGTTCTGGGCCATTGCAGCGATTGCCGGCGTCATGGTCCAACGTGAAAAACAAGCGATTAGCGAACGGGCAAAAACATACCAGGGCGCTGTGCGCGCGCTTGTCGCCGCGCTGGATGCCCGTGAACATGACACCGAACAACATTCGGAACGGGTGTGCGCCTACTCATTGCGGCTAGCTAGACAATTGACCGTTTCGGGCCAAGTCAAACACGCGCTCGCCCTGGGATCGTTGCTGCATGACATCGGAAAAATAGGTATTCCGGACCGAATCCTACTCAAACCAGGACCGTTGACGGACGAGGAATGGCAATGCATGCGGACGCACCCGGATATGGGCGCAAAAATTCTAGCTTCCGTACCATTTCTTGCTGATGCTATCCAGATTGTGAACTGTCACCACGAACGATTTGATGGCAGCGGGTATCCTCGCGGATTGAGTGGAGCTGAAATCCCACTAGGCGCACGAATCTTTGCCGTTGCCGATGTGTACGATGCGCTCACGTCTGCGAGACCCTATCGCCAACCCATGTCACCCTCCCAGGCTGGGGATGAAATCAAACGTGCTTCCGGAAGTCACTTTGATCCATTGGCCGTCGACGCATTTCTGAGCATACCTACCGACGAGTGGTCGCAACTTCGTCACAACATCATTGGTATGTGAATCGGACGTACGCCTATGCTTGATCATGGCCGGCGCACGATCAACAAGAAAATAGGTTCCCACCTGCGCGATAACGACAGGGTACGCGAGAACGATGGGATGCACTGCAACAACGATCTACAAAGAAACGCCAGCCCATCAACCCGATGACATATGCCCTTACCACACGCCGTTAGCTGAATCACGCCTGTTCGACTTGCCTATTCACTAAGTACCAGCCACAATACATTGAAGCCATCGGGCAACTTCTACTGCGGATCAAAGGGGCTACATCGCAAACATGACACGAACGAGATACGACATCATCATCATCGGCGGTGGACACGCCGGTATAGAAGCGGCTTGGGCAGCTTCACGCATGGGCGCAGACGTGGCACTGATCACGATGCAACGCGATGCTATCGGACGCATGTCGTGTAACCCGGCGATAGGCGGGCTGGGTAAAGGACAAATCGTTCGTGAAATTGACACACTCGGCGGCCTCATGGGCTTAGCGATAGACCGTGCGGGCATTCAGTTTCGCATGCTCAATCGCAGCAAAGGACCGGCTGTGTGGGCACCACGCGCACAGGCAGACCGAATGCTATACCCCCACGCCGTACAGGACTTACTCCGGAAGGCAACATCGCTAGACATCATCGAGGGGTCAGCCGAATCCATCTTGACTGAAGACGTGCCAATGCGCTCGGTTGGATCGAACGGTTCATCCAACCATACACCGGCTAAATCCGTACAAGGCATCATACTAGCAGATGGACGTCGCCTGACTGCACCCGTGGTGATCGTGACGACGGGCACTTTCCTGCGCGGGTTAATGCACTGCGGCACCAACCGCACGGAAGGTGGCCGGGTGGGTGAACAGGCAGCGCGGAGCTTAAGCGATTCACTGAAATCGATGGGGCTTACGTTAGGACGACTCAAAACAGGTACGCCGCCACGGATTCATCGCGACACCATCAACTACGATGCCTGCACGCCGCAGCCGGGTGACGCCTTACCGACACCATTTTCCATGCTAAACGATGCCATCTTGCAACCGCAGATCAATTGCTGGATTACGTGGACCAACGAAGATGTTCACGAACGCATTCGCGCCAATCTTCACCTGGCCCCCATGTATTCCGGCCAAATACAGTCGTCCGGCCCTCGCTATTGCCCAAGCATTGAGGATAAGGTTGTACGATTCGCAGATAAGACCAAGCACCAGATATTCTTGGAACCGGAAGGCTACGACGACGAACGCATCTATTGCAACGGGATCAGCACTTCACTGCCGGGTGAAGTTCAGCAGGCCTTCGTACGCCAAGTACCAGGCTTGGCACAGGCGAAAATTCTACAACTCGGTTACGCCGTGGAATACGACTTCGTGCCCACGCATCAAACGAAAATGACGCTTGAGACCAAGGCGGTCAGCGGACTTTTCCTTGCCGGACAAATCAACGGAACCAGCGGATACGAAGAAGCCGCGGGTCAAGGCCTCATCGCCGGAGTCAATGCCGTCCGATGGATATCCGAAAAGGAGCCTTTCATCCTCGGTCGTGACCAGGCCTACATCGGCGTGATGGTCGACGATTTAATCACCAAACCCCCTAGCGAACCATATCGCATGTTCACTTCACGCGCCGAATACCGCTTGCTGCTCCGCTCGGATAATGCTGACATAAGATTGACACCTATTGGCCGTGATCTTGGGCTGGTCGATAACATGCGTTGGGAAAAATTTTGTCAACGGCGCGATGCGATTAGCAAGATCAAATCCTTATGTCGCCACGGCGGCAAAGCGGGTATCCCCCTGGCCACGTGGATGCGTCGTCCCCAAGCTAACGTCGCCGATCTAGCCGCGGCCATGTATACCCGTCATCAACTATGCTTTGGTACCGATTCGCTTGAGCAGGTGCTCATCGATGCCAAGTATGCCGGGTATGTGCAACGGCAAGCCCAGCAGATTCAGCGCTTCAAAAAGCTCGAAGGCTTCGGCCTACCCGCTGACCTCAACTATAACGCACTGCCAGGCCTTCGCCTGGAAGCCAGACAACAACTCACAGCCGTGGCTCCCGGCACGCTAGGTCAGGCTTCACGCATCACCGGCATTAACCCGGCTGATATCACCGCGTTATGGGTCCACTTAACCGCCCAAAGAAACCGCAAGGCTAGCTAGGCAGCCCCGGATGGTATGTCGACAATCTCAGCCCCAGCACCTCAATCTGAGCGCTTGGTATTTTTGGACGTTAAAAGACTGCTCGGACTCGACCAATACACAATCTTTATTGGTCTTGTTTCCTGTCTACACAAAGTGAACTATCGTTGCAGTAACGAACGAATAATCACATTCATAAATTACGAGATTAGTTATTGACGGTACTTAGGGCCGTATGTATCGTATAGGTTATATAGGTGAACTAGGTCGATTTGGCGGTAGTTACGCGGAATGGATTCCGCAGAGAGAGAGACAGCATCATGGCGGATAAAAGGATGGATCCTCGGAACAAGTCCGTATTCACGACTGGTGAAGTGGCACAGGTGTGCAAGGTAAGCCAACAGACGGTGATTCGCTGTTTTGATAGTGGTCGTCTGAAAGGTTTCCGAGTACCCGGCTCGCGGTTTCGCCGCATTCCTCGCGATGCGCTTATTAGCTTTATGAAGGCTAATGATATTCCATTAGACCAACTCGAAAGCGGTAAGCGGCGTGTACTCGTCGTTGATGACGACGAAGCCATCGTCGATATGTTTTCGGAACTACTACTGCGAGACGGGCGCTTTGAAATCAGGACAGCCTCGTCGGGGTACCAAGCTGGTATTATCACCGAACAGTTTCGTCCGGACATATTGCTCTTGGACTACAAACTTCCCGATATTAATGGAACCAACGTGTGTCGAACCATTCGTGCCAATCCGAACTTCGGACACGTTAAGATCATTATTATCAGCGGCGTTGCGGATCCGGACGAAGTGCAGGAACTCATGGCTGCCGGCGCGGATGAGTTCATTCGAAAACCTTTCGATATAAACGATGTGATTTCGCGCGTAGCTGAATTGGTGAACGCAGCCTGAAACCGTTGACCCGAACCATTCCCGATCACAAGGAAACTCATCGTGTCCACTGCTGTTGTATCCGCAGGCAGTGCCTCAGTTGGTCAGGTAGCAGAATCGGATCAGATCGAGGTTGTCTTATCGCACCTAGATCGACTGCCCACGCTTCCCGCTGTCGCTGCCAAACTTCTGAGCCTAACCACCAGCGATACATCTTGCATGCAAGATGTAGTTGCTATTCTTGAAACCGATCCATCGCTCACCGCAACACTGTTCACCATGGCGCGCCGCACCGACCATGGCCAACGTGTGAAACAATTAACCGTAGCCCGCATTGTCTCTCTACTTGGTTTTCAGATCGTACGCAATGCTGTTCTTTCCGTACAGATACACGGTCTTCTTAACGACTCTAAGGACCAAGCATTAGCCACATGCACACGTCAGGACATCTGGAAACACAGCCTGGCTGTGGCCTGTGTCTCGGACATGTTAACCAAACATATCCGCGGAGCGGACTCACTTAACAATGCGTTCGTCTGCGGCCTGCTGCACGATATCGGAAAAATCGCGTTGGATGCGGCGATGCCCAAAAGTTATTTGCGCGTTGTATCACAAGTACAACGACAACGGGTTTGTATTTGCGATGCCGAACGTGAAGTATTCGGAATCAATCATTTGATAGCCGGCAAAAGGCTGGCGGTGAGGTGGAATTTACCGTCAGACATCATTGAATGCATCAGGATGCACCACCAGGATCCTACCTCCTTACCCACATCCATCGCCAACCCTCAACTGGTCAGGCTCATTCATACGGCTGATCAGCTTGTCCGAAGGCAGCATGTAGGCTTTTCAGGCTATCGCGACTCTTGGGAATTATCTGAAGTCTTACACCATTGGTCGATCGATGAGTCGGTGATTGACCGGATTATAGAGCAATTGCCCGAGCGCATGGCTAGTTTCAGTCAGCTCATTGGTCTCGATGATGCCGAGGGACGATCGCTGTACGCACAGTCACTTGCCAAGGCGAACATCGAGCTGAGTGGGATCAATGCTGAACTCATCACATCCCAACAACAATTGGGTCGTGCGCAAGGGTGTATGCGCGCGGTGGGCGTACTCACGAGCGAAGTCACGTGTGATTCTACGCTGACCGATGTGTGTTATACTGTCGCGCGTGCAGTTAAAGAGATGCACGCTCCGGGTGACGTTTTCGTTTTCATCTTAAACGAAGGCTCGCATACTATTTATACCGCCGGTGTTTCTTCATCCGGCGAGAAAACCGCTACACACATCATCCCAGCAGCGAGACAAGCGTTTTCCAACCTGCACAAGGCATTTGATCATGTGGCCCATCAAGGCCCACCTGTTCCCGCGCTAGAGCCATTCATCTCGCTATGGCGATCTGTAGGATTTTCAGGCAACTCAGATTCGATATGTATGTTGCCTTTTCACGAAAGTAATACCCCCCTCGGGGCCGTACTTTTGCACGCAGATGGAGATCGCTCAACATCCTGGCCATCGAGTGCGTTGGAATGGCGAACGCTTTCCAAGACTATTAGCCAAACAGTAGCTATGGTGCGTTCTCACATAGCTATGGAGTGCAGCAACGACGAATTGCTCGATTTGAACCGACGACTCCACGCTACCCAGCGTGATCTGGTACGATCCCGCTCCATTGCCATGGTCTCTGAAATGGCTGCGGGGGCTGCCCATGAACTAAATAATCCGCTGTCGGTTATCTCCGCCAGGGCGCAGTTGGAGTTGCAGCAATGCAGTGATCCCGCAACAGCGCAAGTTTGGCAGACCCTGATCGAACAGACCAAACATGCGGCCGGCATTGTGACGGACCTTATGGCATTTGCCAAACCAGGACCGCCGCAAGCCACGGAACTATCTCTCCAACAGATGCTGGATACGCTTGCACAACACTGGGAATCAAGATCGGGCATGATATCCTCCCAATTATCCATATCGCTAGCCAACCCCAAAGCCACTGTTTTCGCCGACCCGAACCACTTGAACCAAGTTCTCAAAGCCGTAGTTGAGAACGCTATTTTTGCCACGAACCCAAAAACCCGCCGATTGAAGATTAACTCACCCTCATCGGCTTCCGATGAAACAGTCCGTATTGTTATAGAAGATAACGGTGTCGGCATGTCCACTGAAGTACTCGAGCATGCCGTCGATCCGTTCTTCTCTTATCGTGAAGCTGGTCGCGGGCGTGGCTTAGGATTGTCACTGGCCCATCGCCTTGTCATGCATAATGGCGGAGAGTTATGGATCGCATCTACCCCCAAAGTCGGCACGACAGTGTCCATCGAGTTGCCGGCCCGAGCACCGCGCCATCCGTAGACCAAGCCAATCGACCACAACCTTCTCTACGCAACCACACCTTAGTGTTATCCTTGGAACATGTACAGGAAATAGCAACTCAATGGTGCCATGTCAGTGGCAGCTTGCGATCCCACAACCATACATCATTCGAAAACGATGAATTCCCTGGGGAGTCCGCCCCACTTTCAACATGACAACCAGACCCTACAAAATCATGTTGGTCGAACCGACACCCGAATTGGTTGAAATGTTCGTGGCTGCGTTTTCCCAACGATTTGACGCACATCTGACCTGCGTCAGCACGGCTACGGCATGTTTGGATACGGAAATCATCAACCCCCATGACCTGGTCATCGCCGATATGGATCTCGAAGACGCTAACGGTATAGCGCTGGCGGACGAACTAAGCGCACTTAGTTCACGCCCCGTGATTATTACGGGAACGAATCCTACATGCGAGCAGATCATCGAAGCACTGCGTATCGGCATTAAAGACGTGCTCATTAAGCCCTTCCCACTAATCGAACTGATGGAAGCGGCCGATCGCGCGCTGATTGACTATTCAATGCACCGGAAACATCTGGCTAAGTATCATAGTATGCGAGGACTTGTACGCCGGGTACTCAAATAACGCCGACATTTAACCCAGCGTGTTGAACTCATCTGCCGTGACTTGGTCGGCGCACACCGACGCCTGGTCCATCGTGTCCTCAGCACGAACGATACCGCCTGAACATCAACGCCTTCATACCAACCGACACTTACCATAACCAACAGATGAGTAGCGTATCAACAACTAACGATATAGCGATGATGATAGCCATGCGTGTTGGCTCGGAAATTCTCGGCTGCGGTGGGTCTGCGAGTCGAAGCGCATGCCCATACGCCGGCTCATCACCTTTCACAATCGCGTTTTGGCAACACCGATCCATCAGCACACCTGCTTGTCTTGCGGATAGTCCCATCTGCGCAGCGTACTGTACCAATCGCTTTCGCCGCTTGGGCGTTAGCCGGCCATCGCGCAGTTCCTGAACAAACATGTGCTCGAATATCTCATCTACCGCTATGCTCGGCTGAAAGATGCTGCTATTTTGAGGCGTTTGCTTATCATCCAACAGAGGATGATCCGTGGTATACTCTGGGTTGTGCATCCCGGTGCTCCTTTCCCTCTCCGCCACATCATAGGACTGCACATTCATGCTTGGCACGGTTAACTATGAACAAATCACCTGACAAGCAGCACAGCAGTTTCAGCGATCTGTTTACCGGACGCGCCCTTCATGCCATACAGATCGGAGCACCGGCTACGGCACGTAGTTGAAACTGAAAGCAGCGTAATCGCGCAGATCAATATAGCCGTTTTGATCCACGTCGAACGATGCCAAGCAAAGCGCCCGGCATAGTTCTTTTGCCAGGGTCGGACTACTTGCAGGGCCGCCCATACAATCCACGAAGAACGGCAAATCGGGTGACGTTACTAGGCAACACTCATCGGGAATCTGATCCTGATTAAGATCAAAGGAGTTCCCTAGCGCAAAGTCGCATGTGTCCGGCACACCGTTGGCGTTGCAGTCCAGGCTCTGCCCCATGGCAATAGCACACGCGTCGCCCACACCATCGTCGTCGCAATCGAATTGAGCCGGGTTGTATGTCTGTGGGCAGTTGTCGCACGCATCACCCCGGCCATCCTGGTCGCTATCTATCTGCCCGGCATTGGCATCGAATGGACACAAATCAGTCGAATTGGGAATACAATCGCTGTCCCAATCATCGTTACCACCCGTCACTACAGTAGGACATGGGTCGCATACGTCTCCCAATCCATCACCGTCCGCGTCTTCCTGCTTAACATTGAATACAAACTCGCAGTTATCGCAGGGATCGCCAAGACCATCGTTGTCCTTATCCACCTGCGTGGGATTGCCCGTATGGGGGCAGTTGTCAATGGAATTCGGCACACCATCACCATCACCGTCTCGCCCTACGCCACCGCAAATATCGCGGCACAGCACATCAGCACCACATCCGTTATCGTTCACACCGAACGATGCACAACGCGCGTCCCAGAAACTCTGGCAACAAAACGGATCACAGGTGCATACAGCCTGCGCACATGCCGTATCGTCGCACCCCTGCAACGTAGATGCTTCGCAGCAGTTGCTATCTTCGAGTACGCCGCTGATAACCTCGATGAGGATTTTATCTGTTCCAGCTCCTTGCATCGCGTCATAAACGATAAGCTCGACGGTGTGCGTCCCCGGTGGTAAACGCGGGATGGCATATTCCATCCCCGTGCCAACGAAACCGCCATCTACGTTCCAGATGTAACCCTGGTCGGGAATTTGCCCGTCTTCCGCATCGAATCCGCGACCTTTGAGCAAAATTTGATCGGTATGGCGAAACCTCGTGCCATCGAGTGGTCGCTCGATCTTCACCATCGGCGTATGGTTGCCGACAAGAAACGGCTCGCTAACCGCGATGGCTGTGTTCACGCCATCACAGGCCATCACGCGTATACGGCTACTCCCCGGTGGCGCTTGATCGACACTGCCAGGTAGTGGAATGGTATCGAGATTGTCTATCGTTAGTTTAGTCGCTCCCATGCCACTATCAGGCTGGTCTAGTGCGAGTAACCTCCACGTCGAGCCGTGGTCGGAACTATATTGGACAAGGTAGGTTAGCGACTGGTTGTCCGGGTCGTCACCCATCCATTCAACGACGAGTGATCCGGTAGGTGCATCACCTGTAACAGGCGAAAGAATTTGCACGGTTGGTGGGTTGGGGCTTACCGTGCGTCGTGCCAGGACCGCCCCGTTAAGCACAATTCGAATCTCGTCAGTACCCGGATCGAACGGAACTAATTCTGTAAATCCAACGAACGGATTGTCGTCGTGGTCCGCCGTCGCTATCGTCGTCATCGGGAACGTGCTGAGTACCGTACCGTCAGTGGTCGTTAATTCGATAGCCGGCACGTCAGTACCAAGACGCTCCCCAGGCGATAATTGTCGTAATACGGTAGAAGCATCGAGGGAGAAGAAATCCTGAGGAATCCGTTGAGCGGTATTGATTCGCGCTTCACTGGTTGTCGCTGCAATCGTACCTGTCAGGTAAAGCTGATCGTTGGCTGCCGCGAAACACGGCGTGCATAATAACTGGGCGCCGCAACCTGAACCGAGAAACCCCGTGGTGGCACAGGCACCATCCCAGCTTGAGGAACAGCAAAAAGCATCGCAGGCGCAAACGATCTCACAACACACATCATCGTTACAGGCACCGCTTCCGTTTCCTATGATGGAACAGCAATCTCCGGATGCGCCACCGCAGGTCGCCATCGTGGCCGACGTTTCGCCGGATGATTCAGGCCTGACATACGCGTCGGTACCGCTGCGATAACTGTCAGTTTCCGTCTGTGTTACACTCGTCGAACGTGCCGCTGTCGCCAGTCCGCCTAGAAGCGCCTCCCAGGTGTAATCTGAAGTCCATACCGGCCCTGAATAGGACATGAAATCCTTGGCAAACCTCGGATTAATCATCGTATCCGTCAGCGGATCAAACCCCCACGGCCCGGCAAAATCGCCGTCAAACCCAATCTGGCAGGTCGGATAGGGATACCCATTGTCGATGTTGTCCGGTCCGCCTACGGGGCAATCCACATGACGACGATTCATATTATGACCAAGTTCTTGTGCCATAATCTTGCCACCCAACGGCGCGTCGAAACTAGTGAAATCGACATTGGCCATGACGGAATATGAAATGCTGCCGGGCCTTTGCCCACGACCGGCTATACTGCTGCCACCGCCGAAGAAAGCATCGGGATGAACCATGCCCGAATCGAAATTGCGGGCGACCCTGCAGCGGAATGAGCCGTCCCTGGCGTTGCCAACGCGCCCGATGATCGACCTCTCATCATCGGGCCACCTGAACGGTCGCCATCGACCGTTCTTCACCGTGGTAGGTTCAGGTATCACGAGAAGCCCCAACCCACCCACCGGCCACATCGACTCGAAACGTGCGATGTTGTTCCAGAAACCCGCCTCAGTCCAGGTATACACCGCATCCTCAACCCCCGTGTCCGGGTCGCTGGTTAACACAGGCCACATGTGCAGACAAATGGGATCCGTCGGCGTAAAGGTAACCGTTTGGGCAATGGTGTTATTTGTGAAGTTAGTTTCCGGGAGCGCACGCTCAGGGTTAATTTCCACTTCCAGCAAGATCGTACCGAAACGCCATCCGGGTGGCAGGGAAAAGACGAATACTTTCCGCGTGTTACGTGTGAATGGTTCACCAACCCGGAGCGACAATGTATCGTTGATCGGAGCCAACGGTGACCCGGGTAGTGGCACACCCCCGCGCGTCGCGGTGAGCTGCGCCCGCACATTGGTAAACGGTGAGAAAAACACGGAGGGATAGACTCGAACAAATGTTTCTTTGCTCTCGGCTAGCGGCACGGTATTTGTCAGTTTTTGAACCGCTTGCGTGATTTCAATTTGCTGCCAGGTCAGATCGCCGATGGTAACGGTGGCATCCTTGCGGACGCGCTTGATGGATCCATTCTCGGTGTAATAGAGGTACCAGGCATCCTGCTGCAATCCACCGACGATCCCCAACGACACGAGAATCGTACTTAAACTGGTACCATCGCGAGACGCTCTGCGCAGTACACCCGTCCCGGTCGCCCCACTGTCTTCCGCCCAGTAGGCGTTGACATCGTCAGCCACTAAGCCACGCACGATGTTACCCGTCGTCCCCGGACTAAGTTCAACAATGTCCGTATTACCGAAGCGTGATCGTTGTACCCTGGCGTTTTCCTCGGCCCAATAGACGTAACCATCGAAAGCATACGAAAGATCGTTGAGCGTCAGATGTGACGGGTTGGCAACGCTGGGAGAAGCTGTGCTGGTCGGTCCGGTTGCATCAAGCTTGGGGCGACTACGAACTTGACCGAATCCAAGGAGTTCCTCAAACCAATACAAAGAGGCCGGTCGGAATTGCGGCGTCGCCAGCTCCGTCGGCGTTAATAGCGGATCAAAATAGAGAATGTTCGTTCCAAATCCGCTATTACCCATACGCCGAATGCCATCATCGTCGATCCACCAGACGTAGTTATTATCCACCTCCATATCTTGGATGAAGCTTGTTGATGTGACGATCGATCGTGGAACAAGTGTGCTTGAGGCGCCGGTCCAGAGACGTTGAATGGTCATACCGTCTACAAAATATAGATAGGCAAAATCTACGCGCAGCAACCGTGGATTGAAACAACCGGTTCCCTGGATCAGCGTGGTGATGGGGCCACCCCCGGCACTGGCCTTGCGGATGGATCCGCCGACGCCACTGGTAAAACAATCCGGATCCGGACCTACCGCCCAATAGAGCATCCCCTCAGAGAGAACGAAATCATTTGCCTGAGCATTGGGAATGACAATTTCCTGCCCTGAAAGAGGCGCAGACATCGCCGATAACATCATTCCCATTATGGCTATGCCTATCAAATCACGTTGCATGCTTGGACTCTCCTTTAGAAACATGAAAAGCTGATTCATTCCTTGGCAGCATTCAATGAACCAATGTCATCGTGGTTATGAAAAGTACGACGCAAATAATTCACGATTATCGTTCTGCTAGGCAAGAACATAATCAGGAGTGAGTGACATCTATCCCCAGTCGTTATTTAACGTCCCCTAAAGGCTCATGGATAGATATTCCTATCTTTCAGCCCAGTGGTCATTGTACCCCAGCAAACAATGCAATTCAAGAAAAAAACGCCTTTATGGCCCTGAAACGTGCATCATGGTCCACTTCTGCCACGTTTATGTACGTGTCGACAAACGATAATACAAAGGCGGGGGCGAATGATATTTCGCCCCCGCCCGTTGTCTAACTAGCTAGCCTAGCGATTGCTAGGGATTCACTGTAATCACATCCGTCGGCTTGAAACTGGTGCCGGGATTGTCCTTAACTTCGCCCTTCCACGTCCAGCTCGTATCACCGCTGGGTAGACCTGTAAGATCAAAAGATGCGGTCCACGTTCCATCGAAATGGTTGGTCATCGGCTGTCGTATCTTGTTTTTATTGGGATCCTTGAGTTCCCACCGTTCACGATTCATATCGTTAAAGTCCACCTGATCCGACCAGACCTTCATGTAGATGATATCGTTCCGGTTGTAGACCCGATCATCCGTTGAGAAGTCCGGATTCAATGACAGGATGTACCCTTCACCGGTCGGCGTACTGCAAGCCGGGTCACCGCTGCAATCCGCATCGGCGCAGTCGGTTTTACCGTCACAATCCTCGTCGATTCCATCCGTACAATTCGTTTCTGAAGCCGGAGGCGCTCCGCAATCCGACGGACAGTTACACGAATCCTCGCCGGGGTCGCAGAATCCATCGCCGCAGCATGTCGGTAGTGGATTGTTGGAGCAGACACCGCCGGAACATGTATCTGACGTACATGGGTCACCATCGTCGCAACTGATGGGTGTGTTGGAACAAGTTCCAGCCGAGCACACATCCGTCGTACAGGCATCGCCATCATCACAATCAGCGTTAATGCTGCAAGCCGGTGCATCCAGTACGGTAATATCGACTTGTGGCTTGTACCGATTGCCGGGATTGTCCTTGACCTCGCCCTTCCAAGTCCACACGGTGTCGTTGGTGGGCAGGTTGTTCAGCACAAAACTAGCCGTCCAGGATCCGTCAAGATGGTTTGTCAACGGATTCCTGATTCGGGTACCGCCGGTATCTTTCAACTCATACCGTTCCCGGCTAATGTCGTTGAAGTCCACCTGATCGGTCCACATCTTCATATACAGCGTTTCGTTCCGGAAGAAGGAACGATCGTCCGTAGAGAAGTCGGCGTTACGCGAAAGGATGAAGCCCTCGCCTGGAGGCGGACCCGTCGAATCGCACGCGTTGGTTACTTCGTTGCAAACCTGATTAACCTGACAGGGATCACCGCTGGAGACGCAATCGTTGATCGCGTCACAGCTTTCCGTTCCGTTGCAGAAGAGACCATCATCAGGACAGTTGGCATTATTGGCGACGTTGTCGCACGAATTCGTGCCTTCATTGCACGAGTCGTCCGTACAAGCAACACCGTCGTTGCAATTGACCGCTGTCCCTGCTTGGCAATCGAGCACCGCATCGCAGGTTTCCACGCCGTCACAAAAGAGACCGTTGTCACAGTTGGCATCGTTGGCGATGTTGTCACACGATGCCGTCGCCTCGTTGCATGAGTCATCCGTACAGGCAACGCCGTCGTTGCAGTTGACGGCTGTACCTGCCTGGCATACGCCGGCCAAACAGGTTTCAGCACCATTACAGAATACGCCGTCATCGCAATCGGCATCGACTAGGCAATCGTTACACGTTGCGGTACCCTCATCGCAGAGCTGTCCCGGACATGGATCGGAACCTGTCAAACAGTCGTTTACCGCATCGCAGGTCTCGACGCCGTTGCAGAACAAACCGTCATCGCAATTGGCATTGTTCGCCACGTTGTCACACGAGTTCGTGCCTTCGTTGCACGCATCATCCGTACAAGCGACGCCGTCATCACAGTTAACGGCTGTGCCTGCCTGACAATCAAACACGGCATCGCATATCTCGGCGCCATCGCAGAAAATGCCATTATCACAACTGGCGTTGTTAGCCACATTATCACACGAGGCTGTCGCTTCGTTGCACGAATCAGTCGTACATCCAACGCCATCATTACAATCAACTGCCGTACCTGACAGACACGTACCAGCCGAACAGGTTTCAACGCCGTTGCAGAACAAACCGTCGTCACAATCCGCATCAATCAGACAAGTCACACATGAAGCCGTGCCCTCGTCGCATGCCAAACCTCCACACGGATCGCCGCTGGATACGCAATCCAACGTTGCGCTACAGCTTTCCGTTCCATTGCAGAAAATGCCGTCGTCCGGACAGTTGGCATTGTTAGCCACGTTGTCGCACGAGTTCGTCGCTTCGTTGCACGAATCGTCCGTACACCCGACGCCGTCGTTGCAATTGACCGCCGTCCCAGCCAAACAGTCGTTGACCGCATCACAGATTTCGGAGCCATTGCAGAACAAACCGTCATCGCAATTGGCATTGTTGGCTATATTGTCGCACGAGTTTGTGCCTTCGTTGCACGAATCATCGGTACAGCCGACGCCGTCATTACAGTTGACTGCTGTTCCTGCTTGGCAATCCAATGCTGCATCGCAGGTTTCTGCACCGTCGCAGAAGATACCGTTATCACAGTTGGCATTATTGGCGATGTTGTCACACGAGTTCGTACCCTCGTTACACGCATCGTCCGTACAGCCAACACCGTCGTTGCAGTTGACGGCAGTACCTGCCTGACAATCGTTGACCGCATCACAGGTCTCGGTACCGTTGCAGAACAAACCGTCATCGCAATTGGCGTTGTTGGCTACGTTATCGCACGAATTCGTCGCTTCGTTGCACGCATCGTCCGTACATCCAACGCCGTCATTGCAATTGACAGCTGTGCCTGCTTGGCAATCGTTAACTGCATCGCAGGTTTCGGTACCGTTGCAGAATAAACCGTCATCGCAATTGGCGTTGTTGGCTATGTTATCGCATGAGTTCGTGGCTTCGTTGCACGAATCGTCCGTACAGCCGACGCCGTCGTTACAATTAACCGCTGTACCGGCTTGGCAATCGTTGACCGCATCGCAGGTTTCCGCACCGTCGCAGAAGATGCCGTTATCGCAGTTGGCATTGTTGGCAATGTTGTCACACGAGTTTGTACCCTCGTTGCAGGAATCGTCCGTACAGGCGACGCCGTCATTGCAGTTGACAGCGGTGCCGGCCTGGCAATCGTTCACCGCATCGCACGTTTCTGCACCGTTGCAGAACAGGCCGTCATCGCAGTTGCCGTCATTGGGAATATTGTCGCAAGACGCCGTGCCTTCGTTACAAGAATCCGTCGTGCAACCGACGCCATCATTGCAATCCACAGCCGTGCCCGCCTGGCAACTACCGGCTACACAAGTTTCCGCACCATTGCAGAACACGCCATCGTCGCACTCGGCATTGGTCGTGCAACCCGTACATGGGTTTGAACCCACGCCGTCGATATACAACGACCAACTGTTCAACGTACCGCCGTCGGCGCTGACGCTGTCGAAGACGGTGATGGTCCAGGCACCTGCCGAATCCATACCGTCAAACGCGCTCATGGGATTGTTCGGCGTATAGTTAGGCGGTGATGAAAGATTGGCTGCACATTGTGATTCAATGGTTCCGCCGGTTCCCTCATCGTCAAGCCGCGTACCACTAAAGTTGTCATTGCTGCAACCATAGGTGGAACCGGGTACACCGGGACGATCCATGATAGTCACCGTCGTACCGCCGTGCGAAATCTGCACGGTCAGGTCACCCACCCAAGTGTGTGAGATCGTGAAGTCGACATCGAGGTCACCAATGGTGACGGAATCCGGTACATTGATTGTATCGGTAGCGGGGTTGCCGGAACCACCACCGTCTGGAATAGTTACGTTCGGCGCATTCTGATAGGTGGCGGGATTGCCGGCCTGACCGGTGCCGCACGCAGAGCCGTCGCCCAAGTAAGAGCCGGTGCAGTTCGTTGGACTGCTGATCGTGCAAGAGGTACCTGAACAACAAGCACCCTGACCTTCACAGACACCACCGTTGCAAACCTGACCGGTAGGACAGGAAATCGGGGTATTCGAGCAACTACCGCCTGAACAAACATCCGTGGTACAGGGATCGGCGTCGTCGCAATCGGCGTTAATACTACACTGCGGCCCTAGAAATCCGCAGATCTCCGCGCAAATTTGATCGATGGGCACGCCTCGGTTGGGGTCACCGCAATTGAGTGCATTGCCCCGACAGTGATGAAGGGCAATAACCTTTTGACTTGAAACCGCCAATACCGGCGATCCCGAGCTTCCACCTTCCGTATCATTGTTATAGCCGATTTCCTGCGTTGCACCGCTACAACTCGCCTCATTCAGTGATAAAACGGTTCCGACGCCGCCCGCATCCTCTGAACTGTTGTATGCGAATTCCTTCGCCCGGCCCGAGGGGTGCGAGACAAGGTAGACCTGTTCGCCAACTACCGCAGTGCGGTTGTCGATCGCCAAAAATCCGTATGTCGCGGCTGGGTTTCCATTGTTGATTTGAACCAGCGCGTAATCGAGGCCGGGGCTATCCTGGATGAATGTCGCACCGGAGAAAACGGTACCGGGAAAGCACAACTGGCAGTTCGAGGAACCG
Source organism: Planctomycetota bacterium (assembly GCA_024276605.1). Classification (GTDB taxonomy): domain Bacteria; phylum Planctomycetota; class Phycisphaerae; order UBA1845; family UBA1845; genus JAJRPG01. Next base: position 12,269 of record JAJRWX010000043.1, on the reverse strand, counting down.
CAACTTGGGGCTTCAGCCATAAACTCATAATCCGTGTTAAGCGCATCTGAAGCCGTCGTAATGCAATGTTCGTTGGTAATTAGATGGCTGTTCGCAGAAGCTAGCCACCCGGTACACAGACTAGATCCATTAATCAGTAGCCGTGCAACCGCTTTACCGCGATCGTACTCGATCGACGGGGAACGACAGACGGCGTTTTCAAAATCGTTGGCGCCGCAAATGGACTCGATGACCGGACCGCCGAGGTTCACGTTTCCCGCTACGTACTCGTCAATCACAAAGTCGGGACTTTCCTCACTGCCGCCCTTGGACACATATTCGATGACCACCGTGTCACCCTTGATATGTTGTGCCCAAAAGGTACCGGCCTCCATCTTGCCTTCCCCAGTGAGCGTGTATCGCTGAATACCTCTCACATCGGATACGATGACCATTTCGTCATCTTCGAGATCGAAATCGGAGAAGTGCAGGGCGATATAAGTAGCTCCCTTGTGCCCGACCTCGAAGATTCGACCATCCGGTGTACTCGCGGTTTCGAAGGCTGAAGGCGCCGACGAATCAATGGTGATAGGAAAATGCTCGCCGACCCGCATCGGCGCTTGCCCCCAGGTCGGGGCGGCTACCGCTGACGAGACCACAACCACCATAAGTAGTCTGTGAATACGAAACGCGTTAGACATTTATCTTCCTCCTGTGTTAGCCAAATGACGCACTACCGCAGCCGTGAATACCACAGCAGCCACTCCCCGACTCCAGGGAGTAGCCAAAATTCAACGGTAGGGTTGTTTGCTGATTTACAAAAACTGCATCTGTCAAAAACCCGGAGTACAATTGTGGATAACGTACCCGCTTTCTCTCGCACTTGAGCATGAAGCTCGCTTGAATGCTGATTTAAGAATGAGTTTTGCCTTGTTAGGTATCAACTTAGCTAGTCATCAACTCTCTGACAGCCCATAATCAACGCATTACGAGACTACTAAAGCACGAAAGCAATTGCAAGAAAAAAATAAAATCTAGCCTGAAGACCCGTCGGACAGCTTCCAAACTCGATTCCCATGCGTGTAGGGCCGGTTTGACTCATGCTCGACGTTCTTTACGGTATGTACCAGACAAAACCCGGAACTTACGCCCAAGGTTTTTTCACATCGGAACAACATCTCACAGGTCGCGTCGACGGAACCTAACCTACCAACATTCACTTTTATTTAGGAGGCTGGCGGCGGAACAGCACTATGTATGCGACGTGCGGAACACCTTTTTTGGAAGGTAAATATACACCAAGTCGGTGGTGACAAGCGTAAAGTACTTCCGCGCCTAGCTGTAAATTGTCTCAACATTTATGCGCATAAATCGTCTCGTCATCTTCCAAATAGATCGAAAAGTGTAACAGCTTGGGAAAATGATACTTGATCGAGCGTTCTCGACATGAGACGCTCAAGCAATCCGACATAGAGGGCCACACCAAGCGCAAACGATACAAAAACCGCCATATGAAACTTGCTGCCCTCGCCAATCCTGACTATCAGGCTCAACGGACACCCGATAGCCAAATAGTAGCCTACCCCTTGAATCAACCCACCTACCAGATATCTGAGTCCGGCGTGCTCAACGTCGTGCTCGTAAGACCCGAACTGGATGAATCCGAAGACGAGCATGGCGCTGAGCACGGCCAGCATGCGCCTTCCCGACCCCAAAGTGAGTAACTCGACGAGTGCTCCGAATATGCAGAAGCCATAACGGCGCGAGACATAGCCGACACCCAAACCAATCACGAAGATGATTAAGAGTGCCATCTCAGGAGCACCGTTCTTCAACCTGGGCGCTCAACCAGATTCCAGCCGCGATACCTGCAAGCACAGTGAAGCTGCTCAGCATCAGTCCCGGTGCGCCGCTCAGCGTGTGCTTGACAAGGCAACCGTGCGCCATCCAAGTCCCAACCCCCATAAGGACGCCGCCCAACACAGCCCGACGGAGCTTGGCTGCGGATAACTTTTTCGCCCGGAACTTTGCGAGCGTCAGGTCACCCGAAAGACGGGCGCTGATGATCGAGCCAGCCAGCATACCAACACCCAGCACAAGCATCGTAACAAAATCCGGCGTCAAGCCCTTCCTCGATAATCCCATGAAAGTGGCCACGGGAAATCCGCCCGGAAAAAGACCGAATGGTGTTTCGACACTCGACATCTGCTTCGTAGTGAAATAGTGGGCGACATTCAGAGCGCCGATGGCAGCACCGACCACCATAGCGACAAGGAGGGTTTTTTTCATTCGGCAACCTCCCGGAAATAAGCGGTCAGGAACGCAATCCCTTCGTCGAGACCTTCACGACACACTTGTGGTGTCTTGCCCGTCGCTTGAATTTTGAAGTCCCATTGCCAACAAAGATAACCGTCTGGGTTAAGCGAGAACTTCTTAGCGAAAATGAAGGCGTGTTCGCGTGTAAGCGTTTCGGCTTTCCGGCGGGTAAGTATGTCCTGCATCATAAAGTACCAGCGAATGGCATTTTCCGGCTCATCTTCGATCTCAAATACGACGTTGCCGACGGCATAGCCGTACTCCTGGATCGCGGACTCCTCCGGGTGACCGCCGCAGGAACTCAACGTCTCGATAAACGAAACACGATTCATCACCTCGATCAGGGGCGCAATCGTCTCGTCTAATCCTTCCACGATTCAATTCTCCTTACGCACAATGATCTCCCAATCAACCTCGCCCGTAGCTTCTGCTCGAAGCACCGTTTGGCCATCGTCGCTGAAGTTTCGGGGGATATTCTTAAGGGCCGGACCATGATCGCCCACTACACGCAAAACTTGTCCCACGTTGAGCTTCTTCATCGCCTTCTTGGCGTGAACCCAGGGGAAAGGGCATACTTCGCCGTGTGTGTCCACCTGCTTGTCGGGTTTCAATTCAGTATTCATACCGATATTCCTTGCCCGGGGGATCATTTCTTAGTCTTCAACACGTGTACTTCTCTTGGGTATGCAAGCGCTACCTTTTAGCCTACGCCGTGGACAAGGCGCACCCGCTCTTTATTGACAGTCTACGCCACGCGCATCTATAATGAAAATGCATTATTCTGATCGTTACCATGCGTTTTTCGTTTGGTGAAACATGAACCCTGTTCATCTGCAAACATTCCTAGCCGTCCAGAAGCACCTTAACTACACCCGTGCCGCTGAGGCTTTGTTCCTCTCACAACCCGCGGTGTCCCGCCAGATTCGACAGCTCGAAGAGAATCTGGGTCTTCGGCTTTTCGAGCAAATTGGAAAATCGCTTAACCTCACCGATGCCGGAAGAACGCTCGCAGAAGAAGCCGGGAAACTGCTCGGCAACATGGAGCGCGTAGCTGAGATCGTCAGCAGCCATCGATCAGATGAGCGTGGCCGGCTAAGAGTTGGAGCTAGCACGACGCCGGGGCTTTATCTACTGCCATCCGTGTTGGGTCGATTTCATGCGACGTACCCAGATGTCGAACTTCACTACGTCATAGAGAACTCGCTGTGTATTGAACAGAAAATTCTCCGCAACGAATTGGACTTCGGATTTTTGGGCGCACATCCTTCCCACAATGAACTGGTCGAAGAGAAGCTGCTCGACGATGAAATCGTCTGCTTCTCCAACGCAACGCACAGCCTGGCCAAACGACGCCGTATTGATGTTGCGTCGCTGGCGCGTGAGACCTGGATCATTCGAGAAAAAGGGTCAGCTACTCGTCAGCTTTTCGAGTCTTGGTTAGCCAAGACCGGTACAACGCTCGGTTCAACGATCGAACTTCACGGTCCGGAAGCTGTGAAGGCATTAGTTGCCGCCGGTGTTGGCATCTCGTTCATGTCCATTCATGGACTCAAACAAGAAATCCGCAACAGGCAATTCAAAAAACTCCCGGTAACAGGCCTGCGACTTGAGCGTCCAATCTTCCTCGTGCGCCACGCCGATAAGCACACATCGCCCGTGATGGAAACTTTTCTCACGCTTGTACGATCCGGGTTTGTCGGTACGCCGCCTACCGGAAGGTGCTGATCCTCAAAACGCTGCGAGACGATACAGTTGTATAGCGCTTGCTTTAAGGGCAAATGCTTATTGTTTTCAGATAGCCCGCATGGTCGAATTGTAATAATATCCAATCGTGCAGAGCAAAGCGAAAACCATCGACGCATACCTTGCCGGCCTACCGGATGATCGACGTGAGGCTATTCAGGCGATTCGTGCCGTTATCCTCAAGAACTTACCTAAGGGCTATGAAGAAGGCATGCAGTACGGCATGATCGGATACTTCGTGCCGCACAGCGTCTATCCACCCGGATATCATTGCGATCCCAAACAGCCACTACCTTTTGCAGGGCTCGCCTCACAAAAGAACCACCTGTCGATCTACCTGATGTGCATTTATAGTGATCCTAAACTTGCGACTTGGTTCCGCGAAGCATGGACCAAGACCGGCAAGAAGCTGGATATGGGTAAATCATGCGTACGATTCAAGGATATTGAAAACGTACCGCTAAGAGTCATCGGCCAGACAATCAAGCGCGTCCCAGTGAAAAAATTCATCGAGCTATACGAGAAGGCCGTAAAACCCGCAGGCAGAACCACTACCAAGAAAAATAATTCTACCAAGACCGCAAAAAAGAAAGTACGCCAATCCAAAAGTAATCGTGCCTGATAGGACGGTTAACTATCGCGCTTGCGCCGTATATGGAACAGGTGGCTAAATGTTCTCAATTGGATCGTGAAATGGGGTCGGTCACGGGTGAAGCCAGGCATACTTCGCCGCCCTTACGAATAAGACCACTGGGGCGTCCGATCGCAGCCAGTGTATCCACAAGCTCACGATCATCGATGTAATAGTTGGCCAGGTTGACTGTCGGTTTCGCGATCATCGCCGCCACGGCTTGGGGATTCGTTTCGACGATTTGAATGAGCGAACTCGACTCCGGCTTGGGGTTTGAAGTGACAGTGATTGGCGTATGCGAGGTTGGCCAAATCGTCACTAACGAAGCGCTGACCATCATCGTAAGTACGAACAACGAAACACCACGCACGATACGACGCCGCACGCGACGCCGACGACCTTCTCCAACAACTAAGCCTTGCAAATCAACAAGCATCGCATCACGGCGCTCACGCCCAGCTTCAGATAGTATAGCATCATCAAAGTCATCAGCGACGTGAGGCCTGAATTTTTTGCCTCGGCTATATTCACTCATCATCTTCCTCTTTCATACGTAGGCGTAATTGTTTGATTGAACTCAGGATTCGACGGTGAACGGCACCCGTGGATAGGCCAAGTCGTTCACCTATCGCCTTGAGCGTCAGACCAGTATAAAAACGTAACTCGATCATTCCGGCACTCACGCGATCCAATCCCGAAAGTTCCCGCCGAATCCAAGCTACTTTTTCATTCAAGGCTTCTATATTTTCTACTTCATCTACGTACCGGCCATTCATCGAAGCCAGCTCCCTCATGCGTCGACGGCGATCGCGTTTGACATAATCAAATGCTACATGCCTGGCCATGCACGCTAGCCATGCATCAAGTGCCTGCTCATCCTGAAACGGTTTCATAGATCGTATCACACGCAACATAACATCCTGTACCATATCCAACGAAGTCTGCTCATCATAACCTGTTGTTTTTCGTACAACGCGCAACACAAAGTTGAACTTGGCTTTGTACAATCGCGCAAACGCCTCAGGATCACCCGAGGCGGTGGCAGCGGTTAGACTGTGAATATGATCCACGTCCTGAGTACTTTCATCGTTAAACGCCACGTCTGCATGGGCGGCGTCAACAAATATCATTATCTCGACTCTTGGAGGCCCGCTAGTACGCCCTTCACCTGTTTCAATTGTTCGTTAATCAGATTTAATCGATCGTTGGCCAGATTATATTGTGCCTGAGCGTGTTTGACCTCGCTCCTAAGCTCGATCATATAGTCCTGAGCATCTGGCTGGTCCGATCCCTCTTCCTTAATCTCCTGGTCAAGTATAAATTTCTTCTGCTTCAGCTCGGCGTCCATATCGATCAATTGAGTCGAAAACTCATGTTGCTGTACCATCAGATCTTCGATAGTATTTTTCAACTCATCGATACGAGCTCGTTTGTTTTTTACACCATGAATAAGTTGATCAATCACTTTTCCTGCGAGTTTCAACTGTTCTCTCGTGCCGCGGGCGATTAATAATCGAGTGGGTGGATGGTACTTGATCTCAGCCTTATCAGAAAACAAGGATTGTACCACATCAATAGCGCCCAGTAGTTCGCGTTCAGATTGACCGTCAGATAATACTTCCTCCAAACTCCAGACCGAAGACATGATATCTCGTATCAAATAGACTACCGTCACTTTGAACACCATGTCAGTCGTACCTTCAATCTTATAAGAAAGCACGCCGATCTCTGCTCGACGACCATCGGGCAGAGTATACGTGCCTTCCAACAGAAGAACCGCCGCATTGACTGTCACCGCAACCAGCGACATCGGTGGAACTTCTATAGCCTGCGCGTTGGGCATAACGACGATATTCACCACACCCTTTGGCAAGGCACTTCGAATAGTGCTTACATAATCAATCAGTTTTCCACCGGGAAAATTCACATCCAGTCGAGTAGGCTGGTGCTCAACGACATCCTCAAACACTGAATCCTGAGCAAACGCAGCTTCGACCGGGCCGGTCAGCATAGTTAATGCCAAGACCAATCCGATTAGCAGATGAGTGCATCCTTTTATCATGATGACCTGACTCCTTCAGTAAAATAGTTATACACATTTTCGGCACCACAAAATGCACGCCATTTCGCAGCCCTCATCTACATAAACGCCGCCCAAGGCGTTTTTTCCGGTAAGCGACAAATATTTTTCTGAGGCGTGTGGCCCATGTCCTTCCTTTTGGACATGGGGGAGCCGATGATCGTATCGAATCACACGACCAGGCAGGTAACCAATCTCGTTACGAGTCCGGTAGGGCAGGTCGTTCTTTCGCCAATGCCAACTAGGCATTGGCGAAAGGTTGACCTGCCCGAAGTCATTTGGCATGCGCAACCACCAGTCATCTAGCACGCGCTACCACCAGGATAATCAAATCAGAGCCGCACGGCGCCAGCCTGCGGACAAACGCACGCCAACATGTTCACATGCGTTAACAAGGCCACCCGCGCCAACCTATGACCGGGTCACCAGGCTTGCGCCGTGGTGCTCTGATTCGCTGGGTGTCCCATACCTGAAAGAGATTTTCTTTCAAGTGTTATTCCAGCAGAATTTTCCTGCACGTATTCTCTTGCCTATGCACTCAGCTTGTTGGTGATCCATTGTTTAGCATTGTTCAACGCGCTTGTCACTCCTGCTGGATCGTTGCCGCCGCCTTGAGCCATGTCCGGTCTGCCGCCACCACGACCACCGACCAATGGGGCAATTTCTTTTATTAAATCGCCGGCTTTGACGCCTTTACCAACTACGGATTTACTCATACCAGCTAGAAGTGTCACCTTTCCGTCATCCACGCAAACCAGCAGCACGGCTGAGGCGTCCGTCTTTTGGCGTATCCAATCAATCGCGCCACGCAGCGCATCGCTCTTAGCCGTAGGGACTTCGCCAACCACCATCCGTACATCGCCTATGGTTTCCGCCTCATCGAGTAAAGCAGCTACCTTCTCTCGGACATCATCCGCAGAAGCTGAGTCAGCCAGTTTATCCTGTTTTTTGGCGATTTTTTGTAACTCCGCCAACTTGTCGAGTAGCATCCTTCGCGTGCGTAGTGGAATGATGGATGTATTGATTCGGTTTTGGATGTCTGCAAGACACTCGGACAAAGAATCATTCTCAGAGCACGCATCAACTTCCAGTACAAACGCTTCACCAGTTTCGATAGCCTGCTTCGCGGTATCACCGGTCACACCCACCAATCGACGTATACCCTTCGCCACACCCTCCTCAGACGTAAGTACCAATCGCTCTGCTTCTCGGCTGGTCTTGAGATGCGTACCACCGCAAAATTCCACGGAATACTTCATCCACTTGGGATCAGCGGGATTAGCCAACATGTCGTCAATATCCGCGCCAACGGAAACGACGCGCACAACATCGGGATACTTCTCACCGAACACGGCTCGCAATGTATTAATTTTTCGCGCTGCCTCCTGGTCAACTTCCTTGGTATAAACGTGATAGTCAGCCTCGATCTGCCCGTTGCACAGGTCTTCAATCCGTGCCAACTCCTCGTCAGTGAGCGGCTTAGGATGAGAAAAGTCGAACCGCGTCTTCTCCGAATCAACCAACGACCCCTTCTGCTGCACATGATCCCCCAACACTTCCCGCAACGCCCAATTTAAAATATGTGTACCGGTGTGATTCTGCATGATGGGAATGCGACAACTGACATCAACAACAGCCTTTGCTTGCTCCCGTGGGTGAGTTGTAGCTGGTAGCTGGGGAGAATGTTTTATAGATTCCGGGTCGTAGCACCATATACGTCCACGTGTGCAATGCCCTAAATGTACAATACGTTCATCCAATTCGACGACTTCATCAACTACGAATTCGCCAGTCGTAGTTTCAATAACACCTCGGTCGCCAACCTGTCCGCCTTTCTCTGCATAAAATGGAGTTTGATCCAAAACTATTGCCGCACGTTTGTTTTCGTCTTGGTCGATATAAAGAGCGTCGCCATCTGGATTACTACCAGCCGTAACCCAAAGAACTTTCGCTCTAGATTCTGTGGTATCCCAACCGACGAACCTCGTCGGCTGTGAGGCAGATTGCCGCATCATCAATCGTGATTCAGCATCATTAAAAAAGTCGCCCTGTCGAGACCATGGTTTACGTGCCTTCTCGCGTGCCACTTCCATCAACCGTTCATACTCACCAATATCAACCGTCAGTTCTTGCTCCTCAGCCATGAGTTCGGTGAGGTCGATGGGGAAGCCGTAGGTATCATGCAACTTGAATGCATCGTCTCCGCTCACTCGGCTATGATGATGTTTACGGGCATGGTCCGCCGCCTCGTTGAACAGCTTGATGCCCCGATCCAACGTTTTACCGAACGACGCCTCTTCATCGCGAAGTATTTCAGCGATGTACGCTACATTGTCGCGTGGACGATTCGCGTCCGGACCGTCACGCAGTTCGGGAAAGACGTCGCCCATGTGCTCGACCAACGGTTTGATAAGATCGCAAAGAAACGGTTCGTGCATATTGAGATATTGCCTACCATAGCGCACCGCCCGGCGAAGAATCCGCCGAAGTACGTAACCTCGCCCTTCGTTGCTAGGCATAGCCCCATCGGTAATCGCAAATGTCAGGCAACGGATATGGTCCGCCATCACGCGATAGGTCACGTCCACCATGAGTTGCGTGTGATCCGGGTGATCCGTCGGCATTCCCGGCAGCAGTCCTTTATACGCCGGCGCGCCGGTTCGCTTTTGTATGGCCTCAAAAATTGGTGAAAACACATCCGTGTCGTAGTTGCTGGATTTCCCCTGCATCAAGGCACAGAGTCGCTCGAACCCCATGCCCGTATCCACGTGCTTAGCCGGTAAGGGAGACAACTTCCCATCCCCAGCCCGATTGAATTGGATAAACACCAGATTCCAAATTTCTATCACCCGCGCATCACCGGCATTAACCAATGCAGCGCCGCTTTTGTCGGGCGTCGTATCAACATGAATCTCGCTGCACGGCCCGCATGGACCCGTCTCGCCCATTTCCCAGAAGTTATCTTTTTTATTGCCCGGGTGTATGTGTGTCGGATCAATGTCAGTTTCATTTTTCCACAGCTCAGCCGCTTCCGTATCAGGCTCTAGCCCATCCGCCGTATCACCCTCGAAGTACGTCACGTGCAGACGCGATTTGTCGATACCCCAAACCTCGGTCAACAATTCCCAGGCCCAGGCGATGGCCTCCTTTTTGAAATAATCACCGAAAGACCAGTTGCCGAGCATCTCGAAAAACGTGTGGTGATAGGTATCCTGCCCGACGTCGTCGAGATCGTTATGCTTACCGCCCGCCCGGATGCACTTCTGCGTATCAGCCGCCCGCTTATACGGTCGCGTACCTGTAGCTAAGAAAACGTCTTTGAACTGATTCATCCCCGCATTAGTAAAAAGCAGCGTCGGATCATCGTGTGGAACCACCGGAGATGATTGGACGATTTCGTGACCTTTGCCATGAAAGAAGTCAAGAAATTCCTGTCTCAATTGGTTGGCTGTCAAATTAGAGCGCATAGTCAAACCTGTTAGGATATAAGCCTTCGCATCCGACACCCTCGTCGATGACGCCAAGCTCAGTGGCAATTAGATACTGTACTCGGCCAGGGAGTATTTTCCAGTTGACAGGCCATGCAGCACCACTTCGTCATACCCTCGCTGGCGGGAATCCTGCAGTGGCCCAGCACACACAATCACAGGCTGGGTGACATGGCGTCGTTGACATCAGGCCGACTCGACCTTAGCGTCATGGGCTTATAATAATTCGTCACCATTGATCGGGGAGCAACCATGCAGCGTTTACGAGCATCAGCCATAACAATGTCAGCCATCTTAATCCTTATGCCCGGATGCGCAACGACCAACTCAACGGCTAAATCAGGCCGAGGCAAGCCCAGTCTCGATGTTCTTACCAGCCCCTCAGCCTGGATTCACATCGACTCTCACGCCGGCGAATATCGCAACGATGCAGATGGAAACCCACTAACGCCCTGGTACATCTCGACACCGGTATCCGCATCACCGACATTCCGCGTGGAAGTTTTCAAACCGTTGCTAGGTGATGCCGTAGATTTTCAATGTGTTATTCAATCACAAGATATGAGCGATAAAGCCGGCGCAGTTGCCTATGGCATAAAAGCTAACGATGGGACATTTGAAATCGGACGGGAGTACCCTCTCCTATCGCCGGGTGAAAATTTCGTACTTCGTAAAGCTGCCACTAAGGACATCTTAACCGAAGCTAAGCCGCTTCCCGCCGGAGATTATTTGCTCGCAGCCACACTCACTAACAGAGAAAATGGTAATAGTACTGTAGCGATTAGCCATTTTACCGTCGCAGCAACTCCCGCTAACTAGTGCTTTGTTGGAATCGGGATAGAACTTGGGCGCGCACGTTTTTTAGGTGGAGGGTTTCCTGAGTGGGCTTGTTTTCGCAGCTGCAGCCATTCGCTAATGTTCAGGCCTCCAAGTTTGCCTGCCACCCCGACCGCTCCTACCGTTGCAGTGCTGAGCCTGCAAGGCAGACGTGGCATTTTCGTCCGAACCGGGAAACTGACGGCATGGGGACGCTCACCCCATAAAAAGCGTGAATGCAATCAATCGCCGATGGAGTAGGATAAGACTGATAGGCATGAGAAAAAGAATCTGGATGATTCAAGCATGGCTTGTGATGATCGCTGTTGCAGGCTTGTGCAGTTGTAGTGCCCTATCGACTATCAGTGCGTCTACAACGGACGTCACATGTCGCAGCGCAGGCTTATCGCAAGATCAAGTTAATAGCTTACGCGTCCTGATTGAGGATACACGAAACACAGGTGCCACTGAGGTAGTCATCCTATCCGACGCTGATACGGCATGTAGTGTCTGCCTTGGCCCCGATGTGGATTGTGATGCCGCACTTTGTGTGTCTTGCTTTGGGGCTATCGTGAACGACGTATTTAGTGAGTAGCGCATAAGTGTATGCTGGGATGATGGTGTTGAGTGAACATGTTATGACGTAGGCGTTGTGACTGATAGCTTCACGGTTTCTATGATAGCCCCTCGGCCTGAACCTGCTCTTAAAAAGCGTTCTATGTATCCTTGTTCAATGTTGAAGCGTACACGCACGGGGACGTTGCTACCACCGGCGAAGGGGCCTATGCCTTCCTCTTGATTGTCCAATTCCAGTGCCAGGATTTCGAATAAGCCGTCCATAGCATACGTGCGCCAATCGCTGCTTAAAGGTTGTTGGCCATCAACCTGTGCGGATGTGACGATGCCGCTGCGCACTGTAACGACATAATCGCTACCGTTCATGCGGTATTGTAGGTCGTAGTCTACGATACCTGCTTGCTTCCACTTATTGTGGGCACTGTCGAAAAGCGCTCGCGACATGGTAGACATCGGCTCGCGGGTAACATATAGCGCGATGCCTACGCCTATCGTAAAGGCACTAGTGCTTTGTCACGCCTTAATTTTGGGATATACGGACTTCAGTTTGCACCGTGCGTCTTCGATTTTCATTTGCCAATCAACGCCTCGTTGCGTTGCATTAACATCAGTTGACCAGGCAGCCGTTTCTTCACGAAGC
>JAJRWX010000042.1 GCA_024276605.1 Planctomycetota bacterium | reverse complement strand
TGTGGCATGGTGCTCTTCGACCGTGGCTACCCGAGTTATGAACTCATCCTATACCTGATGGAGAACTATGCCGGTCATTTTCTTTTCAGGTGTCCTGCCAGTAGTACCTTCCCCGCCGTCGTGAGCTTCTTGGCTTCCGGGGCTGATGATGGCATCATCGAGATCGCGCCATCAGATACATACCGGTCCAAACAACCTCCCGCAGCGCGCCGGGAACTCGCCTCCCTGACCGTTCGCGTGGTTCGCGTCATCCTCCCCAACGGTGAGATGGCCGTCTATCTCACCGATCTACTGGACGCTGCTACCTTAGGAATCCACAACCGTCAGCACCGCGGGTCTCCAAGCGGAAAATAAACAACTGGATCAAAGGAAGGGCGGATAGAATGAACGTGGCTTAAGTCAACAGCATTGGGCCGTGCCCCCACCGAATGCTTAGGAAGCCAGCGACAGAGACCATCGAAACTTTTGCCACACGCCTCGGGTGTGAATGGAGCCGATTGTCGCGAGCTTCCCGCTCCTGGCCCTTTGCGATAAGAGCAATCACTTGAATCACATCTTGGCGCTGATCCACTGACGCAAATGATAACCAAGCTCTACGACCGCCGCGGCTACAACCCCGAGAAACCCGCCTCCTTCTTCGCCAACTACTGATACCCCAGATCGCCTAGCCTGAGCCAGAACTGGCGGTCCGGCCCTGTACGCTACCTCGCGAACACGTACAATGGCGTAACCAGGTGCCTGACGTGGAGCTACTGCCCGAGTTGGAACGGAGGGTCCGCATGGGGCTGAACGAAGCCGACACCTGCCGACAAGGTGGGCCAGCGCTGGCGGCTCCACCGCGAGGCCGTGGAAGCGTGGCTGAGAAAGGACGCCAAGTGAAACCGGAGCAACCCGAACATGCCGAATGACACCAACACCAACTCCGACCTCGTCTACGCCGACACGCTGTGGAAGGCCGCCGACGCCCTGCGTGGACAGGTCGATGCCGCCGAGTACAAGCACGTCGTCCTCGGCCTGCTCTTCCTGAAGTACATCTCCGACTCCTTCGAAGCCCGCCGTGAAGAACTGAAGGCCGAACTCGAAGCCGACAACATCACCGGTAAGCAGCTTGAGGGTCTCCTCGAGAACCGGGACGAGTACACCGCCGAGCGTGTCTTCTGGGTGCCGCCTGAATCGCGCTGGCCGAACCTCCAGAACCAGGCAACCCGCCCGGACATCGCCACACTCATCGATGACGCCATCCTCGCCGTCGAGCGCGACAACCCGAACCTCAAGGGCAAGCTTCCACGCGACTACGCTCGACGCGGCATCGAACCGGTCAAGCTCAAGGGCCTCATCGACCTCATTGCCGACATAGGCTTCAAAGGCGACCGCGCCAAAGCCCGCGACACACTCGGTCGCGTATACGAATACTTCCTCGGCAAGTTCGCTCAGGCCGAAGGCAAACTCGGCGGCGAGTTCTACACGCCGCGCTGCATCGTTCGACTGCTGGTTGAGATGCTCGAACCCTACGAGGGCCGCGTGTACGACCCGTGCTGCGGCTCCGGCGGCATGTTCGTCCAGTCCGACCGCTTCGTCGAAGCCCACGGCGGCAACACCACCGACATCTCCATCTTCGGCCAGGAGTCCAACCCCACGACGTGGCGCCTTGCGCACATGAACCTCGCGATCCGCTCCATCGAGGCCAACCTCGGCTCGCAACCATCCGACACGTTCCTCCGCAACCTGCATCCCGACCTCAAAGCCGACTACGTCCTCGCCAATCCACCGTTCAACGTCAGCGACTGGTCCGGCAAGCTTCTGCAGGACGATGTCCGCTGGCGCTACGGCACGCCGCCGACCGGCAACGCCAACTACGCGTGGATTCAGCACTTCATCCATCACCTGGCCCCGCCCAATGGGCGCGGTGGCGGCGTCGCCGGCTTCGTCATGGCCAACGGATCGCTTTCCAGCAATTCCGGCGGCGAAGGTGAAATACGCCAGCGCATCGTTGAAGCCGATCTGGTGGACTGCATCGTCGCGCTGCCCGCCCAGCTCTTCTACACCACCGGCATCCCCGTCTGCCTCTGGTTCCTCAACCGCAACAAGACCGGCGAGAACCTCAAGAACGGCGGGCGCAATCGCCAGGGCGAGACGCTCTTCATCGACGCCCGCAAGTTCGGCACGATGCAGACGCGCACACTCCGCGTCCTTACCGGCGGCGGCAACGGCGAAACACTCCTCGCCGATGGCATGGGCGACCCCAACCACGACTCCGACATCGGCCGGATCGTCTACGCCTTCCGCCAATGGCGCGGCGAGCCAAAACCGGAGTGGTGGGGCGAAGAGCAACACGGCGAATGGACCTACCGCGACGTTCCCGGTTTCTGCAAAGCCGCGACTATCGAGGAGATGAAGAAACACGGCTTCGTCCTGACACCTGGCCGCTATGTCGGGGCGGAAGAGCAGGAAGACGATGGCGAACCGTTCACCGAGAAGTACCCACGCCTGCTGGCGGAGCTGGAGGAGTTTTTCTCCGAAGGCGAGCGGTTGACTCGCCTTGTCAGAGAGCAGCTTTCACTCGTCTCTGACAGGAGAGACGACAATGCCCATTGATTGGCCACAGCAATCTGTCGCTGACTTACAAAAAGCTGGAGTTCTTCTCGTCGAAGATGGAAATCACGGCGAGTACCGGCCACGTCGCGACGAATTCGGGAACGGTCCTTGGGCCTTCATCCGTGCAGCGAACATGGATACGGGCCGTGTCCTCTTCGAGTCGGCCCAAAAAATAAACGACGCTGCGTTCGATCGGATCCGCAAGGGAATCGGACAGGGAGGCGACGTGATCTTCTCGCACAAGGGAACGGTCGGAAAACTGGCATTTGTTCCCCTCGATGCCCCACCGTTCGTCTGTTCCCCGCAAACAACGTTCTGGCGGACACTTGACCAGGCGCGGCTTGACCGCCGCTTCCTCTACTACTTCATGCAATCCCACGCTTTCAAGGTTCAATGGTCGGCACGGAAGGGCGAAACTGACATGGCGGACTACGTCAGCTTGACAGCCCAACGCCAGTTTTCAGTTACAATGCCGCCAGTTGATGAGCAGCGCGCCGTCGCTGCCGTTCTCGCTTCACTCGACGATAAGATCGAGCAGAACCGGCGCACGGCTGAGGCGTTGGAGCGGTTGGCGCGGGCGATCTTCCGGGCGTGGTTCGTGTACTTCGAGCCCGTCAAGGCCAAGCAAGCCGGTGCATCCTCCTTCCCCTCCATGCCCCAGGAGGTCTTCGATGCCCTCCCCACGCGTTTCACCAACTCCGAAATCGGCCCCATCCCGGAGGGCTGGGATGTGAAGCCGCTCGCCAGCATCGCTACGTTCCTCAACGGATTAGCGCTGCAAAAGTACCCGCCGCGAGGTGATGGCGAAGACTTGCGTGTGATCAAGATCGCCCAACTCCGCAAAGGCTCAACGGAGGGCGCTGACTGGGCGAACAGCGATGTGCCGGAGCAGTATGTGATCGAAGACCGCAACTTGTTATTCTCGTGGTCCGGCACGCTTGAAGCCGAGCTCTGGTTCGGCGGCAAAGGCGCTCTCAACCAACACCTGTTCAAGGTTACATCGACCCGTTATCCGAGTTGGTACTGCCTTCTCTGGGTTCGGCAGCATCTGCCGTGGTTCCGCGCGATTGCGGCCAGCAAGGCGACCACGATGGGTCACATCAAGCGCGGTCACCTGGAAGAGACGAAGGTTGTCGTGCCACCTGCCGATGTCCTCCGAGCAGCAGACGCATCAATAGGTGCGATTTACGATCTGCACGCCCAAGTGATGGTTGAATCACGGAAGCTCATGGTAATGCGCGACCTGCTGCTGCCAAAGCTGCTTTCAGGTGAGGTGCGAGTACAGATCGAGGGAGGGTCTAGTGGTAAATCCTGACCAGCCCTTCGAACTCCATAGCTGTCGCCAGCTCTTTGAACTTTATCCAAGTTCAACGTCACTGCGACCTGCGGTCGAGGTCATCGAAAAGACGATCCGGGATGAACCCGGTATCGCTTTTGCGCACTGCCGAGGCTTGCTGGAGACTGTTTGTGTCACGATTCTGGCGGATCGCGGCACTGAAGTCCCCCCGAACCCCAAGCCGAATTGGCTCATGTCTCAGGCCGTCCAGTCATTGGAATTGACCGCTCTGAATCCTGATGACAAGGAAGCGGAGCGCGGTGTTGCTGGCGTTTTGAGGGGCATGAACTCACTGGTTGATGGAGTCGTAGCCTTGCGCAACAGCCAAGGTGTCGGGCCACATGGCCGAGATGCACTGGAGAGTGTGCTCTCTGTCGAATACGCGATACTTACTGCAACCGCAGTCGATGCGGCTGTCGGACTCATGTTCCGTTTGCACCAAGAGCAACTTGGCCGCGATCCCGTCAATCACCTGAGGTTCGGAACACATTCCAACTTCGACGAGCATCTTGACGAAAAGTACCCTGACATCGAGATCGAAGAAGTGCTGATTAGCGCAAGCCGGGCGCTTTATCAGCAGGATCGACTAGCCTACCGCAAGAGCCTCGTTGAGTTCCGAAACCTCTCCTCTGGGGAGGATGAGGAAATAAGGGAGGGCGAGAGCATGTCGGAGGAATCCGATGGATGAGTTAACTGCTGAACTCGCTGCCTCCGCTTGGTTCGAATCTGCTCGCATCCGTGTCATGTCGGCATCCGACCTGCCCGATGAGCGCCAATTCGGTCCCGAGAATGTGATTCTCGACACGGTACTCAGTGGTGCCGTGCAACGGCTCAACCCAAGCCTGCCGAACTACACGATCGAGGAAGTGGTGCGGAAGATCGTGCGTCCGCCCCATCCAACGCTGATCCAGAACAATCGCTGGTTCCATACGCTGCTGACCGACGGCGTCGAGGTCGAATACAAGGATGCGGCGAACGGCGAAACGCGCGGCGGACGGGCGCGGCTGACTGACTTTGAGAATCCGCCGAAGAACGATCTGCTCGTGGTGCGACAACTGACCGTGGCGGGCCCGTCGGGGAAGGTGATCCGGCCGGACCTGACGGTGTTCCTCAACGGGATGCCGATCGCGGTTATCGAGTTGAAGGACCCCACGGACACCGAAGCCGACCTGGACACGGCGATCCGCCAGTTCGACCGGTACATGAACACTGCGCCGGACTTCTTCGTGCCGAACTTACTTCTGGTCGCGTCGGACGGCTTGCTTACGCGCGTCGGTTCGATCACGAGCGGCCGCAGCCGATTCATGCCCTGGCGGCCGGCGGAGGGCGGCAAGCCGACGCTAGAGGCGTTGATCCGTGGCCTGTTCCAACCGTCGGTCTTGCTGGACTATCTGCGAACGTGCGTCACCTTTGAGGAGGACGAGCGCGGCGAGATCTCCAAGAAGATTGCCGGCTACCACCAGTTCCGCGCGGTGCGGAGTACGCGCGCCAGAGTGCTGGCGCACCTGAAAGCCCCTGTCGGTGATGGAGACGGTCGGGGAGGCGTGGTCTGGCACACGCAGGGCTCGGGCAAGTCGCTGACGATGCTCATGCTGGCCGGCGCGTTGATCCGCGAGCCGAAGATGGCCAACCCGACGATTGTCATGGTGACTGACCGGAACGACCTGGACGACCAGCTCTTCGGTACCTTCGCAACGGGCCGGGCGCTGCTGCGGCAGGAACCGATCCAGGCCGAGAGCCGCGATCACCTGCGGGAGCTGCTCGATCGCGCGGCGGGCGGTGTGGTGTTCACGACCATCCACAAGTTCACCGAGGAGCATGGGGTGATCTCAGAACGTGCAAACGTCATCGTCATGGCGGACGAGGCGCACCGCAGCCAGTATGGATTCGTGGAAGGCGGTGCGCGGTGGATGCGCGAGGCCTTGCCGAATGCAACGTTCGTTGGCTTCACCGGCACGCCGCTTGAGCGGGATGACAAAAACACGATCCACGTCTTCGGCGAGTACTCGGATGTGTACGACATCCGGCAGTCGGTCGAGGACGGCGCGACGAAGCCGCTGTACTACGAATCGCGGATCGTGAAGCTCACGGTGGATGAGGCCGGGGCGGCGGCGGCAGAGGCGGAACTCGAGGAGGCCGCAGCCGCGGATGCATCAGGCGAGGACGTTGCAGACCAGATTCGTATTCCGCTGGAGGCGCTGGTGGGCGCGCCCGAGCGGATCGAACGGCTAGCCACATTCATTAGCGAGCATTGGGAGAAGCGCCGGGCCGCGATGGAAGGAAAGGCGATGGTGGTCACGATGAGCCGCGACATTGCTGCGCGGCTGTACGAGGCGATCAAGGCACTGCAGCCGGGCTGGCACGATCCCGACGATGAACGCGGGATGATGAAGGTGGTCGTCACGGGGAACTCGGATGACGAGGAGCCGTTGCGGAGCCATGTTCGCACGAAGGCTGCTCGCAAACGACTCGCGGAGCGGTTTAAGAATCCAGATGACGACTTTCGAATCGTGATCGTGTGCGACATGTGGCTGACAGGTTTTGATTGCCCGCCCGCGCACACGATGTATATCGACAAGCCGCTGGCGGGACACAACCTGATGCAGGCCATCGCCCGCGTGAATCGTGTCTACGGCGAGAAGCCAGGCGGACTGATCGTAGATTTGCTTGGGCTGGCGGATCAGTTGGCTGACGCGCTGGCGACCTATACGCAGGCGAGCGGCCACGATGAAGCGGCGGTAAGGCAGGTGCAGGATGAGGCGGTGCCGGCGATGCTGGCGGCGTTTGAGAAGTTGCAGTCATTCTTCCACGGCTGCGACTATGAGGCGGCCCTAGATGCCGAGCCGCAGCATGTACTGCCGGTGTACTTGCGGGCGATTGATCACATCTTTGGACAGGACGACGGCTGGAAACGGATGCGGACCTTGGTAAAGGAGTTTTCCGCCGCCTTCGCGCTGGCGGTGCCTCGGCCAGAGACGGAGGACGTGGTCGAGCACCTGGCGTTCTTCCAACGCGTCGCGGCGATGATTCGGAAGCGACTCGCAGATGAATCCGGTGGTGGAGCGAGGGCGAGACAGCGCGATGTGGATGCGGCCGTGCGGCAGGTCATCGGCGGCGCGGTTGATGCGGGCGAGGTGATCGACCTGTTCGCGGCGGCGGGTCTGGACGAAGCGCGACTCGACATTCTTTCGGATGAGTTTCTTGGACGCGTCGCTGCGCTCGAACAGAAGAACCTTGCACTCGAGACGTTGCGGAAACTGCTGACGGACCAGATTCGTGTCACCGAACGCACCAACATCGTGCAGAGCAAGAAGTTCCGCGAAGCACTTGAGGATGCGATGGTGCGGTACACGAACAAGGCCATCACAACTGCAGAGATGATCACGCGGCTTCTGGACTTGGCAAAGCACCTGCGGGAAGCGCAGCGTCACGGCGAGGACCTCGGTTTGAGCGTCGAGGAAACCGCATTCTACGACGCCCTCGCGGAGAACGGTTCGGCCAAAGAAATCATGAAGATGGACACGCTGCGCCTCATGGCACGAGAGTTGGCAGAGATGGTGAAGAAGATGCCGAAGCTCGACTGGACCCAACGCGAGTCGGTTCGGGCAGACTTACGCCGAAGTGTCCGTCGCTTGTTGGCCAAATTCGGCTATCCGCCTGACCTATCAGAAGACGCCACCCAACTGGTGCTCAAACAGGCCGAGCGGGCGACGGAGAACGAAGTGGCATGATACGCAAGGGAATCAGCGCATGAGAAGCGGAGGGGGGTGCAGGACAGTTTAGGCGGGCTTGAGTTGGGTGGCATGGACAAGCGTCGCGTTGAAGGGATAGCGGATGAAAAAGGCGAATGGAGCGACGCTTGCCCGTGCTATTCCTCGGTTGCGCCTGCACGGGCAAACGCCGCGCGTAGCATCCATTGGGCATTCGACAACCCGATTCTGCGGCGTTTGCCCATGCCACCCAACGCCAGTTTTGTCTTGCACCCAGCGGAGGGCGTGCACCGTGACCGACACTCGGCCGCAGACGATTCAGTCCTTCCTGCCACAGGGCGAGCCGCGGGGCATTTGCATTGCCGACATCACTACACCGATCGTCCATGCTGTGCTCGTGCCGGGCGGCAAGCTGTCCGAGGCGGCGAGGTTGGGCTCCAACCATCAGATGCAGTCGAGAATGACTGCTAACGTGCCCGTGCATAGAGGAAATATCCATGCGAATCTCTCACGCACAAGTGAGGAACTTCCGCAACTTCGCTGACCTGGATGTAGTACTGGGCGAGCATTCCGTTATTGTCAACGAGAATAGGGTTGGCAAACCCAACCTCCTGTACGCGTCGTGTCGAAACGTGCCAGGCGCCGAGCCCTATACTACTTTCGAAGC
This sequence comes from Planctomycetota bacterium, assembly GCA_024276605.1. Classification (GTDB taxonomy): domain Bacteria; phylum Planctomycetota; class Phycisphaerae; order UBA1845; family UBA1845; genus JAJRPG01. The sequence continues at coordinate 24,026 of JAJRWX010000042.1, read as the reverse complement.
GAAATCTGGATCGAAGCCGTATTTGAAATAAAAGCAAACCGTTTGGGCTGGAATGAAAAGCTCATCATGCGTGTGGCTACGACCGTCCACATCATTTACTTTGAAACTGCGCCACCTGAACTTGGGTAGCGTGATTGATCCCGGTCTTAGCGAGCTCCATCTCTAGGTGCAAGATTTTTATTTGCAAACGCTGATTGGCCAAGAAGAACCGCATACCGTACGCAACGTCGCGATGGTCTTCCGAATTCATCAGGCGAATGCAAGCACTTGTAGCCGTGTCCCGAAGCCTAGCTGAATCATGTGACGTACCAATTTCGCGGAAACGCCTTACAAGACCGAACGCGAATTCTAGAACCTTGCCAAGACGTCCGAGTTCTGCCGTTTGCCCACTCGCGGCTTCTGCGGTATTCGTTTCTTGAGCAGTCGCGGACTTCACCAACCGGAGCCGTTCGCTCGGCGGTGGCGAATCCTGGGGAATAGATGCCGGGCATGTCGCCACTGTTTCAAATCTCCTGCCAGGCCCGGTCCTCTTTGACTTCAACTTCTCGGTCCTGCAAACTCAGGCGACGCTCCTCTAACTCCTGCTGTTCGGGGGCGATTGCTGTCGCTGGTCTTCCGACTAGGCGATCGAATAACTCTCTAGCCGCGACAATGTCTCCACCTTTGGCCTTTTCTACCAACGCGGCGATTACGGCCCGCAAGTCTTCTTCGCTGACAGCCTCAACTATCAAAGACCTAACACGAGCCACTTGCTTGGCATAAGGGTTGCCGGGGCCACCCGGATTGCCCTTAGCGAACCGGCCTTGAGTGTCTCGTACTCCGTTTCCACCGTTTGGTGACGGTGCGGTGCTCATGTCATACCCACCAAGGATTGGATCCGTTACACCTTGTTGACTTCGTCAGTTGCACGGCCCGCTGGCGTTGCACAATGCATAGCGGCCTGCGGTGTATCTTACTCAAATTTTATGGGCACATGTGGCCAAATGCAACGGCGGTTCAATAGATACACTTTATATCTGTCGACCGTCGCGCGGAATCGCTTCTCACGGTGTGCTTGGTGATGTATGATCGTGAAGCGTGGAGCATGGAACTGAAATTGCCTTGGTGCTCGCTCTGTCATGACTAAAGACTGCCAAGCCTATCTTGAATGTTATGGCCTGAATCGCCTCGTCCTTTGCGCGCTTGCCTCACTTCTTCGCGAACGAAACAGCAAAGACCGGCTGAAACGAGCCATAGTTTCCAAGCGCTGCCGGCTCGAAGCCACAGAACGCGGGGAGCCGAAGTTCACGCCAACAGCAATTCGGACTGCATTGGATACCACCATTAAGCTCAAATGGGTCGAAGAGTCGAGTGGATTTATTAGGCTGAGCGACTTAGGCTGGCGGGTTTACGGCCACGACCTTAATGGTGCGTCGCTTGCCCCATCCCCGAGCAGTGTCACGAAGAGCGCCAATGATTCATGTCGATTGATTCTCGGCACACTTACAGAAATCAAGAAACAAGAACGATACATATATGATCCGCGCATCAACCGCCAGGGCGAATTAACCATACGAGAATTGCGGACTTGGGCTGCCATGTATGGCGTAAGCGAGGAGTTTTTTTGGCGGACGCTTGGTGGGCTGCTTGCTAAACAAATTGTACGCGTCGTTCCCACTGGCCCAGATGAAAACTTGAGTCTGGTTTCGGTTACTAAAGCTGGCCTTCACGCAAAGGCTCCATCGCTCGAAACCAACCCCCTACTGGATGTAGAGGTTATTCTTAACTACTTACATCCTACCGAAGAGGACGCGAACAAGCGTGTAACCCGAATTCCGGAGAAAAGGGCCCGAGAGTTGGCCAGAAACTTCTTGGTGCGCAACAGCGGTCCATACTTCGGGGTGTCACTGGAAGACCTGATGGTGTTCACGATGCGTATATTTCCAGGGATCCCGATGCAACCAAAGCGAAGCGATGGAATAACAGATATCTGGGATATCCCTAAGCAACTCCAAAAGGCCACTGGTCTTGTATCTCCGGTAGAAATAGATCCGAAAAAGCCCTGCTCAGTGCGGGAGTATTTTGCGGGATCCCCTTTTCCTACAATGAGCCCGTTCGGCAGTTATATTATTGAGCTGTTGGAATCGAATCGACTTCGCGTGGCGGAGTTTCGGGCTGTCTCGAATGATGTACACGGTAGTGTTGGCCCAGTGCTCCGCATTAGCCTGTCCGGTGCAGCCCAAGCTTTGGATGGCATACAAGTGTCGATGCAGGAGGAAACAGCGCTAGAAAGCGGCAACCCGAAACACGGACAAGCAACTCAGCGACGTAAGGTCGCCAAGAGGATATCACGCATAACCCCTGATATGAAGCACATGGACGCGTACAAGTTTCATTTGGCGGGAAAGACCTATCGGGAAATCGGTATCGAACTTGGTATTAGCCATGAAACGGCCCGGCAATGGGTGAGTTTGGCAAAACAATACGCGGGCGATCAGCACAAAGCCAGATCAGTAAGTGCGAACAAATTACCGTCTGACAATCGCGGGCAGCCAACTGTGTAAATCCTGCCCTTTGTCAAGTTTTGTCAACCTCGTGTGTCAAGTTGACAAGGGAACTCCATACCCCATGAAACCCACTGCTGCACCTCCGTACCAAGCATTTCATTAGTCCCCAACACTTACCATCGTGAAATAAGTTGACGCGCGCGCCTTTGAGTACAGGGTCGCAATAGTGCGACTCGGAAACGAAAGGTCGTGACAATGCAACTTTTGACTGTTCAAGATGTAGCTCAACGCCTCAATGTCAGTGTGCGCCAAGTTTGGAAACTCAACGCTTCTGGGCAAATACCAAAGCCGGTGAGGGTGGCTCGATCGGTACGCTGGCGAGCGACGGACCTAGCAGAGTGGATCGAAATGAGATGCCCACCGCGAGACCAATTCAATGCCGCCAAGGTTGCGAGGGTTCAGAGATGACTAGGCAGCACGTGCATCAAAACAGTGGCCGTTACGAATTTTTATTGCTCAAAGTCGCGTCGATCACGGGGTGTACAGTGATAGCACTAAGGGGCTTTGATGATTCGTCCCTAATAAAATAGGAACTTATCAAGACACATCGGGATGGGCATAATGGGTAACGGCGTTCAATTCGGAAAAATTCCATACCCAGTGATTGACTCGGGCGTGATCGCCTCACTCAAAGGCTCGGAAGCAAAGGTCTACTTAGTGATTCTTGCTCATATGCAATCTTCTGACTGGACCTCACGTCTATCGCAGGAGCGTATCAGTCGTTTGACCGGCCTTCGTCGCCCAACTGTAGTTAAGGCGGTAGCTGGGCTCTCACGTGCGGGACTACTACGCATTACTCGAGGATGCGGTAGAGGTATCACCAATGTATATCGCATAAACAGTCACCCTGACGTGACCTATTCGGAGCCCCGAATTCAGGCTAAACAATCACCTGGAAGTGACCCTTTCAAAGCGGAAAACCGTCAGCTAGGAGGCGAAAAACAGTCATCTATGGTGCTGGAAACAGTCAGCAATGACACCCAAAACAGTCACCTGGGGGTGACACCTACAGAGGGAACAGATTCAAACATATCAGAACAGATGCTGACTGCTGCTGATTCAAAAAAGGTGCCTGAGCAAAGCCGAGCGGTTCTCGATACGCTGAACAACCACGGCATCGGTGCCCCGACGGATCAGAAACTCGTTCGCGAATTCCCCGACATAACGACTGCACTGATCACGGAGGCTCTGGTCGGTGCTAGCACCAGCGCAGGCCCAGGATGTCGGGTCGAGCTAATCCGCAAGCGTATGCCGGGACTGATAGATCGCGAAGCTGACCAAACACAGAAGCGTGTGGCCATGACGAAGCGGCTTAGCAAGATCGAGACGTATATGGCCGCTGAGTACCGAGCCAAGCACACAGAGATCGACGAAATAATTTCCGGCTTGGACCCAGACGAGCTGAAGGAATGCAGAGACCTCGTCCGCAGGCGGCTGAGTGTGACGCTTGGAGGTGGAAGCGAAGCCCGATCCGTTGTCGCCACTTGGATAACAGGCTGCCCAGCGCTTTCCGAAAACGAGGCGTTTCGCTGGATGCTACGCGAGGCAAAAAGAATGCATGATAAGGAAGCTCAACAAGTGCAAGAACGTCAGGAAAAAGCCGCCCAAACGACGCGGTATCAGGACGAAGAAAAAAAGGCGAGACAGAAAAAGACTGAAGATTCTTACCGGCAGAGAAAGCTGGCAACTGAGTGGGTCAATGGCCTGGATGACCAAGCGATCCGCGACGTTTTCATTTGTATCGTCATGGAATCTCCTAATCAAGCATTCCGCAACAAGCATCAAAACGGAGATACGCCCCCTGCTACAGAAATCCGCAGACGTTTCCTACATGAACTGACTGCATACTTTATACGGCACAAGTGCGATGCCTCAAGAATAGGTAGTTATAGCAGTACACTCCAACAAACCACAGGGCAGTGCAACTCAACGTGAAAACGGTTTCAACCACTGCTCGCACTTGCGACCTGGCTCGAAGACGCAGGAGTGGCGCTGCGAGTTCGAGGAACGGGCGGCGGTCCGCGAGTACGACGGTGGCCAAGCACGTGAGCACGAAGAAGTCGAGGCACTAGCCGAGATTCTGGCCCGGATGCGAACCGCTGAATGATACGCCAGGGCGCGCTATCCTCTTTGACAAAGTATGTCAGCTATGATATAGGCAAGAGTATGAGCAAAAAATCAAAACCATCTGATCTTGCAGACCAGCTACGCGCCGCGTTTCGGGAATCTCAGATGTCGAGACTCGAACTGGCACGCCGCGCAGGAATCAGCTACGCGATCATCCATCGCTTTGTCGCTGGAGAACGTGGGATCACTTTAGCAAGTGCATCAAAGATTGCTGGTGTTTTAGGCATGGAATTGCACCGTGTGCCGTCAAAAACGACAAAAAGGAAATAGACCATGGCCTCGATTTGGAAACGCGAAGAAGATCGCGGACGCAGAGACCGTCCCTATCGAATCTCTTACACCGACGAGTCCGGAAAACGCAGGACGGTTACGGGATGCACCGATCTCTCTGCGACGCGGCAGATCGCCAACAAGTTGGAATCGGACATGCAGCTTCGCAGGCGCGGGATCATTGACCGGGCCAAGGAGCGGTGCGCCGAGCAATCCCGTCGCGTTATTAATGAGCACATAGATGAGTTCATCCAGCATCTGAAGGCACTTGGCGGGAAGGCCCCTCGCTACATTCAACAAGTTCGATCACGACTTGAGGCGTTCGTCGCATTTAGCCACATCGAGGTACTAGGATCACTGGAAGCGGATCGTGTTAGTGCCTTCGTGCTGTCGCTACGTGACCGCGGCCTTAGCGGAGTAACCGTCAACGAATACATCGGAACTCTAAGGCAGTTTGCGAAATGGGCGGTGGCAACGTCGCGCCTTCCGTCTGATCCACTCGCTTCCATTACAAAACAATCGGCGAAGACTATCAATGCAAAACGACCACGTCGGGCGTTCACTGCCGAAGAAATCGGAGCACTGTTGCATGCAGCTAGAGTTCGGCCTGCTCAAGAGCTGAGAACGATTCGGCATGGACCTCGTGCAGGACAACAGGTAGCCAGGGTTGGCAAAGAAGCCATTACCCGCGCCGAACGACTGGGTGAAGAACGTACATTGGCATATCTCATCGCCATCTGGACAGGCTTAAGACGATCTGAATTGAGTGCATTGCAATGGCAGGATGTACAACTTGATAAACTCCCCGCCCAGCTAACCCTGCGCGCGTACACCACGAAAGCGAAAAGGGCCGACCGTATCTCGTTGCATCCACAAGTCGCCGAAGCACTGCGAGCGTATTGCCCAGACAAGCCAAAGCCTTCCGATTCCGTACTGCGAACCGTACCGGGGATGAAAGTCCTCAGAGCAGACCTTAAACTTGCTGGGATCCCGGACGTCACGGAAGCTGGCCGGGTCGATCTTCACGCTATGCGCAAGTCGTTGTCCACTTACCTTTCAGCTCACGGTGTTCCTTTGCGCCTCACTCAGGCACATCTGCGACACACGGATCCACGCCTGACGGCGGGTGCCTATACCGATGAAACGATCCTACCAGTTGCGGCTATGGTCACAGGGCTTCCATGGCTGCCGACCGATGCAGAATCATCCACACAGACAATTCGTATGACCGGTACATACGACGAGCGCGCAGCGCATGCGCAGCGCGCAGGAGACACTCACAGGCATTCAACTGCAAAAATGTGCACTGACATTAAACATGAAAAGGTGAACCCAGAACCGCGGAAAGCTTTTGTAGATTCAGAACTTAGCAACGAAGTGCAAGAGCATTCAACAAAGCGGGTGATGGGATTCGAACCCACGACATTCACGTTGGCAACGTGACGCTCTACCACTGAGCTACACCCGCAAATGCGGTTTTTGGCCGCCTCGTACTACTTTACATCACCGTTTCGTACTACAATTCGGTGAGGCGGGAGCCGTTTCCACCGAGCCGCAACATCTTACACGAGGTTGGAACGATGGACAAGCGCGTCGGAAAGCACGAAACCTAAGTCCGATTAGACCATGCCCGGGACATCCTTGAACAAGGTCATCGATTCCCTGCCCACCATTCATCAAAGCCATTCGCCGGTAATAACGTTCGATAGACCGCACGTCAACCACCGAGGCAACAGTTCGATCCAATTCCAGCTGCAACGGCGGCGTTGACGACCCCACGCAGTAGAACGCCCCTGTCGACCACCGGAAGCCCCGCAGCGTCGCCTCCGTGCGGTTCCAACCGATCCACAGCAGCCGGTGGTGGTCAGCATCAATCTGATAGACCACAGTCATGTACTTGTGGCACTTGCTGTAAGCCAGTTCGTCCACCCCGGTGGTTGTGCGTGCCTGTCCTACCGGCCTGATTCGATTATCCCAGTGGTGGCGGGTGTGTATGGCTAAACGACCAACGTGGCGGGATGTTCGTCCTGATTCTAAATCACCCTACAATAGGTTAAGGTATACATGGTTAGCCAACCCACTCAAACAAGATGTGTTGATGGATATATTGCCCGTTCAAACCAAGCGTGATATCGAGGCCTTGCTGATGGGGCGGGGTTTGCGACCACGAAAAATGTTCGGTCAGCATTTTTTGATAGACGGCAATCTGATGCGGTTGTTGGTCGAATCGGCAAATCTTGTGCCTGAAAATCGCATTTTGGAAATAGGGGGAGCGACGGGTGGTTTGACTGATCTTCTAGTTGCGTCAGTCAATCCGGTTTTTGTAGTGGAGATTGATCGTGATTTAGCGTTGGTGCTCAAAGAGCGATTCGCAGATCATCATCATATAACGGTGCTACATGCTGACGTGTTGCAGAATAAGCATACGCTTCATCAGGAGGTGAGCACTTGGCTGGTTAACGGAGACAGTCAGCGTCGTAGACCGGTCAAGATGGTGGCTAACTTGCCTTATGAAGTGGCTACCTTGGTAGTGATGAATCTAGTGATAGATTATCCCATGGTGGAGCGACTTTGTTTTACGGTTCAATGGGAAGTGGGACAGCGCATCACCGCGAGGCCTGATACGAAAGATTATGGACCGCTTAGTATTATTTCGCAGACGTTGTGCGATGTAGAAACTATCGCGCGGGTGCCTAGTACGGCCTTTTGGCCTCGCCCGAAGATTGATTCGTCTATTTTACGCATGGTGCGTAAGGCGAATGTCTTTGATTCGCGCGAAAAACTGGAGGCTTTCGTTACGGTTGTGCGGCGCTGTTTTGAACATCGACGTAAAACATTGCGCGGTGCACTAGGTTACTTTTTAGATCGCCAAACCATTGACGCAGTGTGTCAGGAATTTGACGGTCAGCGCCGGCCTCAAACGCTGTCTGTGCAGGAGTGGGTGTTGTTGTCCAAGCTCACAACTCAACAAGCGTAAATGGATCGTGAGGTATGATTTATGCGAGATTGCTTTTGTGTCTAACTTAGCACATCGCAGGTAGATATAAGGACGTTAGAATTGGAACCGATCTATTTTGATAATAATGCGACGACGCGCCCGCTTGTAGAGGTGGTTGAGGCGATGAGGCCTTTTTTTGAGGAAGCCTATGCCAATCCATCGAGTGTGCATCAGTTTGGGCAATCGGTAAAGCATGCCGTTGAGTGTGCACGCGAGAAGGTAGCGGCATTGATCCATGCCAAGCCGAGGGAAATCATTTTTACCAGCAGTGGTACGGAGAGCATCAATTTAACCATTCGTGGGGCACTGGCTATGATGCCTGCCAAACGAAGATTGGTGACGACAGCCGTGGAACATGCGGCGGTGATGAAGACGGCGGAGACGCTTGCGTGTGAGGGATATGAAGTTGTGTATGTGGGTGTTGATGGTGACGGGCGTGTGGATGAGGAAGCCTGGCAAGAGGCGCTTACTGATGACACGGCGTTAGTCTCGATTCAACATGCCAATAATGAAACCGGCGTCATGATGGACGTGAAGCATTTGGCAGAGATTGCGCAAGCACGGGGTGTGGCGGTTCATGTAGATGCCGTGCAAACCGTGGGTAAGGTTGAGGTCGATGTTTCGAATTGGCCGGTTCAATTTGTAAGTTTTAGTGCGCATAAATTTCATGGCCCTAAAGGGGCAGGCGGTCTGTATATTCGACGACGCACACGTTTGAAACCGTTGCTGCTTGGTGGGAGTCAAGAACACGAGCTTCGAGCCGGTACGGAGAACACGGCTGCAATTGTTGGTATGGGGGTAGCGGCGGAGCATAGCTCGGCGACGATGGTGCAAACAGCCGAACGTGTGGGTGGTTTACGCGATCAGCTTGAACGTGCGTTGATAGCCGAGGTTTCCAATGCCACGATAAACGGGATTGGTGCCCAGCGCATTTACAATACATCGAATATATCTTTTGAAGGTCTGGAAGCTGAGGCGATTTTGATATTATTGAGTGAGTTGGGCATCTACGCTTCGAGTGGTGCGGCTTGTAGTAGTGGATCGCTGCAACCATCTCACGTACTTGAGGCGATGGGCATAACTGAGAAGTATGCGCACGGTGCCATTCGATTTAGTTTGTCGCGTTTTAATACCGAGGGGGAAGTGGCCAGTGTTGTGGAGCGACTGCCGGGGTTGTTAGCTCGATTATCGAAGCTGGGATCGCGATAGCAGTGCGCGTTGGGGCGATAGTTAGTGATTAAAATATGGGCGGTCGATACATAGAAGGATGGCCGTGACACCTGGGTAAGCGATGAGTGAATAGGAGATATGATGTCAGCGACGCGCATAGGGATTATTGGCGGGACTGGTTTGGGCAATGTTCTTTTGAAAGAAGGCGGCGAATCCGTACATGTTGAGACACCGTTCGGTCAGCCGAGTATGGATCCGATTCTCGCCAACTGGGAAGGGGTTGATGTTGCCTTCATCGCCCGTCACGGCGCTGGTAATATTTATCATCCTTCGAATGTGCCCTATCGCGCGAATATCTGGGCGATGAAAAGTGTGGGCGTCCGTGCGATTGTGGCTAGTGGTGCGACGGGGAGTTTACAAGAGCCTATCGCGCCGGGGCATCTGGTGATTTGCGATCAAGTCATCGATAAGACATTTCGCCGTGCTTCCACTTTCTTCGATGAAGGGGTTGTGGCCCACGTGGAATTGAGTGAGCCGTTTTGCCCAACCCTTCGAGCCTTATTGTCTGAGGCAGGCGATGGTGTGAACCACGACGTTCACAATAAGGGCACATATATTTGTATGGAAGGGCCACAATTTTCCACCCGGGCTGAATCACTGATGCATCGACAGTGGGGTGGCGATGTGATTGGTATGACCTGTATGCCTGAAGCGAAACTCGCGCGCGAAGCAGAATTGTGTTATGCCATGATCGCGTTACCGACGGATTATGATTGTTGGCGACCGCACGAGGGTTCGCCAGGATCGGATGCATTACTGAAGGAAATCATTGGTAATCTGAACCGGGCCACGGAACATGCTATCGCCCTTATTCGTAGGAGTTTGCCAAGCATCGCTGAGTCGAATCGTTCATGTGGTTGTGGGGAGGCGTTGACCTTGGCTGTCTGGACGGATGAAAAGGTACTCAGTCGTGAACACCGCGAGCGATATGCTCCTTTGCTTCAGCGGCACTGGAACGCGAAGAAAGCTTAACATTGATTGTCGTCATTGAATATCACGCGGCGTTGCGGTTTCTTACGATTGCCCTTTGCCTATTCCCCGTGTTGATGGGGGGTGGTCGTGTTTTCGGCAAGGATGAGCTGGACGTCAACGAAAACAATGTCAATGTTCATGATGTTTACTTGAATGACAGTTTTGAGGTGGCTGATGCCATTGCGCAAGCCAAGCGCTTAGCACGGGCTGAGCGGTGGACGGATGCGGCTTCGTTGTTGCAGCGAATGTCCGACGTCCATAGTCGTATGCTCGTACGCGAAAAAGGTGGACGCTATGTGGGTGTGCGCCATCGCCTGAATCAAATCATCGCCAACTGGCCTAGAGCGGGGTTGAAAGCTTATCGCGAGTTGTACGAAAAAGAACTTCAACAGCGTTTAAGCGATCTTGGTGATCGCCGTGATCTTGATGCATTATTGGAATTGTTTGATCGGTTCTTTTGTACCGCGGGTGCGCCATCACTGGCTGATACGATTGGTCAGGTAGCTTTCGAGGCGGGTGATTTTGCCCTGGCAAAGCGGGTTTATCGTACTGTGATTGAGCAACATCCGGATCGCGCACGTGCTGATGACTACTATGAAGCCATGCTATTTCTGATTACGCAGTTGGAAGGTAGCGCGAAACAGGACGTACCGGAACATCTAGCGCAAGCCAAGGTTGCGTGGCGTGGTGAGTATCGCACGTTGGGCAGTGTAGTGAAGACGCTTGCGCCTATATCGATGGGGCTAAAATCTTCACGAGAAGACTGGCCTGTATTTGGAGGACGTAACCAGCGTGACGGTATTGGTTCGTCGGATGTAGATGAATTGGGACTGTTGTGGCAGTTCACGTTTGATGGGGTATCGGATTCTGATACGGGGGGAAGTTCAGTACATGCGCCGACGGATGATCCGGAGTCACTGGCTCGCATGTTATCCATACAGCCGGTGGTCAGTGGTGATCTGATCGTCATTCAAATGCAGCGAGAGATTGTTGCGCTGTATCGTCGGACGGGGGCTGTGGCGTGGCGAAGACGAACGGATGACTTGGATCAATCGCTAGCGGACGAGCTGGAGGAGCAACCTCCCGCGTTGTATGCGCCAACGGTACATGGCGGTCGAGTGTACGCGGCGCTTCCGGGCGAAGTCGCTTCGTATTATGGCTATGAGTCTCCGGCTACCCCGCCGGCCATGATTTGTCTCGATGCTGCCAGGGGAGAACTCATCTGGTCGCTGACGCGCGAGTCAGCTGGACCTGCGTTGGAGGAGATTGTGTTTGATACCTCCCCCTTAGTGCATGAAGGGAGTGTCTATATTGTTGGTCGTCGTCGTCGATCGTTTGGCTTTGAAGATTGTTATTTACTGCGTATTCGAGCCGTCGATGGCATGTTGATTCACAAGACTCATTTGGGAAGTGCTTCTACGGGTTCTTTCGGGTCACGTCGTGCCACGCTGGCGATAGCGGCGGTTGATGGAGATACGATTTATGTATGCACGAATTTAGGTACCGTCGCGGCGGTAGCTGCCAGAACGGGAAGCGTGCGTTGGCTTCGTACTTACGAGCGATCTACCGGTGCTCAAGCGCAACATTGGGGTGGTCAAGCGCAGATGATTTCGCCGTGGGGATATAACCCGGCAATGGTTCATGGTGATCAATTGTTTGTGCTACCCACGGATGCGGCTCATTTGTTTGTGTATGATGTGGTAACAGGTGAGATGCTGCATAAACACGAACGCGATGATATGTTAGGCATGCAGAGCATCCTGGGTGTAAAAGATGAACTGCTTTGCATGGCGGGGAAAAAGGTGGGTTGTTACGACCTTGACGCCGGCAAGATGCGCTGGTCGACTGAACTTGCGGAAAGGTCATCTATCTATGGTCGCGGCATGTGGGTGGATAGTGAGTTATTGATCCCCACCACTGTCGGCATATCTCGATTTGATATTTCTACGGGCCTGAGGCGCGATACCCAATGGGAAAAAAATCTACGCACGGGAAATATTCTCGCGCTACCGAATGAAGTGTATGTATCCGGCCCCTGGCATGTGTCAACCTATGTCCGACGTTCACAGCTTTGGGCCTCGCTTCGCGCAAGAATGGCTGCTGCGCCGGATGATCCTGTTCCTGCGCTGGAGTTAGCGGAAGTGGCGCTGCGAAACGGCGAAGCCCAGGAGGCATATAGCGCTATCGTTGAGGCTGTTAGACGTGCGGATGTCATGCAGGATACGTTGGATGTCGTTGTGCGCCATCGTATTTATGAAAATGTTATGGCTTATGTTCGTGCTCATGCAAAAGATCAATCGATAGACCTAGCCAAGTTGGATGAGTTGTTCGACTATGCCGGTGATACTGCGCCGAGCGGGCCATCACAAGTTGCCTATCGACTACTCTTTGCTACGCGATATCAAAAACTAGGACAACCGCAAGAAGCGCTTCGCCTTTATCAACAAATTCTGCGCGATCGCTCGTTACGGGAAGAGCCGGTTACGGCATTGGTTGAGGGCACAAACCGAGACGTTATCGCTGCTTCGCAAGATCGAAAGTCTGGGGCATTAGCCGCTGATCGTATCGATGCTCTACTGGCCCAGTTTGGTGATTCGATGTACGCGCAATATGAGTCGGAGGCTCGTCGTTGGTTGGACAGTGGTAAGGCTGCTGGGGATTTAGGGCGACTAGAAATGATCGTGCGTACATTTCCCAATAGCCGAACTGCGCCATTGGCGATGATTGCTCAGGCGGACCTGTTGCGGGCCAATGCATCACCGGCCCGGGCGGCTACGATTCTATCTACAGCCTATTACCGATACCCCGATCGCTTGGATAAGGTGACGATCATTCGAGGTATCGCAGATGCCTATGAATCAGCCGATCGATTACCCCAGGCGTATAGTTGGTTGACCAAGGGGGTTCGCGAATATCCATCCGCTCGCTTCGATCATGCCGGGAAGCAGGTTTCCTTTTTGGATTATCGTCGGCGATTGGCACATGTACGAAAGGAGATTGAAGCCGCCCTACCGCGTTTGCATTGGCCGCTGGCTGCACAAAAAACGATTGTACTTGGAGAACATCAACGGCTACTTTCTCCACAAGTTTCCAAGCATCCTCAAGCGGATTGGTCGCGCTATTTCACATCCTCGCTGAAAGAAGTTACTGCGTATGACGCCAAGAATGGGGCAAAGTTATGGCACTGGCCATTATCTCGTGAGATGCCCGCCGATTTGATTTTCGCTTCGGAGACGATTGTGTTGTTTTCGACGACGCAAATATTGTATGCACTGGATGCTGCCACGGGTGCGCCACGCTGGTCCTACGGTAACAAAGTCAAAGGCGCAGATGCCCCAGAGCGAGATTGGGAAGCCGAAGCAACCCTGCGCACGATTGCGTTGTCGAGCACGGCGGTGGTGGTAGCTGGCGATCGTGTTGGGGTGAGTTGTTTGGACATCAGGACCGGGCAGGTACGCTGGCAGCATAAAAAATTACAAGGCCCTCGCGGTACCATGCGCGTGGTTGAGCCTTGGCTGGTATATCATTTTGCAGAGGACGGCGGAACATTCTGTCGGATCATCAATATCGAAACGGGTGAGCATGTGCGTGATTTGCTCATGGACGATCCGAGATCGCTGGAGACTTTGTTTCTCACACTCGATGGTCGTTTGATTACCGTCACCGCGCAGTCCATATCAGCGTATGATATAGAAACCGGCGAACGCCGCTGGCGATATGCGATTGACGGTATGCTTCGTCGCTCGTCGTTGTTGGTGGATTTTGACGCGATTTATTTTTCTGAGGATGGTCGGCGCGTGCGCAAACTCAACGTGGAAAACGGTCGAACGGTCTGGCTATCAGATGTACTAAGTCGACGTCCCAGGGATGACATACGGATTGATCGGCAGGGAGCCGGCGTGGTTGTGCATACGTCTGCCAGTGTGGCCGCGGTTGATGAAGTCAATGGTTTGACATTGTGGGAAGGCGTCACACCTGATAACGCTCATTTTATCGCACGTGGTATGGTAGCGGATCATTTTCTAGCCCTTCATCGACCGGACAACGAAAAGGAGGCCCCTACGTCAAAGGTCTATTGTTATGATTTGCGGAATGCAAGTGGCCTTTTGCGAGGGACGGTAGATGTGGGCGATGTTGGTAAGGCTGCCTCAATGTTGGTCGTTGATGATGGATTTATAATACAAACGGGCAACAAGCTGATGCGCTGGTCCAGCGATTCATCCACGCCTTAAACTATTTGATCACGCCTCATCGCATTGTTTGACAGGCTGGGCATAGGTAGGATGAGCGACCGGCCACTTGCCATCGCTGAATCGTTGCGCCACATATTCGGCAGGGTTTATCTTCGCGGTTATACACTTTGTGCTGCTGTTGGTACTGACCGGATGAGCCGTCCGGGCGTCGATAATCCGACAACGTTGATCCACGAAACTCAATCGCTTTGTTTAGAATTCGTTTGATATTGCGTAACAACTTGCCGGCAAGCTTTTTGTCGAGCGTGTTTGAAATCGTAGCCGGATGAATTCCGGTAGCGTGTAAAGCTTCGTCGCAGTAGATGTTACCGATACCTGCAATGGCTGATTGATCGAGCAGGAGTGCTTTAATTTGGCGGTTGCGCTGTAGCAAATCATAAAAGTCGGCGGGTTTTAATGGTAAGGGTTCCGGTCCTAACGGTCCCAGTCGCGGACCGTTATATTGTCCGTTAGCTGGTAGAAGCCAAACTCCACCGAAGCGCCGTGGGTCTCGGAATCGTAGTTCGATATTGTCGTCGGCGAAAACGATGCGCAGGTGTGTGTGCTTTTCGATGGATGTGTTGGGTGAGACGATGTCCAGTCGACCTGTCATACCAAGGTGAATAATGAGTTCGATCGGTGGGTCGAATGCTATCAAGATTCGTTTAGCCCGCCGGTAGACGCGTGTGATCGACTGTCGGCGTAAGCATCTAGATAGCGGAGCGGGATGGCCATGGATGACATCTTTGCGGTGAACCACAACAGATGAGACGGTAAGCCCGGATATCGATGCATCGAGCGCTCGTACAATTGTTTCCACTTCCGGTAGTTCGGGCATGATTCGATTTTAACCCCTAATTCAATGTTATGCGCGTAGCACGATACACGTTGACTTCATACTGTAGTTGACGATGAGCCATGATGATATCCTGAGTCATGCTGATTGGGTGTGAAAATGGGGGAATGCTGCGTAGCAGACAGAAAGCAACTCCCCAGGAGGTACGGCTAGCTCGTTCCGTGTGTTTTGGTTATGCTGCCGGGCGTGTTTTTAAGTTTTGGCGCTGTCGGGGAAGCCCCTAGCCTATTGAATCCCTAGTTTGGTATAGCGGATAGCGTATGCATGAGCGGCTGATCCGCAGACTCATGCAACCGCACGGAGAACGACCTCGTGAGTATTGAATCCGAAAATACAGTTTTTGGGCATCCAAAAGCACTGTTCGTCTTGTTCTTCGCTGAAATGTGGGAGCGTTTTAGCTACTACGGCATGCGTGCTCTGCTCGTGCTGTACATGACCAAGGCAATGTCTTATGCCGACGGACTTGCGCACGGGACGTATGGTGCTTACATCGGATTCGTCTATGCCACCCCCATCATCGGCGGCGCACTAGCAGATCGTTTTCTTGGTGCAAGAAAAGCCATCGTTCTCGGCGGTGTGCTGATGTCGTTTGGTCATTTCGTTATGGTTATCGAAGACCCTTTCTTCTTTTACATAGCGATGGGATTAATTATTGCCGGTAACGGTTTTTTCAAGCCCAACATATCTACCATGGTCGGTTCTATTTATGAGAAGGACGACCCACGGCGCGACAGCGCGTTTACCATATTCTACATGGGTATCAACATGGGTGCTTTCTTCGCGCCTCTGGCATGTGGCTGGCTGGGTGAAACATACGGTTGGCATTATGGTTTCGGCTTGGCGGGGATTGGCATGGTGACTGGTCTTTTGGTATTCCTAAAGTGGCAACATCTCATTGGTCCACACGGGCTGCCGCCAAAGCCTGAGGCGTTATGGGAGAGTAGTAAGGTTGGTATTCCGAAAACATTGTTGTTGTGGATAGCCATTGCTGCTTTCGTTCCATTTGCTGCTTATTTATTGCGACATCCGGAAGCGGTGCAAAAAGGCGTTTACATACTTGGGCCGTTGACGGTTTTTTACGTGACCTATGAAGCTATGCGGTGTACCCCTCTTGAGCGTGGTCGTTTGTTTGTGTTGTTGATTCTGATCACGTTTTCGATCAGCTTTTGGGCGTGCTTCGAGCAAGCAGGAAGCTCGTTTACTTTGTTTGCCGATCGATATATGGATCGGCACGTATTCGGATGGGAAATTCCTACCACTTGGCTCCAAGCCGTGAATCCATTATTCATCTTGGTGTTTGGTTTTATTTTCTCTTATATGTGGACCCGGTTGGGTAAGGCTAATAGAGATATATCTTCATCGATGAAATTTTCGTTGGGGCTAATTCAACTTGGCGCAGGCTTTGTCGCGATGGTCATAGCCGCTCAAGGGGCGAGGGACGGTACGTTAGTTTCTGTTTGGTGGATGATATTAGCCTATTTGCTGCACACCACCGGCGAGCTTTGTTTATCGCCGGTTGGTTTATCAACCATTACACGCATGTCGCCAACGCGTCTTGTTGGATTGATGATGGGTGTATGGTTCTTATCCAATGCCTTCGCCGGCGTGCTATCGGGTGTGATTGCCGGCATGACCAGTGGCGAGGCCGGCTACGAAAAGGTTTATATGATTGTGGTCTACTGTGCGTGTGGCGCGGGTGTGGTCTTGTTGATGCTTACGCCGTTGCTCAACAAGCTAGGTCCGGATCCCAAAATGATCGCCCAGAAAGCCGCGCGCGAAGGTCGCTGATATATCGCGATGAAGCGGTTTAGTGGTGGGTGGCCCAGGTCCTTCTTTTTGGACCTGGGGGAGTCGATGATATACGCGCGGTTGCCCCATTCTTTGCCTACTGGCAAAGGGTGGGGGAAGGATAGTCCGTGCAATGACCGTGACACTTGCGATGCCTTTCGAGACATGATACGTCCCCCACACTTTGGGAGTACCCAAAGGATGGGGCACCATTGCCGATGGTGATTCACTTTCCTTACATGACCAGATGCGTCCGCCATCATCGACTCCCCCACCCCGAAAACGAGATGGGCCACCCGGCTGACCATACCCGTCACACGGCAAGACATCGCATCCCAAAGACAAGTCCGAGGCGTGATCGGGAAAGGCAGGTCAACCTTTCGCCTTAGGGCGAAAGAACGACCTGCCCTACAATCTGGGTGCCCGTCTGCGCGGGAACGACGTAAGACTGCATCGCTAAAAGCTTACAGTTGATTATTCAGGGGCACCATATCGCTTTGTATCATCATGGGCATCGTTGGTGTCGTCGGCCACATCATCGCCTTGATGGTTATTTTCATCGTTATCTTTGTCGAGGGAACGCGGGTCTTGAGGTTCTCGAAGACGCCGTAGGGTAGTTTGTCGTTCCAGCTCTTCTATGGAGAGAGGTTCCATCTCATCGAGCGAAGTTGCGTCGGTTTCGTCCGTAGTAGGTGGTGATGCTTGCGTATCCGTCACCGGGTTTTCATCATCGTCTATGGTCTGCGATTCATCTTGCGTGGCGGAGTCTTCTTTCTCGTCATCTTTTTCTTCTTCGTGAGCTTCCTCATCTGTATGGGTTATCAATGGTTCCGGCGGCCCGAAGGGACCGGCTGAATGTGGCAGAGCCTCTTGGTTGGGTGGTATTACATCATCTTGAGTGGATGCATCAGGCTTAGGTTCTTCAGCGACTGCCGGTTGTGTTGGTACTGATGATTCTTGTGATGCTTCTTCCGGTAGTGAGAAAGAAGAGGGTTCTTTAGGTGATGGCATTTCCGGCTCAGTCTTACTGGAAGCAGGTGGGGCATCGTTAAGCGGCGCTACGACAGGCGCAGAGGGGGATTCGGGGAGTGTTGTTGGTTCCACCGGTGGTTGAGGTGTTGGTGCAGGGGTAGGCGGTAGTGCGACGGAAGGCCTTTTTCTGGCACACCACCATAACCAGATCACGAGTGCCGCAAAGGGGAACATGGGTAATGCATCCCACCCATTTTCTGATAAGCCCCAACGTGCCGGTATCGCATCAATTTTGTGCCATAGCCAAGGTATGTATTGGGCGGGAGTAAATGGTTCATCCACCCCGTCCAACGGATTCACCCATCGCGAAGCGAATATAGCCGCTACGACGGCTAACAACACGCCCATGATACCTTTGCCGGCGACCAAACCCGAAGCCGTGAGTATGCCCAGGTCGTTTTCTCTTTTTTCTGATTTCCTTTTTCGAAGCACCAACCAAGCGACAATGCCACCGACCATAATGGGGGTGGATAATCCTAGTGGTAAATACATCCCGACGGCAAAAGGCAGCGCGGGTAAACTCAGCAGTTCGATAATGGCTGCTACAGCCCCGCCAATCATAATAAGCGTCCACGGCACATTACCGCCGAGCACACCTTCCACCAGGATTTTCATGATGTTCGCTTGCGGCGCAAGCAGGGGGTGTGGATGCTCCGCAGTTTTGACGAATCCCTGGGTTTCGTTGAGTAGTAATATGACACCCGAAACGGCTATCACCGAAGTTAGCACGCCGATCATCTCGCCCATCTGTTGTTTGTAGGGGGTTGCCTTGACGAGAAAGCCGGTTTTAAGATCTTGCGAAGTATCGCCGGCTACGCTTATGGCAATGCACACAATGGCACCGACGGACATACAAGTGACTTTGAGTTGCATGAGATCTATCGCACTTGGATCGACGGCTTGATCGAGTACAAAGAACTTAAACACCAGCGCCGTACCCAACAGGGTTGCGATGGTCATGCCGGATATCGGGTTCGATGATTGCCCGACTAGTCCGACGAGCCTTGAGGAAACCGTCACAAAGAAGAAGGTGAATATCACCACGGCGATGACCCCGATGTGGTTTAGCCCGATCTGATCGAACTCCCACATGGCGTATCCCAGACCACCGATAATGAGCAGGATAAGGCTAAAGGGTAAATCTTTCTCAGTGCGTGCGCGAGAGCTTCGACCTCGACCAAAAATGCCGGTGGCAACGTGCCATAACGATGCGATGATGGTTGGAAAACTTTTGAACAGTGAAATCAGACCGCCGATGGCAACCGCACCTGCGCCGATGTAACGGACATAGGCCTCATACAAGTCGTTGGGCTGCATGTCGGGAATAGCCCTGTTCATCTCAGGATAAATGGGTGCCGTTGCGTTGGCTGCGAAAAATCCCATAGAAGGAATAAAGACGAACCAGGATAGAACTGCACCACCGAGCATGTAAGCTGCGATGCGCGGGCCGAGGATGTATCCGATGCCGAGTAATGCCGGTGATGAATCAAGTTGAAATTCAGTATGAAATCGCTTGATCGGTGCCCTGCCGGTTTCTCCGAAAAAACCCAGGCCGTTGAGCAGGTAATAAACCGCGCCAACGATGGCTCCCCAAATCACGGATTTAGCCGAACCACCGCCTCTTTCACCGGATTCCAATACCTGCGCACAGGCGACGCCTTCCGGATAGGGTAGCACGCCGTGTTCTTTCACGATAAGCACATGCCTCAAAGGTACCATAAAACAAACACCCAATAGGCCGCCTAGCCCCCCCCAGATGACCATTTCCAGGTACTGCGGATTTTGCTGCATGATAAAAAGCGCGGGTATGGTAAAAATCATCCCAGCAGCCACACTTTCACCTGCGGAACCGATGGTTTGGACCATATTGCTTTCGAGGATGGATTTCCGCTTGAGCAGGATGCGCATAATTAGCAGAGACATCACCGCGGCGGGGATGGAGGCGCTGATGGTCATACCGACCTTCAGGCCGACAAAGGCATTAGCCGCGGCGAGCAAGGCGCCGATCACGACGCCGAGAAGGATGGCGGGGAATGAGAATTCTCGCATAACTGTTTTCTACCTGCCTCTCCGGCTTGCTTGGTCTATCGGACAAGCTGAGCTGACGAGGAAACTTCTACCGTCCTTGTCCGCGGATACTATAAGATTTCCCAGCCTGCTTGAACACTGTATCATACAGGTTTGTACTTCATAGGTTGCCCATCGAATGCATGACCCGACATCTTCATCCTCGTTATTTAATTGGCGAAAAGGTCATGCATATTTTCGTAAATGTCCGGTTGTTTATCGTCAGGTACCGTTGGATGGCTTTTCGATTCGGTTAGCGTGTCTATCGGATGCATCTCAACTGCTGGATGAGCCGGATTTTGCTGCGAAGTTTATCAACGAAGATCGAGCACCGTATGGCGTTGAGCTTTGGCCGGCGTCCATGATATTGGCTCAGGAGATTTTATCAGGCGATCTCGGACAAGCGGGAGAAGCGCTGGAGATCGGCTGTGGGCTGGGACTCATAGCCTTGGCTGCGACCAAAGCTGGTTGGGAAGTTACAGCTACTGATTGTGACGAGCTTGCCCTTGACTTTTTACAGTACAATGCTGGGCTGAATGAAATTTCACTGCACCGCTGTTCCGTACTTGACTGGCATCATCCACCGCGTGACAAACAGTATCGTCATATATGGGCTGCTGATGTGCTCTATCAACTCGTAGATCAAGAACCCTTATTACAGTGTTTACAAGTGCTGCTTGAACCTGGGGGTGTTGCCTTGATCGCGGATCCCCATCGTAGTGTGGCGGATCACTTCCCCGACCGTGCCCGAGCACACGGTTTTCAGGTTAATACGACTCGACACACCATCCGAGACGATTCGGATCATGATCGATCGGGCCGCATATTCAGGCTGAGTATTGCCCCCACTACGACATAGCATGCACCCTTTTCACGGCCGACGCGATCTCGCTATGGCTTGACAAGATGGCAGCGCAAATGACCGATAACTTTATTGGCTGTGGCGCCCTCATTGTGCGCTATTAGAGGATGCAACACTGATGAGTAAGAGGATGATCGACAACGATGGATGAACAGCCTGCTTATCCGCAACATAATCGCCTGTGGATCACATGGCTCGAATGTGGACTGATTCTAGCTGTCAGTTTGCTGGCTGAGATGACGCATTTTTCTTCACAGCAGGGCCGAGCGGTTATCTGTGCCGATTCGGCGCAGTATGTAGCTACGGCTGAGGCGATGGTCCACGGTGATCGGTTACCGCACTTTGAAATGCGCAAACCAGGATACTCCCTATTTCTAGCGGCTATCTTACTGATGGTTGGCCAATTGGGTTGGCCGGTGGTCGTGGCACAACATGCGATGTTAGCGCTGCTACCCCTCATAGCCTATGGATTCGGACGGATGGTTCATTCCCGAATGCTTGGTTGGCTGGCCGCGTTGATGGTATTGGCCAAGTTGCAGACAGCTATTTATGGCCAGCGGATCATGTCAGAATCTTTATTCGCGGTATTGTTATCGATGGGCATGTTACTGCTAGCCGCGGGGTTGATGCGCAAGAGATATGTTGGCTGGTTTACAGGTGCAGGCATGATGCTTGGCCTAGCCTGGCTGACACGTGGTAATGCAACACCGATTATTGCCGCTACGGTTTTGTTTATGATCTTTTGGTTGTGGTCGGATCGTCGCAAGCTCATACTCACTTTGACCGTATTGGGCATGCCGATTGCCATGTGTGTGGCATTTGAATGTGGTCTAAACGGTGTATTGTCAGGCCGTTGGCGACCTTCTAACGGGACAGCTGGAGCGCTGCTGACATTGCGGATGCGTTATTATGACGGAGTTGATTTGCCGAACACGGTAGCCACGGCTGGTGCGCTACGATGGTTGCCCGAACGAAGCATGGCTGACGCTTATTTAAGTAGTCCGTTGGATGTTTGGGTAGCACGATACCGGGCTATTCACGATGGGGGCATGAATGAGTGGACTTACGATGATTCGATGGCCGCGTTTGGTCGGGATATGGTCTTGTCCGATCTTGGGTCTTATGCGCGCCACACACTGTCTTATGGCCTAAGTCATCTGTTGCGCCAGCCTCAACATCTTACTTCTACATCAGTGCCGGTGCAACGACGCAAGAGCTGGATTGCACACCCTGCTTCGGCCATCGATAGTGACGCTGAAACCTATTGGTATGCCTATTGGGGGCTTCCACATTTGACGTTGGGTGAATCGATTGTACTTGTGGATCGCATGAAAGTAGCCGCGCACACGCGTGCACCGTTCGGTGGTGAAACTATTTGGAAAAACTTTCGATACTATTTGACTCGACCGCTTATCGACGGGGTATTACATGCCCTTAGATGGTTAGACGGCGCATGGCCGGCACTTGGCCTGTTGGTGTGTTTTGTGTGTGGTGTCAATCGAAAATTGTATACGCTCGTGGCCGTGGTATGGCTTGCTGAGGCCTTATTTGTCGGGTTGATAACCCCCACGCTGGACCGCCTTCAATTCACCTGGATGGTGGTAGATGCCACGATGGCTGCGGCTCTTCTTGCCATACCCCTTGCTGCCTTAGTTTCCCGATACTCAGACCAAACATAATGCGAGACTCGCGGCTCGACTTTAGAACTGAACACCATCCAAACGTAACGCGTCGGGTGTCTGGGTGGCAAAAGTCCTTCTTTTTGGACTTGGGGGAGTCGATGATACGCATTCAATCGATGCTAGTGCGCAATCCAAATCACCAATCTATTGGCCGGCCCGGTAGGGCAAATCGTTCTTTCGCCAATTGGCAATTGGCGAAAGATTGAATCGCCTTTAGCCATAGGCACCCGCGACCACCGGGATAGTCGAATCAGAGCGGCGAGCGCAAGCGACCCGTGTCTTCAATACGCCTTGCCACCTACCCTACCAGCCAGGGCACACAACAAGCCGACTATATGTCCGAATTGGACATTTATGGATATACGATGTATAATGAATGCATGAATGTACATTTGACCAACGAGCAACAGCAATTCGTACAGCAACGTGTCGCCTCGGGGAGTTACGCTTCGGCCAGCGAAGTCATCCGGGCCGGGTTACGTGCGCTCGAAGAAGATGAACGCTGGCGGGCGGATGTGCGTCAGAAGATCACTGATGGTGTCGCCCAAGCGAAGTTGGGACAGCTTTTGGATGGTGACGATACCTTCAAGGAACTGATGGACCACATCGACGAACGCCGTAAGATGAGTCAGTGAAACTTTATCGCCTTACCCCACAAGCACGCGCTGATCTCATACAAATCGCTGATTATATTTTGGATCACAGTACAGTAGCGCTGGTCGGGCCGAGTCCGTCATTGGTGTGATTCGCGAAGCTATCGAAAAAGTGGTTGAGACGCCGGGAATCGGCCACAAGCGAGAAGACCTTACCGACGAGGATGTGCGTTTCTGGACCGTATTCAATTACTACGTGGTTTACCGGCCCGAAACCAAGCCGCTGGAAGTCGTCTCTATTATCAGCGGATGGCGCGACGTGCAAACTGAACTCGCAAGTCGACCGGCCTTTCACCAAAGGCACCCACGACCATCGGGATAGTCAAATCCGAGCGGAGAGCGCGTGCGACCCGTGTCTTCAATACGCCTTGCCACTTGCCCATGTCTTTAATGCGCCATATACACCGCAGCCTCGTGGAACATGACGGTATGAGTGACCATCCGAAGACACAGGTCGCTCGCGCTCGCCGCTCGGATTGGTTTCCTATACTTCAAAACGAGATGGCCCACCAAATTCCTCGACCGATCGGATATTGTAACTCAGAGCAAGACCGAAGCATGATAGTTAAACCGAACTTTTCGGTGAGATTGGGCGTTTTGGGAATTTAACTGATGTAGTGACAGAGGGTTAGGGGGATTTCGGCTTTGTCGATATGTAGCCACTAAATAGAAGATATGTGCTTGACTTCTTACTTAGGAAGGTGTACTATA
>JAJRWX010000041.1 GCA_024276605.1 Planctomycetota bacterium | reverse complement strand
AGGTTGCCCCATGATCCGGGCCAACCAAACGGAACACCAGCCGGGTTTGAAGAGGCGCAAGCCATCCAGCGTACGCAAGGTATTTAGACAGCTTGTCACGGTCGGGGTTCGGATTGCACGTCAATCGCTGAACAGATTAAACGCGTGGCGGTTTTACCAGGTACTCTAGAATCTGTATGGCGTTAAGGGCTGCGCCTTTTCTTATCTGGTCACCGCATACGAATAATTCCAGACCGTTTCCGTTGGGTTGACTGACATCCTGCCGGATGCGGCCAACCAAACATTCATCTAAGCCGGTGGCGTCGATGGGCATCGGGAATCGGTTGGCTACGACGTCATCGACGACACGGACACCCGGCGCTGCGGAAAGAATATCTCTGGCTTGCCGTGCCGACATGGGATGAGTGAAAGTCAGATTCACCGATTCGCTATGAGCACGCAGAATAGGCACGCGGACACAGGTAGCTGTGATTGGCAAATCCGGGACGTGGAAAATTTTCCGCGTCTCCTGGATCATCTTCCGTTCTTCCTGGTTGTATCCGTCCTCACCGATCGGCGTATCATGCGAAAACAGATTGAACGCTATCGGATGAGACAACACTTTCGGCTCAACAGTCCGACCAGCTAATACGTCTGCCGTCTGCGTAGATAGCTCTTGCATGGCTGCCGCACCTGCTCCGCTAGCCGCCTGATAGGTACAGACCGCGATCCGTTTCACCGGATTCACCCGGTGTAAGGGCCACACGACCATATTCATAATGATGGTGGAGCAGTTGGGATTGGCGATGATGCCCTGGTGATGGTCAAGATCATGGGGGTTAATCTCCGACACGATCAAAGGTACGTCGTCATCCATGCGAAAAGTTGAAGAATTGTCGATTACGACGCATCCAGCCGCCTTGGCTAGCGGGACGAACGATCGGCTCACGCCTCCTCCGGCGCTGAAAATCGCGTAGTCAACGCCGTGAAAGCTGTTTTCAGTCAGTGTTTCGATGGGATATGCTCGATCAGCAACCTGGACAATTTGCCCGGCAGATCGCTCACTGGCCAGTAACGTGAGTCGATCGACCGATATGGATCGATACTCCAGTAGCGTACAAACCTCTTTTCCAACCGCACCGGTGGCGCCAACGACGGCTACATGTCCAATGTTGCCCATGAGGTATTGTTCAGATGAATCGCACAACTCTCGTGCCAAGCTACAGGGTATAACAACCGTGCGATAGAGTCAATCGCAGGGCAGTATGCCACTTTTTTGGCAGCTACAAACCTCGATCAGAAAATAACTTAAATAGATGAAAAAGGTGCTTGAATCCCATGAACGAGATTGCTAGACTGCCCCCCCTTGTGACGTTCATCACGAACCTCGCAAGGTTTCGAAGTTGTCTAACACCGCTCGGCCTACAACGCTAAGGCGAGTTCGACTTAGGCAACGATTAATAATGAGCATCGCGGATGATACCTGATGCCTGATGCCTCTGGAAAACGCTCGAACTGGGTTCGCTTGTCTGGACTGGGGTTTGAGTTTGGTAGTGCAGTCATCGGGTTTACGCTTATTGGCTATTGGGTCGGAGGATACTACGCTTCCCCGAAGGGCGGCGTGTTGATTGGTGCCGGGCTGGGTATTCTCGGCGGCGGTTACAATCTGATCCGACGATCTCTGACCGAAGTAAAGCGTGCTGCTCAAGAGCAGCAGGCGCGAGGCGATGAACATGACCGCGACGGACAAGCCTGAAGCGATAAAGGCTTACCTGCGTTTTTGCTTGTTGAGTAGTACTGTCGTGTTATTGCTGGTGGGGGTGGGATTTTGGCCCTCGAAACATCTGGGCGGTAGTGAAGCGGTTACGGCGATGTTAGCCGGTTGCGCGGTGTGTTTGCTAGCTTCGTGGTGCGGCGGTTTGCCGATTGTGCTTACGCGAAACATGACCAGTGCCGCGATTGTCAATGCCGCGCTGGGTAGTATGCTCGCCCGACTTGTGGCGATCCTGGTGTTCGGAACCATCACCGTATTAAGTGGTTGGTTTGAGCGAACACCGCTATTGGTGTGGATTGGTATCGGCTATGTGGCCATGCTTGTTCCTGATACGTTGTTCACCTTACAATCGGCAAAGTCGCTAAGTAAGCAGCCGCCGGTTGACGCGGCGTAATGTGTGTTCGTTAGATTGAAGTAATAGGTCAAACATGACTTTTTCCATACTCGCAAGTAGCAATCCGCTGGAACATGTCATCCAGCACCCGATGACCACACTCCCAGTGGACTTGGAATCTAAGTGGGGTATTGTTGGTTGGGTACTAACGCCAGAGGCTGAAATTACAATTCTCAGCGATCAAATTACCATGATCGCCGCTGCGGGCATATTGCTTACGCTGCTGATGCCCATGCTTGCGGGCAAGCGTAGAGGCACGGATGAAATCGGTCGATTGGTGCCCACAGGGTTTGCCAACTTCCTCGAAACCATCTGTCAATATCTACGCAAAGAAGTAGCTCAACCCGCATTACAAGAGCACACCGATCGGTTCATTAAGTACATCTGGAGTGTTTTCTTTTTCGTTTTAACGATGAACTTACTCGGATTGCTGCCATTTCCCGCAATTAGTGCCTTGTTTGGCACCCACATTGGCGGTGCAGCTACCGGCAATATATACACGACAGCAACCCTATCGTTGTTAACTATGTTGATGATGGTAATCAATGGGTTCCGTCTTGGCG
Source organism: Planctomycetota bacterium (assembly GCA_024276605.1). GTDB lineage: Bacteria > Planctomycetota > Phycisphaerae > UBA1845 > UBA1845 > JAJRPG01. The sequence continues at coordinate 36,709 of JAJRWX010000041.1, read as the reverse complement.
GCATGCACTACGTCGCTCACTTTTGCCCCGGCCCACTCTGGCTTGCCCCTTTGTTGGTTCCGGTTGAGATCATTGGATTGTGTGCCAAAATTTTCGCCCTCTCCGTTCGACTGTTTGCGAACATGATGGCGGGCCACATTTTGCTGGCTGTACTCGTCGGATTTATTTTACAGGCCTGGGGCAGTATGGGCGCGACCGGCGGTTTGATCATCGCTATTCCCGTCGTGCTGGCCAGCGTGGCTATTACGATGCTCGAACTGTTCGTCGCCTTTTTGCAGGCGTATATTTTTACGTTTTTGACGACGCTGTTTATTGGTATGTGCGTGGTCTTCCATCACGACGACCACGGCCATGAGGAGTCTCACGCAGCCGCGCATTAAGCGATTGGCCGGGGCCTTCTCATTGAGAAAAGATTTATACGTTCGCCATGCCCGGATAGTTGCGGGGCAGTCGGGTCGTAAGGCATGACAGCGATGGCGGATTGACTTTGTGTTGCTCACTCCCGCAGAGCGACTGTTGAAACGGAAGGATAGGGTACGATGGAAAAGCGATTCTCTAAGATCGCCCTGGCTATGATTGTTTTTGGTGTAGCGTCAATGTTCATGGGTACTTCAACGGCGATGGCTTCAGGTGATGGCGTTAGCGCAGCGCCTGAGCACGCCACGTTTTTAACCACCGACGGTGCTCGTAAGCTTGGTGGTGCTATCGGTGCGGGTCTGGTCATTATGGGTGGTGCCGCTGGAATTGGTCGAATCGGTGGTAGCGCCGTTGAGTCGATGGCTCGTCAGCCTGAAGCCGCCGGTAGCATTAGCACGGCTATGATTATTACCGCAGCTATGATCGAAGGTGCAACTTTGTTCGCCGTTGTGGTCGGCCTACTGGCCGTTCTTTAGAAAAATCGAATGTACTCGAATCGCAAGGGTAACCTGTTACCCTTGCGATTCGATAGTCTTGAACTTTTGTTAGCGGAAGTGATTATCCGTGAACGCGAGAAGGTATGAGAGACATGGCTAAAGTAATTTTTTTCTTGGTCGCCTCGCTTCTAACCACCACATATGCCGTGGCATCGGGTGGCGAAGGCGGCACGGCTAACCCCTTCGCCGGTGACGTAGGCAACGCGATTTGGACCTTGGTCATTTTTGTCCTGGTCTTGATCGTCTTGGGAAAATTCGCCTGGGGACCGATTCTATCCGCGCTACAACAACGAGAGGATTTCATCACCGATTCCCTGGCTTCAGCCAAAAAAGACCGCAGTGAAGCGGAAGCCCGCTTAGCTGAATACACCGCCAAGCTGGATGAAGCTCGGGCGGAGGCGACTAAGATGGTCGATGAAGGTCGTCGCGATGCGGAAGTGCTCAAGCGTAAGATTGAGGAAGACGCCAAGGCGGAAGCGGACAATATACTCGATCGTGCTCGTCGAGAAATTGGTGTGGCCACGGATACCGCCATTAAAGAACTGTATGATGTGAGCGGTAAGCTTGCGGTAGACATTGCTTCCAAAATTATCCGTAAGGAACTGGACGCCGGGCAACATAGTCGGCTAATCGCTGAATCGATAGACGAATTGAACGCTTCGCAGAAAAACTAACGAGCCTTTACGAAGCGCGTATGATACGCAGACTTCAGCGTGGATCATAGCATGGCCAATGTAAACGACAAACAAGTTGCCCTTGCCAAGGTATATTCCGGCGCTATTTTGTCGCTGGCCCAGGCAACAAACGAAGAAGATGCCCTCCTGGCTGATCTTGTGGACCTGATCGCCTTGCTGGACCGCACACCATCCCTGGATGCTTTTTTCAGTGACCCTACAGTGGATGGCAGTGATCGAGAACAAAGTATCGAGCGCATTTTTCGTGGTAAGGCAAGCGATTTGATGATCAACACGTTGCAGATTCTCAATCGCAAAGATCGCTTGAATTTACTCCGCACCATTGTTGAGCAATATCGTCTTGCGCTTCAAAGTGAGCGTGGCCGGGTGGATGTTCACGTACGTACGGCTATCCCCCTACCCGACGAGCTTAAGAGCACGCTGGCAACAGTCGCATCTCGCCAAACGGGCAAGAGTGCCCAGTTGGTTGAAACGGTTGACCCATCCATCATCGGAGGCGTGGTTCTGCAAATCGGGGATATTAAATATGACATGAGTGTGGCATCAAATCTGGATAAACTATCCAAGGCGCTAAGCGCTAGGACGGCACAGGAGATACACAGCGGTAAGACATATGTCGTACAGGGTGGTGGATAATTAGATTAAAGGCATACGAAGCTATTAGATGGAAGAAAGTTACTGCGTCGGTAGCAACGCAACGCAAGCTTATTGAGGCAAGAGTTAAAAGGTCATGAAATTCAAAGTCGACGAAATCTCATCGGTCATCACTGAGGAGATCAAAAATTATCGCAGCGAAGTGGATGTGGCGGAGGTTGGCACGGTGCTCGAAGTCGGTGACGGCATCGCGCGCATCTACGGACTGACCAACGCCTTAGCTAGTGAACGTCTCGAGTTCGCCAATGGCGCAGTCGGTCAGGTGTTCAATCTGGAAGAAAATTCCGTCGGTGCGGTCGTTCTTGGCGATTATCTGGGGATTAAAGAAGGTGACGAGGTTCGCCGCACGGGCGAATTGCTCAGCGTACCTTGTGGTGAAGCGATGATCGGTCGAGTGGTTGACCCGCTCGGGCGTCCGCTGGACGGCAAGGGCGATATCCATACCCCGGACCGCCGCCCCATCGAATTCAAAGCCCCAGGCATTTCCCAGCGCCAGCCGGTCAACGAACCATTACAAACCGGGCTTAAAGCCATTGATAGTATGATTCCCGTCGGGCGCGGACAGCGTGAGTTGATCATCGGCGACCGAAAAACCGGCAAGACCGCCATTGCCGTGGACACCATCATCAACCAAAAAGGCGGCGACGTCATCTGCGTGTATGTCGCCATCGGCCAGAAGGAATCAACAGTCGTCGGCCTGGTTGAAAAACTCCGCGAATTGGGAGCCATGGATTACACCATCGTCGTCTCCGCATCTGCAGCTGATTCGGCGCCGCTACAATTTATCGCACCTTATGCTGGGGCTGCGATGGCTGAGTTCTTCATGTACAAGGAAGGTCGCGCGACGTTGTGCGTGTATGATGACCTGAGTAAACAGGCACAGGCCTATCGTCAGCTTTCTTTGTTGCTCAAACGCCCCCCCGGTCGTGAAGCCTATCCCGGTGATGTCTTTTATCTTCACTCTCGATTGCTGGAGCGCTCGGTTAAGCTTCGTGACGAATATGCCGTGGTGCCCAAGGATACGCCTGAGGATTCACTCGATCGTAGCATCGCCAAGAAACATCCAGAAGGCTTGAAGGCGGATAAAGCGCAACGCCCAGACGACACGAATAGTTTATACCACCGGCCTGATGGCAAGAAAAAAGCCCAGGCATGGATTGACTCCATGCCTGACAAGGACAACTATCGCGTTCACTACTACAAAGATAGCGGCGGATCTTTGACGGCACTTCCGGTAATCGAAACACTCGAGGGCGAAGTATCCGCTTATATTCCGACCAATGTCATTTCGATTACCGACGGACAGATTTATCTTGAGCCTGATTTATTCTTCGCCGGCGTCCGCCCTGCGGTAAACGTGGGCATCAGCGTGTCGCGTGTTGGTGGTAACGCGCAGATCAAAGCCATGAAAAAAATTGCCGGTACGCTGCGCTTGGACTTGGCCGCTTTTCGTGAGCTAGAAGCATTTTCACAGTTAGGTACCGACCTCGACACCGCCACGCAAAAGCAGTTGGATCGTGGACAACGCATGGTAGAGCTTCTCAAACAACCGCAATACGATCCCAAGCCTATTGCACATCAAGTCATCAGCATTATCGCTGGGACAAAAGGCTATCTTGACGACATTCCCGTCAATCGGGTACTCGAATTCGAGACAATCATGCTTTCATTGATCGGTGACCAACACCCTGAGTTTTTCAAGGAGGTTGACGACAGCGGCATACTCTCTGATGAAACCGCCGAAAAACTCGGCAAAGTGCTTGAAGACTGTAAAACGGATTTCTTAAAAGGTTAACCTCCCAAGTATGTTAACTTTAGGGCAGACCCGATTTCATATCGGGTGCGATCGATAAGATTATGGCCAACAGAAGAGACCTGGTTAAACGACGTAAAGCAGTACGCAACATCCGCAAGATCACGCGGACCATGCAACTTATTGCCACCGCACGTTTTCAGGCAGCATTTAATCGAGCCACGGCGACCAAACCATACACGGAAAAGCTAACTGAGTTAGCCGCCGACCTTTCACGCGCAGCCGGTGAAGTGGATCATCCGCTCATGCGCGAGCCGCAGGACGTACAACGGTCCAGCCTCGTCGCCATCAGCAGTATGCGTGGTCTGTGTGGAGGCTATAACGCGGGTTTGCTTCGCAGTACGGTGAAGCATTTGAATGTGCAAAAAAAGCAAGACCTCCAGACTGATGTCACCATGGTGGGTAAGAAGGGTATCAACTTTTTCAAATTCCTAAAACGCCCCATGATGGAGCAGATTACACACCTAGGCGATAAGCCCGCATTTGAAGATATTGAGCCTATTGCCAATGCCATGATGGATCGTTTCATCAAAGGTGAAATTCGATCAGCCTATGTAAGTTACGTGAAGTTTGTGTCTACTGCCAAGCAGCAACCCGTAGTCATTCGCATTCTGCCGCTATCTAGTGAAGAAAACGAGGCAGAAACGAACGAGCGTACATCGTCGGTGGATTATGAATTTTCGCCTTCGCCAAAAGAATTGTTGGACGAATTGCTCCCGGCTACGGTTCGCGCACGGTTGTTCCAGTGCTTTACTGATGCGATTGTCAGCGAGCAAATTGCACGCATGGTAGCGATGAAGGCTGCCACGGATGCCGCTGAGGATATGATCAAACTGCTCACGCAGCAGTATAACCGAGCAAGGCAAACAGCCATTACTATGGAATTGTTGGATATCGTCGGTGGCTCTAGCGCACTAGAGTAGTGCAACGGACTTTTTGTTAATTATAACTAAGCTGATAGTGGCGAATGGCGTCTCGAATCAGCAACGGAAACGTTTTTTCCAAGCAGGACTAATCAACCATGCAAAACGGCAACAGTGGCAAAGTATCCCAGGTCATCGGATCAACATTGGACGCGCAATTCGCAGAAGAGCAATTGCCCTCGATTTACAATGCATTAACCGTAGAAGTCGAGCGAACGGTGCTTGGTGTCACCACCAAAGAAACATTGTGGTGCGAAGTCGCACAGCATCTTGGCGGTGGTAGAGTTCGTGCGATCGCGCTCGGCTCGACGGATGGATTGCGTCGTGGGGCAGCCATTCTTGATACCGGGCAACCCATTACCGTACCTGTGGGTGAGGAAACGCTAGGCCGGGTATTCAATATGATGGGCGATACCATCGACGACCACGGCGAGGTGACAACCACGATACGTAAGCCGATTCACCGCGAGCCACCCGCCTTTGCAGATTTATCTTCGAAAACGGAAATCTTTGAGACTGGCATCAAAGTGATCGACCTCCTCTGCCCACTCGTCCGCGGCGGTAAGACGGGACTCTTTGGCGGGGCTGGTGTGGGAAAAACCGTTATTATTCAAGAGTTGATCGCTCGACTCGCTCGATTCCACAGTGGTTATTCATGTTTTGCGGGCGTCGGTGAGCGGACGCGCGAAGGAAATGACCTCTGGCTCGAAATGCAGGAAGCCCAAATCGGTGATACCGGCAAGAGCGTGTTGGATCAGACGGTGATGGTCTTTGGACAAATGAATGAGCCGCCGGGCGCACGCCTTCGCGTCGCGTTGTCCGCCCTTACCATGGCTGAGTATTTCCGTGATCAAACCGGGGCTGATACGCTACTGTTTGTCGACAATATTTTCCGTTTCTCCCAGGCCGGTTCAGAAGTTTCAGCGTTGCTGGGTCGCATGCCTTCTGCCGTGGGTTACCAACCTACGCTCGGCACGGAAATGGGCGAGTTGCAAGAACGCATTACATCAACCAAAGCCGGGGCTGTCACCAGTATTCAAGCCATCTATGTCCCAGCAGACGATTATACCGACCCCGCACCAGCCACCGCATTTGCTCACCTTGATAGCACGGTGAACCTGGAGCGTAGCATCGCAGAAAAAGGTATCTATCCCGCGGTGGACCCATTGGCTTCCAGTAGTCGAATCATGTCGCCGGAACACGTGGGTGAAAGGCACTATGCCATCGCGCGGAGGGTGCAGAAAATTCTTCAACGCTATAAAGACCTGCAGGATATCATCGCGATTCTCGGCGTAGATGAACTTAGCGAAGACGATAAACTCACCGTGTCTCGCGCGAGAAAAATCGAGCGTTTCTTATCTCAGCCGTTCTATGTCGCGGAACAATTTATCGGTATCCCCGGCAACTATACGTCGCGCGAGGATACGATTCGTTCGTTCGAAGAGCTTTGTGACGGCAAGTGGGATGAGCTACCGGAACAGGCCTTTATGTATGTGGGTACCATAGAAGAGGCCGCAGAGAAAGCTGCGAAACTGGCGAAGGAGTAGGCATCAAAGAAGTGTACATCGCTAAACCTATGTGACTTGAGAATCAACGATATCTGAGTATTTAACAACCATGGCAAAGAGCACCACATTCCAATGTAGCGTCATCACACCTGAACGAGCGGTGTTAGAGTGTGAGACAACATCAGTTGTATTTCCGGCCCACGATGGCGAGCTTGGCGTGCTGGTCAACCGCTCAGCTCTTCTATGCCGACTGGGCATTGGCGCCATGCGTATCCAGCAAGGCTCTTCTACGCAAACTCTCTTCGTAGACGGCGGCTTCGCTCAAGTCATAGACAACCGCCTCACCATCCTTACAGAGCAATCCAAAAAGCCTGAGGAAATTGATGTCCAAGCTGCCCAGCAAACGCTGGTGGAAGCGCGGGCCATGGACATGGTCGACGACAACGCGTTTACCGCCCGTCAGCGTGCAGTCGAAAGCGCTAAAGTCCAAATCCACTTAGCACGAACGAAGTAGTCACTCGCCCGATAATAGGACTTACCCTCGCACAGATAAAGCCTACTTAATGGCCGTTTCCGCATACTCAGCGCGAATCTACGATCTGTATACCGTTGTCGATTCTTGTCCAGCAGCTTGCTTTATATCCAATAGTGATATATATTTGATATAGTTTAGATATAAGGAGATTGTCACATGAACATTCAAGAGTACGACAGATCGGTTAAGAGTGGTTGGGTAATGCTTGCGATTTTGATGATCGGAGGCGTTGGTCTTGGCTGTGCGATGATATGGTGGTTTTCATCATATATAGGATCAGTCCACGTTTGGCAGAAAGTTCTGGCCGTGGTGATCTCAACGTTTCTTGTTAGCTTGTGGGTATTTTTACTATGCGGTTTTTTCACCTTACAGCCTAACATGTCCGCGGTGCTAATTCTGTTTGGCAAGTATGGCGGGACAGTAAAAACCAGCGGATTCCACTGGGCTAATCCACTGTATACGAAGAAAAAGGTGACGATGCGGGTTAACAACTTCAACTCGGACACGCTCAAAGTGAATGATCTTCAAGGCAATCCGATCGAAGTCGCTGTCATTGTTGTATGGCGTATCTCGAATACGGTTCAGGCGGTATTCGATGTCGAACACTATGAGAGTTTTGTGACCGTACAGAGTGAGGCTGCGTTGCGTCATTTAGTCATGGGTTATCCGTATGACAATCACGACAGTGACACGTTATCTCTACGTGGAAGCGTTGACCAAATCTCCAAGCATCTTGAAAAAGAAGTGCAGGAGCGCGTTTCCAAAGCTGGTGTGATCGTCGAGGAAGCCCGTATTAGTCATCTTGCGTATGCGCCGGAAATCGCGGGGGCTATGTTACAGCGGCAACAAGCAGAGGCTGTCGTGGCTGCCCGATTTCGCATTGTAGAGGGCGCTGTTGGCATGGTAGAAATGGCCCTGCAAAAACTCGAGGAACATAAAACCGTTGAGATGGACGAAGAGCGAAAGGCGGCCATGGTGAGCAATTTACTCGTTGTATTATGTGGACATAAAGCGGCTCAACCCATCGTGAATACCGGAACGCTATACAACTAATTAACGTTCCCGGCCAGGATTAGATCGCGACTCAGTTTGATCCATTGTTATATGATTCGCGATTTATTCCTGTGATTGTATGGCGACCTTCGAGCAAGATCATGGCAGCGCGTAAATCTTTTTTACTGCGTCTCTCACCGGAAATGATGGACGCGCTCAACCGTTGGGCAAAAGATGAGTTGAGGAGTGTGAATGCACAGATTGAATACCTCTTACGCGAATCCCTGCGGCGTCAAAAGAGATATATAAAAAACCAAGACGACCAGCCCCCCTCCCCAGAGCCACCATCGCCATAGAGGCTTTTCCACTTTTTGAGCCTGGTTACATGCGTATGTATCAATGTTTTTCCTCGAAGTGGCCCTTACGCTGAATAACCGATCGCAACATACAACTTTCGACATTTATGGGTGGTCGTTATGGCCTCCGGTCGGTTAGTCTTATGAGTGGGTGGGTGTATGGATATCGAATGAACGATTAGGAGTCCTTAGTCATGTGTCGAACTATTGTCATGTTATGCCCCCTGTTGATGCTGATCTCGCCTTCTGTTGCCCAGGACGCCTTGACGGACGCCGCACCGACAAAGAGTCCAGCACATTTACGCGCCGTCGCCCTCATGAAAAAGGTTGATGCCGCGACAAAGGCGGTGAAGTCCGTGCATTATACCGCAAAGACCGAAGGAACGGGTTGGCTAAAGTCGCGTTTGCCGTTGATCGAAGGTGAAGTCTGGCTGGTCGCATCCACTAAAGATCATCCTGCCAAGTATCGTTTTGACGTGCAGGTGCGCAAAAATCGTAGCGAAGACCCGCGCAAACTCCGCTTAGCCTCCGACGGTGATCTTTTCCATCTGATTCGATATAACGAAAAAAAAGTCCATGAGGATATCGACCCTTCCGTTGTCGGGCAGGAAGGCAGATTGGTCCAGCGCTTGTCGATGCGCGAGTTTACTCACCCCACACCTTTTAGTGACGAAATCAATGGCGATGTTGTGGAAATGCAGGGTTATCATCGCGTCGGTAGCGAAGATTGTCACGTTGTACACGTCATCTACAACGGCGGACGTGGCGAAGCTATTTGGTATGTCTCCAAGCGGGATATGCTGCCGCGCCGTGTAGATCGAATCATGACTAACCAAACAACCAAAGAAAAAGGTAAACAAATACTGACCATCACAAAATTGACCATCAACCCAAAATTACCTGACAACCTATTCCAAACACAGGTTCCGGAAGGGTTTGAAAAAACGGATGAATTTGCCCCGGACCATCGCCAGATGCAATAACAACCACCATGCACAGGCCAACTATCGCATATTCATACCACTCATTAACCAAGAAAGTTTTTATCGTTATGGTGGAGACCTCCAGCCGTGCGGCCTTGCCTTATCCTTGGAATATTTATAGTATAATTTCCCCCCTATGAGCACGAACCCGTTGGGAGAATTCTATTGCGATTCTTATTGATTGTATGCGTCTTGTATGTTCATACCGGCTGTGCGATATCACACGCGCAGTCTGATGTACATGCCTTTACCGGGGCTACGCTGATTCCCGTCAGCGCAAAGCCCATTGTTGACGGCGTATTGCTGGTAGAGAACGGTCGTATCCTAGCCGTCGGTAGTCAAGTCGAGGTAGCTATCCCACCTAGTGCTGTGCGACATGATGCAAGCGGCAAGATCATCATGCCGGGCTTGGTATGCACACATAACCATATCGGTGGTATTGGCGGCGCAGATCGCACAGGCCCCATCCAACCTGACGTGCGTATTTACGATTCAATCAACGCGCGTGATGCCGGTTTTAAGCGTACCGTTGCCGGCGGTATTACCACAGTCAACATTATGCCGGGGTCCGGGCACTTACTGAGCGGCCAAACGATTTACGTGAAACTGCGCGGCGGGAATACCATAGACGATCTTTTTATTCGCGATGCCGATGGCAAGCCCACAGGCGGCATCAAAATGGCTAACGGCACGAATTCCCGACGTGACGCACCCTTTCCGGGAACTCGTGCCAAATCTGCGTCACTCATACGAGACAAGTACATCAAAGCTCAGGCATATCGACGTAAGCGAGAAGCCGCAAAGGACGATCTTTCCAAGTTACCACCCCGCGATATTGGCTTGGAAGCACTCGTCGAAGTGTTGGAAGGCAAGCGTATCGTCCATCATCACACACATCGTCACGATGATATCATGACGGTGATCAGGCTAGCGAAGGAATTCAATTTTCGCGTGGTCCTACATCATGTGAGTGAAGGCTGGAAAGTCGCTAAAGAGATAGCTGATGCCGGAGTGCCCTGCTCGGTGATTTTAGTGGATAGTCCAGGTGGAAAACTGGAGGCTCGTGAACTTTTGTTAAAATGCCCCGGTATTCTCGAAAAAGCCGGCGTGAAAGTTGCCTTACATACGGATGATTGGATTACCGACGGGCGCCTGTTTCTTCGCATGGCGGCCATGGCTGTGCGGGCGGGCATGTCACGGGCCGGCGCCATTAAAGCCGTAACGCTTGCTGGAGCGGAAATGCTTGATCTTGGTGATCGTGTAGGATCATTGGATGTTGGTAAGGACGCAGATTTTATCATTCTCTCGGGCGATCCATTGAGCGTATATACCAAGGTGCTTGAAACGTGGGTCGAAGGAAAGAAAGTTTTTGATCGATCGTACCCGCAGGATCGCCTCTACGCCGTCGGCGGTTACGGCGCCGGTAACGAAACCCAGCCCTATTTTTGTTGTTTTGATCACGCGGAGGGTCAATAAATGATAACACGCTCAATACCCATCACTGTGGCGATCTTCTTAGCTAGTCTAGTTACGACAGTAGCGCATGCCCAAGTCGTGGTCCGTGGTCGTACGGTTCATACCATGTCAGGCCCGAGTATTTCCAACGGTGTGATTGTCATCACAGATGGTAAGATAAGCCAAGTTGGTCCGGCTAATAGTGTCACTATCCCGGCAGGTTATCGCGTATTGGATGCTGAGGTCGTTACGCCGGGCCTAATTGATGCCCATGCCACGGTGGGCCTTAGCGGTATCTTGAATTACAAACACGACCAAGACCAGCTCGAACACTCCGCACCGATTCAACCCGAGCTACGTGCGATTGACGCGTACAACACCCAGGATGAACTCGTCACGTGGATACGTTCATTCGGTGTCACTACGGTGCATACCGGACATGCACCCGGTGAAGCGATTTCCGGTCAAACCATGATCGCCAAAACCTTCGGCAACACCATTGGCGACGTCACCCTTGTAGAGTCTGCCATGATCGCGACTACCCTAAGTCCCTCAGCACTAAAAAAGGGAAAGCCGAAATCACCCGGTACACGCGGCAAGTTGATGGCTATCCTTCGTGCGAAGCTCATTAAAGCACGCGAATATCAACAGAAACTAATCAAGGCGGAAGCAGATAAAAAACCCGACCGTGACCTCGCTCTGGAAACTTTAGCCCGCGTATTGTCTCGTGAGATCCCCCTGCTCATTACGGCGGACCGCGCACAGGATATCGCCAGCGCACTGCGATTAGCCAAGGAATTCGATATTGACATCGTGCTGGACTCCGCAGCGGAGGCGTATCTGTTAATTGACGAAATTAAAGCCGCCGGTGTTTGGGTCATTGTTCATCCAGCCATGTATCGCGCTGTGGGACATCGAAAAAATCAATCTTTTGAAACAGCGGCTACACTCAAGCACGCTGGTATTAGGATTGCACTACAAAGTGGATATGAAAGCTACGTACCCAAGGTGCGCGTCGTATTATTCGAAGCAGCTATTGCAGCAGCCAATGGTCTAACGTTTGATGAAGCCTTAGCTTCAATCACTATCGACGCGGCGCGCCTGTTAGGTGTTGATGAACGTATCGGGTCCATCGCAGTGGGCAAAGACGGCGACCTCGCGTTGTACGATGGCGACCCGTTTGAATACACCTCGCACTGCATCGGTACCATCATCAACGGACGGATGGTCAGCGATAAAATACGCTAGTGTTGTGTCAAAACTAAGAATTCGGGTGGCATGGGTAAGTCCCGATGTATCCCGACGTAAAGTCGGGATACATCGGGACTTACCCGTGTAGTTCCGGAGGCCGACACGGGCAAAAAAAAACGTTGCCCATGCCACACTGGATGTACCCGAAAAAAAAAGCTGTGACTCGGCACTAGTGTACGTTCACACGCGGCCTTTTGGGTTTCGGTCCCGGTCGCTTCCTTACGGGCGCGGCTCTGTGATGACTAACCCGTCGCTTCAGTCATAACTACGCAACAGAGTCAAATCCGTTTTCATCCAGAACGCATTAGCAGATGCGGCTATTCTGAGATAACATCATAAGGCATGATATCCAACCACGATAACACAACTGCATCGCATTGGTTGCGCGTACAAATCATCGTGGCTGTCGTTGCTATGGCCTGCTATGGCAACACCCTACTCAATGATTATTGCGATGACGGCGTAGCTATTGTCAAGCTTAACGCTCTCGTTCACGAATCCGGGCGATGGTTGGATTGCTGGACAACGGACCACTGGCATATGTCACGACTTGGCACACCTAACCGTGATCTTCTCTATCGTCCGGCGGCACTGACGTCTTACCGAATCATCCACACACTATTTGGACCAACCGCCCTTCCACAACTCGCCACGAATATCCTACTACACGCCCTTATCAGCGCCGGCTTGATTCGTTTGGCTCGTCGATTTGGTCTGCCTTTATCTTTGGCGACGACCGCAGGATTACTATTTGCGGTTCTACCGATCCATACCGAAGTAATCAACAATGTGGTCGGTCGGGCAGATCTTCTAGCTACGCTGGGTATTTTGTTTAGCTTGCTTGCACATCGGCACATCATTGTCAGTCACACGCGTACTCAGGTAGCGTGCTGGTCTGTTATCACGGCGCTACTTGCTTTGATGGCCATGACGGCGAAGGAAAATGGTGTGTCGGTCATGGTATTGTTACCGATCTGTCATATTTACTTCTGTCGCATAACACCTGATCGCCCCGCCCATGGCTGGTGGCAGCCCTATCGGTTGATCTATTTTATCATACCCGTCGCGATATACTTCACTTTACGTTACTACGCACTGGATGCGCATCTTTTCCAAAAACCTGCGCTGACCAAGACGATCAACTTTCTCGTGGATGCACCGTTATGGCAAAGATGTTTCGGCGCACTGCAGCTATGGGGTATGTATTGGGCAAAAACATTGTGGCCTGATGTGCTATGTGTGAACTATTCAATTAACGAACTGCAACTCGCGACCAATATATTCGCACCGAGCGTCTTATGGGGATGGCTATCCATCACAATACTGCTGGTATTTTCCATCGTCACTTGGTGTCGTGGTTTTCGTGCCGTAGCGCTCATCACAATATGCCTGTTAATCGCCTACGCACCTACCGCTAATCTTCTCGTTTTGATCCAAGTCTCATTTGCGGAACGCATCTGGTATTTGCCGTCGGTGTGGGTATGTTTGTTACTCGCGATAGCGGTCGGTCCGATACTGCGAAATCGTGCGAGTGTTGCATTAGGTTGTACCGTCCTACTCATGATGTTAGGTCGGTGCTGGTTGCGGAATGAGGATTGGAAAAATAATTTCACGCTATACACCGCTGCCTATCGCGTGCATCCCAACGGAATTGGGGATTTGCGATTGTGTGGGCAGGCGCTGGTCAATGCCGGACGGTTCGAGGAGGGTATCCAGCGATTGCAGCGAGCCATCGAGATAGACCTCGGATTCACCGACGCCCAACGGTCACTTGGTCAAGCGTATGCCATAGCAGGAAACTATCAGGCCGCACTTCATCATCTTCAAATAGCCAATATGCAGGTGCCGGGACATCCCAGAACAGTTAAGGCGCTGAACGAGGTTACTCGATTGATGATGGAGTCACAGTCACAAGCATTGGCGGCGCTTAAACTTCGCGCCGATGAAGACCCCGACAATCTCGATGCGGAACTACAAGTCATACGCAAACTACGGGAACTCAATCAGCTTGATCTATTGCTCGATCGATTCAAACAAAAAGAGTCGATATTCGCTCATGATGCACAGTGGCAACATGAATATGCCGTCACGTATGTTTACCTCGACCAGCGGAACCAGGCTATCGATCGGTATCAAAAAGCGCTGGCCATCGAATTCTCGAATGTACAACGGATGATCGAACTAGCCATGCTCCTGCTTGAACGGCGGGAAAGTGATGATCTTGAGCAGGCATGGCAACTGGCTATCCGGGCAAGAGCTATCGAACCACATGCCCCGTCGGTACTGGTCTGCCAGGCGGAATTGTTGGCACTGAAAGGTGAGTTTATACAAGCACACCAACTCTACAACGAAGCCATTCAAGCCGTGCCCCAAGGCAGTGCCATGCGCAACATTTTCCAACAGCGCGTCAAAGCGTTAGGGCAAGAGGACAATCGCTGATATGATGAGCTTGGCACATCAATCCGAAGCTCAGGCAATCGCGTTGTTGTCCGTGAAAGATTTGCATGTTTCATTTTCAGATCAACATGGAAAGCAACGAGACAAAGGCAAGCTCTGTCGTGCCGTGGATGGCATCAGTTTTGAGATTCCAATAGGGACCACGCTGGGCTTAGTCGGAGAAAGCGGCTGCGGAAAAACCACGCTTGCTCGAACGATCATTCGACTTGAACAACCCACTTCCGGGCACATCAACTTCGACGGGCGCGATGTGTTGAGCGCTCGTGGCGCGGACCTGCGCCAAGTGCGCCGACACATACAGTTTATTTTTCAAGATCCCATCGGTAGCTTAAACCCGCGCATGCGCATTGAAGACATCATTGCCGAGCCGTTGGTGATCCACAAGTCCGGCCATCAATCATCACGCCGAAAAGAAGTTGCCGCGCTACTACAAAAGGTGGGGCTTGATCCCTCTGACGCAAATCGATATCCGCACGAATTTTCCGGTGGGCAGCGACAGCGTATCGGAATCGCTCGGGCCATCGCACTCAAGCCGAAAATGATTATCTGTGACGAACCGGTTAGCGCGTTGGATGTTTCCGTTCAAGCGCAGATTCTCAACCTATTAGCCGACCTCAAGGACGAACTGAACCTGACGTTGCTTTTCATCACACACAATCTCGCCGTCGTGCGATACATCAGCGATCGCATAGCCGTGATGAAATCCGGAAAGATTGTGGAAATCGCTGAAGCCGACGCGCTGTTTACTAAACCACAACATCCCTATACACAAGCGTTATTAGCTGCCGTGCCGACAATCAGTGCCGGAAATACTTGAAGCCTGCTATAATGAGAACATGAATATAGTAGCCAACGCATTTCTAATACGTAGTCCCCTTATCACCGGTTTGATGTTCGCGCTGACTCATACGTTTCTGTACGCACAGCCGCGTGAACTTGGCAGCGACGTTGAAAATCTCAATGTTCGCCATAGCACAAAACATTACGCATTAGCCGGTTCGGTCAGTCAGGATAAACTTATCGAGTATGGCCGATGCCTGGAATTCATACACGCGGAATATGAAAAGGGCTTCGGCGATTTACTAAGTAAATCATCGGTTACCACACCGAACCGATCACCTGATAAAGATGGTGTACGACATGAAGATGATACAAATACTTCATCATTATTTCGCGTGGTTATCTTGGGTTCCAAGAAAGATTATCGTGAATTCACGCGCGCCTACTTTGGTCAATTCGCCGAGCATACAGCTGGGATGTTCGTTCCTAGCGTTGAACTGTTGATCATTCTCGATGACGGACGTACGGAGCAAACTTACCAAGTGTTGTTTCATGAGGCGTTTCATCAGTTCGTCCATCGCTACATGCCGGCTGCGCCTATCTGGCTAAACGAAGGTCTAGCCACACACTTTGGAACGGCCCGTGCCACTGGTAAAGGCCTTATTTTTAATCGTCCGAGAACGAGCTATTTTAACATCGTACGTAACGTCGCCCAATCGAAAAAACTTATCCCCATAGATAAATTGGTTCTGATGAACCGATCCGATTTCTACAACCAACAGCGCGTACCAGGGCTGGCCTACACGCAGCGCACACTCGCCTATGCACAGGCTTATACGCTTGTGGCTTACCTGGTCAATGCACCACAGGAAAGAGAATGGCTGCGTAAATATATTCGCTCGATCGCTTCTGCCACATCCACACGTAAAGTTGCAGAGAAGACCAAAACTATTTTTACCAGACGCGTACTCGACCGCCTCGCGCCGCGTTGGTTAACGTATGTTCATCAAGGGCCGTAAAGCTAAGCATGGGCATGATCTCGTGGTGATATGATTCTGCTAAAACGGATTACCGCGATATTTTTCTTGTTGGCGACACTACACAACACACGAGGATGCTATAGTATAGATGCGCCGGGCTGAAATGACTCGACGTTGTCGTGCAACATCGTCACTTGTGACACAAATACCGGGAAAGATTCCCACAAGGAGTGTAGACTATGAAACGACTGACGATTGTCGTTGTTATCGTGATGATGCTAGGGGAAAGTAACATGGTAACAACATGTGCCAGTAATAAAACGTCCGATGAAGCTGCGCTTCCACGCGCCAAAATCATACCTCACCATGAAACGCGTCACGGCCAGTCAGTCACCGATCATTACTATTGGCTACGCAACCGTGGAGATGATGATGTCATCGCTTATCTCAAGGCGGAAAATGCCTATACACAACGCGTCATGCAGCACACCCAATCGCTACAAGACAAGTTATTTAAGGAGATGAAATCCCGCATCAAAGAGACCGATCTTTCAGTACCCGTTACATTCGGGCCGTTCCAATATTATTCACGCACCGAGGAAGGTAAACAGTACCGCATCCATTGCCGCAAGACTGACACCCCAGGCGCAACAGAACAAATACTACTGGATGAAAATGAACTGGCACGAGGTTTAGATTATTTCCGATTAGGCAACAAGGCGATCAGTCCTAACCATCGACTCCTTGCGTTCAGCGTGGACACCAACGGTTCAGAAACCTACACATTGAGAATCAAAGACCTTTCGACCGGCGCCATACTGCCCGACGCCATCGCCAATACATATTATGGGTTGGCCTGGGGAAACGACAATGCCACTATTTTCTACACTACGCTGGATGACGCGAAACGCCCGGACAAGGTACACCGCCACACACTTGGCACCCCGCAAACGTCAGACCAAGTTGTCTATCACGATTCCGACGAACGGTTTCACGTAGGCATTCGCAAGTCACGGAGTCAGCGATATATTTTTATTGATGCCAATAGTCAAATCACATCGGAAGTTAGTTTCTTAGACGCCAACCGACTGAGCGATAACGCGAAAGTCATTTCGCCAAGGCGTGACGGTGTCGAATACTCAGCCGTTCATCACGGCAACCATTTCTATATGGTCACCAACGACAAGGCCATCAACTTCAAAATCGTCCGCACACCCATAGACCGACCATCGGTTGAACACTGGACCGACGTCATTCCTCACGACCCAGCGGTCAGAATTCTGCGTGCCTCCGCCTTCCAAAACCATCTGGTGATCCAGGAGCGCCGTCGAGGATTAAGAGGTTTGCGTATACATAATTTCAAAAGTCAACAAGAACATGAAGTGTCATTCCCGGAACCGGTGTATACCGTCTATGGCTCAGACAATCCGGAATTTGATTCAACCACATTTAGATACGCGTATACTTCACTTACCACGCCTCGTTCAATCTTCGATTATGATATGAACAAGCGCACTTCCACCTTACGCAAGCGACACGAAGTGTTGGGAGGCTATGACCCGACGCAATACGTATCGCAACGTCTTTTTGCCTACGCCAAAGATGGCACACGTATTCCGATTTCGTTAGTCCATAAGAAGGGTTTGAAAAAAGATGGAACCAATCCCACACTGCTATACGGCTACGGTTCTTATGGTATGAGCATGGACCCACGCTTCGATGCCAATCGCATTAGCCTGCTCGACCGTGGTTTCGTCTATGCCATCGCCCATATTCGTGGCGGCGGCGATTTAGGCAGACCGTGGTATCAAGATGGAAAGTTTCTCAAGAAAAAAAACACCTTCACGGATTTCATCGCCGCCGCTGAGCATTTGATTCATGAACAATATACCTCACCCGATCACCTGGCTATGATGGGTGGCAGTGCCGGTGGTTTATTGATGGGGGCTGTGACCAACATGCGACCGGATTTATTCTCCGTTGTCATTGCCAAAGTCCCATTCGTGGATGTCGTCAATACCATGTACGATGCCACCATTCCACTCACCGTGATTGAGTATGAAGAATGGGGCAATCCTACTAAGAAAGAATACTACGATTATATGATGAGCTACTCACCCTACGATAACGTCACGGTTAAGGCATATCCGAACATGCTCATCACAGCAGGATTAAATGACCCCAGAGTTCAATATTGGGAACCGGCTAAGTGGACCGCAAAGTTGCGCGCGCTTAAAACCAACGATAACCGTCTCCTGCTTAAAACCAATATGGGCGCCGGACATAGCGGTCGATCCGGTCGATATGAAAGATTACATACCGTGGCTTTTGACTATGCCTTCTTACTCGATACCCTCGGCATCAAGGATTAGACCTACATGTATAGTGTTAAGATACCGGGCAAGGGGTGCGACACACCCCCAATGCGGTTCCCCAACCAGCATTCATTCCCGGCACTACAATCTAATAGACGTGTAACGCCTTTTTTTGACACAACGATGGAATAAACGTGGTACTAGAACAAGCTTTGCACTATAGGGAACAACCTCGGGGTAGGTAGACCATACAATTTCGCAATACCTACCCTTTATCATCAGCAAGAAGGATAGGTGCTCGACTATTAGCATGTTGTATTCACAATAATATGATACTTCGTCTTTTTCTCATCACATCATTTTCCACTGCGCTCATGCTTTGCAGCTTTGGCATCGTAAGCATTTGGCGCGACGTTGGTTGGCGTGGTCTAATCGGTGAAAGTGACCACTTTGGTGTCATAGAAATCATCGAAGGCAACCTCCGTATGCTTCATGCACGGCAGGACGGTCGTCCATACCACAACTATCATTTTCGTCGGTCCATCCGCCCCATCGGAACAGTCAGTTTTTCTATAGGAAACAATCGCGCAGGCTGGCATTATGTCGGGTTCACCTTACCCATTTGGTTTATCGTTGTCGTGCTATTTACTCATCCTACGCTGGCATTTTTTTACGGTCCTATCCGGCGTAGAAACAGAAGAAAACGTAACGAATGTGTTCGTTGCGGGTACAGTCGAGCAGGTGATACGACTGGCCGATGCCCCGAGTGCGGACTGCAATGGTTGTGCCCCGATTGCGGAAAAGACCTGCTCAATCGCAACGCCACAGCCGTATACATATGCGACTGTCAAGTTGTCTCTCGTCCTTGATATATTTAATCCATCTAAAAAGTGATCCCTGCTGCTACACAAAATCGCTGGATGCTCTAGGATAGTCTCTCATGATGGAACTCCCCGTTCAACATCACGTACAATCAGATAAGCCAAGTATCTTTGATTTGACACGAGAGTCCTTGGCTGATTGGTTGGTGGCACTAAAACAACCGGCCTACCGTGCGACACAACTGCTGGAGTGGATCTATCAGCATGGCGCCCGCACGCATAACGAGATGACCAATATATCCAAACCACTTCGAGAAATCCTCACCAAAGAGCTACCCATTTTCCGTTCACAGGTCATCACCGAGCAACAATCGCAGGACGGCACGATCAAGCTGCTATTACGCTGGCCGGATGGCGCAACGAGCGAATGCGTGTTTATTCCTGATGGAGAAAGACGGACGGCTTGTATTTCCACTCAGGTGGGATGTCCTGTTGGATGCGTTTTTTGTGCCAGCGGCTTGAACGGTTTACAAAGACAATTAAATGCCGGAGAAATAGTAGAACAAGCCATGCGCATTCGTGCATGTTGTGACAACCAAAGCAGGTTATCAAACGTCGTCTTCATGGGGCTTGGGGAGCCGCTGGCCAATTACGAAGCTTCATTGCAGGCGTTGCGCACGATCAACGCTGACTGGGGTCTTAACATTGGCGCCCGAAAAATTACTATTAGCACGGTAGGACTACCATCTCAAATAAAGCGTCTAGCAGATGAGCGTATTCAAATCACGCTAGCCCTGTCGCTACACGCCCCCACCGACGATCTCAGGCAACAAATTATCCCCTGGGCAGACCGTGTGGGCATAGAACCACTCATCGAAGCCTGCAACTATTTCTTCGAGCGTACAGGGAGAGAAATCACGCTGGAATATATTCTACTAGGCGGACTTAACGACCATACGGAACACGCCGAATCTCTGGCTCGGATTGCCCGACGCATGCGCGTACATGTGAACTTACTACAATACAATCCCGTACCCGACCTGCCGTATCATCGGCCTGGCGATAAAGATAGCGAACGTTTTCTCACTCGTTTACGTGATTTGGGTATCAACGCCCATTTGCGCCGAAGTCGAGGTAGAGACATCGACGCAGCCTGTGGGCAACTGCGGCGGCGACAAGGAGAGTCCGACACATGCCCTTGATGGAAATAGGTATTTGTAGTTGGAGCATCGATCGCCATGATCCGTTACGAGCGATCCATGTTACCAACGAGCAGTTTGGATTGAACTATATCCAATTGGGTTTTTTCACGCGAGAGACAATAGACCACGTGAATGCCAACGCCCTGTCGTCAGCGGCCCAATCACACGATGTCACCATTACGTCAACCTTCGCAGCCTTCGAACGGGAGGACTACACATCCATCGACTCGATCGCACAGACCGGAGGGTACATGCCCGATGCAGAGTATCCGCAGCGATTGGACGTGACATGTCGTGTCGCAGACATCTCAGCAGCGCTTGGCTCTACCTATATCGCTACGCATATCGGTACGATTCCATCGGAAACACATTTGCCGAATTACGACAAGCTTGTGGAGCGTGTTGGTCTAGTGGCAGATGAGCTACGAAAACGTGGGCAGACACTTCTTGTAGAAACAGGGCGCGAATCAGCTCAAGTGCTTCATAGCTTTCTCGATCGTGTGGAACGTGACAACCTAGCCATCAATTTCGATCCGGGGAACTTCATCGTTTACGGTAGCGATGATCCCATTCGAGCACTCGCGACACTCCGCGATCGAGTAAAGGGTGTACATATGAAAGACGGCTTTGCGTCTGCAAACCCAGGACGCACATACGGAACCCCCGCAGGCTTGGGCACGGGCGACGCTCGTATTCCGCGCATGGTCAACAAATTGCGCATGTTACCTGGTGCACCGCCACTACTCATAGAATGTAGCGGCCCACTTGGCACACGTACAGGTATCATGGAAGCGGCGAATTATTTGCGATCGTTAGTTGAATGAGCGCGTGTTAGCGAGAGAGCAACCTACCAAGAAAACCCTTCTTCGCCTTCTCGGATGATCCGTCGTCCTGCCCACCACTCAAGACGTATTTCGCCAGCTTTGATATGGCCTGGCCTACGGCGTTGTTGCGATCCGTCGTACCACCCGGTTGACCGAAGTCGAGTGCCCGGGCCATAAACTGGAAATCGTTAGGTATGACAGCTATGGCCGGGCGTTTGATCGTATCTTGAAGGTCTTCCTTGCTAACTCGACCGGTGCATGTATCTCCACGATTGAGCACAATGTGAATGCGTTCTTCCGGAATGCCGTGACTTACGACGGCGTCGAGATATCGACGAGCATTTCGAATACTAGGCACAAGTAACTGACATACAATTAATACACAATCCGCTTGCTCTAACGCGGCAAAAGAATTGGCATTTAACTCACGCGGCAGGTCAACCACCACGTTTTCGTAGATGGATGATAGTAAATCTATCGTATGATGAATCACTTCCGGAGTAATAGAGGCAGCCTGATCGACCCCGAACGGTCGTGCCAATACGACTACATTGTCAGCGGCATTGGTCATCACTGTCTCAATCACAGTTCGATCTATATGGTCCGCCGTGGACACAATATCGAAAAGCGTATATTTCGCTTCCATATCAAAATTGGCTGCGACGTCACCGAACTGCAGGTCAAGATCAACCAAGGCACATGGATGTTGTGTGGTATGACCTATCTCGAAAGCTAAATTACTCGAGATTGAGGTAGTACCAACCCCACCACTAGCACCAACCACACAGATTCGACGGCTTTTCCCCTGAGTTAACAATCGTTTGCTGGCTACTCGACTTACCGCGCGTGCGAGATCTTCCGGGTCAATAGGTTTACAGACGAATTGATCACACCCAATGCGCATCGGTGCCAGAATAGCTTCCGGACTGGTTTGCTCACTCAGCGCAATGAGCGCAATATCAGGAAATCGTGTGGCGAATTGTTCGATGACCTCCAGAACCTGCGGAGGATTTGGGTCTAGATTAAAGAAAATCAAACCCAGTCTTGATTCACCTGTCAAGGTTGACAGCTCATTCTCATTCTCAACCTGGCCGACGTAACGCACAAAATTCAAATTGCTGATGTGGTTATTTAGCTCCTCTTGAGCGCTAGCATCAGTATTGTAAAGGCAAGCTTGGATGACTTCACTCATATCAATTACCGATCCCTCAGCGGGCATATTATCGCGCGCAACATAATCCCCATTCCTTAGCTATTCGGCGCTGGCCGTATCTATGTATCGACTTGTTCACCGATCAAGTTTGCATGACTAACCAAGTGATTGCACGCGACAATTGCCATCTACAGACGCCTGTATGAATCCCGTTTACGAATCTCTATATAATAAGACCGATAAAAAAATATTTTCTTCACCTGTGTTAATAAACTCATATCAGCTACTTCCGCCAATCGCAGCGGCGAGATTCCATCATTCAATGACGATTGAAATCTCACGCTGGGTCGATTGGCGTCCGATATTCACACATAGTCGAACGCCCGTAAACTTGGCGATCCTTCAATGTATAATCTAAGTCCCCAGCGATAGGTCCAATCGCGCCATGCATAATCTAACGAGTCATATATTTCGGAAAGAGAATTATCTTCTTGCTTTATGTGCCATAAGCTTCACGGTCTACGTATGGCAAGCTCAAGCCATCCGCGCTTTCCTCGCTGAAGCATCGCGCCTTGCTGGAAAGTTGTAGCACGATCATGGCTCTTCTCGCCTCTTTATGCTTGCTCATGATTACAGCCTGCGCGATCCATGCATGGTGGCAAGGCATGCGCGTGCTCGAGTTTTGCGGTGTAAACCAACTATGTGCTCGATGGCTCTTGGCCTTGCTGCTTCCCAAGGCCATCCTCGTACTCGCCGTTCACATACCGGCATCGGTCGCTCTATTTACAGACCTACGCGCTGTGTCTCCACTATCAATTGCATGTACTTATGTATTACTGACGATGCTGATCATTTGGCAAATGCATAAATTACCTCTTGCGAACTCATCCACAAACAACAATAGACGCATGCCATGGTCTCGGTTTCGGGAACTCTTGTTTCAACGTGGGTTGTGGATACCCGTCCTCATTGTCACCGCAACATATACCGTATTCACGATCGATGCCTTGACACGATACCCAACCGGCTACGATGGTCTTCACTATCATTTACCAGCCGCAGTACGCTGGCTACAAACCGGTGCAATCGATCTGACTTTCAACCATATCGTCCACTGTTATCCCGACAATGCGATGTTTGCACCCATGTTACTATTAGCCGCCGGTTACGAGCGAATCGTGTCGGGTATTTTCCTGCCCCAGGTAGCACTTACGGCGGCGCTTGGATATGCCATCGCTCGGGCACTTGGACGCGGTACGCGAGCTGCCATATTGATCGCCACCATATCTGCCGGTCTTCCGATCGTGATTTTTCAAAGTGCATCTTCGTACATCGACCTATATGCGGCAACGACTTGGTTAATGGGTCTATTAGCCATCCTCTGGGCATCGCGCGTATCGACATCACGACAACGATGCGGCTTAATCATGTTGGCTGGAATAGCTGCGGGCCTTGCCATCGGCAGCAAAACCACCTACCTCGCACTTTCCCCTCTACTTGGGCTGATCACCCTATGCGTGAACTGGGTTCGCACAGGACGATTTGCTTGGCTATCGCGCCGAACGCTGACCAGCGCAACAGCGTTTGCCTTACCCATGCTCGTATGTGCTGGATTTTGGTTTGCACGTGGTACGGTTCAGGCCAACAACCCCATCTATCCGCTTACTTTTGAAGTCGGTGGCGAAAAGATTCTTCCCGGATTCGTCGCCAAGGACTGGTATCCTGTAAGAACTTTTGGTGACAAATTGCGGTTCTGGTGGAATTATCCCTGGCACGAAGTCAAGCGTGCCGGTGGAGGATATCCGCTGAGCGTCAACAACGGGTTAGGCGCAGCGTTTGCCACCTTTGTACCTCCTGCTATTCTTCTAGCTTTGCTCTTGGCTTTAACGACAAGACCCATGACACCTTCGCAGCGTTGGCAATTGATCCTGGTTATATTGTCTGTGTTGGGTTTCGTGCTACTACTTACGGCGTTTCAGGAAATGCTGCGTTTCGTTTTACTCTTTGTCATTATCTCCATCACCGTGTCAGCTTCGATGCTACGCGATTTCCTACGAACTAAACCACGAACTTGTATCGCCCTCTTGTCGTTAGCTTTGTTGGTAAACGCAGCGACAACAACCATCCAACCGGCCAGTGCACTAGCCTCTCGCTTGAAGGATGGTCGATGGGACCGGTCATCCATATACGCGATACCGACATTAGTAGATCATTTTGCGGCTGGTACGCGCATCCTTAATGTAGCTACACCGGACGCAACATATGCACTGCTGGGCGCATCCTTAACTAATGATGTTATGACGGTCGACCATTGGTATACCATCTACCCCGATGGGGACATCACCATGGCTCGCTTGCGTGAACAATCAATAGATTATTTATTCGCAGGGCGTAGCGAACCCATGCCGGCACAATGGATCAATAAAATCCCTACAGAACTGATTTATGATTCCCAAAACGATACGACGTACGCCTCCGTGTACCCGTGTCGAATCTATCTCATAAAACCAGCAGTGACTGTAGCACAATCGTCATCCATCAATGACGACTTGCCATGAGTTTATCGTATGGATGTAACCACGAAAATATCAAGCACTTCTCCACACGATACACAACGTCCCGGACGTTGGTATTACACGCTTGTCGTTGTGGTTATGCTTACAGCCATATGGCTACGATTCGACGGAGTCACAAATGTTGGCGTTCGCTATGAGGACGACGCATGGTATGTTAGCGATGCGCAACTTTGGCATCGCTGTGCTCAAGTCCTGGTTGATGGTCAAGCCTGGGAAGCATTACTTCATCACGACAAAGCAGCCTATCAACAACGCATGAAAGACATCGGGGTTGATTTTTCGGGGCATTATCGAAAACCCTCGCAAGGATACACGCTATCCGCAGCTACAATCATGTTCCTCGTTGGTGATGGGCCTCATGCCCTGCTATTACTGAACGCCTTTTTCGGAACACTCGCTGTACTGATCGTATATTTCTTGTGTCGCCATCTTTTCAATCCTGCTATCGCCTTAACCGCGAGCGCTCTGCTTGCCGTCTCGCCATACCATCTCATCTACAGTAGGTCCGCACTAGCACATACAACCGCCGGATGTCTCGCTTTATTGGGTATGTATCTTTGGGTACTAGGTCGGACCCGCTCCTGGTCAACGCGAAGAACATTCCTTTTATCAGGCTTAGCCGTTGGATTTGCCGCCACTTGCCATTACAGTGTCGCCTACTTTGCAGGTATCCCGCTATTGATGGAATTCATCACCCGCCGTCGTAGCCATGACTCATCAGTAACGAACTCAAGCACCCGCGCGCATTGGCTCCGTGCTACAGTCTGGATGTGTCTCGGGTTTGCCATTCCGTTTTTCGCTATCGAGTCTATTTTTATATCAGCTCGTATCGTAGCAACACTTACCGACAGCTACCTTCCCTTGGACACTTTTTTTCAAGGAATTGCCCAACATGTCAAGCTACTCTTCCGTGGCGAAACAGTGGGTGATCGCATGATTCACATGGACGTGGCTTGGTCTATGGTCAACTACTTCACGCACTGGCATGGCTGGATAGCCTTAAGTCTTACCCTAGGGGGCACAGGCCTGCTGCTAAGCAAACGTAATACAACAAGTATCGCCGCCTGGATTGTTCTCGCTACTGCCATGATGCTGCTTCTACAGTCGCATCCCATAGCACGTGGATTAAATGGCGCCCTACCGTTTATCATGATCTGCATGGCTGTCGCCGTTAATCAACTGATGCAACTATGGCCAAAGAACCCAAAACTGATTTACTTTTCCGTAACAATGTTGATGTGCTTTATCTTAACACCGGCCATGCGACAAAGCCTGGAACTGAAAAATAAAAGCAGCAACCTCGCCCAGGCATGCCAGTACCTTAACACCGTCGCGTCCGGCAAAATAATCGTACCCAACTATCGACGATATTGGATTCATCTAGAGCATTCACATCATGCTATTATAGAAGCTAAACATTGGGTACGCACACAGACGCCCGAGCAGACGCTACAACACTGGCTAGATGATGGTATCAGATGGGTAACCATTGATCCGCAATTTTGGCACAGCCATCCAGGCAGTACTGCCATTGATTGGTGGCATGAGATGGAAAACCTACTC
Source organism: Planctomycetota bacterium (assembly GCA_024276605.1). GTDB lineage: Bacteria > Planctomycetota > Phycisphaerae > UBA1845 > UBA1845 > JAJRPG01. The sequence continues at coordinate 9,958 of JAJRWX010000041.1, read as the reverse complement.
ATCCAACAATTCACTAAGGTTGCTCAATATCCACATTTAAGTAACTATCGCTGGGAGTTTCTGGCCGAGGGTTCATGGGGGCAATTTAGATTAGACGCTATGAATAAAGCCGATGGAGGTGCCATTCGTATATATGACCTGCAGGGAGCAACATCTCCCCATGTTACTAGGCAAATCGTTGACACCATGGATGCAAAGAAACGTCAAGGCTAACGAAGCAACCGAACCCTCGTCAGACAAAGTCAGACAAACACTGTCTTGCTCAAAGATTACAAAGTCGGTAACTTCAGCCTTCTTCAGCCATCCGTATGGCACGCCGGCGACAACGGGGAGGCCTGTGAAATAGTCATGCACCAAAGGGGTCATACACGTTCATGTTTCTTTTCCACTTACATGGTGATCTTATCTTGGCTACCCCTGGTTCTTTCGTCGTGTGCTAACCACGTTCCATCGATCAGCCTTGATAGCGGCGTCTCATTTCCAGCGCCAACATCCATCAATACGCTGCCGGACCCGAAAAGACTGACTGACGTCGATGACGGTAAGAAAATCAAACTCACGCCGCGATCGCTCATCTCCATAGCCTTCAACGCCCACCCCAACATCGCCTCCAGCTTTTCTCGCTATAAATCTGAAGAAGCACGATACGACTTTTTCTATACATCGCGTGATTCACTCACCCCGAGATTTCGCGTTTCCAACAACTTCAACGAATCTCGTGACGATCAGGACGTCAGTCGCACACGGGATCACGCTGTGGAATTAGGCATCGAACGGTTATTTTTCGATACGACGGAGTTTAATGTTGCGGTGGGTTACAACACAAACGAAAACAACGATGAAATCGGTAACTACCCCTTCATCTCAGCCGATCTACGATATCCATTCGCCGTATCCCGACGTAAACTGGAACGGACCAGTGAAGATATTTTTCGCCGCAACGAACTGGACGACGCGCAGCTCGCCTACATACAAACCGTCCGCGATCGACTGCAAAGTTCACTGTTTCGTTTCTACGATGTCACTAACTTGACTCGCGTGGTTAAAAATCGAACATCCTGGAAAAACGATTTAGAAAAACTGCGCGAGCAAATCATCGAACGGAAAGGTCCAAGCTCTCAGTCCGATCTTGATCGCCTTAATGCCGAGTTAGCCACCGTGACGTCCGAAGTGCGTAACACCATTGGACGATATGAAATCCAGTCCGCACGTCTACTGGCCGCCATTGGTCTACCCTTCAACGTACAAGTTGAAATGGTCGAAGAGTTTTTCAATCCATTTGAAAACTGTTCCCACCAGGATTTACTCCGCACCAGCATTGATACCGATCCGGAAATAGCCACACTTAGTAATTCCCTAAAAAACGCAGAAGTTCAATTGGACTTGGCTGAGCGTGGTCGGTGGGATCTAGCATTGCTATTGGGGGGACAATCCTCTCTGGAAGGTCGCGGAGAGAACGAAAGTATATCCGACTGGTCGGTTTCCGTCGGTATAGACATTAGCGCCGTCGATCCTCGTGTGACTGACAGTCTTATTCGTCAATCCAATGGTCTGATCAATCGTTTCAAACACGCTATCGCCGCTCGAGAAAATGAAATTTTTACGGATACACTTGAGCCGCTGGTACGCATCGACACCCTCAGTGATAGTCGCGACCAACTCATAAAGAACTTGCCACGATACGTTCAGGATTATGAATCCGGCGTGGTTGCTTATTTCAATGGGCAACTCAATATAGACGATTTGTTAACACGACGAGAAACACTCGAACAACAACAAAACGAAATATCCCGCCTCATCTTACTGATAGGTGCTAACGTCGCAGAATTGTGTGCGGCCACCGGCAAATTTTTTGAGTTGCTCAACGTCGATAAAGATGTCGCCACCGACACCTAACACGGTGACCACAACATAACTCCCGCAATTCTCATGATTGCCCAAGCCATAGGGATCACGATCAGATTCACACCAAGCGCGATATCCTATTATCGGACTTTATAGCTGCCCATATCACGCCAAACTCCAGTGTTATTGCAGCGCCAGGTATGCGGTTCCGATATTAGACATGGTGTATGAATTCGATCAGCGTCATCAGCGGAGCAAAATCGTATGTCCGTAAATCGATCAGTTATCAACGTGGGTGTTATAGGTTGTGGCCATTGGGGCCCAAATCACATACGTGTTTTCTCTGAGCAAGACCGATCTCGCGTCATTGCTTGTGCCGACCTGAAAGAAGGTTTACTTGAACGTATTAAGCAACGATTTCCAAGTATCAGCACCACGAATGACTACACAGCCATGCTTTCTGACGATCGTATCGATGCGGTCATCATCGCCACCCCCACCGGAACTCACGCAGCGATCACGCGTGATGCACTTATGGCAGGTAAACACGTGCTCGTCGAAAAACCGCTTTGCCCAAGTTCGACCGAAGCAGAGGCGTTAGGTCGCTTGGCACAGGCCCACGACCGCGTGTTAATGGTTGGCCATGTGTTTGTCTTTAATGCCGGCATCATCGAGCTTCGCAACCGCATCATCGCCAAGGAACTTGGCAGGCTTCATTACTTCGACGCCGTACGAACTAATCTTGGTCCGATCCGTGGCGACGTCAACGCCCTTTACGATCTTGGTACGCATGACATTACGATTTTCAATTATTTGATGGGAGAAGAGCCAGTCGCAGTGTCTGCAACCGGGAGATGCATTACGCAAACTGATATCGAAGATGTATGCTTCACCACATTGCACTATGCCGACGGTACGTTAGGGCATATCCACGTTAGCTGGTTGAACCCACGCAAAATCAGAACACTAACCGTCATCGGTGACAAGAAAATGGCCCACTGGGATGATGTAGATCCCAACGACATGCTTCGATTATACGATAAAGGCGTCCAAGAACCACCATACTATGACTCCTTCGGCGAGTTCAATTACTTGCTCCGTAATGCGGATGTACAATTGCCGGCCATTCACCGCACAGAACCGCTCATTAGCCAAGCTACTGCATTTTTAGATTGGATTACCACTGGAAATCAACAAGGCCCCGGCGCCAAAGAAGGTGCCGCCGTCGCTCGTGTACTCGAAGCTGCTACTCAATCAATGAACAACGGGGGTGCAATTTGTTCCATTTCGCATTCACCCGGTCGTGTAGGCCCGGTTGTCAGTGCATCGATGGACGTAGTTGCAGCAAGAACCTGGGTTCGCGGTACCGAAGCGGATACGACCACAGGCACAACGATGCCCGCGCCAACCCATTATGTATCCGAGTAAAATCCCTTAGTGCTCAGCCGTGATACGGACATAGTTTTCAGGCATGACATCTGAGCGAATGGCAACCAAGATCGGCCGGTTTTATAGCTTATGTACAAAGACAAGAAAATTCTTGCCATTATTCCGGCCTATAACGAAGAGGCAAAAATCGGCCATGTGGTAGCACGGTGCGACATAGCATCGCTCGATACCGTGCTTGTGGTTGATGATGCCTCGTCCGACACCACCCCCCTGGTCGCATCCTCGCATGGAGCCACAGTCATCACCATGCCGCATCGAAGCGGAGTAGGTTCGGCGATACGTTGCGGACTTCAGTTCGGTTGCGATCACGGTTTTGACATTGTTGTCATTCTTGCCGGGAACAATAAAGACAATCCCCAAGAAATCCCTCGACTACTCGACCCCATATGTGATGGTGAATATGATTTCGTCATGGGCTCACGCCATCTCGCCGGTGGTAGTACGGGAGGTGATATGCCTCTCTATCGCAAGCTAGCCACGCGCGTCCACCCCTGGCTAATGCAATTTTTCACCGGAAAATCACTCACCGAAAGTACCAACGGGTTTCGCGCATTCAAACTTTCACTATTGCAAGATGACCGCATACGACTCAACCAATCCTGGCTGGATAACTACGGTCTGGAAGTGTATCTCCTATGGAAAGTATTAAAACTCAATTACAAGCACATCGAAGTTCCATGCACCAAAGTCTATCCGCCCAAAAGGTTAGGCTATACTAAGATGAAACCAATCATCGGCTGGTGGAATATATTAAGGCCGATCTTTCTACTCGGATTCGGTATCAGACAATAAGGAATAATCCATGGCTATACCACTTGTCAACCTAAAAAGACAGCACGAAGCGCTACGTAATGCGATCGATACAGCCATCGCAGAGGTTGTCAATCGCGGGGACTATATCTTGGGGAATGCGGTACACGCATTCGAACAAGAATTCGCGCAGTATTGTGAGGTCAAGCATTGCATTGGAGTCGGCAGCGGTCTTGATGCCATTACGTTGACCCTAAAAGGGCTGGGTATAGGACGCGGTGATGAAGTGATTACACAGGCCAACACTTTCATCGCAACGGCCCTGGCTATTCATCACGCCGGCGCAACCCCTGTACTCGTGGACCATAATCCGCAGACATACAACCTTGACCCCAAACAGTTGATCTCGGCGATCACAAATAAAACCAAGGCTATCATGCCTGTTCATCTTTACGGTCAGCCTTCACAAATGGATACCATCAGCGCTATAGCCGCTGAACATGGCTTGTTGGTTATCGAGGACGCAGCCCAGGCTCACGGTGCAAGATTTCAGGGGCAGCGCTGCGGCAGCTTTGGACAAGCCGCTTGCTTTAGCTTTTATCCCGGCAAAAACTTAGGGGCGCTAGGCGATGGTGGTGCCATCGTCACAAACGACGATGACCTGGCGTATTGGCTTCGCAGTGCTAGAAATTACGGCTCCAAAAGCAAGTATGAGCATATGATACCGGGCTATAACTGCCGTTTAGATACCATCCAAGCTGCTGTATTGCGCGTAAAACTCCAACACCTTGATATTTGGAATGATACGCGCCGCCAGTTAGCAGCTCGATATATGGATGTCCTGGAAGGTACCCATGTTGTGTTGCCAACCACCATCGACGATGCTGAGCATGTCTACCACCTCTTTGTCGTGCGATGCGGTAATCGAGATGAAGTCATAGAGGCGCTAAAGAATGAGGAAATCTTCGCCGGCGTCCATTACCCGCAACCAATCCACACACAAGATGCCATGCGACGGATTTGCATCGTACCGCGTCCATTAACCAACACGGAATCATACTGCAACGAATTACTATCACTACCACTATGCCCGTATATCACCGGTCGGGAAATCGACATGATCGCCGCTATCGTTGCCCGCGTGGCCGAGCCGGCAAAGTCCATAGCATTGCAAGAGAAATAGAGCCGGTCTCGCTCAAGGGTAGTATCTTTGGGACAATATCAGTGGTCAAGTTATATGGGCACCCATCGATTTAGACCTGACAGCACTAGTGACGATGGCCGGTCTGGTTGGTAAGCTTATCACCAAGATGAATCAAGACATCACCAACCCTACCAAGCCCCGCCTTCTTGATGGTACTCAACTGGCGAGAAAGCTTCGCATACAAACAGCTAATCAGATTCAAACGATTATTGATACCTCCGGTGTCACACCTTGCCTGGCCACGGTACTCGTCGGTAGCGATCCTGCATCTGCTACCTATGTACGCATGAAGCGTAAATGTTGCGAGCAGGTGGGTATCAAATCCATCAATCGAGAATTCCCAGCCAATACATCTACCCAAGCGCTCCTCGACACCGTACATGAGCTGTCGGAGGATGACACAGTCCACGGCATTCTCATTCAACATCCCATACCCGCCCCCATCGATAAGCGCGCGGCCTTCGAGGCCATCCCACTACGCAAAGATGTTGACGGCGTCAGCTCGGCAGCTTTCGGACGTAATATCCTGGGCATGCCCGCCCACCCATCCTGTACCCCGGCAGGCATTATGCGTTTGCTGGATGAGTACAACATTGATCTGGACGGAGTCGCCGCAGTTGTCATCGGTCGAAGCCCCATTCTTGGCCGACCCATGGCATCGATGCTGATTAACCATCATGCCACCGTCACACTATGTCATTCTCGCACACGCGACCTCTCAGGCATCGTCCGCCGGGCCGACGTACTCATTGTCGCTGTCGGACAACCACGATTCGTTCTTGGCCATTGGATCAAACCCGGAGCCGTCGTAATCGATTGTGGCTACAATGAAGGAAATATCGGCGACGTAGATTTTGATGCAGCCAAAGACATCGCATCACACATTACCCCCGTCCCCGGCGGTGTAGGCCCTATGACCATAGCCACGCTCTTGAGCAACACAGCCAGCGCTGCAGCCCAGCAGCTTGGCATCAAATAACCGACCGCCCGTTCGCATTGACATTTGGCGTGCATTGTCTACCTTCCATGTTACTAGGAATCGCCGTCGCTGCCCGACTTACGTATTCGTCGGGTCCGCCGCATAGACCATCACCCTAACAAACTCAGCCATCAATATGGAACTCGAAAAACTTTACGAACCACAAAAGGTCGAATCAGACATTTACCAACAGTGGGAGCAAAGCGGAGCCTTTCGCTCAACACCCGACGATCGCGCTCACGAACAAACTTTTACCATCGTCATCCCACCACCTAACATCACCGGTGCGCTGCACTTAGGTCACGCGCTCAACAATACGTTGCAAGACATCTTAGTGCGCTATCACCGCATGCGCGGTTTTAACACCTTATGGCAACCCGGCTGCGACCACGCCGGCATTGCGACGCAAGCCGTCGTCGAACGCCGTATCCGCGAAACCGAAGGAAAATCTCGCCATGACCTCGGTCGAGATGAACTCGTCCGCCGCATCTGGCAATGGAAAGATGACTATGAGAAACGCATCCTCTCCCAGTTGAAGCTCATGGGATGTTCCTGTGATTGGGAACGCTCCCGCTTCACGCTCGACGAAGGCTTAGCCAAAGCAGTTCGCCTACAATTTTTCAATCTCTTCAAGGATGGATTGATCTTCCGAGGGAAGCGGTTGGTCAATTGGGATACAGAATTACAAACAGCCGTCGCCAACGATGAAGTATATTACGAGACCATCAAGGGAAAATTCTGGCACTTCAAGTATCCGGTCATTGATCCCCAACCCGGTGAGCCGGAGTTCGTCATCATCGCCACAACTCGACCAGAGACCATGCTGGGCGACACAGCCGTGGCCGTATGCGCCGATCCCGAAAGTGAACTCAACAAAGCTGAACAAAAGTTGCACGATAGTTTGGATGTAGCTTCTGAAAAAGATAAACCCGGCATTCAGGACAAGATCGATGCCATTATCCAACGACGCAAGACGCATCTTCCCTTGCTACTAACGCTTGCCAAGATGGCAAAGGATGGTCGTACATTACGTTTGCCTTTAGTCGATCGAATCATCCCGCTCATCACCGACCAACATGCCAACCCTACGTTGGGCAGCGGCTGCGTAAAGATCACTCCCGCACATGATCCCAACGATTACGAAGTTGGCATGCGTCAAGACCCGCCACTACCAATGATTAATGTACTCACGAAAGACGGCAAGATCGCGCGAATTGTCGAAACGGACGGTAACGACAATCCCAATAGCAAAAAGTATGAAGGACTAACTTTCGCTAGTGAGGGCCGCAACAAAGTCGTTGAGGATATGGAGGCACTAGGCTTAGTCCACGACATCGAAGATCATGACCGCGAAGTAGGACACAGCGACCGTAGCAAAGCCGCCATTGAGCCGTTCTTGTCCGATCAGTGGTTTGTACAAACAAGTGATATCGATGAAGACAGTAGACAACGTCGTGAGGGACTGAACCCTGATGTTGAATCTTCCGTAATCTTGCCGTCTGGAAAGAAAATCCGAGGACTCGCGCAAGCGGCCATCGACGTTGTGCAGGACGAACGCATTAAAATCTTTCCAACACGCTACGCTAAAAGTTACCTCGACTGGTTAGGTGAGAAACGAGATTGGTGTATTAGCCGACAACTCTGGTGGGGACATCGGATACCGATTTGGTCGGAAAAACGACCAGCACCAGGACATATTGCAAGTGGAAAGGGAATTGGCATCAAAGCATTGGCAGACTTCCCTGGGGAAAAACACTTTGCGCCATACTTGCAAGCAACTATGCACTTGCCACAACATCGGGATAGAGACTACGGAATCAGAGAACAACACCTTCTTTGCTGCTGGAATGAAGAGGCATCGGAAACAGACAGAACTAAGCTAGCGGAAAACGGCGTGAGCCAAGACCCCGACGTCCTTGACACCTGGTTCTCATCCGCCCTATGGCCATTCAGTACGCTTGGTTGGCCGGAGCAGACTTCGCATCTCAAGCAATATTATCCCGGCAATGTACTGATTACTTCGCGGGACATCATTACCAATTGGGTGGCCCGCATGGTCATGTTTGGTTTGTACGCCATGGGCGAGGTTCCGTTCGACCATGTCTACATCCACCCGAAAATTCTCGACGGTCGCGGCGAGACCATGAGTAAATCCAAGGGTAACGGCGTTGACCCGGTGGACATTATCCACACGCACGGTGCGGACGCCCTGCGATATGCCATGGCTGACATGACCACCGAAACCCAAGACATCCGCATGCCGGTCGAATATATCTGTCCGCATTGCAAAAAACTCGTCGACCAGTCGCTAGTAATCAAAGCTGAGGAGCAATCCCGAAAATCCCGCGGGATCAAGCTGGATCGTAAACTGCAGCCGTCCGACTGTCACCGTGTTATATGCCTCAACAAAGAGTGCAGAAAAGAATTCGCCACCCAATGGGCCGACGCTGACACGAAAAAAGAATTGACCATCGCGCGTGAAACATCGGATAAATTCGATCTAGGCCGAAACTTTTGCAACAAACTTTGGAACGCCGCCCGCTTCGCCTTTATGAACCTTGAAGGTGCATCGTGTAACAAACTTAAACCCCAAGACCTGCGCCCGGAAGACCGTTGGATTCTCTCGACCCTCTCACAGACCATCCGTGCCTACCACCAAGCCCTGCAACATTATCAGTTCTCGGCGTCCATAAAATTGATACGCGAGTTCTTCTGGGAAAACCTATGCAACTGGTACATCGAACTCACCAAACCAATACTAACCAACGAATCTCAATCGGAAGATGATCCCAACTCGTCGATCAGCGCTGCAGATTCCACGGCTACCGCCAAGCAGGTTCTAGCTTTCTGCATGGACCAACTACTTCGCCTGTTTCACCCTACGCTACCCTTTATTACTGAACGACTCTGGCAACAGTTGAATGCCATCGCACCAGCGCGTGGTCTACCCGGCATCGCTGATCTTGATACGGATTCTCAACTGATCGTGGCCATGTTCCCACCGGTCGAAGGTTACGCATCACTGGAAGATGATGCCATCGTCAAGACATTTAATCAATTGCAAGACGCTACGCGCGGCGTGCGTGATTTGCGCACGCAGTGCAAAGTTGCGCCGAAGGATCGTGTCACCGTAACCATCGCCCTACCCGCTGAGGATTTTAGCACGTTCGAATCCCACGCCCACATCGTCAAACACATGGCCGGCATCGGGTCGTTAACGATTGATCCCATGGCTAAACGTCCACCCAACGCCGCCAGCGTCAACATCCACGGACTACGCATTTACGTCCACGACGTCAGCGACGATGAAGCCGAACGTAAGCGTGCAACCAAGACACTGGAAAACCTGGAAAAGCAAATCAAGGGTAAGCAAAGTAAACTCGGCAACGAAAAGTTCGTGGCTAACGCCCCACCGGAAGTCATCGCCACCGAGCGCGAGCGCTTGTCCGAACTACTCACCCAGCAGCAGTCCCTACAAAAACATATGGCGGAACTGACTCAATAACATCCCCTATCGACCCGCCAAGGACATACGATCCCGCGCCGCTGCTCATCTATATAACGTCGTCGGTGATCGCTGAGAATCACATCTAGTGCTTCGTCACAGCTAAGAATTCGGGTGGCATGGGTAAGTCCCGATGTATCCCGACGTATAGTCGGGATACATCGGGACTTACCCGTGTAGCTCCGGTGGCCACCACGGGCAAAAAAAGCCTTGCCCATGCCACCCT
>JAJRWX010000040.1 GCA_024276605.1 Planctomycetota bacterium | reverse complement strand
GGATAATCCAGTTGGCAAGCTCCAGGCAATCTGGTCCATGAGTGGTTCCAGCGCCTTATATACCTGGCCTGACTGGTCTACCCTCGCATGGTATGAATATATTTCAGCCTTTCTGGTCGGTTTATGCGTGCTATTAGTGGTCGGATTGATGTTTTCATTGCTGGCCTCCTTTTACTATTGCGCAAGCACCACATTATATTTTCTTCTACGACGTGAAATCGATAACGTCGATTTTACAGAAGTCTATATGGAGCCATTTAACGACACCCAAGAGACATCTCAGACTACACAACCTATGCCCCTCGTCACGCCCTCACCACCCAATTCGGACATCTCTCTGCCAATTCACGATAACCCATAGCTTGGCATCGCATCTCACTAAAATCAACGGCTTACGCCGATAGCTTCCCATAGGGAGCGTTGTGCATTGACATGGTGGATGCGCTGGTAACGCAACTGGATTAAGCTAAGGAGACAGGTGTGCGAGTTGGCGTGTTCGAGCATGGATGGTGGACGGATGCATGCCGACAGCGAGGTCACGACATTGTTCCCCTGCCAGCTGCGACTCACCCCTCTGGTAACGCCTACGCATCTGATATGGGATCAAGGCTCGCCATCGGCCAATCAGTAGCAAGATTGCTTCGCGAACAAGGCGCTGATTTCCTCTTGGATAATAGCGGAACCGGGCTTGGCTTTTTACCCGGACTTAATGACTCACCAAGTGATATCGCCCTGCTGCATGAATCTACAGGACACGTGCTATGCTCGCACTTTATCGATCCAATGGTCACAGCATTGCAGGGAATCGGGTGGCAAACCGCTTGGCAATGTCTTCAGAGCACGCAGTGGGTGAAGGCAATTTGGGATCGTGCCCAAGCTTACGAGTTACAGCGCTTCGGGGTTCCCAACGTCTTGCACATCCCTATGGCTGCCCCTGTCCGTCATTATGATACGACGCCGATTGATCCCGCTAAACAACGACGCGTGGTATCGTTTATCGGTGGCCAAAACACAACTTTTTTCACCAGCAATCAAGCCGTGGGGACAGCCGCATTGCTGCCAGGGGTACTAGCCGGTGCCACACACCCAGATATGCCCCATGCCTTCTTTTGGGATTTATATCACGACGCGTACGGCCTGGGTCAGCCTATACTCGAAAGTGACGACGCTCATACTCGCTTACTAAAGACGACGAATTACTTCAACGCTAAGCTTTTCTACAATGCCTCATTGTGCATGCGCAACCGTGATCGGTTCGTCATTTTTCTCACGCGAAAACTCGGTGAACACTTCCACCTTCATGGTCACGGGTGGGATACGGCGTATGGCATAGCTCCGCGCAACCCATTACCGACTGGTACACCTTATTTTCAGCATTTTCGTGACACAGCCATCAACATCAATCTTGTCAACGGCAATGCCGAAGGCGGCTTGAACATGCGCCATTTTGAAATCACCGCTGCGGGCGGATTCATGCTCTGTTACCGGCAGCCCGAATTGGCCACATGCTTTGACATCGGTAAGGAATGCGTCATGTTTACCAGCGAGGCTGATCTGCTCGAAAAAATAGACTATTACCTACAACATCCGGATGAGCGCGTCGCCATCGCCGCTGCCGGGCAGCGACGTACCCTAAACAATCATCTTTACAGTCATCGCCTTGACACACTGTTATCCGCACTAGCTCCGGGTGAACCACACATAAAGTTTTCGCTTACGCGCTGGACGGATGATTGCAAATCACTACTTCCCGAAGCCGATATCGTACTAGACATCGGTGCGAACGTCGGGTACATGGCTAAGGGCCTGCGTAAACTTTATCCACAAGCGGAAATTCACAGTTTCGAGCCGGTGCCCGAAGTCTTCGAGCAATTGCAGAAAACCTGTGTGGATATCAGCGCTCATCCCGTCCAAAAGGCCGTAGCTGATCGAGATGGAACCATGACCATGAACCTGACAGCCAGTTCTGAGTGCCACTCGCTTCTTGGGTTTCAGGAGGGTAACCCCTGCGCCCAGTGGACGCGCATCGTAGGCGAGCAACAGGTCGACGTGTGTACATTGGATCATTGGTGCGAGGAAAATAATATCGATCCAGCTCGGATCGATCTGGTCAAATTAGACATTCAAGGTGCCGAACTCAAAGCGCTACATGGTGCACGCCGGGTGCTCAAAAGTGCCAAAGTTGTATATACCGAAGTTTCATTCGTACCCTTATACAAAGAATCACCACTACTTAGCGATATTGATGGGTTCTTAGCTAATTGCGGTTTTCGCCGACACGCCATCTATCCATCTGATCAACCCCAAAATTGGGGCGATGCTTTGTATGTGAAAACATAAAGGAACCCCTCCATGCCTTCACCGCTTCGTATCGCCACAACAAAACAACTCCATCACTCCGCTCAGCAAGCTGGATTTGAGGTATTCTGCCTGCCGACACTTCCAAGTTATGATTTCAATCGGTCGTTAGAGCAGCGTTTCAGCGACGGTCCGATCATCAAAAAATTCCTCGAAGACCATCAAATTGAGCTTGTCGTCGATTTCAATACGGAAGCATTGACGCTGGTACCATCTACCGATAATCCCTCTGAAATGATGCTAGCCACAGCGGCCCTGCGTATCCCCTACGTCGCCTGCTATCTCGACCCCATCACATCCACTATGGCCAATGTCCCATGGTCTGATCACTGGCACATCTTAGAGAGTCATGATTGGATCAAGTGGATTTGGGAGACGGCCCATAGTGACGAACTCAAACGCCTCGGCTTGCCCAACATTTTGACCATGCCCATGGCTGCGGCAAACGATGACTTTAATACATCGCCTTTGCCCGACCCTGATCCGGGGCCTGTGATTGCGTTCATGGGCCATCCCGCTTCGGGATGGTTCAAATCAGGGCAGACCGTAAGTTCCGAAGCTATCGTCCCCGGACTCACCGCTGCAGCCGTCCATGCCGATATGCCGGACTTGGCGTTTCATAACATCTACTACGACCTGTACGAATTTGCCCAACCACCGATACGTAGCGACGACCGAGCTATACGTGCGGAGAAATCGGCCAAGTATTTCAACGACAAATTCTTCTACAATGCGTATTTAGCTATTAAGCAACGCGACCGATTCGCCAAGTTTCTCCACCATAAGCTCGGAGATGCATTCGAATTGGTTGGTGACCACTGGGGTGAAATCCACAGACTCAAACATACCCCACGTATTTGGGATATGAAGGCATTACACGAGCGTATGCGACGCGTGCCCATCTGCCTGAATCTGATGAAGGGGTGCTTGGAAAGCGGGTTGAATATCCGCCATTTTGAAATAACTTCGCACGGCGGGTTCATGCTTACTTACGAAACGCCGGAACTTTCCGCCAACTTTGAGATTGGTAAGGAATGCGACGTATTTCACGACGAGCACGAACTATTAGAAAAAATCAAATACTACATGGCCCACGACAAAGAGCGTCGAGAAATCGCTGCGGCTGGTCAACGGCGCACGCTCAGACAACATTTGTACAGCCATCGTTTTCAAACACTCGTCGATTTACTTCGCAAAGCGGGGATGCTACGCGGTGGCTCTGTCATCCCCGACAGCCAAGTAACATCTATGACCAACACACCGGCCCAAGACCTGTTGTCAAAAACGAAAACTGATCAACCTGTACAAAAAGTATAGCCATCCCCATGACAACCCTAGCCGCAACACCAAACTCACCTTCAACATGGACACCTATCCAGGTCGATCATTTGTACCGCGCACAGTTTGGCGAAGACCGCATACTCTGGCAGGTATTCAAACGGCGACATCACGGCTTTTTTATCGAGGTTGGCGCGTTCGACGGTATCACGCTTAGCAATACTTATTTTCTTGAGCAGATGGGATGGACCGGCATCCTCGTCGAACCCATACCCGAACTCTGTGAGCACGCTTCATACGTGCGTCCGCGCAGCCTGGTGATTAACACCGCCTGCAGCAAACCGGGTTCCCCGCCCAAGGCTAACTTCACTGTTACGAAAAACGTACCGGTCCTGTCCTTTCTCAACGCCGACCAACAGCATAAGGATCGATGCATAAGTGAAGGCGCTGAACTAGTGGAGATCGAAGTGTCAGTTACCACATTGGACGACGTCCTCATGGAGACCCGCCGATCAGGCCCGCCTCATGCAATAGCGTGGGCTGACAATAAAGGGTGGCAAATTGATCTCGTCTCCATCGACGTCGAAGGCGGTGAGCTGGACGTCCTAGCCGGGTTCGATCTTGAGCGGTTTAAGCCGCGTGTGCTGGTCCTGGAAAACGATCGCTCTATGGGGAGTGGTATCGAGCCGTATCTAGCCGATCGAAAATACCGCAAGTTCCATCGTCAGAAAATCAACGATTTCTATGTCCGAGACGAGGATGAAAATGAGGATCTCATGCTATCAGGATTTGTCACCGACAACGCCTAATGCTCCGTCATAATTGAAGTGACGGGTTGGTCCGAGCCGCGCCCGTCAGGAAGCGGTTTTCGCAGGTGCAAGACCGATTAGGTGGGGTAGCATGGACAAGCGTCGCGTTGAAGGGATCGCGGATGAAAAGAGTCGTAGGGGCGACGCTTGCCCGTGCTTTTTCTCGGTTGCGCCCGCACGGGCAAACGCCGCGAGCAGCATTCATTAGACATTCGACAGCCCGATTCCGCGGCGTTTGTCCATGCCACCCGACTGGGTTGGTCAGAGCCGCGCCCGTCAGGAAGCGGTTTTCGTGGTCCCAGGCAATTTCCGATAACAAAGATGTCGTATGGCATGGAAGCAGCGGGTAGACTATACTTCAATACAAGCTGCAATAGGTACTCGATTGGGCTGCAGCTATGGGTCGGTAACGCTTAGGAGTTCGTTTGTCGTGTTATTTCAACCACCGCTTCCACCATTTTACAACGGTCTTACCGAAGCGCAGATCAGTGAGCGCATATCGAAAGGCAAAGCGAAACTAGGCTCTCGCCTGATCATCCTTGGCCATCATTACCAGCAAAACGAAGTCATCCAATTCGCCGATTTCGTGGGTGACAGCTTAAAGCTTTCGCAGGTCGGCGCAGACCAGCAGGAAGCGGAATTCATCGTATTCTGCGGTGTACATTTCATGGCTGAATCCGCTGACATTCTCAGCGACGATCGCGTTAAAGTCATCCTGCCCGACCTCTCCGCAGGCTGCAGCATGGCAGACATGGCCAACCTCGATCAACTTGAAGAGGCTTGGGACTTTCTTGACCTCGAGTGTCACGACAACGTCATACCCATCACGTATGTCAACTCCGCAGCATCAATCAAGGCATTCTGTGGCGCTCACCAAGGTGCCTGCTGCACCAGTAGCAACGCCCGCGCCGTACTGGATTGGGCCTTCGACCAAGGCGAGAAAGTGTTGTTTCTGCCGGATCAACACTTAGGTCGCAACACGGCCTTCGCGATGGGTATCCCACTCGATGAGATGATCGTCTATGATCCGAAATTACCCAACGGCGGCTTGACCAAATCACAAGTCAACGATGCGAAGGTATTGCTTTGGAAAGGCCACTGCAGCGTACACGCCCTATTCACCACCGCACAATGCGATGAGATTCGCCGGATTGATCCAGCGTATAACATTCTTGTCCATCCGGAATGCAGTTGGGAAGTCGTGCAACAGGCGGACCTCTCAGGCAGTACGGAGTTTATCATTCAAACCGTACGGCAGTCACCCGCAGGTAGCCAATGGGCCATCGGCACGGAAATTCATCTGGTCGATCGTTTGGTTCACGATCATCCAGACAAGACCATTCGTTCGCTCGCCGGTATTCAATGCCTCTGCACCACCATGTACCGCATCGATCTCAAGCATTTAGCCTGGGCGATAGACAACCTTATTGAAGGGAACATCGTCAATCAGATTGTTGTAGCCCCCGATACAAAGCGCCTAGCTGTCATCGCCCTCGAACGTATGCTCGCTAACCTCTCACCCAACCCCGTAGCTATCGCTTGATCGAATTCCCTTAACCATATCATGTCTACCTCTCGGGATTAGCTTTACCAGACCTGAAAACGCCGCTTTTCTTAACTACGCGATATGCTTGCATGATGCGTCGATAAGACTCAATGACCGGTAATATAGCGGGCAGCGTGGACGAAGGCGCTTGGTGCAGTATCGCTGACGTTGGTGTAACATGATGGCTAAGAGATGTGGGTTGATAGAAGATGCTGCGGCAAGCAAAAAGGGATTGGCAAACCGGGGATTGATAATCCTATGATCTCAACACTGGTTAAAAATCGATGGGGTACGATGTACAATGCTGCCATGTCCGAAGCACCCTCGCGCGCCAGTGAAGTAGCTGGTGAAGTAGCCGCGGCTTGGCTGCAATTACCCGGCGGCGTGGTCAATGATAGCGAGATCGTCATTCTCGCCATCCAGCCCTCCATACTACGACCACTCATCGACTCGTTTCCATGGATCGTGCTCACGACCGTCATTGCCGGCACCATGGCTTGGTCCGGTGCTACTCTAGGCAGCCTCTCGCAAACTGTCAGTGCTCAACTCGTCCTTTTTATTGGTGTGGCTCGCTTCATATTGGCTGTGTTGCGTTGGGCACCGTCTTGGTATGTCCTTACGAATCGTCGCATCCTTTCGATCGAAGGCGTACGTAAACCACGCATCGCATCGTGTCCCCTGCTCGATATTCGTAATACATACCTGGAATCAGACATCATAGAACGACTGACTCAGCTAGGTAGCATCCGCTTCGTATCAGATAAGCCCCAGCACAAAATGCAAACATGGCGTTCAATCGCACAGCCAATCGAAGTGCATCGCCAAATCCGCCGCGCCATCGAAAACGCCATCGATCAACAATCCATGTAGACGGCGGTTTGCATTCGATCATCGGCTCCCCCAGGTCCAAAAAATAGGACATGGACCACACGCAACCACCGGAATAGTCGAATCAGAGCCGCACGGCGCCAGCCTGCGGACCGACACACATAAACAAGTTTACTTGCGTCAACAAGGTCAGCCGCGCCGATCTATCAGCGTGTCACCAAACTTGCGCCGTGGTGCTCTGACTGGGGCACTCGTCCATGCACCCGATCACCAACTATCAGTGCTGTTGAACTTCGGCATCAGACCGCGTCACTGAACCTGGTTGACGAGACAACGGCATACGATCGTGAACGGCGGTTTGGTTATGATTGGCCGGGTCGTACTCGGTGATCGCGTCATGCAAGGCACGAGCCGCACTGAGATCAAGTAGCCCCCTCGAACCGGTCTCCGTGCGCATGCGCTTGAAGCGTTCCATGGCGTTAAACTTACGTAGTTCGGGATGTGCCACGTATTGCTGCTTTAGTGAAGCCATCGAAGGTATGGGCGCTGGCAGTTCCTTCTCTTGAACGACGGCGGCTTCCTCGAAGCCGATGCGCAAACCATATACTATGAAATCGAACTTGGTGTTTGATGTACCGCTGTTCAACTCACGCACAACAAGTTCGGTTGTCGTTACGGAAACGACATAGAGTCCATTGCAATCACCGCGTAGTGTTACATGTGCCGTCAGGCCAATGTCAGGGTTGGTGACCCATTGGAAGGTCTCCCCGAGCGGCACACGGGCTTCTCCGTTGACCAACCGAGCTGTGCCGCGCGTGTAGGTAGCCACCTCGTCCCCCTCCGGCGCAGCATATACCACCACACGATTTTTTTGTTCTGGATGGTTTTGTACAAAATTTTTCGTGCCGTTCCCCCAGATACTAAAGCCGCTGAAACCAAGTCTAGCATAAGCGCCGGAACCTATATCTTCCATATGACCACCACCACCGATGCCATACCCCCAGACACCCCAACCACCTGTCGCAAGTGTGGCACTATCGCCCAATTCGTCTTCAAAATGGCCCCCTGCCCCCTCTGCGGATGCCCCACGCCCCTTCGCCCAGATACCGTACTTCTTGCCAGTGCCTGAAGTATAAGCGACCCGCGCTTCTGCCTGAGTATCCGTATCGTGGAAAAACCCGCCGGCTTTACCGCCGCGCGTCTCGATACCGTAATCATGCCCGTACCCATCATCACCCGCGAGCCACACCTCGCCGGTACCGTTGCTGTCCTTGAAGTGAGCCGTCCAATCATCCGGATTGCCCACTCCGTCACTCGTCACATTTAGTCGGTAGCGGGTATCGAATAGGACCGGACTAGTGCCAATACCAAGCCTGCCGGCGAAGTAAGCCGTTCGAACTCCCTCATGATTACGTACGTAAAAATCCACACCATTGTTTTCGTCCTCGGCATAGATGGGATAAATATCGCTTAGGCTGTCGTTGTCATAAGTTGTAATCAGCAGTTTGACGGAGTTTCCGGTGTTGGTGTCAACGTTGTAATCACCGCCGATGACGAGTTGCTTCTTATAATTGACTACTTTGCTGAAGCCCGTACCGCTGAAGTAATCTCCTAAAGCGAGATGCCCCGCTGGCGTTGTGGTTCCGATACCGACGTCACCCGTGCTCGTAATGCGGACCTTTTCATTCGGTATACTGTTGTTCGAACGGGTTTTTAGTGAGAGGTAATAAGCCGAGCGTGCCTTATCGCCATCCTCTTTGAAACATCCGATTGAACCCAAATGAGTACTCGGTAGACTTGCCATGCTGGTAAACAATAAGCTCGCACCGGAATCCAAAACACCGCTGGTGTCAGACGAATCAATCACAATCTGTCCACCGAACCCTGGAGCACCATACCCTTTAACCCATAGCCCCGTCGGCGGAGGAGACGTACCAATCCCGACACCGCCCATAGGGTGAAGTGACAACGCATCGACAAGAGAGCCTGCGTTTTGCGTGCGCAGTTTCATACCTATCGACGACGCTCCGGAATCATCTCTTGCCTGAACATAAGCCGTACCATCCTTACCGTCCCCCTGGTAGGCGTACAACCATAGATGCCCCCTGCCGTAGTAATCACCCGTGTTGTGCAAGCGCTGTTTGGGTGAATTCGTCCCAAGGCCTACCTTGCCACCGCTGTAGTAGATGTCGTTGCCCTTGGCCGACCAGAGCGATCCGCCGCCGGATGCCGCTGTCGATTGAACGGTTCCGTCCGGGAACTTGAACCCAAGACTTAGTGACTCGATCATACCGTTCACCGTTAGTTGGCCTGACAGCGTATCAGTGCCAATGCCAACCCTACCAAGATTGTCAATGACCAAGCCGTTTGCCGGGTGCGGTGGACTCGATGTCGTATCCGTATACAAGCTCAATCTTGTGCCGTCATAAGCCATTTCAGCCTCGCGCTGCACTGGCGGATTTGGAAATACTTGTAGCTCCGTATGGCGAATGGTGACACCGCTCCCATTCGTTAGCGTATCTCCCACCGTCACCTTATCAGCTTGTATGTTCCCGGTAACATGTAAGCGTTCCGCCGGCGCGTCCGTACCAATGCCAACATTTCCAGTGGAATCAACCGAAATACCTCGTGTATGAACGGCATACGGTGCGGCGTTCACCGGCTGGCGAGGCAATAGCCCGATGTAGGTTCCACCACTACCAGCAGGGCATCGAACGCTGACATCCAACCACACAGGTGATTGAGCGAGTGCGTCCGTGCCGAAATCCAATTCGACTTGAAAAAGCCCATCCTGGATAGCCATCGATGGGAAACCAGTTACACTTCCATCAAACAGGATAGTACCAACGACATCAGTGTTATCCGTCCCCCAGGGATTCGTGCGAAGGTTGAAACGCATGTCGCACGTATCGTTGACCGGAACACCTCCCTCTTTCAGTTGTCCCTGATAGGTAAAACCGCTTCCAATTGAACCGGCATTTGCGAAGGGACATAAGGCCAACATACCCAACCAACCCATCCAAAACTTTGTTCGTAATACACTCATGTCTATTCTCCTACTATCTATTTACGATAGATGCTTCGTATGTTACGGATACTGTAGAGATGTTTGGAAATTGCCGAAGTCGCGCATATCAACTTGGCCGTTACCGTCACGGTCGTAGCATGCACAAGTGTCATCGACAAGTCCACCCTGTGGCCCGGCTAGGCATGCTTTGAAACCGTAGTAGTCAACAAGGCTTACGCTGCCGTCGCTGTTGCAGTCATGGGGAACAAGAGGAAACCAAAACCCGCCGGTTAAAGTGTATGAGCTACCGGCTCCCTGCGAAGCGCTCATTCCGGCATCCGGTTGACCGATCGTACCGGACAACTCAAACCCGCCCCCCATGCTGTGCATCACCCCGCCACCGTCTATGGTCGAACGAGTGATTTCATATTCCTGTGCCGTCGCGGCACCGGCAACAACCATAGCCGCCATGGCAAGCATCTTGAAAAACAAGTGTGGAGTTCTGCTCATCTTCTACCTCCGTCGTCGGTTAAAACAGCAACCATGACTCCGATCGTTGCAGCCAAGCATACCCTAATGGCAGCAACCATGCGTACCGATCCCCATAGCTAACACGACATTTCTTTTAGGTAAAGACGAATCGCAGTTAGCGAAACGTCTGATGGCGACGACTGCGGCCCGACCTGGTACAAGGTTTGATGGATGTACCAAGCTCTACTTCAACGCCACGTTACCCGACGTGATGTCGCGTTACGTGCTAATCTATTAATTTATCTGAATGGCATACCATAGTCAAGAAAAACCTCTTCCATGACCCCAAAAAAAACATACGTTCTTGTTATTCTTTTTTGCCAAAAAGTGTGCTGGGTTCTGTAAAAAATATGGTGAAAGGCCTACCAGGGGCGACTACACATGGCATTGAGCGCATGTTATCGGCTCTTCAATTCCAACAAGTCAAAAAAACGGACCATCACACAATCCATCTACTTGCCGCAGCGTGAAGAACAAAAAAGTGGCGCGGTTGCCCCTCCAGTCAAATCCGAGCGGCGAGCGCAAGCGACCCGTGTCGTCAACACGCCATGAAACCTGCCGTGTTTTCATCACCTTTAATGGGTGCCGTCATCATCTCCCCCATACCCAAAAGAAAGGGCATGGGACATCCCAATCTCGACTTTTCTTTGGGCTGCGATGTTTGGGAGTGCTGATCGTATGGTCAGAGCACCTGGCGCAAGCCTGGTGACACGGTTATATGATGATGCCAGTGTTTTAACTTCACGTAGTCCGCAGGCTAGCGCCGTGCGTGGGTGCCCCATCCTTTGCCTACTGGCAAAGGGTGGGGGAAGGATATACAGTGCAATAACTATGGCACTTGTAATGACTTTCGACACAAGGACCGTCACCCATCCATTCAAATCCGAGCGGCGAGCGCAAGCGATCCGTGTCGTCAACACGCCATGAAATCTGCCGTGTTTTCATCACCTTTAATGGGTGCCGTCATCATCTCCCCCATACCCAAAAGAAAGGGCATGGGACACCTCAATCTCGACTTTTCATTGGGTTGCGATGTTTGGGGGTGCCGCGAGTATGGTCAGAGCACCTGGCGCAAGCCTGGTGACACGGGTAGATTATGATGCCAGTGTTTTAACTTCGCGTAGTCCGCAGGCTAGCGCCGTGCGGCTCTGATTTGACTATCCCGGTAGTTGCGGCTGCCCATGGTTGAGGCAGGTCAACCTTTCGCCAATTGCAAATTGGCGAAAGAACGACCTGCCCTACCGACTAACGACAGCGAACATCCGCCATCTTACGTCATACAATAGCATGACCTACCAGGCTTACTTGAATGAATCAGGCTCAATCCGCCGTGGTAGCCAATTGTTGACTCTTTTCTAAAGCTGATTCGAATCGGGCGAGTGATTGTTGTAAATCCGGTGCGCCCTTTCCGTCAGCCAACTCGATCGCCTTCTTTTCGAGTTGTATAGCCGTGGTAATGTCACCTGTCTCAAACTTCGCCACAGCTAATGTATCAACGTACATCCAATTTCTTTCATGGGTTAACTTATTGGATCGCTCCGACATTCTTAGTGCCAATTCGTTGTACTTCCCAGCGTATCGATCCTGCGTCAACAGTCGCCATGCAATCGTGTTTAGCGTATTGGGACTATTTGAAACACACGCATACACCTGCTGCCCACACTTCATAGCCGCGTCACGATCATCAGCCTTAACGGATAGAATATAAAACTTTTTTCGCAACATACTGCAATTATCCGGAGTCTTCGATAATATCTCATCAATCTGGCGAATGGCAGATTGATGATCGTTCTTCTTGATCGCGCGATCAATACCAGCCAACATTTCCTTCTGTTGCATCTCGGATTCGATCAACTGCGAAATCATCCCACTCACATCAGGAATACCCGTCACATGAATGGATAAATGTAACACTTCATGGGAATGCTCAATGACCGCTGAAGCTACTGTATTCTCTAGTAGCGGCGCAAACTGTGCCATTCCCCTGGCTTCCCCCTCAGACAAAAAGGGCTTAACCACGCGCATCATTCGTCCGGGATGGACAAACACACCTGCCGTGTTAGCGTCGCTGAGATTGGCGAATATGTCAGAAAACGCGGGATCATCCATGATCGAATTTCCGGACCGGATCGAACCGACACCACTGGCCAGCGCAGTCTTTGATGTCGCGAGAACCACTCGATGCTCACCCATCGCAAAAAAGAGTGACTTACCGTCCGGCAAACCATACCGTCGAGCCTTAACATCGTGCACGGTTATAGCATTTCCTTGCATCGTACCTGAACCAGACGCCAGACTTGCGATACCAAGAATCTGTGACCACAACGCCTCCGACTTACTCGAATCATTCACAAAAAATGAAGCCACCATATCGGGCATCGGACCAGTGGCTGCCGAGTCATTTTTAGGTGGTATCACATATACGGAGAAACTCGTGATGTTGGCAAAAATCTCCCGACCAATATCCAGCACGGACACGTACCGGGTAGCCGGGTCTGATGTCGTCGCGGTATAACGCGATGTCGATTCGTTGATCGCCCCCACGAGAAACGCCGCAACACCTTTGGGTATACTGCGAAACGTCTCATGATTGACCGCAGGCATTCGTAGCAAATTATAGGCTAGATTACGATGCCCATCCGCTAGCCTAAGCGATAGATCAAGCGAAACACCATTTTCCGTCACGCCGATTTGCCCCACAATTGATTGTAAACTATTCGGGTCAAGCATAGCCTGAGCCAAGGCCATCTCAGGATTACCCATCGCTCCGGTAGCCAGTAAACCGTTAATGACCGGCATGATCGGTCGTGCATTGACACAAAAATGAATCAGTGCATCATCCCGATTGCGCAGCGCCTCCACCATGTCGGGATTGGTGGCCAGCGAATCCCTCTCCTTACCGCTAAGTCGCCGAATCACGGCTTCAATCTGTCCACGTGAGGTACTGGCCACAACCAAGCGCGAGGTGAGTGTAACCAATCCTTCGCCTTCAATGTCAAAGGTTGGATAGCCGCCAATTGGTTTAACGGTTTTTCCCGCGATAGGAAGACCCGTTTCCAACAAGCCACGGATGACGTCCATGTTGCCGGGATGAAAAATCACCACCCCGCTCGGTTCGCCCTTGGCTATGTTGATTCCGGTAATCGCCAGCGCCGCCCCACGAAGACCCAACAATTCATTGATCAACTTAGGACTGATCGATACCCTGCGCCCCTGGGAAGTACCCATCGTCAAACCATCATCGTCCCCTAGTAGACCCAACTGATTCAACAATCTCTTGACCTGCTCTCCGGGTTGGTGAAGTTCAACATACGCAATCGTGGTTTCCGGAACGAGCGAGGCAAAGTCCGTACTCGCCTGTTCTTCCCTACACGCCCTCAGCCTGGCTTTGGCCTTAGTACGTATAGCGGCATCCATACGCGAATCAGCAACGACAGATTCATACAACTTTGCCGCCCCCGTAAAATCACCTTCTACCTGCTCTAGATAATACGCGCGATAAAACGCATTCGGAGCCGGTTCTCCACGAACCGATGGCACTAAGGCTGCAACAGTTACGAGTAACAATGACAGAAGCTTGACTTTGATAATCTGCATCCACATAGCTGATTCTCCCAATTGATAATCCCAGTATTGTACGATGTCGGCGATACCTATAAGTGCCGGCAAACCGTGTGTGCTATTCTATGGAAGACACGGCAACCCGAGCCTTCGATAGTGGATTCGAAAATAGAAATGGGATATTTTTTGCGGGCAGAAAGATTCCGCTGTTCAGCAGTTACTTCAATAATACCTGATCGCCAGCGACAATAGCTGGAATCTCCGCCACACGATTTGACACACCCGCTGCATCGATCGCAAAAGAGGGTAATATCATCACCTCTGCCGCAGGAGTATGATCCGCAGTCCAAGGCAGCGTCACCCCAGCCAACGCCAACCAACGATAAGAGCGAGCGATAAGATCACGATGGGCGGTAGCCAGCGAATCACTACCTGAAGCGTTCTTAACCGGAGAAAACTCTTCGCACCGATCAATCTCCAATACCAGGGGATTGTTCGCCAACGGTAAAACATCAAAGACGAATGTCTCCAGCTTGACCGCGTTCGGCTCCGTAGGCACCACTACCTCACCCACACTATCGACATAAGGTACGACCTTGACCGCCCGGCGATAAGGCATTTGAAATGTCCGCCCGGCAATCCGATCTACAAAATCAACATTAAACAGGTGAATCGCCGAATTACCTGCATCAAAGCGGCGTTTCCCATCTGCGTCCCGACTGGTAGCAAACGCTTCCGGAAAATCGGAGTATTCCACCACCCGCACGCGACCCTGATCGCAACACACATTGCCCACGCGTTCTAGATCATCAACCTTGGGAACCACCTTAATAGCCATCTCAGACCCGGTCGTCACATGCAGGCCGATCCCCAAAGGCTCGAACGGTTTAACTAACGGATTGTCTATTTGGAAATAACTAATCAGAGTCACGCCACACGCCCTGAGTTTCGCCAGTGTACCACTATCAACCAACGCCTTGATTGACCCGCCGTGCCCATTGGGTGCCAAAGCGAGTCCGAACCGACTGGCCATAATCAGCCGACCGTTTAGATCGAAGGCCGGTAACATCTGCTGACTAAACAAAAACACATCGTCCGGCGACAATCCAAACCAATCTTTCGACTCAAAGTAAGCCACCGTCTGAGCATGATTCGTCTCGCTGGTCATCACACACCAAGGGATGGTTGTCTCATAGCGCAACTGAGCAGCAGCGACCATCTGTGCAAACAGATCAAACAAGGTGTACGAACCCACCGGCGTCACTGGATACATCCCTTTAGGCCCATCAAAACCCAAGCGCGACCCTTGTCCACCCGCCACTGTCATGGCAGCTACTTGACCTGCCCTAAGTTTTTCCTCTCCCACTTCAACTGCCCGTTCATATTCAGCCATTCTTTCTGTAGGCGGCTCGCACGGAAAGACCGTTGCCGGAGTTAAATCACTTGGTGTCGCTACCTCCGGCTGATTCTCGATGTGGGTAGGTATCAACTCGTCCAGTACATCCCAAGGCACAGCTTCCAGCTCATCAAGCAGCTTTGACCTTTCCTGTGTCGATAGATCGTCCCAAAAACGCAGCACATGCGCCTGTCCACGCGATGTCAACTGCGATTGACACACCCGAAATCTGTCATCGATTAACTGTGTTGTATCCAATACACTGCACTCCTTGGGTAGGCTATGAAGTCGGTCAACTCTCCCATCCGACAAACCTACACCGCACATCGGTCAAATCCTAGCCCTACGGCATAACCAAGCATAGCCTAGGAATTCACAGATTGACGAAATATGAGCTACACCTAAGCTTTCAATGGGCGCAGGAACGATATCGGACGTAGGAGCCTTCCGCAAATCGCCTGCAACAAAAAGGTTACGATTATCAACAGTTAGCGAATCCCGGTGTTCGATGATCGGTATAAGAACTATGAACGAATGGCGGATGGCGTCAGGGGTCTAACCTCACCAAGCCCCCATATAATAAACCATAGAGGGCAAGGCCTATTGAAAGCCGGTCCAGTCGGTCGAGAATCTATGCATGAGCTTGGGCAAAGTATTACTAAAACGCGGTAAAATTACCAAGCAGCAGCTTGAGCAAGCCAAAGAGGTGCGCAAATCCACCGAACGCATCGAACAATGTCTCTCCAGGCTGGGGATCATCACGGAGCGGGATTATCTCGAAATCTATGGTGAACAATTATCGATTCCGCTAATCGACCTATCCTCCACTGAAATCGATCTCGAACTATTGCGTACTGCACCGTCTAAAGTCGTTCACCGCGACCGCGTTATACCCATCGACCGGAACAACGGGGCCATCCGCGTAGCCACCAACAACCCATTCAACTTGTACGCCTTCGACGAGCTGCGCATGCTCATGGGGGCCAAGATTGAAACGGTCCTAGCCACGGGTGAAGAAATCTCTCGCATCATCAAGCAGCACTTCGGGGTCGGCGGACAAACCGTCGAAGCGATGATCGACTCGGGCGGCGGCGTCGAAGTCATTACCGGAAACGATGCCGAAAACGCTGACCTGATCGAACAAGCGCAGGAAGCCACCGTTGTCAAATTGGTCAACGAGATTTTACTGGAAGCCATTCGCGACCGAGCCAGCGATATTCACATCGAACCATTCGATGATGATCTCAAAATCCGCTACCGTATCGACGGTGTGCTGCACACCACGAATGTACCGCCTGAAATTCGCCGCTTTCACGCAGCTATCGTGAGTCGTATCAAAATTCTAGCCAACCTGAACATTGCGGAAAAACGATTGCCTCAAGACGGTGCGTTCAAAATTAAAGCCCAGAATCGCGACATCGATTTACGTGTCAGCATCATTCCCACCTCTTTCGGTAATGCCGTCGTCATGCGTATTCTGGATAAGGAATCCGCACTGCTATCGCTCGAACGGTTAGGCATCATGGATCAAGCCCTTGATGGCTTACTAGAGCTTATCAAGCAGCCCTACGGCATTATTCTGGTAACCGGACCAACCGGGTCTGGAAAAACCACGACGCTATATGCGGCACTGAGTACCATTGTCAGCGATCGAATTAAAATTTTGACTATTGAAGACCCGGTGGAATACAACCTTAGCGGCATTCAACAAGTGCAGGTCAAACCGCATATCGGCCTGACCTTCGCATCCGGGTTGAGGAGTTTCTTACGCCATGACCCGGACGTCATTCTCGTCGGTGAAATTCGAGACTTGGATACGGCGGAAGTCGCTATTAACGCTTCACTCACCGGCCACCTCGTATTTAGTACCTTGCACACCAACGATGCGGTGACTGCTTCCACACGTTTGCTCGACATGGGTGTCGAGCCGTTTCTGGTCTCCAGTGCTGTCAGTGGCATCATGGCGCAACGTCTGGTACGCTGCATCTGCAAAAGTTGCCGAGAAGAGTTCACACCCGACCCCGTCGACATCCCACCGGATTTTATGCTCGAGCGTGGTGAAAAACTCTTTCGTGGCAAAGGATGTCGCGAATGTCGCCACTCAGGATACCGTGGCCGACAAGGCATCTACGAACTTTTACTCATCAATGATAAATTGCGTGAGATGATCGTACAACGCAGGTCAGCCGGTGAGATGTTAGTCTTAGCGCGGGAGCAAGGCCTACAACTCATGCGTGAAGACGGCTGGGCTAAAGTGCGCAAAGGCATAACAACCGTGGAAGAAATAGTCCGCGTCACCAAAGTTGATCCTACCAACACGAAACAATAATTCCACGCGCAGGGCAAAGGTTACGTATGGAGCGCCACGTGTGGCATGGCCAAGCCGGAGGCACGGCCATGTCTTATTGACTCACGTATACACATGCCTGCGCCTTCGGCTTAGGCATGGCACCCAACTTCAGCTTGGACATAGCACACGACTGGGTGTCCCAGGTCCTTCTTTTTGGACATGGGGGAGTCGATGATAGCGATTCTCTTTCTTCCATGACGAGATTCACCCGCCATCATCGACTCCCCCACCTCGAAAACGAGGTGGGCCACCCATCGCAACCCAAAGACAAGCCCAGGCGTGTGGCATGCCCAAGCTGAAAGCGCGGGCATGGATTGGGCATCGACAAGTATCATACCTAAGCACGATAGTTAAAGGCAGGTCAACCTTTCGCCAATGCTTATTGCATTGGCGAAAGAACGACCTGCCCTACGGGTTCAAATGGTTACGGACCAAAGAACGTCCACCCTATCTACCCCGGAGAACGCCACATGCGTGACAGCGTATTGGCTTGGACCGAAACCGGCGCGGACCACACGAGAAAAAACATGGCCTCGCGCACCAGACGCTGACCAGGATGCGAAGCGACGTAACCGCTTCCTTTGAGCACGTTCATCAATGACAGTGCCAATCGCGATACCAGGTCGTTGATCTCCACGCGTACATCCATAGCTGGTATCTCCGCTGCCGGATCGTTCAGCGAATCAGCTACTGAGTAAAAACGTCGACGCACCCGGTCATAATGTTGCACGATTGGACCATTCACGAGATCAGCCAACGACGGCGTATTTGAGGTCAACATCTGACACATATCCAACAGCGCCCCAGCCATACCTATGCCACAACTCGACACGGTAAGCGACTTGACCGTCGATCGTCGGCCCAACGCTTTTTCCATGGGGCCGCGCATAAGCGCAGCTCTGCTCACACGCAAACCTTCACATCGTACGGCACTGGTCAGGCTACCCGTGAGTGCCAGCAACTCGATTGGTTCATCAACATACAAGCCTTCACTATTGGTGTCGATACAAGCGAGAAATTGCTTCGCATCAGGAAGCACAGCCCCACTGACGATATAGTCCGCTTTTCTGGCGCTTGTCACCCAAGGCATAACCCCGGTCATCAAATAATCACCACCATCCGGCTGAGCAGCCATAGCCGGCACTCCACCCTGGCGTGAAGTGGTCAGTTGGCTAATTCCCACCGTCGCCAGCGCTGAACCGTCAGCTAATCGAGGTAACAATGTGGAAGCTAAATCCTCGTTATCGCAATCAGCCAATAGCTCACATGCACCGTCATGCTGGGTCAGGATCAACGCCGTGCTCATGTGACCACGGGCTAGGGCTTCGTAAATCCGCACGCGATCCAATGGACTGCTGCCCAGGCCTCCGAATCGCGTGGGGATCGAATCCCCAAACAAGCGCCCTTTTCTGACCACCTCCAGCACTTTCTCAGGCCATTGGTTCTCATCGAGATTAGCTGCAGCGGCCTGAATCTCGGCGGTAAGCTGTTTACTGTACATCGTGCTATGTCCTTCGGGGTTCATTGCGCATATCATCATCAATATGTTGACACCCCATTTTAGATTGATGTCGCGTGTTGCGACAGCCACCAGCGTTTTAGCGTTGACGGTTACCCTGCTTGTGGTTACTACAGGATGCGTGGAAATCGCCTTGCTACTACAGGACGCTTTGCCCTCGACTGACCACCAGAATGGAGGCACGAATACACCCACGCCCGAAGACGGGGATAACAACAACACCGATCCGGCTATCCTACCATCCGTTGTGCTACGAGCTTCGAATACTAATCCGAACATCGGTGAACAGCTTATCCTAACCTGCGATCTGCAAGGACAGGCCCCTATCGACACCCGCTACACCTTCTCAGACTCGTCAAACCGGTTGATTCAAACCCCATCCAGCAACACGGCAAGCATGACCATCAGCGAAAGCGATGTAGGAATCCAGTTTCAATTTCGCTGTTCCGCGAGCTTCCCCGACGGTATGAGCAGCAATTCCAGCACTATTTCGGTGATACCCGTCGGTTAGCAGGCAAGATCCGCCCTGGCCACATCATGGTCGGGCTTGAGTTGGGTGGCATGGACAAGCGTCGCGTTGAAGGGATCGAGGATGATAAGAGGCGTATGGGGCGACGCTTGCCCGTGTTTTTCCTCGGTTGCGCCTGCACGGGCAAACGCCGCGAGCAGCATCCATTGGACATTCGACAGCCCGATTCCGCGGCGTTTGTCCATGCCACCCGCCACAACCGGTACGTCACCAGGCTTGCGCCAGGTGCTCTGACAATACCCAACGCAGATACGATCACGTACCCACAAAGTAAGCTATATCTGTTTGACTATTGACACTACAAGCCAATTCCGCGACACTGCGGGGCTTGAGCTTGCCGGTAGGGCTGCTTTCGGTGTATGAGTCACCCACAACTGACATGCCTTTAAGCGGAAACGCCGGCTGGTCGGCTTTGGCAATTGGAACAATAGGAAATCGTGGAGTTCGTAAGGTGTACGCAATAATCAGTGACGGTTCTCATCAGTATCTAGTCGAAGAAGGCATGACGTTGGAAGTCCAGCGAAAAGATATTGCCGAGGACCAGAAAACCATCGAATTCGACCGTATACTCATGATCGGTGATGTAGAAGGCGGGGCCAAGTTTGGCGAACCCACTGTAGAAGGGGCCATCGTCACTGCGGCAGTTGTCCGCGAGATGAAAGCCGACAAAATCATCGTGCAAAAGTTCCGCCGACGTAAAGGCTATGCCGTGAAGCAAGGCCATCGCCAAAAACATCTGCAAGTCAAAATCGAAAAGATTAGCCACTAGTATTTTGTCACAACTAAGAATTCGGGTGGCATGGGTAAGTCCCGATGTGCCCCGACGTAAAGTCGTGATACATCGGGACTTACCCGTGTGGTTCCGGAGGCCGATACTGGCAAAGAAGCCTGGCCCGTGACGGCGATTCAAAGAGTACGGATAAATCCCGATTTACATCGGGATCCACGCCACCCTGTCGATCATACAAAACCACATTGCTATCTGATTCATTACTGTGTTTCACCGTTCAGATTCGATTAATCGAACTACGATGCGCATCCCGGCTAACACAGATTTGAAATGTACAAACGCGAAAGGCTGCGGCGACGGAGAGAGTGGGCCGTCACCGCAGCCTTACGCGAGTATGGAGGTAAGGTTCTGATCTATATACTCCATCGAGGGCTTCACCCTATCGACGGGATAGTGTCGTGGAGCGTCCGACCCTACACACATCGGACGCTCCGAAAGGCGATGCATGGTGCTTATCCATCGCACCTGTATATAGCCTAGTTGTGGAAAAGTTTGACATGTAATCAACAAATAAACGCCTAATCACTTTCGATAACCTGGAATTCATTTAGCCCTTTCGCCCGTAGGCAGGTGTTACTACCATGGTCATGGCAACCTATTTATCCTTAGTAGATGCCCGACAGACGGTTTTTTATCCTGTTTTTTGTGGAATTGAGGCTGATCGAACGCCCCATAATTAGTGAGAAAGTAATCATGGCTGAGATTCATGTCAGAGACCTCCACAAAAACTACCGCGTACATGTCAAACCAGCGGGACTGGGTGCCTCTGTAAAATCTCTCTTTCATCGTACATACAAGGAAGTCCAAGCTGTCGATGGCATTAGCTTTGAAATTGAACCTGGTGAGATGGTGGGTTTTCTTGGTCCTAATGGTGCAGGAAAAACCACCACCCTCAAAATGCTCAGCGGTCTGATTTACCCTTCTTCGGGTAGTGTATCGGTGATGGGTTTTGTACCCTGGCAACGTAAGAACGAATACCGCCGACAATTCGCGCTACTCATGGGACAAAAAAACCAGCTTTGGTGGGATCTACCGGCCAACGAATCGTTTCGCCTACACAAAGAAATCTATCACATCGAGGACGATCTTTTCAAGCGTGTGCATGGCGAACTCACCGAACTACTCGAAGTGGAAAATCTTTTGGACCAACCCGTCCGAGAGTTGAGCCTGGGCGAACGTATGAAAATGGAACTCATCGCCGCCCTACTCCATTCCCCGCGTGTGCTCTTTCTAGATGAACCAACCATCGGCCTTGACGTGGTCGCCCAGACCAATATCCGACATTGTCTACAACAGTACAATCAAGAGCGGCAGGTTACTATTTTACTCACCAGCCATTACATGCGCGACATCGAGGCGTTATGCGACCGCGTCTTGGTGATTGACCATGGCCGGCTAGTTCACGACGGTTTACTGCGAGACATCACCGAGCGCTTCGCCACACACAAACTGTTACAGCTACGTTTTCAAAATGGCCGGATGCCCGAGAGACCGGAAGAGTTCGGTGAAGTAACTGATCTTACACCGCCTCGACTGACGCTTCGGGTTCCGCGTGAGCAGGTACCACAGTGCGTTAGCCACTTGCTTGACTGCTATGACGTGGATGATATCGCGATAGAAGACCCTTCTATAGAAAACGTCATCAGTGCGTTATTTAGGCAGACCGCCGAGCAGGCGTCGGATGATGTCGTGGTCGCGGAGACCATGAATGGGTAAATACTTTGTTGTCTTTCGCGTATCATTGGCTGAGCGTATGGTGTATCGGGCTGATTTTTTCATGTCCACGTTTCTGCGATTCATTCCTATCATCACCACGATTTTACTCTGGCGTGCCATCTACGACGGTGCGGACCAAACCGAAATTGGTGGCTTGCACTACGAGCAAATGGTTTCGTATTACCTACTCATCATGATCGTTCGCGCGTTTGGTTCCATGCCTAAACTCGCTACGAGCATTGCCTTGGCTATTCGAGAGGGTGAACTACGCAAATATATTCTGCAGCCCATAGATTATCTCACGTATATGCTTACCCTGCGATGTGCACACAAGCTAGTATACTTTGTCATGTCAGCCATACCTTACACCTTGATTTTCTGGATATGTGCGGATTACTTACCCGGATGGCCCGGGCCGATGATGTTTTGCCTGTCCGTGCTAACGCTGACCATGACCTTTTGTATCGGCTTTGCTATTAACAGCTTGATTGGTCTGCTGGGTTTTTGGTTTTTGGAAGTCGCCACCTTTATTCACGCTTTTATGACGCTACAGTATTTCCTAAGCGGCCACATGTTTCCGTTAAGTCTACTGCCAAAATCCGTAGAGCAGGTGGTCACCTGGCTACCGTTTGCCTATGAAACATACTATCCCACGTTAATTCTGCTACAAAAAGTCAGCGTAGATGAGGCGTTGCGCATTATCGCCGTGCAGTTTGTATGGGGAGTCGTGGTCGGAGGAATATGCCTCGTAGCTTGGAAACGAGGCTTGCACCGCTACGCCGCTTTCGGAGGATGATAATTTGAGGCCACGATATAGTCGTATTTTGCTGCGATTCTGGAAGAATTGTTTGCTGCGCGAGATGACATTCCGCGGACATTTCATCCTGCGCGTGTTTGGTGAAGTCGGTTGGGTTTTCCTGCTGTTGGTATTCATCGAAGTGATTTTCAGTAAAACCAGCCATGTACGCGGTTGGTCGGAGCCGCAATATCTTTTTCTTATGGGCACACATATGTTGGTGACCAGTTTGTTCGAGACGTTATTTTTTGAAAACTGTTGGCGCATTAGTGATCTGGTCCGCAAGGGCGATCTTGATTTTGTGCTGGTGAAGCCGGCGAATACACAATTTCTACTGACCTTTGAACGGATCGATTTTGCGTCGCTGGCCAATCTTCCCGTAGGCATCGCCCTATGCACATACGCTGCGATTCAAGGCGGATTTACGATTACCTTCGGGCATTCAGTGCTATTCGTCCTTCTGATCGGTACCGGGGTTTGCATGTTATATGCCATGCTATTTATGTTCGCCTTGACCAGTGTGTGGCTGATTCGCCAGACAGGGCTGGATGCGTTGTGGTTTTATGCAATGAGCTTGTCACGTTATCCTGCGGAAATCTATCGCGGCTTCGCCGGGGGAACGCTCTGGTTTGTATGCGTGTTTGTCGTGCCCGTGCTAATGGTAGCCAATCTACCGGCGAATGTCATGGTACGAACATTTACAACACCTTTCATCATCAACTTCATTGTCGCTGCAGCCGTACTGCTGATACTATCCAACATCGCCCTTAGATGGGCATTGCGCTCATACCGTTCGGCGAGTAGTTGATATGGTGAGTGTGAATAAGTTGGATTTATTCTTGCTGGGTGCCCCATCGCTACGAGTTCCTGTCGAAACAAAATCCGTCCTCACCTATGCATTCGTTTATATGTACAATTTGGTCAATGACACGCTAGCGCTTGTCATGTTCGGCCCATCGACTAGTCTAACCATGGCGGTCGATAGATGATCTTGACGATGTTATAAATCATGGTAGTTGTCGCCGGAATAAATCGGAGATTGATGGATTAGCTGACGGACCAGCGGAGATCGTAATGACGACGAATGCAGCATGGCCACATGATCGCGTGGGAGCGATGGGTGAGATCAAAGAGACGATCGAGTCCATCGTGGTAGCCTTGATATTAGCGTTTGTGTTTCGTGCTTTTATTGTGGAAGCCTTTGTCATTCCTACCGGGTCCATGGCCCCAACGCTATATGGCGCTCATGGCACCATTGTATGCGAGGATTGTGGCACGGAATTTTCTTACGGCTTACGCGATCTAGCCGATAATCGCGCGGGGCGCGTGGTAGGCGCAGGCGCGCGGGCGACGTGCCCAAACTGTAATCATGAAAACACGGGCTTAAAAATGACCGATGCCTCCAGAAATCCTGAGTCTGGAGATCGTATCCTGGTCATGAAATGGCCGCTCGATATCGGCGGCGACTGGTTTGGACCGGCCCGGTGGGATGTAACTGTTTTTAAGGATCCCGCAGACGGTACAACCAACTTCATCAAAAGACTTATCGGCTTACCCAACGAATTACTCATGATTCTCGACGGCGATGTGTTCACCATTCCGGTGGATGATATTTCAACAGAAACTTTCAAAGAATTAGATACCATACGACATGAGAAATATCTTCGACGCTCACAGCAGGCTTCCGGTCGAATGCCTGAACTATCATTTGAAGCCAAAACGGAATTAGATGGAAAATTCAAGATCGCAAGAAAAACATCGACCACACAGCAATCCTTGTGGATGCCCGTTTACGATCATGATTATTTACCACGGACACTTGGGGCAACGCAGCCACGCTGGAAACCGCTCTTGGTCAACGACTCTGCTTGGCATACGACGCATCGCACGATTACTTTTGCCGGCAGCAACCATTCGGCTGACGGAATAAAACTCGCCGGCAAACGACTTGTTGGTCAATGTGCCTATAATATTGCGGATCGTCCCCCACCGCTAGTCTCGGACTTTCAAGTATCATTCGTCTTCACGCCCGAATCGGAAACTGAAGTGCGCATCCGACTTACCAAAATGAAGCGTGTATTCTGGGCGATAGTGAATACGCGTGGAGAAGTAAGTATCGTCGAATCGTTGGACCCGCCGCAAGCATCAACCCCCGTAATGCTTAGTGGTAAAATCGACCCGCTACTACCAGGATTGTCCGTGCAAATCAGCTTTGAACATTTGGATTATCGATTATCATTGCATGTAGATGGGCAGGAGGTATTGGCAAGTTCCGGTGATCCGAATGAGCCGGGCTATTATGCACCTTCGGTTTATGCCCTACGAAGATTGTCTCGCCCCATCGGCGCGGACGCCCCACAAATTCATGGGCTAGGCGGTGCCTTCAAGATGACACACGTTGTTGTGCGTCGCGACGTTTTTTATTACCATGATCCATCGTACCAGGCGTTGGCACTTTACTGGGCACCGCGTGGGGGTTGGGCCTCACCTGATCATCCGATACTGTTGCGAAATCATGAATACTTTATGCTTGGTGACAATACCTCTGCGAGCAAGGATTCTCGCCTATGGGATTCGTTCGGCGACCATATGGCCGCGCGTGGTGAGGCGTTTCAATTGGGTACCGTCCCCAAGGATCAACTCATTGGGAAGGCATTTTTCGTGTATTGGCCGAGTCCGCATCGCCTTGAATGGTTACCTAACTTAAAATTCGGCGTTGTGCCAGATGTGGGGCGGATGCGTTGGATTCGTTGATTGTACGATATCATGACAAACACCCTACGTGTCCTCGGAATAGGGAGGTTTATCCACAGCTAATCCACGATAATAGTTAAGCGGATGACCCAAGTAAAACTTTATTATATGACATTTTCGGTTGAATATCTGTCGTGAGATCATAGTTAGCTTTGCCAAAGAGACGGATCATAACCATCTTTAATATAAAAAGTTATGTCAATAAACCATACGTCTGAATCAAAATACAACGATTCCGATGCTGAAATGGTGTGTCGGGTAGCAAGGAACAGGGCTATGATTTTCAACATAAGATTCACAGGCTGGCATAATGGACAAAATACCACCTCGTGCTGTGTGTTGGGGGGTCTGATATGCCCTGAGAGTACAAGGAACGCCATAGGTTATGTCACGTAGCTAGGGTAAGGACGAATTGATTGAATAAACTCACAAACAGGTTCTATAGCGAGGTAAGTTGGTTCCTATGGCCATAGATAAGTTGCTTGATGTTCGCGATCTCGTCAAACGATTTGACGGACGTATCGTGGTTGATCACTTGAGTTTCCACGTTTGTCCGGGGGAAATAGTCGGCCTATTGGGTCGTAACGGCGCTGGCAAGACAACCTCGTTTAGGATGACCGTAGGTATGCTCGATGCTGAAAGTGGTTCGGTGATCTTTAATGGTCAGGATGTCACCGCATTGGCCATGTACAAACGTGCTCAACTTGGCATGGGTTATCTGTCGCAAGAACCCAGTATTTTTCAGCGACTCTCCGTTGAGGACAATCTCCTCGCTATTCTCGAAACCATGCGTGGCCTGAGTCGGGCTGATCGTATGGAGCGTATGGGTCAATTGGTCACTCAGTTCGGACTTAATAAACAGCGCAAGCAGTTGGCGCGCACGCTATCCGGCGGCGAACGGCGCAAGCTGGAAATCGCGAGAGCACTGATAACGAATCCGACGCTTATCATGCTGGACGAACCGTTTAGCGGTGTTGACCCAAAATCAGTGGAGGATTTGCAGAAAGAAATTCTACATCTCAAGAACGATCGAGGTATCGCCATCCTGCTCACCGATCATAATGTTCGAGAAACGTTACGCGTGACCGACCGCAGTTACATTATTAACGATGGAAAACCATTGGCTGAAGGACAGCCTCGTGATCTTGTGCGCGATCCGCTGGTACGACGAACGTACCTGGGTAGTTCGTTTCGCGGCGATGAGTTCGACGATTGACATTTTTTCCACTTTTGCGTGTAAGACCACAATGACGACGGGCAGTAACCATCGCATAGATATGAAGCCACGACAAGAAACAACCGCACGCCTATGAACCATGATGTTCCTTCCAACCCAATGCCTAGTGACGACACATCAAATCAACCGCTCACGTGGATAGACAGCCAATCTCAAGCGTGGTCTGTTTTTCTTTCGCCAAGCAACATCACACTTGAGCGTGAATCAGCCAAGTACGTATTTTCCGCGGACGCCTGGCAGCGTGACGTCTATCTTTCACCGACCGGCCAACCGTATGTCGTGCGATTTGACCGATTCGATGTCAGCCTGAGTTTTGTGCTAAGTCCTGAACAAGCCCAGCCACTCCTTGAACTGTTCGGACATGTTCACGCCGCCGGTTTTGACGAATCTGAACCTGCCGATACCCAGCACGAGACCGCGCCTATATTGTGGCCCAAAGTTTCACCGCTTGCGTTGTGGGCATTGGGATTTGCATCCTTGGCTTTTGTACCTATTGCAGGCTTTGTCGCAGCATTGGTAAGCATCGTGTTGCTAACCGTTCACCGCAGACGTGTTCGCACAACGCGGGTGTGGTTGCATTCCAGGCGATTGTGTCGGTTTGCCATCGTCCTGCTAATATTGGGTGTACCTATTTCCATGCAGGCGACACGCGCGCTGATGAAGAATCTCGATGCGCGGTCAGCGCAAAACTCATCTACGTCGCCCTACTTCCAGCGTGGGCACAGCCTGCATGACAAATCCTCCTCGACTGTTGTCCACGTTGGGCTATTGGCTGAACGTTCCAGTGGTAATTTGTTCGAGCGCGATCACAACTGGGGTTTGATTCTAGCCGGACTATTGGTCGTGCTCTTTTCTCTCACCGTCCATGAAGCTGCGCATGCGATTACCGCATGGTGGCTTGGCGATGATTTCGCACATCGATTAGGACGTGTCACACTGAATCCGATGGCGCACATCGATCCGTTTGGCACTGTGATTCTACCTCTGGCGCTGTTCTTGGCCGGCGTTGGTATATTCGGATTCGCCAAACCCGTTCCGGTTCGCACGGAAGTATTAGAGCGTCCACGACGTGGCCATATTCTTATTTCACTGGCAGGGCCGGGCGTTAATCTGCTCATGGCTGCCGTGTCCGTTATGTTGCTCTTGGGGATCGTACAGTTGGTTAGCCTGTTCGCCCCACACGCCAAGATAACCAATCTCACCGGTATTCAATTTGAACAATTCGTCGCGGTTACCGGCATGCCCTTAGCCACCCTCTTGGGAACCATTTGTACGATGTTGAAACTATCGTTTCTAATCAATACATTTCTTGCGTTCTTTAATCTGATCCCCATTCCGCCATTAGACGGCTCGTGGGTACTCGAAAAACTTTTCCCCCATTCGATCGGACGATTGATCGAACGGGTTCGTCCCTATTCCATGCTGGTCTTTTTAGCAGCCTTTTACACTAACGCTTTCACATACCTACTATTGCCAGCTATCTTTGCATTGGCACCTGGATTATTAATCTTAGAGATGTGCACGCCACTGAACATTTCTTAATCGACACCGCTCATGCCACGTTTAACCTAATTGCCCTGTTCATTCAAGCGAACGAAGTACATGGGCGTGAATCTTCTCGAACAACATCTCAGCATCCGGTTCGTGCGGTAAGACGTGACCCGACTGTTCGCATGTCACGATTTCTAACGGGCTTGCAGTCAAACGAGCGCAAACTTTTCGCATGGTAGACATGGTCATATAACGATCAAGTTTGCCTACGGCGATAAGCACCGGACATGCGATATCCCCTAGTTGCGCAAACGTCCGATTCGCCATCCGTTGTAACTCCATCAGCGATCGCGTGGGGTAACGATCGTAGCTAAATAAGCCCTTGGCGATGTGGTTGTCGATCGATGCACGACTCTTCACTTTATAGGGGACAACAAAACGCAGCCAAGGCAGGCAAGCTCTTAGCGCCGGTTTGAGAAAGAACATCGGCGATAACATAGCCAGTGACCGCACACATGAATGGGTCGCCGCTAAGTGGGCAGCTAACACGGCCCCCATCGACACGCCAATGACCACGATCTGATCGCTTTTACGCGCCAGACGCTCCAATTCGCTTTGTGAGACTGCGATCCACGCCTCGCGCCTAACAGTGCTAAGTTGTTGCGCTGTCGTACCGTGTCCAGGGAGTAACGGACAAGAAATCGAAGCGTCCGGCCATCGTCGATGAAGATGATCTGCCAACGGTTGAACTTCAGTGGGCGAGGCGGTCAGTCCATGCAAGAGCAATAGCGCAGGCTGCCCGACACGTCCTTCAATCATGATGGGCGCAGCCCGCCGATCTACTTTCGTCGCAAACTCAGTCATCAGCCCACTTGTCATATCACTCAATATATACGATGGCTATAATGGTTGGACAACAAGTGCAACAACATACTCACGCCGGTACAACCACACGAATCGCGTTGGGTACGACCGACATAGTAACCGGCGTCGTCGCGATTCGCTCACCGTCCGCCCAAATGTCCAGTGGGTTTGGCGTAGACACGGTCATTTGCTTGGTCTGTAAGAAACGAACACCCGATCTGACTGCATGGCGACCAGTCATAACCAACGGAATCATGCGAAAAGCGCTCCACTTACCCACAGCGTCAATGACACAAAGGTCCAGTTTACCGTCGGTGGGTCTGGCCATCGGAACAATCGGTATTCCTCCGCCGTAAGAGGATGTATTGGCTGTGGACGCTAGGAACACGGATTGATCGATTCGGCCAAAATCGCCGTCAAGTGTTACCGGCGTTGGCCTGTAAGCCATCATCACACGGATAGCACCATACACATAGGCGATGGTACCCTTCAAAAAAGGCATACGCATTTTATCGACATAGCTCGATACTTGCGCATCAACACCCAATGTAGCTACGGTACAAAAATGTTGACCGTTGGCACAACCCAGATCGACGGGCATCGTATGACAGCGATACAACGTCTCGACAATGATATCCTGATTCGTAGACACACCGAGGGCGCGGGCAAAGTCGTTACATCTGCCCGCCGGGGCTAACCCCAGCGGTGGTATATTTTCTCCCAACTGAGCCGTTAGCGCGGCTAGGGTATGAGCAACTTCCTGGATCGTACCATCGCCGCCACAGGCTACCACGCAACGGTATTTATCTGGAGAAACAGATACGGCCAAGCGGACGATGCGCTGTGCGTCACCACTTCGACCCGTTGGTTCGAGTTCTATAGCCACGTCACGTTGACCTAACTCACGGGTAATCGTCTCAGCTAGGCGCTTTCCACGTCCACGTCCGGAGATAGGGTTGTATACGATTAGAATAGAACCGGCTTGTGGCATAGGAACACTTCAATTGACTGCTATTGATTAGTCAATATCTACATATAACCATTCATCGCACTTTTACACTGGAAGCGAACACATCATCACCGGCGGACAGTGGAAGTAACTAATTTTCGCCTGCGCCCCGACGACATCTTTGGCTATGCCCAACGCTTCGTCTAAAGAGCGTGCCACATCAAAACCGATTTTCCTGGCAGCCTCATCGCTGGAGGGATTAATCACAATCACTTTGCCCATGTGAGCCATACCATGCGCCCCCCAGTACCACATGTAAAACGGATGGACGCCGTGATAAGCGTACGAGTTTCGGTAGGCGTCAATGTATCGCTCATTTTCCGCATAGGACTTTTCAAATCGGCGTTCCAACTCTCGCGGGTCGTTCGATTGCGGCAACAAGTCGTGGTAGAAATCGTAGTATGAGGTGTGCTGCAGCATGGTGAACGTATCTTCCAACGTGTGGTCCACGATCATCACGCCGCCTTTACGTATCAACGGTCGATTACGATAAAAATTGAAGAAATACCCGGCTGACATGCACCGCACCAGGATGGGGTTCAATACGGCATCAATATTGTACGGACCAATGGAAGGTAAGCCCAGGAGTACGACATCCGCCTGTTCTTTCACCTGGACTTCATGTTGCAGGTCAACGTTTTTAAGCGTCTCACGGTGGACCAACTCCGTATCACCGGCATGAACCCCGGTCATACCATAAGGTGCGGGGAGCGCGGTATAGGCTTTTCGTCTCAACCCGGCAGGTAATAGCGATAGGCCGACGCGCGATCCGTGATAGTTCAAATGATCCAGCATACCCCAGTCACGTTCGCGTTTTTGCAAGAAACCCAATAGGCTGGAAAAAAGATCGCCATTGAGCGTGGTTTCAATCGTAAAAATTTTCACATGCTTTTTGACCACTTCACCCATGCGTTCACAACTGCGGTGAAACGTGCTGTTAGGCGGGTCCATATAGCTCGAATCGTGCAAGAGCATATGTGCATTGTGATGATGACTAACGCAACGGTAAGTAGCCAGACCAACGGGTACGGACTTATGACCGCCGTCCATGGTCACGAGGTTTATGTTGACATACAACAGTAGATCAGACTCAACGGCACTACGGTTAAGCTCGACAACTTCGCCCTCTTCCGTTGTCCCCAGATCAATTTTGTTATCGGGATCTTCGGCATCGTGATTGCGCAGATGATGAGGCCAAAACCGTTTGAATACCCGAGGACCAACGAAATGTTTCAACTCCGCAGGGGTGCAGCGGCGATGCAAACAAATCGCACATACCAACTCGATGTCCGTCACGCCGGCACGATCGAGGCGCTCGAGCAAAATCTCAATGACCGTCTGCCGAACGTCAGGGCTGGCCATGCGCGGCAACGGTAACGAAACGTCGTCGAAGGCAATCGTCACTTTCATTCCCGGCCTGAGCTGGGCATCCAGTGGATCAACGCCCAATGGATGATCGATGGCATGTTCAATCGCTGCGCGTCGATCGGGGACTGGATCCAGCGGCGCATGGGGATAGATCACCTGTGAGCCTACTGGTAATTTGTGTCTGGTGTATCCCTCCCCGCGATGAAAAAGAAACGGGGGATCATGGGATGTTACTGTATGGATATTGGACGCGCCGTTACGCTTACTCATCAGTATCTCGCGATGGAATTACATGTCGTCAATTCTAAAAATCGTCTTAGCCACTCCGGTGCATCCCGTACTTAAAGCTGAACGAAAAGCAGCCTGATAGTCTTGCAGGGCAAACGGCGGCCCAAGAAGCTTGACCAATTTCGGTCCCCACGTTTTCATCAATTCGATGGCTAAGTCAAACGTATCTCGCTGACCGCCGGCCCATCGTTCTTGCCCGTAGGCATAGGCTGCACACAGCGTAAGCTCTTTGAACCACAGCGGCGTCCAATCCACCCCACGCGGCGTACCCGGCATACCGACCAAAACAAATGAGCCGCCGCTTCTGGTGAATCGAATACCATCGTCGATCGTATGGGATGAGGCTACACAGTCAAACGTAACATCTGCGCCGCCGATGACCATAGGCTTGCCCAGTTCGGGTTTTAACACTTGGGCATCCAGCGCGCCAGCCCACTTGGCGTAACGATCAGCCATAGCTCCACCCGTCGGTATCCATTCATACACGCCGAGCATATTGCCTAAGTTGATTTGATGATCATATTTTCCAGCAGCTACCATTCGCGCCCGACATCCCGTCGCGCGCAGCGCTGCGATGGTTAGTAAACCAATCGAGCCGCATCCCAGGATCAGGACTGTATGGTTCGAATCTATCGTGGTACGCAGCACTGCATGTAGGGCGCAAGCTAACGGCTCTATCAGTACGGCCTGTTCGTCGGTCATCTCCTCGGGAACGGCATACACCTGTGAGCGATGCGCCACCATGGAGGTACTAAAACCGCCACCGGTATCTCGACAAAATCCCGATTGGATACCGGCTGAGATAGAGCCTCGGGTGATATTCATACACAATGCGTCGCGACCATGTTGACAAGCATCGCACATAGGCTCAATCCCGCGTACGTGACACCCTAAGGCGGGGTGCAAAACCACACGAGCACCGACGGATATATCTTCAACTTCGCGACCGACTTCGGTGACGCGACCAACCAACTCATGCCCCATGACAAATGGCATGGAGGTTACGGGGGACAGATAGGGACTTCCTTTCGCGCAGATGGTAGCCAAGTCCGATCCACATACGCCGGATAAAATCGGCCTGATGCGTAACCAAGCGGGTGTGGGCAGTTTTGGTTCCTCGATTTCACGATATGCCACCGGCGAGGCGCTGCTGGTATACAGTCGCCGCATGCGCGGTCCGGCCAGCTTGAGTAACACGTATCGAGGAATACTTTTGCGAAACTGCAGCGCTTTCATGATGGCGTATTCCCGCTGATCGAATCAACCGTCCAGCGATGCACCGGCCAATGTGCTTGCGTCGCGGCACGAAGTAGGTCTCGGTCAGGATTAACCACATGCGGGTTACCCACAGCCTGTAACATGGGCAGGTCCGCGATGCTGTCACCATAAGCATGGCACGCCGTCAAGTCCACATCATGCTGGTCAGCGAAACATCGCATGCGACGTGCTTTTTCTTCGCCGCTAACGGGAATGCTATCCAACGCACCGGTGAACCGTCCGTCACGAACGACCAAGGAGGGAGCCAGCACGTGTTCAATGGAAAGCTGGGACGCTAAGGGAGCAATGATAAAATCAATCGATCCGGTCACCAATACAATAAGACGACCGGCTGCGCGATGATCCTCGATACACTTGATAGCCTCAGGAAAACACTTCGGTTGCATCACGTCTCGATGACAATCGTGAGCTTGGGCGAATATATCTGCAGCATGAAGCCCGGCATAACTTCTATAGAAGATTTCGTTGAGTCGACCGCGATCGATTTTGTCCATCACAAGAAAGTATACGCACTTCATCAAAAAGACCGTGCGCCAACACAAAGCGGCAAGAGTTGACATACGTTTCTGCCGAAAATAGGCGTAATAATGCACAATGGTCGTCTTAGCCATCGTACCATCGACGTCGAAAAACACTGCTGACCGCGCCCTATCGCCGCTCATCTTATCCTTCACGCGTGCGCCCCATCTCGCATGTGCATCACGCTAGCCTCCACTGCGGCGATCATGTCTTGAAAATAGGCGTAGTGGTCGGACGTCTCGTTCATCGACGGCGGCACAATCGCGGCACCGAATGTTACGGTCACACTTCCCGGATGAATCAATCGCTGACCTTTGGGAAATAAATCAAATGTGCGGTCGATATGTACGGGAATAATAGGCGCCCTCCGTTCAATGGCTAGGACCGCAGCCCCAATCTTAAACGGTTGAATCGCCCCCGTAACCGAACGCGTACCCTCGGGGAAGATCAATAATCCCTCACCTCGACGCAACGCTTCGCCACACCGTTTTAAGCCACGCAGTCCATCGGCTTGACGATCCACCGGAATAGTATCAAGCACTTTACCGAATAAAAATCTC
The DNA here is from genome assembly GCA_024276605.1 of Planctomycetota bacterium. GTDB lineage: Bacteria > Planctomycetota > Phycisphaerae > UBA1845 > UBA1845 > JAJRPG01. The sequence continues at coordinate 28,270 of JAJRWX010000040.1, read as the reverse complement.
TTAGCCGGCGAATTGAAAAAGTAATCTTCCGCCCCCGCGACCCACACACGTCGTCGATTACCTACGGCTGTTAACACGGAAGGCGTATCCAAATGCGACGCGTGATTGGGCGCGAGAATAAACGGCCCTGAGGAAGGAATATGCTTACACCCCCGTGCATGAACGCGCACGTAGGTATTCATAAAAATCTTAACACCACCGCGGACAATCCATCGCACGGGTATAAGCGGTGCAGCGAGTGAGCCGTTCGTCGTACGCGTCGTTCGATCTTGCGCTAGACGTCGTTGCCAAATCGTGCGATCTGCCGTACCTGAGGCTTTCGGCATACGATCACCAATAACAGACAATATATCTGAGACGCGCGAAATCTGCGCTGACTTTTCATCATCGATGCGCATGTCGAATCGCGCCTCGATCGTACCAAGGACGTCGATTTTCCCAATGCTATCGATCCCCAGATCGAGCAGTAGGTGCATCGGTCTACGTATTTTTTCGGGCGACCTCTTGGTTAGATGAGCCAATATCTCCACCACCGCCTCGAAAACAGCCGGGTCTTGAGATACTCTCGGATGATCTTCATCGTTGTGGGTGGTCAGTTCTTGTGGTGTTTGTTCAGTGGCCTGTAAATCACTCTGCCGCTGAACCATCTCTCGAACCAAGTTGCGTTTGGCCTTGAGGGTGGTCGTCTTGGGAATCTCTCGATCCCAAAAATGTAGCACTGCCAGCCGTTGATGCGAAGGAATGGTGTCGGAAATCTCCTCTACCGACATGCGAATTTCACGTTCCAACGATGATCGATCATGATCCGCGCAGGCATCGCGATCAGGCACGATGACGGCATGAATCGCATCCCCAGCCCCCTGTTCGCTGGGCATACCAAAAACACAGAACTCTTTGATGAAAGGTAAATCCTTGTAACGGGCTTCCACTTCGTCGGGATATACATTTTTTCCTGCGGCTGTGATGATTAAATCTTTAGATCGACCAGTCAGATACAAATACCCTTGCTCATCGAGACGTCCGAGGTCACCCGTGCGTAACCAACCATCCTGAATAATCTCCTCCGTCGCTTCCGGATTATCAAGATACCCCGACATGACACTTGGACCGCGCACCCACACCTCACCAATGCCTTCGGCATTCTGACTGCGCACTTCTGCATCCACGTTAGACAGCATCGGACCTACCGATCCAAGGCGTGCTGCGTGGGGCGGATTCACGGACAAGACCGGTGATGTTTCCGTCAAGCCATATCCTTCGTACGTCGCAAAGCCCATGCGTTGGAAAAATTCAAACATTTCGGGATCTAGACGAGAGGCCCCGGACACAAACATACGCAGACGTCCACCGAATGATTTATGAACCGAGGCAAACAGTTGACTACCAAAGCGCCGACCAGTGATGTCGGACAACCTACCCAATAATCGAAACAAGTTTCGCTTCACCCACCCCGCTGCAGCTACGCGTCCCACAATGGCGTCGTGAATCATGCGTATAAAACGGGGCACCACGAGCATGACCGTAGTGCCTGTCGCCTGCATCGCCTCACGAATCTGAGCACCCTTGACCTGATCCAGATAGGTTATCGTAGCACCACACGCCAACGGGACGACAAAACCGCCGGTAAACTCAAATGCGTGGTACATGGGGAGAACAGACAATAGTTCATCGGTAGGATAGATAGGATGAATATCAATCAAAGCAGACGCATTAGCCAGGAAGTTACGATGCGTCAGGGGCACGGCCTTTGGCGCAACAGTCGTACCAGATGTAAACAATATCGAGGCTATAGCATGGCTATCTCCAGCCACCGGCTCTGGCATCTCATCGCGTGAGGCTCCGGGTGGTGGGATGAACGGTCGGCCCATCAAGACAATTTCCGCATCCTCATCCAAGCGACTCTCAGCTAGCACCGCATGTGTAGTTGAACCGGCCATCATGAGCTTAACTTTGGCATAGCGGGCAGCCGCCCAAGTATCTTCGGGGGGAAGTTGGGGATCGAGCGGGACCGCGGTGAGTCCTGCACGCATTGCGGAAAGATACGTAATACCCCACTCCGGACTACTGGCTCCGGAAATAGCCACCCGATCGCCGGGTACTAAACCACGCTCCAGAAATCGCTGCATCAGCGTGCCGGTCGCTTGCAAGACTTCCTTATAAGTATATCGCAACCAACGATTCTCACGTTTGATCTGCAGTGCATGTTTATCCGGATAGGACTCAGCCACCCGCTGAAATACCTCGAAAAGCGATGACGCCTGTAGCGCCCGTTTGGCTACTGAGGGGTCGACATGAGCAAACTCAGCCGCAATACGACCGGATGGCTCGGAACCTGTGCCCAAGACGAAAGAGCGCACACCCGGGATATGACGATTTACAATATAGTCTTCCCAATCAATGCTATTGACATCGAATGGAAACTCAGCGCGATCGTCCGGGTGCATTTGCGATGCAACGGTATCCAACGCATCTATGGCAAAACGACAATCCAAATGCGTATACGGCGTATAGATTTTTGTGAAGTAGGCGAGCTGTTCCAGCTGCCGTAGTAACCCATTGAGCTTACGAACGCGACGCCGGCCTGAATGAAACTTCTCGAATATCGTGCGAAATAGCGTAATATATCGCTGTTTACGTCGCAGCTTTTTTTGGAACCGATCAGCCGGTATAAGCCCAAAAGCTACGCGATAGGAAAGTCGTCGCCCTTCGACGACCATCGGACGTTTCTTAAATGCACGCTGCAAATATCGCGATAGAGCGCTCAAGTAAAGCGGTTTACGATCGCTGGATGCGCATTGATATAACGCAACACCATCAGGATGATGATCGCCCACGGGGAGTGTGGCAATCATCCCATTGGCTACGAAATCCGCTGGGATAAGGTCCAATGGCAACTCAGCGCGCCCCGGAAACTCGGCCAATTTTCCTTTCCCATAGCCGATAAGCATGGGATCAGCCATGCGCAATCCGTCAATCCACCCAGGGGCAGGCTCTGCGTAACTACTCTCAATAATGGCCGGGCGAAATATGGTCAAAGGCACGGTGTCGCGATCACGCAACAATAATTGTTCACCAATCCACTTAGTAAACGTATAGGTATCGTTCCAACCCAACGAACGTGCGGTAGCCATACCCAGATCGATTAGCTCTCTGCGACAGGCTTCCGTATCCGCACCAAGGCGATGTCTAACCCCCTGCGCCTGAGCAAGTAATGATTCTATCAGGGCGTCAAAATCGAAATCGCCGGTGGCTTTGTCACGCGGTAGTTTTTCACGGGCAATCTCTGGTGCGCTGAAATCCTCCACAATGGTCCCTTTACGCATACCTGAAACATAGCAGGTAGACACGTGAAGGAATGGAATACCACCACAATCTTTAGCAAATCGTAATAACCTCGATGGCCCGAGCGTGTTCAAATCAACAGCTAAGTCCAAACGTTCATCAAAAGTAACTGTGGCAGCGCTATTGACGACGAGTGTGATGGTTTTAGTCAGTGATTCATACTCGCTGGCTGAGATACCGAGTTGATCGCGCGTTAAATCCCCGCTGACGACATGTATCTTCCGGTCACAGAGTTGGTGAAACCGGTCTCCCAAGCTCGCACGCAGACGATCAAACGCCGGGGAGCCTAACACATCACGTTTCACGCGCTGCGCCGGCGATACACCGCCGGCTCTGGTGCGAACCAGCAAATAGATACCGTCGATGGTATCGACACTGCGCAGAAGCTTTTCGACAAACGCTTTCGCCAAAAAACCCGTAGACCCCGTGATAAGGATCTTTTGACCAGCCAAACGATCGCGTATGCGAGAGGGCGCAGCATTTTCACATCCTGAATTCAACGAGGCGACTCCAAATCGATGACCGTCATTATCGTAGTCAGGCATGCGCTTCAAGACCGGCAGCTACATCGTCAACCACGCGATCATGAAGTTGCTGCATGTCCATAGACTTTACAACCTCAGCAGGTATCGGTTTAGCAAAGGTTAGCTGAATCTCACCAGGGGTGACAACAAACCCACCACGCGCGTGAGCAGCTAACGATCCATTGATCGAAAATGGTACCACGGCTAAACCTGAACGCTGACATATCTTCAACGCACCACGTCGAAATGGCAACAATTGACCATCCATACTGCGTGTACCTTCCGGAAATACGCAATAGGAGATCGGATGACGCGCTAAATCCTCCAACATACGCACTAATCTTGCATGGTCCTTGCGGGCGTTTTTCCTGTTAAGAGGGACATATCCATTCAATCGTAACACCCATCCAAACACCGGAATATCAAAAAGAGACCGCTTGGCTAAAAAACTCACGCGGCCACCAAGCGCGACGAGCATCACGGGTATATCTAACGCACTTTGATGATTACCAACGAAAAACTTCGGCTCTCCATCATGGACGTGCTCATATCCCTTAATCACCAATCGACAACCACTGGCCCTCATGATTAACTTACCCCAAGCATTGGCTCCCCACGCCAAGGCCCGGCGCGACCGATCGAACAGGCCTATGATGGCTGTGGGGACGCCGAAAAGCAATACGCCAACACTGGCAAGAAAAAATGTAACGGCCCATCTAAACATACGCAGTGGCTGAATAAATCAACATGACGACTGTTGGGGGAATCGAATGTCGAGCATTTGCATTTCGACGCTTCGGCGCCCGTTGTACTCATTCACAATTGGCTCAAAAGCAACCTGGCATCGACGATATTGCTTGAGATCTTCTATATGGCGAGCCAAGCCAAAACCTATCGCTTTTAGTGTCAATCCTTTGTCACGAAATGTAGCCTGTAAGTGCTCACCGCCGCGTCCTACACATCTCGGTTCGTTCGCCAACTCGATCCAATCGGTGGCCAACCGAGGCTTGGGGTTTCCCGTCCCAAAAGGCCCCATGTGTTTGACCACCTCCATCACCGGCAGCGTGAGTTCATCGAGACCGGCCATGGCATCCAAACGCAATTTGGGTATCAGATCCTTACCTGTGAGCGTTTGATTGGCCAGGGTTACAAACTGTTCAGTGAAGGCCTCCAGATTTTTTAGGGAAATACGCAAGCCCGCCGCAGCCGCATGCCCACCGCAGCTTTCCAGATGCGCCTCACAGGTCGACAAAGCGTCCGCTAGGTGGAAACCGGGAATGCTCCTAGCAGACCCCTGCCCCAAGTCGCCATCAAGTGAAATCACCACAGTAGGTCGTTGATAACGATTGACTAAGCGAGAGGCCACAATACCAATCACACCGGAGTGCCAACCTTCTGACGCCAACACGATGGCCCGTCTGGCATCACCGGCTAAATTCGCCTTGTCTACCATCTCGCAGGCCTGCTTGACCACACGACGCTCCGTCGCCTGACGACTTCGGTTATGCTCTTCCAAATACAAGGCAATTTCGTTGGCCCTGGTTTCATCCGCACGTGTAAACAGCTCAACCGCCAATCGTGCGTGCCCCATACGGCCCGCGGCGTTGATGCGCGGACTGAGCTTAAAGCCTACGTCATAATCACTAACCGTAGACCCGCGCATACCCGCACATTTAATTAATGCCTGCACACCGGGCAGAGAAGACGTAGCCATCGCCGCCAGACCATGCTTAGCGATCACGCGATTTTCACCGTCAAGCGGCACCATATCCGCAATCGTACCTAGGGCAGCCAAGGGGAGCATCGTTAACATCAATTGACGATATTCGGGAGAGACGCGGTCTGCACCGCTCAGCTTCTTAGCTATGGCCCAGGCCAATTTGAAGGCCACACCAGCACCAGCTAAATCAGGATTGGGACTCTCCCCCCCCACCCTTGGATGTACGATAGCAGCCGCTTGGGGTAAGGTCACTCTCGGCGTATGATGATCCGTAATGATCAACTGTGCCCCCGCCTCATTAACAACGTCTGCAACGTCTACAGCCGTGATGCCACAATCAACGGAAATAATCAGTGACGCTCCGTCTTCTATGAGCCGACGAACCGCATCAATGTTTAGACCATAACCCTCTTCAATTCGATGGGGGACATAAAAACATACATCCGCACCAGCCTGCATGAGTATGTGCCATAGGATAGCTGTACCCGTAATACCATCAACGTCATAGTCCCCGTAGATCGCAATACGCTGCTTGGCTGCGATGGCCTCAACGATCAAAGCCGCCGCTTGATCGGCGCCAGGTAATGTCTCCGGTGCATGAAGATGACTTAGTTGGGGAAACAGGAAGTGCTCACTACCCGCATCATGGGATAGCCCCCTGTTGATGAGCAGCTGCGCTACAAGATTGGATACGTCCCATTGCCGAGACGCTTTTTCCAGGTCAACTGAGACTGGCGATAATATCCACTCTTTACGCACGTCCATTTTGTGTCACAAATGAGAAACAACCAACCCAGTGATACTTCAGTGTAGCGTACCCTCAAGCAACGGTAAAGCTTCCCAACTTTGTCACAAAAGCCCAAGTGTGAGCCTCTTATTGATTTCATGTTACAGGATAACAGCCGTTGTCGCATGGTCCGATCTGATGGGAATAAATACGTTAATCGTCGAAACGACTTGCTTAAAAAACCATACTCACTATAATCCAGACATAGAGGTAGTATGACATACCCTGTGATTTTCCCTGGAGAAACAATGGTGGCAGAAGCTTTCGAAGGCAAGCGTATTCTCGTCGTTGAAGACGATAGGGAAATGCTGACCGCATTGCAATTACTCTTTGAGGATATGGGCGCTGTCGTAGAAACCGCCATCGACGGTAATGCTGCGATTACAGTTGCTGTTGAAACAGAACCGGACGTCATCGTGCTAGACGCTATGCTACCCAAACGTAGCGGTTTCTTAGTACTCGAAAAACTTAAAGGCAGCGCGAAAAAAGGTAAAAAGCCAATTGTCGTCATGATTACCGGCAACGAAGGCAAGCGACACCAAGTCTGGGCTGAGAGTCTTGGCGTAGATGGCTATCTCACGAAACCGTTCCGCATGGAAAAACTAGTTTCCGCAATCGAGGGCAGCCTCTCCAACTGATCTAACGTACGCCCCCATTCTACCATCCTCACAGATACCTCATAGCCTCCCGTCTATGTGCGCAAAACGCCTCTTGCTACAATCCATGCGCTACTACCAACCTCAATCCAGCAAGCTTATCAACGGTGAACACACAAACTGACCGAACATACAATATAGCGTTCTCGTTTATAGTGTCATACGTCGGTGTGACGATCTCTGGGAGAAACCCAACTTCGATCGCTACAGAAAAATAGCGTTTGCTTTAACAACAGTCCCATTCACAGGTAGGCTGGAACAATCATGAAGAAAACGGATTTAATCATACGCATGACAACACCTGACGTGATGCTGGCGATACTCATAGTTACCTTTAGCTCACTCACGTACGCAACGGCTGATGAGACAGAGGCTCAAAACACACAGCCGACGAAGGCCATACCGCTCTTAACCATAGACACAGCCCACGAACTTCGTATTTCCGGTAAATACGAGGATGCTATCAAGGCCTACGATCAGTTGATGGCCGACAGTCATTCCACAACCGAGGCCGAATCAGGACGCGCAGCTTGCTTGCTTCATTTAGGTCGTTATCAACAAGTCATCGATGAACAATCGACTCAGACCGTTGCCACCGATGCCAATAGGCTTGTGCAAATAGCCTACGCTTATCAAGCCGTCGGCCAATACGACGAAACGATAACCTTTTGTCGGCAGGCTATAAAACTCGACAAATCAAACCCACGCCCCAGACTACTTCTTGCGCAAACCCTAGAACTCATCGGCCAAACGGATGATGCCATATCCAACTATCGCTGGTTTGATAAGCAACTGGTCGAGCGCGATAATTTACCCCAAGACGCGGCTTGGCTAACCGATGTAGCGGTTGGTTTTCTTCGTTATAGCGTGCTCACGCAAACCAATGTGGTCAGTCGCACGCGCCATGTGCTCACGGAGATGCTCCAGCAAGCCTACTCTCGGATCGACCGCACTTATTGGCCTGCTCGCATCGCTGCGGCTGAACTGCTTCGCCGCAAGCACAACAATGACAAAACAGATGGTAGCGTCTCAGATTACAAAGCCGCACTGCTGATTAACGACCGATTGCCCGAAGCTTACGTAGGCCTGGGGGAAGTCCTGTTGGAAGGATGGCGGTTTGAGGATGTCGAAGAGCATGTCCAATTAGCCTTAGATATTAACCCCCAACACGCCGGTGCCCTACAATTGCTCGCCAAAAAGCAGATCACAGAACGCCGGTACCAGGATGCGATTCAAACTTGCGACCGAGCATTGAACATCAACAAGAACAATATCATCGCCATTGCCTTACAAGCCTCGGCTTATGCTTGTCAGTATGATGATGGCCAAGTCGATCGATTGCTCATCCGCGCCCAGCGCATTAATCCGCGCCCTGCTATTTTCCATCGCATCCTCGGAGAATCGCTATCAGGTATTCGCCAATACGCCGCCTCGGAAAAACATTTACGTCAAGCCATCGACATGGAATCATCCGACGCGGATACCCATACCACGCTGGGGTTGATGTACATGCAATGGGGGTATGAGGACAAAGCACGCGACGCGTTGGAGGCTGCCTGGTCGCTAGACTCGTTCAACAAACGGACCAAATTCACGCTCGACCTGCTGGACTCGATCACCAAATTCGACACCCATGAAACATCGCACTTCATCGTCCACTACAACCAGGAAACAGACCCGGGACTTGGTGAATACGTAGCCCTTTATCTGGAAGAAATCTATGAACTTGTGACAGAGGACTACGACACACCGCTCCTAAAGAAAACCATCATCGAACTGTTCCCGACACAGCGATCCTTTGCCGTCCGCATTACCGGACAACCTTGGATACATACCATCGGTGCCTGCACGGGGAGAGTCATCGCATTGGCCTCACCAAGAAAATCAGCGCACCTGTCCGGCACGTATGATTTAGCCAGAGTCCTTCGACATGAATTTACGCATACCGTCACCCTGGCAGCCACGAATAATCGCATCCCCCACTGGTTCACTGAAGGCTTAGCCGTATATGGCGAAGACAGTCCGCGAAGTTTTATTTGGTGGCAACTACTGACAGAGGCAGCGCGACGCGACGAATTATTCACCCTCGAATCCATCAACTGGGGATTCATTCGACCACGACGTCCGTCAGACCGACAAGTAGCGTACGCCCAAAGCGAATGGATGTGCGAGTACATCACCGAACGTTTTGGGTACTCAAAAATGATCGACACGCTGCCTCTATTCAAGAAAGGTCTAACACAAAAGCAGGTGTTTTCCGAGCATTTCGGCATCCCCATGGAGACATTCGATGCTGATTTCCGAGTCTGGGCTAGACATGCATTGATCAAAAAAGGATTCGATCTAACACCCCCCGAAGATGTTGTAGCACTTCGTGAAGAAGTTGAAAAAGATGAGCACAATTCATCACTGCTGGGAAGACTCGCCCGGGCGGAATACGACGCCGGCGAATTCATGAAAGCCCTCGAAGTCACCCGCAAAGCCCTCAACATCGATGCCAACAACACAAACGCAGCCGAGGTATTGGTAGAAATATTGGCTGCACTCATCGACGAAAAGCCGCCGCGCTCTGCTATCAAAGCTTATGAAGACGAAATGATACCCGCACTCCATGTCCTAGCTAAGCAAAACCCAAAGAATTGGATTTCACCAAAACGACTAGGCGAAATCGCGCTGCGAAATAAACAATATGACCAAGCCGAGCGTCATTTCAAAAAACTCCAAAAGCTCTGCCCTATGGACCCCGTCAGTTGGCGCGGATTAGCTGGTATCTACCTCCACCAAGAAAATCACGACAAGGCCCTCAATCAATTGTTGGAATTAGCCGGAACAGATGGAAACGATGCCGACGTACCGACTTCCATTGCCAAAATCCACAAAAAAACAGGGCGCTATCATGAGGCTGTGTATTGGTATAAACGAGCGTTGTTTATTGATCCATTCAATGTCGATACCCACAGCGCATTAGCCCGCGTGTATATGCAACTCTCAGATACAGAAGGAGCACTGATAGAATATACCATGCTAACAGCCATCGATCCTCAACAAGCGACGCATTACGAACGAGCAGCGGTAGCCGCCCATAAGCTCGGTCAAAAGGACAAAGCCATTGCCTTCGCTAAGCGCGCCGTGGAATTAAACCCCAACTCAACCGCGAAATCGATTATTCCATAATCATAACTCTCACGATCACTCGCTTCTTCACGCATACACTGTAGAATACAGGCACCATGGCCAAGAAAGGTATCAGCATCAAAGAGCTTGCTCATGAACTGGGCGTCACCTCGAAAGAGCTAATCACCCGATGTCGCGAAGCCTCCATCCCCGCGCAAAACAGCATCACCAAGCTCCCCATCACATCCGAGCGCATCGTTCGATCCTGGTTTGAAAACCAAGATACCACAAGCGATACAACGAATGGCATCACTTAAAGAATGTGAAACGCATACCGCCTTCGATGCGTATGACTACCCATATCATCAGAGCCGTTGGCGCAAGCCTACGGACATGCCCTGCGGGTACATGTCGCTTAAAAAGCGTCGTCGCGATCCACCCCCGTCACCAGGCTTGCGCCAGGTGCTCTGATCACCATCAATTATATAAAGGCCGTACTATGACTTGCCCTCGGTTGTTTGCATCGGCAACGGTACACCACCGACCTGCTTAATCACCTGCTGACCTTCTTGTCCGGTAGCATAAGTAATAAACACTTTCGTATAGTCGGATGGATGACCGCTTGAATACAAGTAGAAATAATGGGCCAAGGGATAGGCACGTTCCTGTATCGAATCATACGTCGGTAACACACCAGTAGGCTGTGAATCAGTACGGATAGCGACAATTCGAACACCATCGTATGAAGCCCAGCTCACCAACCCTATCGCATTGGCATCGAAACTTACCGCATGCGCAATTTGTTCATCGTCAGCTAGGCGTGGCAAATCACGTCGGAAGTGATGTGGTATGCGGGTCATCCTGCGGATAAATTCCAACGTGTCCCGACCATCTTGTGGGATGATTAAGTGGATCGGCGCACCCTTTTGGTAAGGATGGCGACATGAGGGGGAATGTTCATGGACAACGCTGCCATCCAGTATGACGTCCAACTTAGACCAGTCGTAGGTGTGTTGCAATGAAACATTCATCGCCTGTTGTACCGTCATCGATTGTAATGGATTATCAGGGCGAACAATCATCACCACCGCCCCCATAGCAATCGGCGTACCCCATAACTGCTTCTTGTCCACCTGGTGGAATAGCCGCAATTCTTCTCGCGTCGGCGGCCTACTCATCGCAGCTATATGTGTCTGACCTCCACGCAAGGCAGCTATAGCTTCAGCTGAGTTTTGCGTAGTCACCTCTATAGTCACATCACTATGGCGAAGTTGAAAAGCTGTAGCTAAATCATTCAACATCGGTGTCATCTGCGCAGAAGCGCTAACGCGCAACGTCTGCTGTGCGGCGGCTGATTGGGTTGTCAGCCCTAGGGCCAACAAGACGCACCACGATCGCCATAACTTAAGTGTCAATCTGATAGTATTCACGGTATAGTCACAGATCCCATCCCGATCGGCTTAGCCCGCTCGATACGAATCTTCATGACCGTCTTTCTTTCTTCGCCATGAACCTGATCAATACGTACTTCGCCACGTAGTCGTTCCCCTACTCGAATATCAGCCAAGGTAGCGACCGCCCCATCGATCAAAATCTCCGTTTCCTCGGTAACATCACCAATTCCAACCATTTCCTGCCCATGTTTATCACTAAAATATACAACAGTAAGTTTTCCCGTTTTCGGGGAAATCCGTTCGATTTTATCGATTTTCCCTTCAAGCGTAACAACATCGACGCTATCGGCTTTATCAGCGCACCCGCCTGCGCCAAGTAGCCATACTCCCAGGCAAAGACTTACACCGGTGCGTCGTTTCATCATCGTCTTAAGCATCACATGACTCCCTTTACATCAACCCCAATATAGCTACCGAACCGTTGTGGACTGTATCTTTGAGTCTATCAGCACGCAACCGAAGCCATGACAACAATTCACAGGTTGATCTTTTTTGCCAGACAATCAACCAAGTCTATACTGTGGCATCGGATGGGACGGGACGCAAACGATACCATAAGTGAGTCGAATGTCGCTGGATAATAAAATTAAGGTACTACCGCCGTTGGTCGTTCGTAAGATCGCTGCTGGCGAAATCATTGAGCGACCGGCCAGTGTCATCAAGGAGTTGCTGGACAACGCCATCGATTCAGGCGCAACGCGAATCGTGGTGGAGATCAAAGGCGGCGGCAAAGAACTCATCCGCGTCACCGATGATGGCTGTGGTATTTCGTCTCATGAGTTAACCCTCGCGATTACCCCCCACGCCACGAGTAAAATTGTCAACGACCATGACTTATTTGCCATTGAGACGATGGGTTTCCGAGGTGAAGCATTAGCCAGCATCTCAGCGGTGGCTCGTATGCGTATTGTCTCGCGTACGACTAGCGATGATGAAGCACACGAAATGATGGTCGAAGCAGAGCAGGTCCAATCTTCTCATGCCACGGGTGCTCCACCGGGAACGTCGGTTGAAGTGCGCGATTTGTTTTTTAACGTCCCCGCCAGACGAGCGTTTCTGCGTACACCATCCACGGAAACAGGACACATCAACGAACAGTTTACCCGTACCGCCCTAGCTTATCCCAACGTAGCATTCGAACTCATCAACAATGGTCGTACCACACACCAATTACCCGCATGCGAAAATCGCCTGCAACGTCTCTCCAGATTTTACGGACCGGAGCTAGCTACCGCCTTATTGCACACCGAAAGAAACGAGCGCGGCATCCATCTCGACGCATATGCTGCGCCGCCGACTCACTCCCGGGCAACACCGCAATGGCAATACACCTTCGTCAATGGCCGGTTTATTCGCGATCGATTTGTGCAGCATGCCGTGCGTGAGGCCTACCGAGGACTTATGGAACCAAAACGACACGGCGTCGTCTTTATTTTTCTCCAGGTAGAACCGCAGTCGATTGATGTCAACGTACACCCCACCAAAATAGAAATCCGCTGGGCCGATTCCAGACTTATCCACTCACAAGTGTTGAGCGCGTTGCGAGAAACCTTTCAACAGGCGGACCTTACCCCCATGCTACGCACGCAACCCCAGGTACCTATTATCGACCCGGCACAGCAACAACAAGTGCGTCAGCAGATGGCTGACCTGCTCAAACAAACTACACCGATCGTTCCCGGCAGCAACCAATCAAGCGGCCCGAGTCACGGTTTTTCAGGTTCCGATCGTTTCGGCTCGTCAGGACAAACAGGTAATCATCACGTCCTTAGCCCCACGGCTCAGTGGGAAGCGCTGTATCAACCGAATATCGGTGCACAATTAGCCGATCAGTCAAATGAAACACCTGCGCAAGAAGCGACACCCGGCCCTCTGCTACCCCAGCAGCCGCAACGGGCGATTCAACTGCACAATATGTATCTGGTTTCTGAAACCGACGAAGGCATCATCATTATTGACCAACACGCACTCCATGAGCGCATCATGTATGAGCAGTTGCGTGAGCGCGTGGCAGCCGGGTCACTCGAATCCCAACGGTTATTGCTCCCGGAGACTATCAAAGCCACTGACGCCCAACAGGCCTTGATCGAAGAACATGCCCAGCTCCTAGCAACGTTGGGCATTGAAGCTACCCGTTTTGGCGATGACTCGATCGCTATCCACGCCTTCCCTGCCATCTTAAAAAATGTCAACCCACCTCAATTCATGGCTGATCTGTTGGACCTACTTTCCGGCGTTGAGGTTGGTGCGACGACCGAGGTGGTCATACACGGCCTATTGGACATGATGGCCTGTAAAGCCGCGGTGAAAGCGGGAGATGCGCTGACCAACCAGGAGATAGACGCCCTACTCGAACACCGGCATTTAGTGGAAAAATCCAGCAGTTGCCCGCACGGCAGACCCACAACCCTGCGACTATCCAAAGCCGAGCTTAACCGACAATTCAAACGAACTTAGAGCATAGGGTGCGCAACAGTATCAACGGCTTTAATGTCGTGCTCCATTGCAGCCTGAAAGGCTGACAGTAGCCGATTCTGTCATGCAAATTGCATGTTTTCTTTCGCCAAACGACATCCTATAATAGTAGCTGCCTGGGGGAACTCAGAGGTTCGGTCAAATCGACCGACAAATCAGTCGGGCCCACCTCCGGTTACGATGGGCAGTCCAGGGATAAATACCAGTGCCATACTGTGCGCAATCAAATGACTCTGAAGCACGAATTCACCTCGTGCCTTCTTCCCGATGCCTCTTATCTGGTGTTTGTTGTGCATGGGCCGTTTGTATGAGCATGGGCATCGTCCAAGCTCAAGATGTAAACCGCACATCGTTACAGGTCATAGCCATTGACACCAATCAGAAAGTCATACTCAACGTTAGAATGGGTCTGCTCGCGCGAGACGGTTCTACGATCGAACCATCCGCGGTGGCTGATGGTGTATCCCTTTTCAAGCCGATTGGATCTGGCCAAACTAGCTTGCTAATGCAATCATTTGGTGCCCCGCTCATTCACATTCCCATAACGCTACCACATGCCACACATACTTCGATGATCGTTCGGCTGGACGGTGATCGCACGTCCGCTGAATTTGTCAGTGAGTCTACTTTCCACGCCATCGCTGATACCGGACGGTTGCGATCACTTCCTAATGGCACTGTTGTTCGTACGTCGCAGATAGGCATACCAATTGGCCCCGGCCTTGGCAAATCAACTGGATCAGGTAATCGAAACGACGGTGGTTTAATTGTACTACGATTACCCGAGCCGAACGTCGATGTATTTGGCGCATGTTGCGATGACCAAGCGCTCACGTGTGAAGACTGCGTGCTCGCAACAACATGCTTCACAAGGTTCTCAGCCAACACAACGTGTAACACGCTAGACCCACCCTGCGGAGAAATCGTTGGCGCATGTTGCAGTATGCAAGGTGGCGTGTGTACCGTTAACACGCCTGGTGGCTGCGCATCGTCAGGCGGGATTTATGTCGGCGATTTCACTTCCTGCTCGGCAGATACCTGCGCGTGCGTGCTCGCCTGTCCCAACGGAGCCATGACTGAATCGGAGCCTATTTGTAGCGCTGATTATATAGACACGATCAATTCGGGATGCAACGATACACCCGCCGTACCCACATTACCCATAGACGCGAACAGCACGATATGCGGAACGACCGGCACTTTTCTTGCTTCGATTGACTGTTTGGAGGATGCCGATTGTGAAGAAGGTCGCTGCGTGGATGGTATTTGTACCGATGTTTTCCTGGCCCAACGCGATACCGACTGGTTCACCATCACGCTAGCTGAAGACACCCAGCTCTCCGTACGATTAGAAGCTGAGTTCCCCATCGAAATGTTCGTCGTCAATGCAGCATCCGGCTGCCTAGATTTGACTAGTGTTTTCGATCCTGCCAGCGCAGGAGCATGTGGACTGATTGAACAGTCCGGCTGCTTACCCGCCGGCCAATATGATATAGCCATCGCACCGACGGATTTTTCGGGGGTTCCCTGCGGTAGTGATTACATTCTCACAACCTCGTCGCAGCCATGCGCCATAGGAGCGTGTTGCACACGCGAGGGTCAATGCTTGTCAGATGTCAACGAATTAACCTGCACTGCATCCAACGGACTATGGCAAGGGGCGGCATCAACATGCACGGCTGTATCTTGTCCGTCGCCACCGATCAATGAAACTTGTGACGTAGCAGAACCAATCAATACTGGAGATCGGGTCTTTGGCAACAATTTCGCCGCGTCGGACGACCACGCTCCGATCTGTGAAACAACGTCACCCGGCGCAGGGGTGTGGTATTCGGTCGTCGGCACGGGCCGTACACTATCCGTATCAACATGCCATCCGGGTACGGACTTTGATACCAAAATGCAAATACTCTGTGATTGCGGCCCGGCAGGGTGTGTGGCTGGTAATGATGACGCCATAGCGCCCAACGGGGCATGTAACCTCAACGGTATAGACAGTAAATCAGCCGTCTCTTTTTGCTCGATTGCCGGACAGACCTACTTCATCCATGTGGGTGGTTTCGTGGGTGGCGATGGCTTAGCTGAAGTCGGCAATTTTGAATTGACCGTTACAGACGATGCAACGGTATGCAATAACGCTAAACCATGTACCGGGGCTTGTTGCGTGGGTAGCGCTTGTACAGGCGATATGAGTGAGTCCAACTGCCAAGCGGACGGCGGTATATGGTTCCGCGATGACACCTGTAACCAATTCACCTGTCCAGGACCGCTACCGGATACGTGTACTGACGCATCCATGATATCAGCTCTCCCTGTGGACATCACGATCAACAATAACGATGCACTAGCCGACGGCCTGGGTGGCAGTTGCGATAAGTTTTTTCCTACTGCGTCCGGACTAATGCAAAACGACATATGGTTCACATGGCAGGCACCACAAACTTGCACGGCGGTAGCTACGGTCATACCACTTGACGGTGATTACGATCCCCTGGTTGTAGTGCGCGATGCTTGTATCGGTGGTCAGGAAATTGCCTGTCGCGATAGTGGAAGTATTGGCAAATCTGAAGTCGTCGCGTGGTCGGCTATAGCAGGTACGACGTACTTCATTCAGGTCGGCGATACGGGCGACTTTGAAGGCGGTGGCCTGACGCAATTCACATTGGATTGCACCGACGCCACCGGCGCTTGCTGTTTTGACAATGGCACGTGTTCGATACTCGATCAAGCGTCCTGCCAATCATCCTCGGGCCTATACCAAGGCGATAACCTATCCTGTCAACCGGGCACTTGTCCTTCCACACCAACGAACGACGACTGTTTCACAGCTATTGGCCCGCTAATGATCCCATCGGATACGCCCGGTACGAATGTATTAGCCACCGACGATGGACCGGACTGTATCGACGGTGTGGGCCAACTGCCACTTAGCATCTGGTACACTGTTGTGGGAACGGGCAACACGATCAAAGCAACGGTATGCGATATCGAAGGAAGTAACGACGACACGTCTTTGGTTGTCTTTTGCCGCGATTGCGACAATCCCATTTGCGTCACCTCCAGCGAAGATGGGTGTGGAAGCGGCGCGGGGTTACGCTCAACGCTTAACTGGTGCTCAACCGCAGGAACAACTTACTGGATTGGTGTAGGCAGCCGCTTTGGTGTCAATGGTGATTTCACACTGTCGCTGTCAGATGATAGCATAGCTTGCGGTAGCGCTATCGATTGCACGGAAGCACCCATGTACTGCGAATCACGTGCCCAATCACCGGCAGACACGATTTGTGAGGAGGTCGCATTCAATGATCTTATCAACAATACGGTAGACACCTGCGCAAGCTATGGGGATTTCACTGATTTGACTGCGACACTTCCTCTTGGATCAACACACGAACTTCGGGTAACCGCATCAACATGCGGTACTTGTCAAGACAAGTGGATCAAAGCTTTTATTGACTGGAATCAGGACGCGGACTTTGATGATGCCGGCGAACTGGTACTCTCATCAGATCGAATGTCGTCAACATGCCCGGAAACTTATGCCCGCATGATCACCGTGCCTGATGATGCTACCCTGGGTGTTACTCGATTACGTGTGGTGGTAACCGAAGGCGGCAGTAATTCTTCCACACAAGCTTGCGGTATTTATGGCTGGGGTGAAACGGAGGACTATGCCGTACTTATCAAGGAGGCCTTGCCCATTATTTTGCCGGGTGGTCCTTGGGACGACAATGATGTTGATGGCATTCCTAACTTTTGTGACAACTGCAGCGATCTTGCCAACGAGGATCAAACAGATACCGACGGTGACAGCTTCGGGGATGTCTGCGACAACTGTCCTATCTTATTCAACAACATGCAGGAAGATGCTGATACTGATAGCGTAGGCGATCTTTGTGATAACTGCCCGTTAACTGAAAATACATCGCAAGCTGATTTTGACAACGACGGAGTCGGCGACGTATGCGACAATTGCACCTTGTTTAGTAATGCCAACCAAGCGGATCGTGACGATGATGGCGTTGGTGATGTGTGTGACAGTTGCCCCGATATAGCCAATCCTGATCAACTTGACAGCGACAACGATGGTGTAGCTGATGCTTGTGACGGATGCCCGGCGGACGCGAACAAGATCACGCCTGGCTTATGTGGTTGCGGCGTTTCCGATGACGGTGATACGGATAGAGATGGCATCCTGGATTGCGTCGATCAGTGTCCCGGAAGCGATGATGCGATCTTTGGTGATTGCCGCAATGCGATACCGACCGTCTCCCAATGGGGATTATTGATTCTCACGTTGGCGCTATTGGTACTTGCCAAGGTCATGATGCCTGGACGATCACGTAGCCATCAAACCTGACCCGTGTGTAAAAACATCAAGCGCTCGCCTTGTGCCCTTGCGAGGCTGTCATGGCGCTAATTGTCTTATCGATACGCTCTTCAAAATCATGACGGTGACGTTCCAAAAGCTGCCGTAATGCTGTGACGGCTCGAGGATCAAACTGTGATTTGGCTGACCTATGCAACTCCACCATGGCTTCCTCGATCGAACACCGTTCTCGATACAGCCGATCGGTCGTCATTGAGTCAAAGGCGTCAGCTACAAATAGGATTCGTGAACCAATGGGGATCTCATCACCGGCGAGTCCTGCAGGATTACCCGAACCATCATAGTACTCGCGTTGATGTCGAATAATTTGCACCTCCGCACCAAGAATCCGCAAATGATCCACGATGCGCGTACCAATGATCGGCCCCTGATCCAACACCAGACGTTCCAACGATGTCAGAGACGTTGGCTTGAACAGGATATGATCCGAAATACCAATTTTCCCAATATCATGAAGCAAGGCTGCGTTGTACACACTGTGTATGAGCGCCTGACTACAGCCCATGTGTTGTGCAATCTGCTTAGCATAGAAGGCCACATTGCGAACGTGTGCCGCCGTACCTGGATCTTTCTCTTCCAAGGCCTGCAACAGCGCTGAAACACATTGAGAATATACATCTTGCGATCGAACACTAAGAGATTGTACGCGCCGTCGTAGCCAATCAACCTCGTTTGTCTCAGTCGCATAGACGAGTTCCTGTGTCTCCTCAATTTCAGAGGCGCACACCGAACGATTTCGACCACCACGTTTAGCCACGTATAACATGCGGTCGGCTAAATCGACGAGGTCCGCAGTGGAAGACACGCGTGCGTCATCGGCGTCTGCGATCCCAAAAGATGCAGTGACCGCATGCGAACATAGCTCATCGACTTCCAGATTTTCTCCCAACGATTCTCGGATGCGTTCAGCCACCACGCGCGCATCCGCACATGTCGCCTCGGGGAGTATGACAGCAAACTCCTCTCCCCCGAACCGTGAAACGATATCAATCTCTCGCACGCAACGCCGCAATGCGTGTGATACTTCAACCAATGTCCGGTTACCAGCCAAATGACCGAACGTATCGTTGACCGCCTTAAAGTGATCGAGGTCCATCATAATCATGGCCACGGAGTACCCAAAACGTCGCGCTCTCAACATTTCACTATCGAGTAAACGATTGAAGTGATCGTGATTGAAAAGACCAGTCAAACCATCAGTAATAGCTGCATGAGAAAGCCGATTGTGCATCCCCCACATACGAATGCCGACACGCACACGAGCAATGAGTTCATGGTGACAACCTAACTGATCAAAAAAATCATCCGCGCCGGCGTTGAGCAACCTCGCCGACAGACCTTTGTCAGCATCCGAACTCATCACGATGACGTAAGTCGACGCATAAGAAGAGTCGCTGCGGATGTGTGAAAATAAATCTGCACCGTCTGCTTCTCGAAATTCATGGGCGCATAATACGACTTTGGGGGAATCTCGGCGCAGCGATTCGATCCCTGTAGCAAGACTATCTGCACTGGTCACATCCAAACCTGCACGGTTCAATAGGTACACATACAAGGCTCGTTGATCCCTGTCTTCACCTACAACAAGCACGTCTATATCTGAATGTTGATCCAATGAATCCACCCACTACGTATGTGTACAACCTACGAACATCCACCAAGAGATATTCACGTCGTTAACCTAAGCGCCTCATATACCATTGCGTCCTCAAGTTAATCCTACGTTATGAACGATTTGAGCTGGGGTGTATCTGCGGTTGATCGGACCAAAGAAATGAATCGATAATGAGGCGCGAAAATCGGACGTGTTCAACAGTCGAAACGCACCTGAGAAAACGAGACAGATGTAAAGGACTTACTTTAACTCAACGTCCCAGTAGGCAATATCGAGAAACTGTTTCCAAGAAGCGTACCGCTCGTCGGCCA
Organism: Planctomycetota bacterium; assembly: GCA_024276605.1. Taxonomy (GTDB): domain Bacteria; phylum Planctomycetota; class Phycisphaerae; order UBA1845; family UBA1845; genus JAJRPG01. Next base: position 7,882 of record JAJRWX010000040.1, on the reverse strand, counting down.
GCTTGATGGACAATATAGGGTTACGCCGTGGTTTGATAGGTTTACGGATTAAGCGAAGGTGCGCTTGCTGAGGTGTTCGACCACCTTTCCGGACGTTACAGCGAATACATGCGCAGACGATATTGCTCCACGTGCTCTTTCCACCGTGTGAGCGAGGTATCACGTGATCAAAACTCAACTCCTGCGTTGGGAACTTTTTCCCACAATACTGGCAGGTGTTACCATCGCGGGCGAATATATTGCGACGATTGAATTTCACATCTCGTTTGGGCAACCTTGAAAATGTCAAAACCCGAACGATACGGGGTATGACCAGGTCGAGTCGCACCGTCTTTACCCATTCATGCCCTTGCTCATCCAACTGCCGACGCAGCGCGCTAACCTCCGCCCAGTCCTTAAAATCATAAGAAATGTATTGACCATTCTCAACATGGACGACTTCAGCCACAGGCCTACACTGCTTATCCTGCTTGAATAATAGAGCGAACGCTCGACGGGCGCTGATTACCCGCAGTGCCATGTAATGCGCATTGAGCAGCAATACATTGCTATCAAGGCTCGATTGACCAAGGTGTGCGTGCGCTATTGCGAAGACGTTACCTCCTCGATTATCCCCCTATCGTACCCGCCTAAATGAATTGATCATATACGCAGCACATAAGGATTCTCCGCTAATTATAGCACATGGAAGCCTTTTTCTCAATAATAATCTTCATCCAATACGAAGCACTATACAATTACAAACCACGATAACTTGACCATTGCATAGTATCGATATAATCGTAGAGTCTGTGGATGGCCGTAAATAACATGAGAAAACCACATTTAGTCACGGGCGGGACGGGCTTGCTCGGTAGTCATATCGTCGAGCAATTACGACGCAAAGGGTTGCCGGTACGCGTGCTCTGCCGGCCTAACAGTGACACCTCTTTCTTAACGTCGGTCGGTGCTAAAATCATCGAAGGTGACATCACCGACTCCTCATCGTTGCGTCACGCCTGCCAGGGCATCGACACCGTTTATCATGCCGCGGCACGGGTTGGTGATTGGGGGCCTTGGTCCGAATTCGTCATCATATCCATCGATGGCACGCAACACCTTCTTGAAGCGGCAGCCAGCGCTGGGGTGCGACGCTTTATTCACATCAGCTCAATCAGTGCCTATGGCCACGTAAATGGACGGGGGCTAGTACTCGATGAGCAGGCACAACTCGGTGTGAACCTATCGCGCTGGAGCTATTACAGCAGGGCAAAGGTAGCGGCGGAGCATTTGGTGTGGCAAATGCATAAAGCCGTCAAATTACCCGTCACAGTCATTCGCCCAAGCTGGCTTTACGGTCCACGCGACCGGGCATCGATGGCCCGTCTTTGCGAGTCCGCCTTGAAGCACAAATTAAAGCTTATTGGCGGAGGCGACAATCGGCTGAATTTAGTACATGCCGCGAACGTGGCAGAGGCGGCTATCTTGGCAGCCCAAAACGATAAAGCCATTGGTGAGGCGTACAACGTATGCCACGACGGCTACATCACGCAACGTGAATACTTCAACTACATCGCATCTCATTTAGGTGAACCGGAAATCACCGCCAGTGTACCTTATGGGGTTGCTAAATCTTTCGCGTTCTTCCTTGAATGTATCGGACACATGACCAACGCCAAGAGAGCACCACTTGTCACCCGCTACGCGGTATGGTTGATGGGTAGACAGTGCTTCTTTGAATGCGAAAAAATCAAGAACCATCTTGGATGGAGTTCCACCATAAGCTACGAAGAAGGGATCCCTGCCGCTGTTGAAGATTACCTCACGTGCAGCGGACCTCGCACCATGAGCAAACGTACCGTACAACCCACTAAACAGGGTCACGCCAAAGAAACGGTATAATACCCACCCCAACTTATCGATAGCCACATAACCGCCATCACCTGCTACTTATTCACCCTCCCATGTCCACTGGTCCGGCATCCTGTGATTTTTTCTGATCCCCTAACGTGCTGATCGTCGATACCAGCGAAGAGTTTCGGTATTTTGGGTGCTCGCCATCCAAGTGTAGCCGCGATTTACTAATGGATACTGGAAATAACCTGATCTCGGACATTACAGGTAAAGTAGAACTCGCACTCGTCACGGACTACGCACTCCGGGTTGTGCGTCAATGAATGGAGGCTTCGTCATGTCTCGTCGTCGCAATAGAAAAAGCAAAGGGCTTTCAGGTAAGGAACGCAAGGTTTACAAAAAGCGGCGTGAGTCTGTGCTGCAGCAACAACAGTTAGTCGATAAATTCCACTTCGATGTTGCGGATGCGCCTGACCCGATTGTTGAAGTGCCCATACGCAGTCGGAGCGATTTTCTCCCTACAGTTGAGCCTGATTCAACCAACACGACGCCGCCACAATCCTCATCTGCTTATGATCAGCTTTCATTAGCCTCGCAATATGATACGCCGGCTGTCATGCGTATCGTAAGAGATGAGGATCAACGACTAGCACAACCACGAACTAGACATCAAACAACCCAGCGCATGACGAAGCCCAACCCTGAGCGTAACACATTCACCTGGCAGGGGTATTTGCGCGGGTGCGCCTGGGGCAGTGCAGCCGCAGCTACTATTCTAGCTGTCTTGCGTATCGCCAGCTGATCCGGGTCACCCGCTGGCGGAGATGGTGCATGGCACACCAAGATGCCTATGACATCAAATGTTTTGTAGACGCCGCTCTTTATCGTGGGTTTGCAATGCTTCGATGAGTTGGTCAAGCTCCCCCTGAATCACCTTGTCCAGCGAATACAGATCAAGCCTGATGCGATGATCGGTCATACGATTTTGCGGAAAGTTGTATGTGCGGATGCGCTGCGAGCGATCACCACTTCCAATCATTGATTTTCGGGCTGACGCTCGTTCGTCATCTCCAATCTTTTGGAAATGATCAAACAAACGTGTTTTCATAATGCGACGCGCCTTCGCACGGTTTTTGTGCTGGCTTTTATCGTCACGCATGGAGACTGTAATGCCCGTCTCCTTGTGTTGTAGCTTGATAGCCGAGGAAACTTTGTTGACATTTTGCCCACCAGGACCACCCGCACGGGACACGAACTCTTCAACATCTTTATCCCAGTCGATGGTAATGTTGATCTCTTCCGGTTCAGGTAACACCGCAACAGTCGCAGCAGATGTGTGAACGCGCCCCTGTGTTTCGGTTTCCGGCACGCGCTGAACGCGATGACCGCCGCTTTCGTAACCCAACCATCTGTATACTTCAGGGCCTTTCACATTCAACACAATTTCTTTGAAACCACCCACATCAGACCCGCTGATGTCCAACACTTCAACAGTGAACTTTTTCTTTTCACAAAACCGCTGATACATCTGAAATAAATCGCGGGCAAAAAGAGCCGCCTCATCACCCCCGGTACCTGCCCGGATTTCCATGATGATCGAATTGATCGCCGCGTCTTCATCGGTAACGATCAAACTCTTGAGCTTATCAAGTAACTCATGACAACGCGGTGTTAACTCATCCACTTCCATAGCTGCCATGTCACGAAGATCATCGTCTTGCGTTTTGTCCATCGTGATGGTCTGCGCCTCAGCCAACTCGTCGTACATTTTACGAAGTTGTCGATAGGGATTGACCAATCTTCGAAGCCGGCCCAACTCTTTGGTAATAGCTACACTTTTGATGGCATTGGCTGCCACTGCGGGATCGCAAAGTTTTTCGTTCAGTTCATCCGTTCGCAAGGACAGTTCATCCAGCCGCGCGAGCAGTCTCTCATCGACTTCAGAACTCATGACATTCAATTCCAAGTAATGTTTTCAAACTAAAGATAGTGACAACAAAAAGGTACGATTGTTCCAATGTGGTAACGACAAAAAAACACGCGCATCCCCACCTTGGTGCAAATGCGCGTGTCTGAATTTCGTCACGTTCTGGCTAACCGAGCGTGTATCGTTTGCCTTTTTGAACCTTCTTCTTTTCCGGCTTCTTGAAGTATTCGCCACCGAACTTTTTCGTGAAACGATCCACGCGGCCCAGTGAGTCAACCATTTTCTGTGTACCCGTATAGAACGGGTGGCAACTCGAGCAAATCTCAACTTTGATTTCACTCACGGTGCTGCGTGTGTCGTAGGTCGCCCCGCAACCACATTTAACCACGCACTTGTCGTATTTCGGATGTATATCTTTCTTCATGTCTACTCTACCAATACTGGGCAAATACCACATATCATTCGAGCACCCCAGTATAGGCACCCTACGACACTTTTCAAGTAGGTTAGCCGATTCTACCCAAACCAACCTGGTAGGTTTGACGACCGATTCCTTCGCCACCAACATAACGATAGGATGGTAAAGAGAATATCCGCATTTTCCGACCTTCGAGCACAATGATCGGCCAAAAGGCGTTCAACACCATCAAAACTAAGTAAATTGTCTGCTTCAACGGTTGGACGATCCACCACATCTCGGAAAAGCCCGTATATCGGCCCTCGTAGCATTTCGCCTATCGGAACCTCAAAGCCCCTTTTCGGGCGATCCAGAGCGACATCGGGCACCAAGCCGCGATAGGCGTCCACCAGCACTCGCTTTCGCCGCCCACGATCCATTTTCCAACATCCAGGCATACGCCAAGCCAAATTGACCACACTGGGATCGAGAAAGGGGACGCGGACCTCCAGTGAGTGCATCATGCTAGCCACATCCACCTTATGAAGCATGTCAGCCGGTAACCCATGTTGTAAATCAAAGGCAAGAATACGGTTCAGCGGATCGTCAGACCCATAATCCGCCGTCATGGCATCGGCTAGGTCAACGGTGGTGTCATCCAATCCGTCTACATCGTCTCCCTTACGAAACACCTGACAGGTCTGCTCGGACACGATGCGTGACCAAGCTAAATGCCTGGCTAGCGGATCAAGCGAGCGAGATCGCAGTAATTTACGAAACTGGCGAACACGATTGCCGATCGCACTACTTTTGGAAGAGGCTAAGCGAGCCAGTGTAGGCTCAATCAACCGTCTACGCACCCAAGTCGGGATACGCTGATAAGCACGCCAGGAATCATGGGCAGCATATCGCCAATACCCGGCAAATAACTCGTCCGCGCCATCGCCACTAAGTGCGACCGTAACATGTTGACGTGCAAAGGCAGATAATAAACTCGTTGGAATAATCGAGCTATCACCGAAAGGTTCGGACAGGTGATCTAGCATCCTGGGAATAGCCTCGACTACATCGGATTCACTGAGCATCAACTCATGATGCCGCGTCCCCAAAATAGCCGCGACGGACCTTGCATAATGTGACTCATCGTATCCACCGTATGATGGAAATCCTACCGAAAACGTATCGATGGGCTTCCCCACGCATCGCTGCAAATGATAGGCCATGATCGTCGAATCCGTACCACCTGAAAGAAACGCACCGACAGGAACATCCGACACACGGCGAACGGTAACGGCATCAGCCAATGCACGACGCAGTCTAGTTTGCGCGTCACCATAAGACGATGGTGTATGCCCGACCGCATGATAAGGATCGAAGTATCGTCGAACCCGCTTGACGCCGCCCTGCTCGAATTCGAGTACATGTGCCGGCGCCAGGCGCCGTACCTGTTCATAAATGGTACGTGGATGCGCGATATAACCATAACGCAATAGCTGCCTGGTGGCAGCGGGGTCAATACTATCATTGAACGGGCCTAACGTGGTATAGGCATCCAGTTCACTTGCGAATCGTAATTCATCATCGTGGAGACCATAGAACAGTGGTTTAATACCAAACCGATCGCGCGATAAAAAACCGCTTTCTTCGTGTGAATCGTAGAAGGCGAGCGACCACATACCGTTGAATCGTGCCAGGGATTCGACACCCCATTGCATACAGGCTGTTAGTACGACTTCTGTATCACCGCAGGTGCGAAACGCATGTCCTAACGCCTCTAATTCTCGTCGAATAGACTCAAAATTGTATATTTCCCCATTAAATACGACGTGAAATCGATTGGACGAATCATGCATGGGCTGACCGGCATCATGCGAGGGGTCCAGAACCACCAGTCGCACAGCCCCAAACCCAACCGAACCATCCACCCACTGATTGGATTGATCAGGCCCACGATGATGCATACGCGCGCATGATCGTCGCAATGGATCCGCAGTAACGGGTTTGTGATCGAAATGTACGATGCCGCATATACCGCACATCGGAAAAACTTATGACCCGCCGCTTTTAGCGGGAACCAACGAAGGCAGCGCACTGCGTGCAATCAATTCACTACGCACCCATTCATCACGAGGATCGATTTGGAATGCACGCTGTAAATGGTGAATCGCTGCCTGGTCTCGTCCATGCTTAATTAAAAACTTGGCAAAAGCACTATGGGCTTGAGCGGAGTTCCCATCAATCGCGACGGCTTGTTTATACCGCAGCATCGCTTCATCACTCTGGCCACGCTCCTCTAACTCCTTGGCTAAAAATATATACTGCTTCGCAGATGGGCCGACAAAACGCGCCGCCCATTCAGCATGATCCAGCGCCTGGTCAAATTGGCCTTTGAGTTCCAAAGCCGTATTTAATCCTTCGAGCGAGGGTTGATGACCGGGATAAGCCCGAATCGCCCTTCGATAGAATTCAATCGCATAATCTATTTCACGAAGCGCGGCTGCCCTTTGGTTCTTCATAAATTTGTCTTTAGCCAGGATTTGACTACAGACAGCTAAATCGTGCAGGTTTTGAATTCGGTTTGGTCGACGTTTATCCGCTTGTTCAAATAGCATTCGCGCTTCGCCGCAGTTGCCGGCTATCATAAACCGTTGACCTTCGTGTCGCAGATTACGGTAGGTTGGACCACAACCTGTAAACACCAACACACACAGCACCGACCAGGGTGCAGCGCTGCGAGCCATCCTGGACCAGCGGCGAATCACATGACTGATAGTAAAACAATTCCTCATTGCCTGCCCCTTATGAACCATCGACGTCATGGCGTCAATTCTCTGAATAACAACACACACGGCCCCGAAGGCGCTTTGACGGGCGCCCTCAACCGAGTAGCCTTTGAGCTATGGACATCATGCCCAATCGATTCGTCATTCTACATCACCGCGTCGGCGGAAGCGAGCATTGGGATTTGATGCTTGAGCACGGCGGCGTTTTGCTGACCTGGCAGCTATTCACCGAGCCTGTAGATGCATCCTGTCTACCCATGAAAGCCAAGCGTATTGGAAACCACCGTAAGGCTTATCTTGACTACGAAGGTCCGATTAGTAACGACCGAGGCTACGTTCAGCGTGTTGATTCCGGCGTCATGCACCTCAAAGAATTCACAGACCGACAGGTGTCGGTGGAGCTGGAAGGCCAAAGACTTACGGGTTGGTTTACACTCACGCTTGTTAATGGTGAAGATTGGGTGCTTGAATCCAGGCCTGTTCGATCGCCAGATGCCCCGTAGAAACCCCCAGGTTGGTGTCTGAGGGCTATGGGCGACAGAAGGCAGGGCACCGGTTACCACGGCGACTCTATGCCAAAAATATCAAATTTTTCACATTTTCTTTCCGTCGTTATCGTCATTCCGGTGTTTACTATGGTATAGGGGATGAAGGTACATCCCATCGAGCCGAGGGTTGTGAGCACGCAGGATGCCGCCAAGTTTGTATTCATCAGAGCCGCACGGCGCAAGCCTGCGGACAAGCGGAGTGATAACTACCTGCGCCATGATCTATCCGTGTCACCAGGCTAGCGCCAGGTGCTCTGATAAACAAGCGAGGTAGGGCGGGTTCCACCCGCCGCGATTTTGATGTGCGTGCGTTACTTCGCCGTTTGCTTGCGCCCAGAAAATCATCTGTGTCAATGGTAGCACCACGCCACTGGGGCCAGTGTGTGACGATGTG
>JAJRWX010000039.1 GCA_024276605.1 Planctomycetota bacterium | reverse complement strand
GATCGTAACGGCATACCAGATGGACAGGATATAATCGCCGGTCGTCGTACTGACTGCAACGATAACGGTCGACCAGACTTCTGCGATGTGCAAACCGGTCAGAGTTTCGATGATGATAGCAACGGTATACCGGACGAATGCTAAATGAGCATGGATATATTGACCGGCTCACGCCATCTAGAATTGACTATCGATCAGTCCAATGTACCTATCGCATTGCGGGTAACATCCAATGAGCTTGATGCGCTACCATGTGACAACGTCTTTATCGGCGCGGACCAACAGTTTCAAGACAGCCCTTATTTTCAATCCGCGCATTTATGGACATCCGTTATTGTCAGTGGTCCTGCTATTCAACCCGACACCAGTTATACCGTTGAGTTATGGACGCTTAGTAATAGCCAACCACAGACTATCTTCACCCAACAGGTGTTCACGAACCGATGGGGTGACGTGAACGATGACGACCGCATCAACGCACGCGATTTATATAGCCTAGTACAACTAGATGCTTCTGCATGGGATGAAAAAACACTTTTGCCGTTTGATATCGCACCATGCCAAACAGATCGAATGATCGACGCTAGCGATATCATGGTTGTTATTGGCGCTTTTTCATCAGATGTCGGTACACGTGAATCATGCGTTCCGAGCTGCCCGTAACATGGACATTACCCCACCATAGACGCGGGGAAAGCCACTTCGTCGTCAATGTGCCGGTAACCATTGCACAGGCTTGTCCGACGAATTGTCGATGGATATAATGTATGTGGGTAGTGTAACATGGGCCGACGTGTGAGGAGGAGCTGCAATGAATGCCGTATGTAAACTGATGACGGCTTTTTCGACGGTATGTATCTTGCTGTGTGGCCTCATGGGTTGCCAGACAAGTAATCAACACATAAACCAACTGGCTAACACCCGTTCAAACCATATCACAAAAGGCGTTACACTGACGAGTTTTCGCACAAACTCGTCGATAATCCAACAGCCACAACAATCTGGTGCTGCACAGGCATCGAATTCAAGCGCGACCAAACCAAAAGTCGAGCCACCACAAAAGAACGTTCAGGCTCAAACGAACAAACAGGACACCGATGAGAAATCCCTAGACGCAGCCTCTCCGACGCCCAAAACACTTTACACGGCACCATCCAGCGCATCTGCACTAGCTATTGCTTCCGCCGCTTTGGGTTCTGTTCAGAACATGACAGCCGGTGGGCGCGAGGTCACAGAAAACATCAGCATATCAACCAGCTTCCGTCGTGCGCTTCAACCTTCGCTTTCGATTGGGGACAGGGGCACAATCGGTAAACGTGGATTGCAGCGCGGTGCGCCCCTCACCGGTGCGAACAACCTGAGCATCTTCACCCCGCGATCAAACAGCCTAGCCAATCGATGCCAAGAACTTATCACTACCGGTTTCTTTGCGGACATCACCGGCTGTCGCAATAGCTTCAAACATTAGAATTTTGACGTTTACATTTGACGATCGGCATGAGTAAACGATCGCTTGCACATCAAGCGGATCACTATTCAGCATTTGGCGCAAGGATTGCATCGAAGTATAGCTGTGGATCCTGGATGACTGTTGTAAAGATTTCGTTACCACGTCCAACATCCAGCACTATTTGACTTCGTTGAAATTGTAGCTGTCGTTGAATCGCAAAACTCGGTGAAGTAGACATAATGCCATCCAAGGCTGTATGATTAAGGCCGAGAAGATGACCTATTTCGTGAGCACCACTAAGCGCTAGTGCGTTAATGATATTATTCGTCGAATTGATTATCAGCCCCGCATTGCAGTTGCCCGTACCACGAAAGCTACCAACATACACGATAGCGTCGTCGGAAAGGTTTTGATTACCAGCATCAACGCGAGACGAATCGGAAAGAACCTCACCGAAAATAACCACATCCGAACATCCGACGACTTCTAAACTATCCAATTCGTCCTCGGCTGCAAGCGCGCGTCTGCCGCTGATGGTCAATGTTGAGAAAGGTTCTTCCGGTGTATCCTCCGGACCGAATATCGTTACACCAGTTCCGTCAAAGACTTGCTGAATGCGAGATAATAGATCCGCTTGAACAATGGGCTGAATTGATGATAGGAAATCCGCCGTGGCCATATCACCCGCTTCGCCTGTTGCACTGTCGTCGATCAAGCCGTTGACCAGAAAGTCTGTTTCAAGCACTATGCTGATGCGTTGCGTGGGACGCGGCGGCACATCAGAGGATATGCCTGCTTCGATACTTACCTTTGCCTTGCTGCCTACCAGTGCATCGACGAATAAAAATAATTCGCTATTCTCGCGCACGACATATGTAAATGTTTCGTTGACCGGACCGCCACCTACAATCACTCCGGCACTTTCCTGCAGCGCATCTTGCTTAAGTAAATACACGCCGCGCACATCATCAGAAAAAACTTCAATGCGCAATATCTCACCGGCTTGGCGCATACCCAATCGAGATATCTCGGCGACAAGATTCTGCGAAGAACCGTCTGTTTTAATCAACGGGGCATCTACAAATGGGTCAAATAGATCATCCGGTGACATCGTACATGACGACAAGAAGCCAACCACCGTTACGCACATTATCCTGAAAAAATTGCGGGGGTTCACGGATTCACCTCACCAATAAAAATGATATTGTCAATTGGTGATTCCACGGTTACAGCGACCGGGCGAAAAAGCAAATCGTCTGCAAATACTTCCAACCAATAGGCACCGGGTGGGCGATCAAAAGAAAATTGTCCATCCATATCGGTAGTCTCTACAGCGATTGGAGCACCGTAGCAACAGACCGTAGCATCCTCGACATCGGTCGGGCCACCTGAATTGATGCTGCAACATGCCGGATCGTCATCTCCTCGCCGTACGCGCGTCCGCAGTAGTACACCAACCCCTTCAATACCTACGCCATCATCCATGATTACCCGGCCCGACAGATTTGCGTTATCCAATAGATCAGGAATAGGATCAAGCGGTGGGAGGGTATTACCGGAAAAGGTGCCATCCTGCTCGCCGATAAGTTCTTGCGCAAATTTTAGTATCCCCACACCTTCTTGGGAATCTCGTAACACAATCGTATACGATGATGCCACGACGACCTCGCACGCAAGAATGTCCAACAGTTCTGCAGAGGCTACGGGAATAGGATCAACTTCTTCCGTTTCATCCAATCCGATAGGAATATCTTCGTTGATACGCTTATACAGGTACACGCGAAGATCAAAGCGATCGGGACAACCTCCAGTTTGTGGGAAAATATTGATGAACCGTTCACGAAAGAGCGCACCCGGCGGAATCAACTTGGATTGAAAATCAAACCCACTCTCATCCTCTGCGGAATCAGGTCGTAACCCCATAGTGACATACCAACGCGAAGATGTGTTGACAATCAATAATTCCGTCTCCACCGGCAACACAAGCGACGGGGCCGTGCTACAGGAGAGAGTCAACACCATCATCGGTAAGATAACGCCACAGGCTCGTCTCACGGTGTTGCTCCCTCTACTCGAACAATGCGGAACGTGGTTTCCGTAGCTAACGCTTCAGCCGGCATGAAGTTTCGCTGCGCAGACCTACATCTTTCAGCGGGAGAATAAATCGCTCCACCCCGTCTGACAATGCCGTTGGGTGCCTCACCAATTAACGGCGAATCACTATACTTCTCACGATACGGCGTCGAACAAATTTCCCACATATTACCGTGCATGTCGAATAGACCGTAGTAATTGGGCATGCGTAAGGATGTCTGCATGGTTATCCCTTCTTGGCCGTTGTGTACTGCAAATAATTCAAGATAACGTCGATCGTTTCCATAACAATAAGCACCGCTGTTACCTCCTCGGCAGGCATACTCCCACTCCGCTTCCGTCGGTAATCGATAGGACACATAACTACCCGCTGCTTGAGATTGTTTGGTTAACCATTCACAATAACGGAAGGCGATAATGGGCGACATACCCTCAACAGCCATGTTGGCGGCATCCACAGATGGATAGGCAGTTAATTGAGCCTGTATTGAATCCCTTAGTTTTTGTTCATTATCTGCACTAAGCTTCTTGCGTTGTGGGTAATCCCAGAATCTTTGAAACTGTGCGATGGTTGTTTCTGTTGTAGCCAGCCACATGCTGCGAATATCTTCTCCTAAATTCGCTCGATCTTCATCCGACCAGCGTCCTGCTTCATCTTTATCCGAGCCAGGTCTAAACGAGGTCACAGCAGGTAATTTAACGAAATATGCATCTGCCAAATCATCCTTTGTAAAATTATCGTTATTGTGCAACTGAAGTTTTTGGCCAAGACGTTGTGCCGCCCACATAGCCGCACTTTGCACGCCGGGATTGGATTCTTTCTTAGCCGCAGTTTCACAAATATTGCGCCATTGCTCGCCTTGACCTAGCTGACCAATCAAACACAACGCCACATATTGTTGTCGTGGCGAACCATCTACAGCCATAGTGCGCACTTGTAGCATATCCAACAGACGTTGAGGCTGTGGCCAACGTGCCGTGCACAATTCCAACCACTCACCGTTTTGCCATAGCGCGCCATCCTGGACTGAAGCCCAGAAGGAATCAGGGTTGATCCATGGCGCAGCTAGTGATCCCAGAATTCGCTCAACATGGGCGGAAGAAGTTACGTATCGCTGCGCTAAATTTGGAAAAAACTTTTGTACGCCGCTATCCGCACTATCTAGACGAGCAAGACCATCCGCCGGGTCGGTAGATATAGCTGCCAATATATCTCCCGCATGGTTACGATCTAACTCGCGCTGTTTCATAAAAGATTGGACCAAACCAACGGTCGTGATTATCGCGGCTAAGGTTAGCACGATGATGAAAGGGTTGCGTTGTAAAAACTTTTTGGCTCGATACGAGGCGTTACCGCGCAACGGTGATACCGGGCGTTTCGTTCGCCAAGCCTTCAGGTCTTCCATGACTGCACTAACGCTATCATAACGATCATCAGGATTAGCTGAGAGACACTTTAGAATGATGGCGGTGAGTTCATAATCAACAGGTTGGTCTCCAGCGCGAAGTATCGACGGGATCGTTTGCGAACGAACGATATCGCGATAAACATCCAATCTTTCACCCAAGTCAGCTGCATCTGCGACGCGTTGTCGATTATCAGGAGTCGCATGAGGCGCGTGCCCGGTCAGCAAGGCCATGGCAGTAGCACCAAGTGCATAGATGTCCCATCGAACATCCGGTTGCACGATGCGGCCAGGCTCAAGCGGAATCGCTTGTTCAGGGGCCATGTAAAACAATGTACCAAGCGATGCGGCAGACTCGGTAAACACGCGTGATTGCCCAAAATCCGCTAGCCGAATGGTGTCTCGTTCATCCAGCAACACATTGGCCGGCTTTAGATCGCAATGAATCAGCCCTTTACCATGAACATAATGTAAAGAAGAACAAATCTGCTCAATCCAAGAGATTGCTTGCTGCGTAGGAACCCCCTTACCATCAACCACGGCATCATCCAATGACCCGCCGGTCATCATATCCATCACATAAAAGGGTGGGTCTGCTGATAAATTGGCATCCAGCAAAGTGATCACGTTGGCGTGATTATCAAGCTTAGCTAATCTCTCCACTTCACGTTGTAAAAATATCCAGTCCGACCCGCTTCGCCGCGAAAACACTTTGACGGCTACTTCTTTACTCGTACTTTCCTGCCAACCTCGCCAGACTTTACCATACCCCCCCTCACCCTCTTCAGCGGTTAGAATATATCCACGTACACGAGGTGCCGTGCTGTTTTGCTTGGCATCGATGGGAATAGAACGTTTCCCGGAAGCTTTGACCGCTTCCTCCGGTTGCATTTCCGTAGCGAAGTCGCAGGCATCGTCCAACGCTTGCGATTTTTTTTCATCACCTGAACTCATCATGCTACCTCACTTACACGCACCTTATATGTGTCGTCGTGATCCCCCTTAGTTTCATGGATAAATAGAAAACGATCGAAACAGTTCATGACATCATCCGTAAGAAAATACTATACATACCTATCCACCATCATATGCTCGTTGGACGGCCTGGGCGACTTTCGGTGCCACGGTTTTGTCAAGCGGGTCAGGAAGAATACGATCTGCCGTCGGTTGAGACACCGACTCGGCTAGCGCGTTAACTGCGGCCATCTTCATTTTTTGTGTGATGGATACGGCATGCGCATCAAGCGCCCCTCGAAAGATGCCCGGAAAAGCCAACACATTGTTGACTTGGTTGGGGAAATCACTGCGTCCCGTACCGACGACGGCAGCGCCGCCGCGTTTCGCTTCATCCGGCATGATCTCCGGTTCCGGGTTGGCCATGGCCAAAATAATCGGATCGTCAGCCATGCGACGTATATCATCTGCACAGAGCAAACCACCACGGGATACGCCAATAAAAGCATCAGCCCCCGCCAGCGCGTCTTGGAGCGTACCGCTACGACCTGTGCGATTCGAATATCCAAGTATTTCCTTCTTGGCAGAGGATAAGTTATCCCTATCTGGTGAGACAAGCCCCTTAGAATCGCATACCAAAACTTCACGAACGCTCATGCAAACATCGGTATCGAAATTGATACACCGCAAAATCTTGGCAATGGCCGTCCCTGCCGCTCCAGCGCCGCTAATGACAATCGTCATATCGGTTAACGACTTACCCACTACACGGGAAGCATTTTTCAATGCAGCAAGCAGCACAATGGCTGTCCCGTGTTGATCGTCATGAAATACGGGTATCCCAATGTCCTGCAACGCATTTTCTACAACAAAACATCTTGGCGCAGCGATGTCTTCCAAATTGATTCCGCCAAACGTAGGTGCAATTGCACGTCCGACGGCAATCAAAGCTTCATCACTATCTATATCAACGCAAATGGGTACAGCATCTATATCAGCAAATGCCTTAAACAGAACCGCTTTGCCTTCAATCACAGGAAGAGCCGCAGCAGGTCCAATGTTACCAAGCCCCAGAACAGCGGTGCCATCTGAAAGCACAGCTACAGACCTACCCTTCATGGTTAGCGCATAACTCTCACCCGGTGCATCTGCTATCTCATGACAAGGCCCTGCCACACCTGGGGTATAAGCTATAGACAAATCTTCTTGCGTTTCCAAAGCCATGAGAGATGTGACCGCAAACTTGCCCTTGGTTTTACGGTGAGATTCAATCGCGGGCTTGTAGTAATCTGTCATTTCGACCCCTTGTAAAATGCTCTTGTCATTAACCATCATCGAACAAAACATAACGGTGATGCGGCATGGCTAAACCGGCAAACTCCTCATCGATACATTGGAATGTGGGTAAATCCCACACATCTTCGTAATGATAAAGAAATATTTTCTTACGAATAGACTCGTTAAGTGAACGCAATTCGTCGATGCGTGCATGCACCTTCACCGGCGTCTTAGCCAATTGGCAATCGTGGAATATGATGTGGGCCTCTTGCATAAACGACTTTAACCCATCGGGATCAAAACGCGTATCCCCGGAATACATGATAGAACGACCCGTATGCACATCAGTTACGGTCAAGCCGCAACTAGGCCAATCATAACGTGTCTGTATTTGAATATGATCCGTGGGGAATATACGAAACTCGTATCGCCGGCCCATTGTAAAGGCAACAGTTTGACCATCTACCGGTACGGACGCAGGTTGAAAATAGTCTTCCAATTTCGCAGTCCGACCTACTTGTGCGCCCATGCCACCTTCGAGCGAATGCGTCCATAAGTTTTTCAAAATCTCAGCAGAACTGATTAACTCCGGACGATACGGCTTACCAGTGTCAACATCGGCGTATTTGTAATGACACAACAAGGCAAGTTCTTCCAGGCCGCCGATATGGTCTGCATGCAGATGCGTGACAAACACGCGATCAATAGCACGGTAGTTCGTTTGCCCTTCTACATCCAAGTACGCATAGGTCGACAATGACTTCAGCATGTACAAAGCGCGAGGGCCGGTCGTTCCAAAATCAATTAGCAGCGTTTCCTGCGGTGCCAGCGCCTCTCCAGGTGGCTGCGACCAGACCTCCAGAAGTACGTTGGACTGGTGATTACGCTTGGCAAATGCTGAGCCTACACCAAGAAATGTCAGCGTCAACATATAGACACCTCAAGCCGTGAAATAAACATATCCATGTCCACACGCTTATACCACATTAAACAGATTCATTCGAAGACACACTAGCCACTGATGAATTTTCTCGATCATCAAGGTCTACCAACACTCGGTCACGAAACGCACGGAAACTACCTGCCAGTTGTTGAAAGTCCTTTCGTGCAAACATCACCACATCTACCGGTTCAAGACTGCGCACCGTAGCTGTCCGCCGAGTCTTTTTCAATAAAGCAATCTCGCCGAACGAATCACCCGCGCCTAATGTTGCGAGTAACTGTCGTGAACCGTTAGATTCTTCTCGCAGCACCTCAACCTTGCCGGATTCAATGATATAAAATTTATCTCCAATTTCCCCTTGTTTAATAATCAGTTCACCTTCTCGGAAATGGGCGCGTTGCAATTGCGTGGTCCGATCGACTTTAATCATGGCTATGTCTCTTGGAAAAAATAGATCCAGTGCCCAATCTATGCCCACGCGAATTTTGCAGCGAAGCCCGGGAAGCTTCATCAAATATACAGATCGCCACAAAAACCAAGCTAACAAACCACTCAGTTTTAGTCCCATCACCTGCGCTACGCCGCAACGATGCCCTACCACAGCCAATTGCCCCATGCCGCCAAATGAAAATTGTTTGATTGGTTGATTACGAATGGTGGCAAGTATATTACGCGCACAAACCTTACCTTGACGCATAGCGTATTGCGCCGTTGGCGGGCAATAACCCCCGCTGGAAACATCCGGTACTAACGCATTATCTCCCAATGCCCATATATTGGCATGATCTTTCACCCGCAAATATTCGTCGACAAGAATGCGCCCACGTTCTTGTGGTAATGTCGATTGCGCGATCAATGGATGTGGTGCATTACCGATCGAACAAATCACGGTATCAGCCTGAATCATCTCACCGTTGTTCAACACAACACCCGCCGGCGTAGCTTCTTTCACCCGGACCTCAAGCATAATCTCCACACCACGACCACGCATTTTGCGCTCGGCAAAATGGGCCAACTTATCGCCCAATTCGTTCAAAATACGATCGCGCGAATGGATAAGCACAACACGTGCGCCGCAAGCACGCGCCCGTGGATAATATCTCAACACGGACTTAATCATATCGTTGATTTCAGCGATGGTTTCCACGCCGCTAAATCCACCGCCGACAGCCACAAATGTTAATGCACTTCGGCGAGCCTGCTCATCTTCTTCCAAATCCGCTTGCTCTAACTTACTCAGCACATGATTACGCAGATGAAAGGCATCGCCTAAAGTTTTGATGGGTAAAGAGTGCTCACTCATACCCGGCATACATGATAAATCCATAGCCAGGCCAAGACCAATCATAAGATGGTCGAAGGGCAGTGAAAATATGCGTCTTGCATCCTGGCCTTCAAGCGATACGGTTTGATGCTGAAAGTCGATTCCAAGCACACTCGCGCAATGAATATGAACATGGGGACATAACATGCGAATGGGATTGATTATATGACTTGGCTCCAAACCGCACGCAACCACCTCTGGCAACAATGGTTGAAATACGAAGTAATTCTCCGTGCTTATTAGGTGTATTTCTATTGAAGAGTCGTGTTTAGATTTTCTACCAAGCTCCCTGGCCATTGAGATGCCGGCGAAGCCGCCGCCAAGAATAATAACTCGTGTTGGTTTGGTAGAAGTCATAAGCGAAAAATCAGAACCTGCGAGTCGTAGCCTATTGTAGAATAACGAATGCGCATCACATTCCTGGCAGCGTCGCCCGCAACTCGGCCATTAGCGCTGCCATTTTTCCGGCGTCGTAGAATTCAGGCAGCGGAATATCATTATCGTCGCTTACCAATTGGTTCATACGCAATACAATAGCAGACGTTGCAGCGTTAGCCTGCGGGGTGGCCTTTGTTTTTGGAAAAACGGCAGTATATAATACATTTACCGCAAAGACGGCCTGGTTGGCTGCGCTAAAACCACGGGATGTAATATAATCTCGATCATCAACCAGTGCTTGCAACACAGCCAGCGATTGTTTTCTATCAAATTTATTCACAGCCACTTTCCTAACCAGTCTCTCAGCCGTTTTGCTTAGGGAAGCAGTCGCCTGAGCGACGGTTGCGCGATCCATATTAGATAAAGACAGTGATTGTAGTAAGCGAGAGGCGTTAATCTGAGCGGCTTCAAATTCATTCGGCAGATAAAGTCGTATCAGCGAACGACACATCGACCAATTGACCTCATCCCAAGTGGGTTCACCGCGTGCGCCAATGAACCCTCGTTTTTGTCGCCAGTTCAATTGCTTGGTTTTTTGGTCTATATTGTGATGACAGGCGTAGCAATCCAAAAATGCGAAATCCATCTTACCCTTCCCGGCAGACCATTCGATTAACCGATGCAAAGACTCTCGCAGCGCCACAGCCTGACCCGTCGCCCAATTGCGCACGTGAAACCAATCACCCTCATCCTCTGATAGATAGGAATTTTTTTCGGGCCAATGTTTGGGCACACCGCCTGAGTAATAATCCATCTCGAACATCAAAGGCGGATGTCCGGCAGCCATCATATCATGCGTGACCCGCTGACTCTCGGTTCCCACATGACAAGACATACAACGCTCCGCACGACGAGCTAAATCGCGTAAATCATAAAATCCCATTTCGGTACGTTGTTGTGTAGAGTATTTACCAAAAAATGCGGCTCGATCCTGGTGAATATCAGCCCATCCATTACGTTCACGCTCTCTGCCATACCCATGACAGGATTCACAACTCACACCATCAGGCGTAACAAATCGTGTATCTCTTCGTTCTTTTTCCGGAAATAACGCATGACACGATAGACATTCATTCCGCTCAATCGCCTTAGCATCCTCCCCGTACAATAGCTTAGCCATGACGTCTGAACGAGGATCCTCCATCAGCTGCATGTGGGCGCGATAGTGTGGGCCTTTCCCGTCTTGATACCATTTTTCCCATTCATTGGCGGCATATTGCTCACCTTCATTGCGCTTGCCTCCGGAATGACACTTGGTAGCGCAATTGACATGACCACGCGATATAAAGTTTACTAGTTTTGAATCAAATTGGCGACGGTAAGTTGATGGTGTTTGATACATCCCTCCGTCTTGCGAGAACACCGAAGAGGAAACTA
The DNA here is from genome assembly GCA_024276605.1 of Planctomycetota bacterium. Taxonomy (GTDB): domain Bacteria; phylum Planctomycetota; class Phycisphaerae; order UBA1845; family UBA1845; genus JAJRPG01. The sequence goes on along the minus strand of JAJRWX010000039.1, from coordinate 118,922 downwards.
CCAGACTACAAACTATCGCAGTCGTAAAAACCGAACCGCGAACGCCATTATAGCCATGGTGATTACATTTAATCTGAATGATCTTACTCACACGCACTATCCCTTGCTCGATAACTCAACCACACCGCGCCACTCACGCGGTGCATTACCCTGATACACATGCGCAAGGCCAAACACCCATTTAGACGCTGGATCGATTTGCACAATAGGCAACAACACATCAAACGCTTTCTGCCAATTCCCCTCTTCAAAGGCGGACAATCCTTCGGCATGAATCGCTAGACGATCCTTCAACGCCTGATGATCCTGTTCATTATCCGGTATACGATGAATTGTATGCACGGCCATTTCGGTATCCATACCGACGGGCAATACGCGCGCCACACGTCGTGCAATCAACTGATCAGTTGATAATCGTTTCACAACTTCATCAGTCACTAAAATAGGAACGCCGACGATCTTCGTCGTCCCTTCCACCCGAGCGGCTTGATTGGCTATAGCGCCCACTATATCAAACGCATACACCTGCTCCGAGCCTAGTGAACCTGCAACAACATCACCCACGCCAATGCCAATACCACTTTTCCAACCCTCGCTCACTTCACCCATACTATCGGTCATAGCCAGTGCTGCCATACAAGCGCGTTGCACGTGATTCTCCAATGGAAAGGGAACATTCCAAACAGCCAATATGCCATCACCCATGTATCGCAGTACCACACCCTCTTCGTCAAAAACGCATTGCGTCATAGCCGTCATCACACGACGCAAGGCGCCTTGATGCTTGAGAATATCATGAAGATTCTCTTCAGCCATTCGAGAGAAGCCCCGAATATCAAAAAACATCACCGTAGCTTCCGCAATTTTCGGCGCTAGCGCCTCCTCCGCATTGTCACCGAGAATCTGCGCCGCTATTTTCTTTGGAAAAAACCGTTCCAATCGATTTTCCCAGGTCTCCATCTTCTGCAAAGACATGGCCCGTGAGAGCGAATCCGCCACAAGCCCAACCAACCTTCCCGTATTGCGCAAAAATTCCTGCACTTCGCTGGATTGATCCTGAGTGGATTTTCCTTCGTGCGTCCCTGCCAAATAAAACAAGATGGAATCTTCACCCGGCACAGACATGGCACAGCTAATCGCCCAATCGATCTCATCGTGCTTGGTTGCTTCTGACGTGAGTATTTCCTCTTGATTCCATGAATAGACAATAGGTTTCAACGGCTCATCTACCGCAGCTTTCACCAACGAATCGCTCATTGGTCTATCTTGCTCTATATCTATTTCTGCATCCTCAGCCAGTAGGTCATAATCCGAGTCACTAATCGTTAATACGCGCACCCAACTGGCATTAGCCGCCATCCGCAATACGCCGCAGGCATAAACATAAAATTCCATACGACTCTTGGATCGCAAAACTTCGGGAAGCTCCATGAGGTCAAGTAGTCTCAATCGATCTTTTGCGCTGCCCCTATCGCCAACCTCCTCTTTCGTCATATGAAAAAATGCAGCTGGCGCTCCTTTAGTAGCCGACTTTTCGAGAGACTGCTGATTCGCAGCCATGAAGTGAAATTCCGTATCGCCAATGACAAAAAATTGTCCCGGCGATAAGTCAAAACAATCAACCGCTTTACCTTGGAAAAAAATAGGGTTCTTGGCTGATTGTAATCTCTCAATGCGTAGTGTGTCCGTAGTAACTGCAATCATCGCATGCTCGCGTGACAGGTAATTTTCATCTGTGAATCGATAATCCGCATGCGCACTACGCCCTAACACCTTTTGTGAATCAGGTGCTATTTCAAACACCGTAACGGTTCGATCTTGAGATTTAGCGACAATCGCCATCGGCATAAGTAATAACCACTTTTCTCATCACACACATGTGAGGATACTCGCCCTACTACGAACCGCTCAAAAGTAACTCCAACTTCAAACCAGGCATGGCCGGCCCATCCGGTGGTATATGATACGTATGGCATAGAACACAACCATACGAAACACCCCCTACGCCGGGTTCTATCAAGCGCTGACTATGACACTTTCGACAAGTTTCAATCGATGGCAACATGACTTCCGCTTGGTTTGTGTTGTCGGAAGCCTGTGCGTGACACTGTTGACAATCCAGCACACGATGCTTTTCGTGATCGAATGATGCGTGCATAAGCCATCGCGCAGGTATTGGACGTGGTGAGACCACAGGTAACGATCGAACGTCAGCAGCATCCGGGCCGGGTTCTAACGCATGACACAATAAGCAACGTTTCGCAGCGCGATACAATTCCTGCTCTATCAGACCACGCTTCTTACTCACCCAATTGAGAATAAGCTGGTTCGTCACCTCCTTGCTTTTAGGAGCTTGCATCATGGGGCGGCGTGAGCGAGGCTGATTCTCATCCTTCATCAGTTCATCCGGATGCAACTCGATATATTCTGACAGGACACCATGAAGTACGGTACGTATCGCTTCGGGTTGAACGTGTGGTAAGATGATACTTCGACCGACGATGCTGGATAACGAACTCGACTCCATGACATGGCACGTTGCGCAGTGCTTGCTGTATCGAATCTCATTCATATACGCCGCTTGAAGCTGCGGCTCACGCGGCTCGTTAGGCATATCATCTAATTCATGCACTTGGGCCAGTGCATAAGGCCAATCGTAGCCACCTTGCCCCGCTCGATGACAATCGTCACACGACATTTCTTTACGACCGGTTACCAACCCGCGCAGATTCGCAGCTAAATGTACTTTATGATTTAACTTAACAGTGCCCGGATCAATAAACTTATCCGCAATCACATCAAATTCAGGATGTTCCGCTGCAAAATCTGTCACTTTATTGGCAAAGCGTGCCTTGGACACCTGCTCAGAAAGATCCGTGTGGCAACGCACACACACTGCATCGCTCATATCTACTAACCGAGCCGGTCCTTCATGTTCCACATGACAAGACGCACATGCCATCGTCTCAGAAGAAGTATTGGTTGGTAGCGCATCTCGACCTTCATGCCACGCTGACCATTGCCCCACAAACGTATTTCCTGCAACCATTTCGTGACCGATAGAATTTTCATGACATGATAAACAGGCTTTGTTCATATCTTGGTTATGTCGATTGGCATCAACTAACCCGGTCAACGCCTGCCACGGCTGCGCGTGACATGCACTACACCGATTCGACAACATGCTATGCCCCAACGACATTGGCCCACTAGAATGCAACGACTCGTCGTTTCGTACTGCAGCTACACCAATCCAAACTGCTGCCAATACCGCGGCGCATACGGATAGATACCGCTTCCACGCACGAAAAGGCGTCAGTCGATGCGGATACCTCAACTCAAACAGATCCCATATTTTTCGACTTGTTCGCTTCATTTAATAGTACAACGCAACAACCGCGTGAACCGTCATCAAAACCAATAACGCCATGGACAATGGTACATGAATTACCAACCATGCGTGCAGCAGGCGATGCCTTCGCCCTTGCTGAACGCTCTCACGAATTTCATGACACATCCTAGCCAAGGCCTGCACAACATCATGTAACGCCGGATCAACATCCAACCGTAATTTTTCAAACATAAATTCCGCCCGAAGCGTTAATGCCAACGACATCTTACTCGATTGAGGTTGCCGCAAGTATGGCCGAACCTCATTCACATAAAAATGCTTCAATTCATCCCGTCCCGGTAGTGGCTGCTCGGTGGTTTTTTCGATTTTCTCCAAGGCTTTGCCGGTATGACGTACCGCTTCTTCTCGTTCCATATCAGCTTCTGCAATCGCACCGCATTGCCCGGCTACGAGCGTATAAGCCTCAACGCGCATGAGTGTCAAAAGACGATCGATTTGATCGTAAGTGAACTCGTTTGGAAATTCCGCGGACATGGACTTGGGCATAACATGCTGTAAAATAGCCCCACTCACCCCACTCACCACGATGATAATCAACAAGACCATGATAACGGTAGTCAGCGTACCACCGAATGAAAAGGCACCATGCAGTAGAACAAGCGGAAGCGCGAGAAGCCCTAACCAAAGATGACCTTTCATCCAACATGACATCGAACCGATACGCAACAACAACACTTTACGACGCGCACCCAGTGAACCGGCGAATAAGATGAACAAATAAGCGATGATGCCTAATACCATACCCACCCAGGTATCACCCGCCGGTGGTCGATGGGATGTTATCGCAGCATAGACGTAAGCAGCGCCCGCCCCAACCGCCATCAGTAACGTCACCACAAACCAACTATAATGTGATCGATCAATCCTCATATGTAGAAACCGTTGCCATATCTGTGGTCATGAAGAAAAGAAAGTAGCCCCATCCACGCGTATAGCCGCATCATGCGGACAAGCGTACACGCACCCGGGCTTACCATCAGAAATCGTATGACACTGATCACAAGTTACCGCGATGGGTTGATTAGTTATCTTAATCGGCGCGTCGGGCTGATCTCCCTCACGTACCGACATGGTAATAGCATCATAAGGACATTGATCCGCACACGCGGTACAACCAATGCACCAATCATCAATTTTTATTTCACCTGATGCCCCCTTATAGATGGATCCAACGGGACAACCAATCAAACACACCGGGTCACGACACAACCGACAAGATGAGGGCACCAAATAATGTCCAAACCGCAAACCTTCACGAAACAAGCGCGAATGGCCATCGTCGTGTGTGCTCACGCAAGCGCGCACACACTCATCACACCTGGTACAACGATCCAGATCAATAAGCATCAATTTTTGACCATGCGCCAAACCCTGCTCGTCATATGCACCCGACATCGGTAGCGTGAAAGTGCGTGAAGACGCATCCGGACTTGTGCGTGACTGAACAAGCGCTTGAATGCGCTCATGCACAATGTGCTCCGTATCCATTAACCATTGAAAGGTATCATCGTCCAACTTGATGAGTTCAATCCGTGCGGGTTGTTTCGGCTTACGATCGCCCGCTCGCAGCACATGTTCGCCCGCTACACAAGTAGCTGTCCGCTTCCCGGCTTTAACCAGCGCTATCTCACCCAGCACGTCACCACGCGACAAATACGCTTCGATCCGCTCACCACCAGGTGATTTCTTGACAACTTTTATCTGACCTAAACTGACAAAATACATGCCATCCGCATCGTCACCTTCTTCAAACAAAACCTCACCCGGATCAAGTCGCACAAGTTCAGCCTTTGAAATCAGCTTCTCAAGGGTTTGTCCATCTATGCCTTGCAGAACGGGAAATTGAGACAGGTGCGATCGGAGGGCACGTTGACGATAGATCAACTCCACGCGCTGATGAAACAACGAATTCTTTTTATTTTCTTGAACCAGACGCAGGATATTGAACAACATCTCCACTACCACAACTTGATCTGCCGCTTTGACTGTCGCAGATCGAGGCCTGCTACTAAGACAAGCCATTTCACCGAACAGTTCACCGGCATACAAATCTGCCACATGCTTGGCAGTTGCACCACCAGCGTTTCCAGCGGCATTTTTTGAGGTTTTTTCCGAACCACCAAGTTTTCGCGCTAGCAAGCCAAACAAGCCGTTTCGTCCGCGAGATACATCGGAGTTAGCCTGTTCATGTACAAACACGGAAGCCTTTATCGGTAGGTCGGATGCCTCAACAACTCCGGAAGTAGAAGATTCCGCATCTCCTTCTACCTCACCTCTACCAACCTTATCGAGATTGATAAGATCTTCTTCCGTGAGAATAAAGAATGCGCTGTTGCCTGCATCACCTTGTCGACAAATCACTTGCCCCCGTTCAAAGCGACGGAGTACTACTGCACCAGGTTGTTTATCAAATTTCGAAGAACTGAGACCTTGAAAAATGGATATAGACAAAACCTCGTCAGGTGACAAGGATTTGTCGTTCGAGCCGACATCCAGACGTCCTTTTTTCAATTCGGACATGCGATCGTGGCATCCCATGATAACCATAGACAGCCTCTATCAAAATCAGAGGCGCCTATGGAATGTATACTGTAGTTCTATCAAGCGAGCGGTTCATGAAAACCGTACCACTCACCTCGGCCCAACGCACAAGTTCGATCGGGGCATACCCTATCCCAGCTAGAGGCATTTGACAAGATTAAATGAGCCAATTCATAAATGTGAATGGTCAGCGGAAAACCCAAAGGTCATCAAAGCATGGCTACGCCATATCATTTCACAACCCTGGGGTGAGCGACGACCACTTTGCCGGAAACGAAATCATCGTAATGGACCGCATCAATGTGTTCATACTTGGTAGATGTTTTTTCGCTACGCGCTAATTCAGCACTGTATGCACTGCTAAAGATTGAAGTCAGTGGCGGTCAGAGCCTGCTGCGACGTGAGCAAAATGAGTAAGTCTGCATTGGATAAATTACCAGCACCCGAATTTGTAGCTACGACGAAGATTTTGCCGCCAAATTCAAAGGCGGTCACTTTAGAGTCAATCTTTCCGTCCATAGAAGGCTGATTCAAGGCAGCATCCGCAGCTTGTTTAATCGACAATGGCCCCTGACCACGATTTAGCCCATCAAGCACAGCTTGTGTTGTGGCTTGAGGATGAAACATCGCTGTTCCGTTAATCGTATACACGCTGGTGTCGATACGATCACCGCTTGCGAAATCTCTGATGATATCGATTGACTCGATGATTGTTACAGCATCCGTCGCATCCAACATGGAATCGGTTCCTGCTCCGTATGCGAATATATCATTCCCCGGACCGCCCGTCTGAAAGTCTACACCACCACCACCCATGAGATAATCGTCACCACTTCCTCCGATGACTGACGTATCCTGCGCACCGAGCAACAATCTCAAATTTCCAGTGGAAGCTGAACCATCCAACACGTTGAGTACGGGGAAGCTGATTTCGGATAAGGGGGTCAAGATTTCTAGGTTTTGATTTCCAAAAATGTTAATTGTGTTTATGGTCGTGCCAGTGTCTTGTATCACTGCGTTGAGTATATTGGCCGTGTCACCAGTGCTTTGGATATTGAGTACTTCAAAACCGTTAAGGTCCGTAAGCAGTGTCAAATCTCCGCCAGTCGTTTCTGATAGGGTAATAGTCATAGCGTCCGCTACACCTGCAGTAGCAGCCGATGTGAAGCCCAAAATGAAACCAGCTGACGAATTCATAATTCCAACATCTACAACACTTTTCAGCGAACTAACGCGCATTGTCACAGTGCTGGCGATTGAATTTATTGTAGTTAGTCCGAATACGTTAGTAGTATCTAAAGTAACAAAGGCAACCGTAGTCAAATTGAACAATTCAATTCCTACAGTTGATGGAAATACTGTAATGGTATCAATAGCAACAAAGAGCGTGGCGTCGAGCGTATCAAATCCAGCCTGACCATCAGCGATGTCGCCACTTTGAAGTGATGAGAGCTGGACACCGGAACCGGCATCGAAAATGAGCGGGGCAACGAAGATATCATCCCCGCCGGTCCCGACCAGCCTGTCGTCAGCAGCAAGCGTGAATGTAATTATGTCTATACATATAGCTGCGCTACTACCCTCTTCGCAAATCTGAGTCTGAGGATTGCAAGGAGCAGTGCCAGGCACGCAAGTACCACCCGCACACCGTTCTGCTCCGTTGCAGAAAATGCCATCCTCGCAATCTGCGTTTGTCTGGCATTCGGGCGCTGTAGGCGGAGTAGGTGGACTACTCGTCTCACACTCATCCGGCACATTATTGTTGTTGCCATCATTACCAACCAGCTCACACTCGTCCGGCACCTTGGTATTGTTGCAATCATTGCTACTACCGCTACTCACATCGCATGCATCGGGTACGCCATTATTATTGCAATCTAACGTCCCACCAACGGCTAGGTCACAAACATCTAATACGCCATTGCCATCACAATCTTTTAGAGATTCGCAAACATCCAGTAATTGATTGCCATTACAATCCAACGATGAATCGTTGGCGATTTCAATTAAGTCCAAGACCCCACTATTATCACAATCGACCACACGTCCAGGCTCGCATTCATCCGGTACATCGTTGGCATTGACATCGTTACCCACCAATTCACAATCATCTGGTATACCATTAGGCTGACAATCTGTAACGCTACCACTGGCAACCTCCATCAAATCGGCAATTTGATTTTGGTTACAGTCTCGTGGGAACTGAGCATTATTGGGCGCAGGATCTACGCCGTCATCAAAACCGTCTCCATCCGTATCCGTGTCAAGCGGATCAGTTCCAAAAAAGCGAATCTCTGCTCCGTCTAAAAGACCATCGCCATCCGTGTCTGAATTGGCTGGATCAGTTCCAGCACCTTGCTCTTCAATCGCAGACAGCCCATCACCATCCTCATCACCTACCAACCTAGCCACTAAGGGTGACGTACCCAGTCTAAAGACCTCGTCAAAGTCATCCTCATCATCACCATCCGTATTTTTCTTAAATGGGTCAGTATCTAAAATAAACACCTCAATCGTATCTGGAATACCGTCACCGTCTGTGTCTGGATCATTAAGCGCCAACAAATTAAAGGCATTGCAGACAGAAACGATTTCATCGGGCGAACGTACGGGTAGCGGTGGAAAATCTCCCTCCGCGCTACCATATAAAGCTTGAATGGCAGTTATATCATCATCAGATAGTGCAGTTTGCTTCCGGTATCCCGGCGATATCACCGCGTCAGCTACCAAACTATGTTCTAAACCCAAGGTATGACCAATTTCGTGCAATACCACAGTGAACAAATCAAACTGACCCTCTTCGGGATTGATAGACCAAGACTCCGCCTGACATAAATGCACTTGCCCCGCCAGTATAGTCCCCGGGAAATAGGCATGCCCCAATATGCCGCCGGAACCGTCGAATGCAAATGGATCACCGTGCGATCCACCTCTAAATGAAATCTGGATATCAGCTTCGCCATCCTGCACTTGTTGAAACGAAAGTGAGGAGGCATCGGCCCAGAGTGCCAGCGCACTTGCAACGGCATCTATCTGTTGTTGATGGGTAAGCTGATCAGTCTCAGGTAATGGCCTTGTCAACCGCCAGGTCAGAGTCGTACGTGGCCAACGACTTGTTGGTCGAAAGCAAGATATATTAGCCGGCTGTTGAGCCAGCTCGTCGTAACATCCAATCGCAAATGAACCGCAATCAGATTTCTCAGGTACGCGCTGTTCCTCTTCGTTATCCGTACTATTTGGCATCATACAGCCTGTACACAACCAAAGAGTCGCCGTTATCAATATATAAAATCGTTGACGCACCAATAGAATCCTTATGTGTAGAATGTGGCCCGACAAAAACCGTGCTATGACACAGTACGTAGACGGTTATTGTAGCGACACACACCCTAAGCAGGCAAGCCCCTGACCCTCATCCACCAACATATTGCACCATAGGGTCCAGTAAAAGATGAGCAAACGGATAGTTTACAGCATCCTTCGTTTTTGCGTATCGCTTTTTTGAAGCAATCTTCCGGGAAATGATGAGTAATAACCGCTACACCATAAAAGAGCTTGCTCTAGTATCTACCCATTCCACCTTGCGTCCGCTTTGTCGAATGCCCCCAACGCAAGTCATTGAATTGAAGCAAATCCCAACCAACGTATTCTCGTCCCCATGTCCCCTCGTAGCTACGACGAGATTGGCCATGAAGCTTTCCCCCACCGACATATCGACCGGCATGAGGTTCGTCCAACGTGCCTATGGCTAAGGCCGATACACCCGACGTAGCACACGAAGACAGGAAAACCAGTGACAAGAATAAGGCAACTACCTTAAAGGATGTTAGGAGAGTATGCATCGGTCAATCCGTCCTTTTACGCTGAACATAATCAGTTTGCGCCGCAGGCACCTCGTTATCAACCTTATACACCTGACCATCACGAAGATACATCCGCTGTTGTTCTTCAAGCGTAAACGGCCTCGATCCTATACGACCAAAAACCGCTAACTGATGACCACTTTCATCAACAGCCCGGTCGCGATCAAGCCCTTTAGAAATGGCTAGCGCTGGTCCGTGTGTATGATACGTAGCAATCAATCGTGGTACCAATTGAGGAATAAAACCGCCAAAGCCCTTCGTACTTCGAGGCGATGTCAACTGTAAGACACGCAATCCATTATGCCCATCAGCCACATAAGCAAACACACTGTTATTAGTCATACCAACTTTGACATCATGCACATCGTTCATCTGCCCATCGGCATCAAATAGTTGCTCAAGCCGAGGTGATTCAGGCTTTTCTATATCTATGATAGCTAGCCCCTGCTTTCCCCCAGCTACGAACGCATAAGTACGCGCCACATACAACCGATGGGCATTTTCAAGCTCGACAACTGCTTCTGTAATCGCTCTAGGTCGATCCGGGAATGTAATATCTACCACCTTCAAGCCTTGGCTATCGGTCACGAATGCATAACGAAACTGTATCGCTACCGCTCGTGGATCCACAATGTACTCCCTACCTACCTCACCAACAATGTTGGGCTTAGCCGGGTTGGCGATATCAACCACCACCAAACCACGCTTGCAGCAAATATATGCATGAGTACCCGCTAGCGTCAGATGAACGGCACCATCCAACTTTCCATCCGGATTAAACGCCACACCACGCTTGAGAAAATTATTCGTCGGATCACCATCAAGCAGTGTCCCGACATGCGGATCCCCAATAACCACAAGCCCCTCATATAAATCCGTCACATACAAAAAAGCGTAAATGGGATGTACACGCTGTTCCTGGTTAACATGATGAGGCTGAGGCTCTTCTAGCATAATCGCCCGTGGCTTTGTGGGATCACTCGACAATCTTGGCCTGGTCGGATCAACACCCAATGTTGTGGGACTCGCAATCGCTGTCGCAAACCGCGTCTTCACACCAAGACGCTGCCCAAGCGGTGACACTGGCGCAGAAGTGATTCGCTCACTGAAACCCTTGTTATCGATATTAGCCACGTCGTAAGCGTAAAAACCGCCTTCCTCTCTTGCGGTGTAAAGGTATTCGCCGCGCAATTGGAGATCGACAATACGACCCGGCTCGCCATACCATCCATCTTTAAGACCGTGATGATATGCTTCCTTGAGTTCATGATGACGCGCTTTGTGCTTAGCATATTCATCCGGATAAGCTAGGGCATGAAGATCGCTACCGATCACAGCTTGCGGTTCTTCACGCTCCGTGACAACCACCGCTTCCAGGCCATCCTCTCCAGTGGCTACGTAAATATATCTCCCCATAAAGTTGACGAGATTGGTGCCATGCAGCAACACCTGCGCCATCCATGCGTTGTTATCATCATCCTTAGACAGATGACAATCCATGCACTGCCTGGATTCCCGCTTACGGACGGCATGTGGAAAATGTGGATTAAATGCCTGGCCGCTATAACCCTCAGCCGATATCGTCTGCTGCTGCGAATATAACCATTCACGATTGGCATTGGCAGAACCAACGATTACCGCACTGGAAGATCGAACGGGTGCAATCTTTTTCCCTTTGACCGTCGAATCGCGCCCCAACATGAAAACATCATCACGCAACACCTGATAGTTATACGTCGTAAAGTTACGCAGTATCTCACCCTCATTGTGCAGCATCGGCATGCGGAAGTTGGATCGCATCGGTAAATGACATCCAAAGCAGCTCGTCATCCATGAAGTATGACAGGCATAACAGGTCATGTTGCTATTATCATGCGCCAATTGTGACTCAGGACATGAAGGGTCGCCCCAACGCGAACCACCTTTTTGCAATGTCTTAGCATATGCGGCTTTCGCATTGTACCGGTCCGATGAAGGGTCCACGATGTCTCGGAGTTGCGGCACCTCCCACCTCACTTGGGCATCCAGACTAGACTGTTGATATAACTTTTCATTGACCCACTGAAAGCGCATACCATAAGCCGTCTTACTCGTACGCAAATCGTTACCGCCTGCCGGCCCCGACGTCTTCAAGGTAGTCCGCCATGCAATCGTGCCGTGGCAATCGATGCAATCAATTTCGATGGCATTACGCACCTCGCTATACAGCTTACCATCACCATGTACATCCTGTTCGAAATGGCAGTCTACGCAGTGCATGCCACGTTCCAAGTGAATGTCTTTCAAGTGTACCGGATGACCTGCCGGTGGCTCTATTTGCTCTTGCGTCGATCGAAAGGCTACAGCCTCTTGCAACATCTTCGGCGTCACAGGGGCTACCACATCGCCCTCGTTATCCAACAACCGCCCCTTACGATCCTGCTTAAACACTGCACGGAAAACCCAGCCATGCCCGTGAAAATCAGCGAACTGAGTCTTGTCCATCTTGCTATTCAAGTCCGTCAGATTCGCCAAAAATGACTCGGTCGCAGCCTGATCCTCATGATCTTTCTCGCCGGGCCAAAGATCAGACCACAACCCTCGAACGGATGACGCTTCCGGGTTAGACATGAGACTATTCACATACTGCTCGGCGGTAGGGTATTGCTGCTCTTTCGGATACATCAGCTCCCCATGCGTTTCATTATCCCACCACATAAATCCAAAATAGGTATTGGCAAATGAAGTTCCCGGATGAACGTGACAAACAACACACTGGCTCGAAGGTACAGACCGCGTAAACTGATGCTTGATCGGATGACCGGACTCTGTTTTATCGATCGTAGGATCAATCGTTTGCGATTTTCCGGTATTGCCAAACTTACCGAAAGCTCCGGCATGAACCGGCGAACGATCGTTGGCATACACTACATGACATGAAGTACAACCACTATGGCGATAATCTCCCGGATGATCGTTCGTACCCATAAAGTAAAGCAGTGGATCAAGCAATCGAGTTTTCTGAATACCGAGAAAAACCTGATCGGTGGCTAACTGAGTTCCCAAACCACGATCGCTGAGTTTCATGTCCGGCTTACCCGGCTCCTCCAATGGATTGGGCAAACCCACTTCCAACTCCAATCGTTGCACCTTACCACCACGCTCAAAAGATCGCAGGATATTACCCATTTGCGTAATTTCCCATCGTGGCAGCGGGTCGAGATAATCAATGACGCCACGCGCACGCTCCTCATCGGTGGCAGGAGGCGTCGTATAAATACGCTGCGGCACACCTTCGGGAGAATAACTCTCACCAAAACGCGCTAGCTTGTAGGGATAACTACCGTTGTTGTACATCACCGCAGCCCATAGCTGTGCCCCGTGCGCCATCATCGACTTACGCACTTTGTCCACAATTTCAAAATGACACTTCCCACAAGTGCGATCAGCTATGCGAAGATCACCCGGATTGATGAATTGAATAAACGCCGGGTCTTCAAAATTAAGCAACGCATATGTCCGCTGAGGATTAGCCGATGAGTATAGGCCTGTTTCAGGATTTTCCCATGCCGTGGGATAGCGCGGCGCAATGTGTGCTTGCTTCATCAGCGCAAGATAATCTTCTCCGTAAGGTCGCTCATCAGGCATCTGGGTAGGTTTCAGTACGCTGGCGTCACCACCATGACAGTCAATGCATCCGATCGCAAAATCATCAAGCTCGTGCATGGTGCGCGAATCGGTCTGCGTATGACAACTCAGACAACCCCGACTCCCTTCATCAGCAGCTTCTTGCGTCGGATAGAGTGTTACGCGCGTTGGGGCTTGTGCCACGCGCTGCGCATAAGCCGCCAGTTGATCCTGGTTGGGCGGCTGACGAAGTGGCATCGGTTGGCATGCAACGACCGCAAGCATCGTCAAACCTATCACAGCACTAAACAGATATACACTACGCATAAAGGCTCATCCTGTCAGAATGTTAGCGTCATTGTCGCAAACGCAGAGTACAAAACTTCGTCCGTCTCAAATATCTGCTGAAAACCTTCACCAGGCCAAAATGCGGCTAGTCCGAAGTTGAAAAGTACGTTGTTATTCAGATAAGGCCTGTACTGAACGCCCACACTAACATCCGCACCGATCTCACGACTAATACCCGGCTGTTGTAAAAACAATTCTAACGACTCCGTGTGCGCAAACCACATATAATTGGCGTTCATGATAGCCTTGAGCTTGGGTGTAATCTCAGCATCGAACCCACCATTGACTAAAAACAAACCGGGATTCACAAAGTTCGCCTGCCCCTGAGTCTTACTGGCCGTCAAATCAGGAAACAAGCTGTTGCGATTCACCAGATTGACGCCGAGCAGCTTGATCGCCTGTCGATTCCAAAAACTAAACGGCCCACCGGCAAAATTAGGGTTGTCGAAAATCCCGTCAAATCCACGTGCTTCCAAATCCTGTGGGGAACGATCACCTGATGCCCACAAAAAAGATGCACGCCAACGCAACCAATCCTGTTCATAAGAAGCTTCAACCGCGGCCATCTGCGCGTTGATCGTCACACGCTGACCGGCTATCGGATTGAAATCATCTCGGCCCAGCGCCCAGTAAAACGCATGCGTCAGATTCAATCTCCCTATGTGCCCGTCACCCGTCCATCCCAAATACGCCACCTTTACATCACGTGGTGTAAAACTTCCAATTGGATCAGGGCGAACAAGAAAACCATTACTATCGAAGAACAATTCCTGCTTGCCTTGATCGTCATGGCTATAGTGAAAAGATAATTGCGTGGTATAACCCTTGCGCCATTGGGGAGGTAGGAATTCGAAATCCAACGAATCCTGAATGTAATAGTTCGCAATCACCACATGCTGACGCCGGGCTTCAAACGTATTCAGTTCACTATTGGTATCTTTTTCCGCTTGATAAAAATAGATCACATTCCACTGATTGCGATTCGAATCTGAGCTGCCGAACAACCGCACACCTTGATTGATATCATTGAAAATAAAACCACGAAAATCGCTAATAAACGGCTGACGACCGATACGCAAACTCACGAAATCATAGTGCGGACTAACATCCGCCAGTTTCGTCTCAAAGAACAGCTCCTGCAGCGCAAAATCTTTCCAACGGCGCAATACTCCCTCACGCACATCAATATTCACCACACCACGCTCCTGAACATCCAAATGATTGATATTCAAAACCGGTGTGATGCGCAACTTCCAATCAAACGGCTTAAAGGCTGCAGAACCGTGAAACAATTCGATCCGAGCAATAAGATTTTGGTTGACAAACTGTTGCTCGGGTTTTCCAAAAAAACCTCTACTATCTGCACGGGCCGTACTCTCGCCGCTCGGCGTGGGAATGCGGCGAAACTCATACGTCGTGTCACTAATCAGTGTCAGGTTCAAAAAAGTATTTTGCCCGATGATCGGATAATCACCTTTGAGAACATTCTGATTGTATGGGTCATACCAATGCCCTTGCGTGTATTGGTAATTCCCGCTATCCGCCCCCATCGTAAACCGATCTCGCGGGCTATGCCTTCCCAGGCGGTCGTAGCTCGGAAACCCAATACGCCAGCGATCCTCAATCGGGTACGTATGATCCGTCGGCTCCACCCGTGAACGCACACTGGAAGGTCCGGCAAACCCCAAGGGTTGCCGCGGCGGCGCACCGAATGGCTCTTGATCAATTTGCCCCAGCGTCAGATCAACTTTCTTGTCGATGTTGGACGATGGGTCTGCAGACTCATTCGACGCAGGTGCCACATCTTGTGCCAACAGCGCTGCGCAGGGAATAACCCCGATACAAATAATCGAAACGTACCAGCCGATCCGATTTCGGACTACGTTTATAGGTTGGCGCGCTCGAACCATGTGCTTCCAAGCCTCATCGAGCAGACTCGATCCACGGGGATTATTGGCCTAGAATACTATTCGTGATCTGATTCGCAATCTGAGAAAATGAATCAGCCAGGATAGGTTGAACGACCGGTGCCAGGAACTTGCCCGTACCTGCAGGACACGACAATCCAAGCAAACCACCGGACGCCAGAATTAACACGATACGCTTGGCTCTTACACTGTGAGTTCTTTTTGGTTTCACTTTTGACGCTCCCAGTCGTTGACATATTTATTCGATAGACTCCAGCCCTAACAATTGAATCGACATGCAGACTAGCCAACTATCGCATTGAAATCAAGCACATAGAAATAAAATGTACAAGCCATTTCAACCACGAACACTTGACACGCTGCATATACCCGGCGTAACTTCCTGTGAGGGCTGGCATAGTCGGTGTAACTTAAGTATGCAATCAGATTAAGGATAGTTTCGCCGACATAGCCTCAGTGATTCTGTCAAAGCGAGTCGATCATGTTGCTCACAAGGCGTACCATTTCATCGAGTGCTTATCTTTTCACAGTTCTTTTCACACTTTCAGGCTGTGGATTACAAGTCGGCCAACCCGGTGGCCCCACTCAACCACTCTCAGCCGAAGAAGTCGATGGCATCATCAAAGGAGCGGCTGCTTCACTTAGCAGTCAGACGCTTGTCATTGCCGTCACGGATCGAGAAGGGAATGTACTTGGCCTATTCCGCAAACCGGACGCACCACAACGTACCAAGGCAAGACTCGCAGGCCGGGTGATCGAAGTCGATACCAACGAATTGGCTATTTCCCTCGCCCGTACAGGTGCTTTTTTTAGTAACGACGAGGCACCACTTTCATCACGCACCGTTCGTTTTATCAGTCGAGAACATTTTCCTCCGACCTTTGACAATTCGGGCCGTACCGTAGGCGTGAAAAATACACCATCAGGAGCACTGTGGGACATAGAAAACACTAACCGAGGATGCGTGTTAAGCGATAGCTTTATCCCGGGTCAGGAAATTGCACCGTCCAAGTCACTCGATCGCTTAAGTCCGGGTCTTGGCATCGCTACGATTCCGGGCGGCGTGCCGCTATTTAGAGGTATAACGGCATTTAGCAGTCAGCTCATAGGCGGTATTGGCGTTTGCGGCGTAGCGCCTGACCTTTCAGAATCAGCCGCCGTGGCTGGCAGCGCAGGATTTGCACCGGTTGTCGCACCGCCGGGAGAAATTTTCATCGACGGTGTGCGACTCCCTTTTATCAATACATCGTCACCATTTGGCTCAATCCCAGGTGATGCAGAAGGCGAATATGTACCCATTCCATCGTTAACTGATCCCACGATGATGATCGCTGGCCCGCAGGCAAGCTCGCACCCTAATGTACCGGAAGGTTGGCTGGTAGGCCCCAAGGCCAGCGCCGAATTAAGCGAAGATCAGGTCCGCACCATCATTCAAAACGCTATATTCGAGGCTAACCGTGCCCGGGCTGCTATTCGTCTACCCCTACAAAGACGAACCCGTATGGTCATAGCCGTTACATCTCTAAGCGGCGAAGTGCTCGGACTCTTTCGTATGCCTGATGCCACCGTGTTCAGCATCGATGTCGCGGTTTCCAAAGCACGCAACGTAACCTACTTGAGCAGTTTCAATCGAACGACCGGCGATCTTCCCGGTTTACCCATTGGCGTAGCCGTGACCAACCGTACGCTTCGCTTTTGTTCACAACCTTTTTACCCGCCAGGTATCAGTGATTCTTTTCCCGGGCCGTTTTTTGCCTTGCGAAATATGAACCGCGACGCACCATGTACGCAGGGTTTCGACGTGACTACCAGCAGACAAAGTGGTATTGTATTATTCCCTGGCAGCGCACCGCTTTACCGTGGTGGATTCTTTCTCGTCGGTGGGCTTGGTGTCAGCGGTGATGGCGTCGACCAGGATGATCTGGTGACAGCCGCCGGTATACGAGGATTTGAAGCCGCGCCGTTTTTACGTGCAGACCGATACAAAATTCGAGGCGTTCAATTGCCCTATCTCAAGTTCCCAAGAGAACCATTCGAATAGGAACGACCTGTGTTGAAATCTACTTGTTGTCGGCATGGTGTCATTTTTATATGTACCCTTGGCCTGGCATTTACCGGCACGCAAGCACAGGTGACGGAAAAAAAATCAGACATTCTCCAATCCATTGACACCGCAGAAAAGCATTTGCGATTAAATCAACCCCGCGATGCACTTCACGTGCTTGATACCATCGAACGCAATGAACCACACAACCCCTGGCTATGGTATTTCCGCGGCGCTGCATATACCCAGCTCCACGACCCGCATCGTGCCGTGGATATGTTCGATACCGGACTACAAAAACTTCACGATCTCGGCGACCCGGACCCTACGCTCGACAGGCTAATACGCCAAGCGCGGCGCGATGTCCGGCGGGAATACTTCTTTTTATCCTGGCAATTCGGCCTCGCACATGACTCCAACGCCACCTTTGAAGGTGGTGGTCAAACAGGCGATTTTGTCTCCGGTAAAGCTGACGAAGTCGCCGCTACAACGCTACTTTTGGAATATGCACCCTTCATCACCGCCACCGAAAAATTTACCATAGGCGCTCGTGCCGGCGGATCGCGCCATTTTCGCATCAACGAATTCGACTATCAGCAATACGGCGGATACTTCAGATACGATCGACATGTAACCGACGATTGGCAGTTGTCTTTATTGTACAATTATGACATAGATTACCTTGAGCGTGAGTCTTTTCTATCCAACCATTCATTCTCACCTTCACTTACGTACTATTGGCCGAAACAAAATAATCAACTACGCCCCACCGAAACACTATTTGAATATCGAATTGAATTACGTGATTTCCTTTTCGATATCGACCCGTTGTTAGATCGTGACGGCATAGCCCACGCTGCTGCCATCACTCAAAAGTTCTCCTTCGCAATGGCAGATCCAAGTAAATCCGGATCGTTAACCCTTGGCTATCAGTTCACATCCATTGCGACGCAAGGGACGGAGTTTGATCGACTCACCCATGATTTTCTCATTGGCATGGAGTTTCCACTGCTTAATTCGCATGATCCCACGAAGTATCTTCTGATACCTGACAAGAAACTATCTGCTCACATCAAGGCGCAATGGCATATAGCTGATTACCGTGAAGCCAGCATTATCGACCGTGATGGCGACGAGCGTCACGATTTCATCACCGCTGCAGGTGTGGTCCTATCCCAATTACTCATCGATGACCCTGACGACGGAGAACTGCTTTTACACCTCATCTTCAATTGGTCTGATACAAAGTCCAATGTCCGCACCGCTGACAGATCAACACCCTTCACGTACGACAAAATCGTCGCCGGTTTACAAGTCCAATGGCGATTCTAACCGTGAAAATAGTCTTCATAACAATCAAACCTACTTCACCGAACCGCAGGCTTCGACCCGCGCGGTGCTGCGTACATAGTGTAACTATCAGCCGTCAAATACACTACACTGCGCAACCGCGTCAAGGGTCCGTGTCACTTCCGGCGGCTTCAGGACCGTCCCTCGTTGCAGCCTGAAAGGCTGACCGATAGTAGCCGTGGGCAAGTCCGCCGCAGGCGGACGCCGCCCACGGTAAACCCAACAAGCATTCCATTCGACCCTGAAGGGGGCGTACAAGCGTTTGCCTGTCCGTTGGATTCGCCTGTAGAATGCGACCATGGCACAAACGCTCACCCGGATCCTCGTGCATGTCGTGTTCTCTACAAAGGAACGCCGCAATCTGATTACTCCCGCGGTCGAGCCCCAGTTGCACGCCTACCTCGGTGGAATCTGCCGTAACCGAGAGTCACCGGCCCTGGCCATCGGCGGAACGGAGAATCACGTTCACGTGCTCATCAGTGTGTCGAAAAATATCGCTCTCAGTGATTTGATGATGTTGCTGAAGAGGGACTCCTCGAAGTGGATCAAGACGAACGGAGATCCGTTCCGGAATTTCCATTGGCAGGATGGATACGGAGCATTCTCGATCGGGGAGTCGCAAGTCGCGGCGGTTAAAGACTACATCCACGGACAGAAGGAAAGGCACAAGAGCATGAGGTTCGAGGACGAACTTGTGGCACTCGCCGAACGGTACGGTGTGACCTTTGATCCTCACTATCTTTGGACGTGACGTGTGACAGTCTGATAGCCCGGCCCACGGGAGCTCTGGGAAAGCCGACGCCTCACATTCCCCAGCCTGCAAGGCTGTGCGACAGTAGCCGTGGGCAAGCGCAGCGTCGCCCACGGAATACGGGACCCCAACGATTCATTCGGACCCTGTAGGGGTCGTCTATTCTGTCGGGAGCGTGTGACGTGGCGCTTCTGCGCCCCCTTCAGGGTCGAATGGAACGGGTGGTGGTCTTACCGTGGGTGGCGTCCGCCTCAGGCGGACTTCCCCACGGCTACTTTCGTTCAGCCTTTCAGGCTGCATGCAGGTACGACGCTGAAGTCGCCGAAAGTGTCACGGACCCTCATGCCACCCACGATGAGCGCGAAAAATAAGCTGTGACACAGCACTGCGCTTAACTTCATGTCACATGAGTCGTCGTCTCCGTCATATAAGCCGAAAAAAGGGCCAACTAGATGAAACACCAACATTTTCGTCAGAATCCGCAAATAGTATTGAATTCGGAAAATAATACGGTAGAATGCGCCTTAGGAGCCGTGTAAGTTGGGCTTGCCCGGCATATTGCCGGTGGATGTGGTGATGATCTTTGGTTCGCAACCGTGCGGGTGACCTGATCCGAGACCGGTGTCTTCGGATCCGCATACACACACGGTGAAAGCACTATGTAATCGCAGCGTTTATGGTGTTTTGAAGACACGGGTCGCTGGCGCTCGCCGCTCGGATTTAGCATAGATTGAATTCTCCTGTATCTCCCAGACGTAAAGATAATATCGACAAGGGTGCAACTCTACAGGTATGGCGCAAACAACCGCACCAACCCGTCACGAAGTCGCACCCAACCAGGGCGTGCGTCTATATCGGCGAGGGTAACTTCCTTGGATTCTTTCACTAACGAATCAAGCCATCGACCAAGCTCCCCGGCTAGTGCAGCGTCGTAAGCTTCGAGATTGAATTCAAAATTGAGGCGAAAACTTCGTCGATCTATATTCGCTGAACCCAGCAATAACCATTCGTCGTCCACGATAACGAGTTTCGTATGAACAAACGGCGGTGGTCGCATAAACACTCGAACGCCGTGTTGTAATACCTGCCACAAAAAAGCATCCGCCGCCCATCGCATATAAGGTAAATCAACTTTCGACGGCAATATAAGAGTCACATCAACGCCGCGTAGTTTAGCCATGCTCATCGCACTGATCATCGCTTGACTAGGTACGAAATAGGGCGTGACAATACGCACGGAACGCTCTGCCGAGGCCAGTGCGCCTTGTAATACGAGATGTATCTTCTCATAGTTCTCATCCGGGCCACTGACAATACCACGACACACAGCATCGCCCAATAGATCGAGTGGCGGAAAGTAATCCGGCCCTGATAAGAGTTTTTTTTTCGCCAGGTACCAATCCTCGGTGAATATTTGTTGCATCTGCGCGACAATGGGACCATCCACGCGAAAATGTAGATCTTCAGATCGCTGCGGCGACAGTTGTTTGAGCATATGTCGGCGCGAGATGTTCATGCCACCCGTGAATCCAATTCGACCATCCACGACTAGAATTTTTCGGTGGTTACGAAGATTAAGTCGCAGTCGACCAAGCGGAAATCGCAGTGGAAAAAATGCCGCCACCTGCGCCCCAGCCTTGATGAGCAGTCGACCAGTGCGTGAAAAGGAATGAACAGCGCCAATACCGTCTAGCAACACATGCACACTTACACCGCGCCGAGAAGCATCAGCCAGCGCTTGGGCAAATGATCTACCGATGCGATCCCAATCAAAAATATAGCTAGCCAGTGTGATCGATCGTTGTGCTGAGTGAATCGCCTCTAACATCGCCGGATAAGCCTGCTCACCGTTATGTAACGGTTCAAGGCGATTACCACCCAACAGTGGCAATCGAGTGACACTATCCGTCACGCGTCGTAACGTCCTCAATTCCAATGAAACAACGTTATCGACAACAGCTAAGCCCGGCGTAACTTCTTCGGGAGGATGAAACGGCTTTTGTTTGCCGCCTAATCGTAGCTCAGCGCGACGTTCGATACGATTGATGCCAAACGTCCAATACAGCCAAGCACCAAAAATCGGAAATGTAAATACGGCGAACAACCACAGACCTGCACCTTTCGGATCGCGCTTATACATAACGGCATGCAAAGCAGATGCGAAAGCAAGCACCAACCATACGACGGCGAAAGCGTATCCCCACTCGGGCGCTGACACAGTCATCATTGCGACTCACCAAATGTTGACAGCTATCAACCGCATCGACGATTGATTAGCCAATGCATGTACGCGTGCGATCCCATGCTAGTGCTTTGTCACAGGTGTTTCGGCAACTGAGCACCGGCGAATCAACCGAATCAACAAAAAAGTCTATGCCGGTGAGGAATCCTTCTTTTTGTGGGCTTCTTTTTGCTTGGCTTCGATCACTTCCGCTTGAATGTGACTCGGAGATTTACGGTACGATCCAAACTCCATCGAAAACGTCGCTTGCCCCTGAGATAACGATCTTAGATCCGTGGAATAACCGAACATGCTGGCCAGCGGCACATCACCGATGATGACAGTGGTATTCGCCTTCATCTCCGTACTGATAATCATGCCTCGACGAGAGGCTAAGTCACCACTAACCGGCCCCTGAAACGCTGTCGGCACCTCAATCTCTACCCGCATCACAGGTTCTAACAACACCGGTGTAGCCGACCTGACAGCCTCACGAAACGCACTACGTGCACAAAGTTGAAATGCCAAGTCTGATGAATCGACAGCATGAGAAGTACCATCTTCTAAAATCATCTTCGCACCTATGACTTCAAAACCCGCCAATGGTCCTTTCGCCCGCGCCATCTGAAAACCTTTGTCCACCGAGGGGATATACTCTGTAGGAATTCGGCCACCGGTGACTTTGTTTTCGAATATATAATCCTCTTCGGCGTCGCAATCCAACGGAATCAACCGGCCTACCACGTGGGCAAACTGACCAGACCCACCAGTCTGCTTTTTATGCTTGTAATTAAACTTGGCTTCCGTCGTGGGCGACTCCTTATACTCTACCTTTGGGCGACCTATGGTAACTTCAGCCTTGTACTCGCGTCGCATACGCTCAACGTAAACTTCCAAATGTAACTCACCCATGCCTGAAAGAATGGTCTCGCCGGTCGCATCATCATAATGTGCGTGAAACGTGGGATCCTCTTTAACGAATCTCATGAGTGCCTTAGCCATGTTTTCACGGTCCGGGTTACGTTCGGGCTTCACAGCAATGGAAATGACCGGTTCCGGACAATGGATACTCTCCAAGGATAGGTTTAACTCCTTATCGCATATCGTGTCACCCGACGCACAATCTATACCCATAATCCCCACAATGTCACCAGCGCGAGCACTTTCCAAATCTTCCCGTTTATCCGCATGTAAACGGAAAACTCGTCCAATGCGCTGTTCCTTGCCGGTACGCGTAATCTTATATCGCTTACCTTTAGTAATCACGCCCTGATAAACACGTGTGTAGGTTACCTGCCCAAAAGGTTCATCGCATATCTTAAAAGCCATAGCGGTAAGAGGTGCATCCGCATCAGCCGTGATGGTTATTTCGGCGCCATCGTTGGCGTTATCACACGCATAGGCCACACGATCAATGGGCGAAGGAAGATACCGCGTTACGGCATCGAGAAGTTCCTGGACACCTTTATTCTGAAACGCCGTACCAACCAACACCGGAGTAATATCCCGACTGATCGTTGCGCGACGAATGGATTTTTGAATTAATTCGATGGACGGCTCCTCACTTTCCAGCATAACCTCCATCAATTCGTCATCATAAAGACTAAGCGTATCCAACATACCGTTACGTGCCCGCTGCGCTTCTTCCAATAGATCAGCAGGGATGCCATCTCGGCGCACGACCTCGCCACGTTCACCATCGAAGTAAACGGCCTTCATGCCAACCAGATCAACGACACCTTCGAAGTGCATTTCCGAACCAATCGGCAACTGCAACGGCACGGCGACATGGCCCAGCTTGCTTTCCAACTCGGCAATCACCCGTGATGGATCAGCACCGGTTCGATCCATCTTATTGATGAACGCAAGTCGCGGCACGCGATAACGCCTCATCTGACGATCAACCGTGATCGATTGTGACTGCACACCACCCACCGCACATAACACAAAGACCGCACCATCGAGCACACGTAATGAACGCTCGACCTCAACCGTGAAGTCCACGTGCCCCGGCGTATCGATGATGTTGATCTCCTTGCCTCCCCAGGCGACAGTCGTGACAGCCGAAGTGATCGTAATGCCGCGCTCTTTCTCCAACTCCATAAAATCCATGGTCGCGCCGCCGTCCTTACCCTTGACCTCTTGGATACGGTGGATTCTTCCTGCGTAATACAGCAATCGCTCCGTTAACGTAGTTTTCCCAGAGTCGATATGTGCTGAAATCCCAATATTTCTAATGTTACCCATGCGTTCCATGACAAGAATCCTACCACCCCGCCGCGACTAATTCTTATGCAGATCAGACACGTTTTTGCGTTCGCACTACACCATCTATTCAAATATCACATATTCGCCATACTACTACATTGTCGGTCGCAGTACGCCGAATTACACGTAAAACCCTTCTGTAAAAGGAGTTACAAAAAGGAGGATAGGCCGCTGTCATAAACCTAACAACCGCCAATGTGGTAGCGTATCAATCTGGGTGAAAGAAATCAAGCGCAAAATGCCAACCACATTATCGTACAACGTTATCGGCAAGCGAGGGGCAGCGGTGTGAATTGGATTTCAGCCTTGATTGGAATTACGCCTCAAACAAGAAAGTGGGTTATTTCAGGTCATCTCATTCCCTAAAATTTCCCATTCCCGCACCACCCAACGGGCCACTGGTCACCCGATAATCGATCTGAAACTCATCCGTCAGATGTTGCCCTAACGGTGAATGATAGGTCACAGCTAGGACATAGCGTTTCGCAACCGGTATCAGCTCAGACTCCACAGCCAGTCGAAATTCATACATCTGTGTAATCTGATTCCAGAAGCGTTTTTGATGCTCTTTAGTCCTTAGCTCGATTTCCCACACATCGATACGTCGCCCCTTTTGATCGGCACTAGCTGGGATGAATTCGTATAATTCCACGGTTATATCGCCCACTATCATCAAACCGGGGTTATCAAGTGGATTCACCGCCTGTAGGAGCAGCTCGATCCCGTCCGGCTCCGGATCTTCATCGAAACTTCGTACCCGCGTAAATGGTTCGACGATCTCAATCTGACTCGGCATCAGCATGGCCAGGGCTTCCCGTTGGCTCGGCCCTATGGGATCCAAAGAGTCAGATTGACAGCCGATGAACCATATGCAGCTAGCCAGCGCAACACAAACGCCGATGAACCTAGTGCACGTTGCACCGCTGAATGTATGATTTAGGTCTAACATCAGTCGATAGTCTATCAGTGATGCAAGCACGTGGTCAATACACCGTCATAGCCCAAGTAGAATAGCTGCGGAGGCCAATACCAAGGTACGATTGTTGTACTGTCAAAGAGAAATAAGATGACTATGTCATGGTTCGCTGTAGACTGTTTTACGAGGCGCGAGCGATTGACTAGAGTTTAGTCCACTCATATAGGAACAAATAATCATGGCTAATGTCTTAGTGACAGGTGGTTTTGGGTTCATCGGTTCACATCTGGTTAAAGCACTTATTACACGAAAACATACCGTTCGTGTATTGGACGATCTCTCCACCGGTCGGCGTGAAAACCTCGAAAGTGTTGCGGGTAGATTCGACTTCATGCAAGGCGACCTACGCGACACTAAGACGTGCGCACAGGCCTGCGCTGACATTCATTATATCTACCACGAAGCAGCTATCCCCTCGGTCCCTCGTTCTGTTGAAGACCCACAGACCAGCCATGATGTCAACGTCAACGGCACTTTCAATCTACTCATGGCCGCCAAGAATAACGGTGTTAAACGGGTCATCTATGCGGCAAGCAGTTCAGCTTATGGCGATAGCGAAATATCGCCCAAGCATGAGGGCATCATCCCGGCGCCACTCAGCCCGTACGCCGTCCAGAAATTATTGGGAGAACATTACCTATCATCTTTCTATGAGTGCTTCGGTCTAGAGACTATATCATTGCGTTACTTCAACGTATTCGGTCCGCAGCAAGATCCGTCCAGCGATTATGCAGCGGCCATCCCCGCATTCGTGGCCGCGATTATCAGTGGTCAGCCACCCACTGTATACGGAAACGGCGAGCAAACGCGCGACTTCACCTATATCGATAACGTCGTACACGGCAACATGTTAGCCATGGATGTCAACCAAACGCATGGAGAAGCAGTCAATGTGGCATGTGGTGGACAAATTAGTGTTAACCGAGTCATTGAAGCCATCAACACATCACTCGGCACTGACATTCAACCACAATACGTCCATGCGCGAGCCGGCGATGTCATGCATTCTTGCGCGGATATAGGCTTGGCCAAAAAGGTGCTGAACTACGAATCAATCGTCAACTTGGAAGATGGTCTAGCACGCACCATCGAGTATTACAAAGCCGTGCTGGTCTGACATTGCCCATCGGGTACTGGGTGCCAACTAAGATGTATTGAGGGTTGCGAGACAATGAATATTGAAGATTTTCAGGCGTTGATCGACAAAATGTACAGCGATAAGGATCGCGAACGTGGTACTGCTGCAACCTTTTTATGGTTATCCGAGGAAATTGGTGAGCTAGCTGCTGCACTTCGTGAAGGAACGAAAAAAGAAATCGGTGCTGAATTCGCCGATGTCTTTGCTTGGCTGGTCACACTCGCCAATATCGAAGGCATCAGCCTCACCGATGCCCTTCACGCTAAATACGGCTCGGGCTGTCCAGGGTGCGAAAACATGGTCTGTACATGCGACACTAAGCCCTAAATGTCGATTTCGATGGCTCTCATCCGCCAGCCGTTGCAGCGTAGCATTTAATACACAGACATCAGATAACCAAGACTACCCTCGCTCCATCTACAATGTTATAATGACCCGATAGGCAGAGTAAAATGCTTATTCATGTAGCGGTACTCGGCACGACGAAGAGCCTTTTAGCCCGGCATATCCGCACGGGTTGAAGACCGCGAGCCGCTACGCCATACGATTAGAGGATACTAGAACATTGCCGGAACTTTCACTTATATACCCCGATGGCACGACCGGACATCAGGTGTTAGGCACTCAGCCTTTAGTCGTAGGTCGTGACGTTAGCTGTGATCTAACCATCGACGACCCCAGCGCTTCCAGACGTCATGTAAGGTTGTCGCTGACTTCTGACGGTTATTGCCTTGAAGACCTGGATAGTAAAAACGGCACACTGGTTAACGATGCCTTAAGCCATTCATGCCATCTTTCTGACGGAGATCGCATATTAATCGGTTCAACCTTAGCTACTTATCATGACGGCAACTCTGACACAGTCCCGCCCGTGGTCATCGACGATGAAGGGACGGCCAGCCAAGCAACACGCTATACAAGCCGTGAGCGCATGCTCAATTTATCAGAGCAACGCCTCCGCATGATTTATGAGTTGAGCGGTCGGCTCACAACTTTGCAAGATAGAGATATGCTACTAGAGAATGCCATGTCAATTTGCTTTGACATGTTGCATTTCGAAAGAGGTGCCATAGCTATCAAGCGCCCTGGGCATCGCACGGTTGACTGGCCCATCGTCCGCAACTTGCGCGGTAGCGAAGGAGAATTGAAAATCTCCGGTTCGCTCTTGCGACGCGCCTTGGAACAGGGCGAGCGGGCTATCTTTACGGATGCAGACCCCTCCCACATAGACCCCACCGTTAGTATGGTTCAACAGGGCATCCGATCTGCGATGTGCGTCCCTTTGATCCACAAAGAGGAAATACTCGGCGTCATTTATGGGGACCGCATTCATTCTTCCGTCACCTACAGTGACGAAGATAGAGATTTTCTAGCCGGCATCGCTCAGCAAATTAGCATCGGCCTCATCAATAATCGGCTGGTAGCCCAGCAGGAAAAGAATGCCCGGATTAACCGCGACATCGAACTCGCTCGAAAAATCCAAACTGGATTATTTCCCCAGGCATTGCCCAATAAGGAGCAGTTTAAGGCCGCAGCATTAAACGAGCCTGGGCGACACGTAAGTGGTGATTATTACGATGTGATCGAAACATCGGATGGTTTGATCTGGTGCCTCGTCGCCGACGTCACAGGTGAAGGGGTAGCCGCCTCACTACTAACCGCTAATTTACAAGCGGCCATTCGTATGACGGTGGTTGATGCGAGCCATCCGTCGGAACTATTGCAAAAATGGAACAACCTCATCTATCACAATACGGATGCCACTAAATTCATAACCTGTATTTTAGCCGCCGTCGATTTGAATGAACGCGTGGTGACCTGTGCTTCTGCGGGGCATTTCGGTCCGATCATTATTCAAAGCACCAACACATCACCTGACGAACTTCAGATGGAACAAGGCTTTCCGCTTGGTGTTGTAGGCGACGCCACCTTCCCAGCCACGACATTCAAATTCGGGGACTCTCCCGTAAGATTGCTCTTTTACTCAGACGGCGTCATTGAAGCCATGAACGAACAAGCCCAACCTTTTGGTTTCGATCGCCTCATCAGCACTCTAACGAATGGCCAGGACCAACATGCGTCTTCCCTCGTAACAACGCTACGCAAGGCTGTAACCCAATTTGTAGGTTCAGCGGAGCAAAGCGATGACATCACAATTCTGGCGGCCGAAATCGGATAGTTCTCTACCTTCAATAGCCATCAAACCCAATAGTAGTTATCGGACGGTATGCTTGCAAAGTTGCATCAGGATCAACCGCAGCCTATTCCCCTTTTCTGCCGATAATTCCTGCAAAGTTATCTATGCGCGCCAATGGGACGTCGCAATGTATCAAGGAATGAATCCATGAATCTAAAGTATCTCCGTCGGAGGTTTACGGTTGCTCTCTCTACTGCATTAGCTGGTGTAATGATCTATTCCATCGGTTGCAATGGGAACTTTATTGGTGGTGGCTCCCTATCCAGCAGTGGCTCCGTCTCATTCGGAAATGGTAGCACACGCAGTTTCTTCCAGGCGATCCAAGTGGATCCGCAAAGTGAAGACTCCGCCGGCCCGCAGTTTGTCGTCGGCGCAGACCTCAACGGTGACGGCCTGCAAGACCTTGTATCCGCTTGGAACCAATCCCAGCCGGTACAAATTCATTTGCAAGGTCGTTCAGCCACGGGTGGCATCACCTTTGAAACGTTAACCTTAGCGGGTAGCGTTCCCGTAGTAGCCGTTTCAGGCTTAGCCGTAGCAGATTTCGACGCAGATGGAAGACCAGACATTGTGGTGATGGCCAAGGAAACATTGCTATCGGGTCCGGGTTGTTTAGACGCCGAAATTGCCAGCTCGGGCCTGAGTGGCGCAATCATCATTTATCGAGGACCAACAGACCCCACACAAAGCAACCAATCCCTGGCCTGGGATGAGGTCCAAATCGGTACTTCATTCTTACAGGGAACCGGCAGCGCCGACGGACTACCGGAAGAGGGTGGTTTCACGGAAATGGTTGTTGGTGACATGGATGATGATGGCGATCTGGACATTGTCACCGCTTGGAACTCCGACTGTGGCACTTCCGGGTCAACGGAAGTACTCATTTTTACCAATGGCGGTCCGTTCGATGTGCGAGACGGTACATGGGCCGTGGCTAGCATCCCCGATACTTTCCCCAAGGGAACGTCCATCAAGAGCATCGCCTTAGGTGATATTGACGGCGATGGCGATTTGGATGTCGTCGCTACTTCACCGGGTGCCCCCACTTTTAATATTCGATGGTATCGAAATCCGGCACTGGATATACCTGACGACTTTCACATTTCCGATGGTTCCTGGCAAACGGGACTTGTAGCTCAGGTGGCTACGGATGCGGATATTGTTCGTATGGCGGATATCGACCGTGACGGCATTGTGGATGTCGCCATGCGTTCATCAGTCGGGCAACTCATTCAATGGTTCAAGGGACCAAGTGGCCCGACGACATCACCGCTTAGAGCGATTCCTTGGCGCGTATTCACCCTCGCAGAGTTCACTGATCGTGCGCCACATGCACTGGCCTTGGGAGACATTACGGGGGATGCTCAAGTAGAATTGATAGCCTCAGCTGATGGAGGCTTGGTTTGGTTTGATTCTCAAAACGCAACCAGCGTGTTTGACCAGTGGGGAGAGACGATTATTGTCGACGACGGCACCTCCGCTGTGCCATCTGACCCGGATGCTGACCCAAACGCTCAAACCTCTACTGCCACCCTGATGAATTCCATTTTGATTACCGACCTGGATGGCGACGGACGAAACGATCTTGTGGTATCCATTGATAGAAGTAGTCGCTCCGGCCTGACCGACGATGTGTTGGTGTGGTTCCGCAATACACGATAAATATCGGCTGACTATTGCTAGGCAACTGAGCTTTCACATCCAACGCTGCTTCGTAACTCTATCTGCACAGCTCAATAAGAGTCTGTGTACAACAACAATTGGCGGCAACGATACATCCCATCCAGTTTACCCCGACATCCAAAGCCTGGCGTGCATCAGATTCGTTTCTGATACCACGATTTTAACGATCATCTAATTTCTATCCCACCCGCACACCGCGCCATTGACGTATATGCCATCCAGGAATTCCCTGGTATTGTTGATTTACATAGTATAACAAAGCGTATTACACCTTGTTCTTTAAGGTTTTCAGGATGTCCTAACAAATGCATCAAATGAGAATCAGACAAGAACAAGCACTTTGCGTGTATACCGTAGATAGTTAAGATTGAATTCCACCGTGCGACCCAATAGGCGTGATTCTCGAGATCAGATATTGTTTTCGATTGAATCGAGCAACTTGTTCATATAGAATACCTAAAGCGAGGCCAAGGAATGAGAAATCCCCGATTATTCGATAAGTCGTGACTAACGGTTCACTAGGGTTGATTTATCAAGGAGCCAAAAATGCATATTGGAAGATCAACTACGCGCACTTTAATTCTTTGCTGGCTCATCACGATATTCGCCGTACACACGGCGCAAGCTCAGATGATATACTGGACAGATTCAGCCACGAATAAGATTTTGCGCGGTCACCTGGACGGATCCAATGTAGAAGAACTCATTGCTAATGGATTGAGCTTTCCAGAGGGCATTGCTGTAGACTTAACCGCTGGCAAGATATATTGGGCTGACAGTGGAACGTCAAAAATCCAACGGGCTGACTTAGATGGATCGAACGTGGAAGATGTTGTCACTAACATACCCGGTGTTCCTGCGGCGATCGCATTGGATACTGTTGGAAACAAGATATATATCACTGATGTAGCTACGGGCAGGATCATGCGTGTCAATTTTGACGGTAGCGGTTTGGAGATTCTGCTCCTTCTTAATGGTCATGTACGCGGGCTTGCGCTGGACCTTGCCGCGGGCAAAATGTACATCACCGGTGCGGAAAATACCAAAATCGTTCGGGCGAACCTCGATGGGTCGGGTGTTGAAGTCCTGGTGACGGGTTTTCTCGCCACAGCAATCGTCCTGGATTCGCCCAACGGTAAGATGTTTTGGGCGGCTGGGCCTATCAGTCGAGCCAATCTGGATGGGACCAACATTGAAACGTTACCGACTGGTGCATCGGCCGCAGGGCTTTCGATCGATTTTGACGCGGGCAAAATGTATTGGACAGAGTTCAATAGAATAAGGCGTGCAAACTTGGACGGCTCCAATATCGAGGACTTGGTGACAAGCGGATTGGTTACGTCGCGGGCCATAACGCTGGCACTTCCTTCCGCCCAAGCCCCGGTCCCGGTCATGTCCGAATGGGGTGCCTTGGTTGCGACACTTTTGCTACTAACAGTCGGCACGATCGTCTTGAACCGTCGTGGCAGTGTGAGCATTGCGGCGTGATAATGTGCCGCTACGAAACCAAGAACCATACCGACCTGTGGGCTACGGACGACGAACCTCAACGCTACGAAATCATTTGTTCACAACATAGAACAACAACAAGCCGACCCTCTCTCCTCGGCGTATGCCACACTTAAGCCCACATAAAGAGCGTTTTTGCCTTTATTTGCATTGTAGCAGTCAATTCTTTACCATAGTACGCATGTTCATGGCCGGTGGGGATTGTGGTTTATTGGCTCGGTTTGCGCTTGCGATCTGCGTGATCTTGGCCGGCCCCACGCTCGACCGATCTAGCGGACAACATTCTCCCATCCGTTCTGTGCTTGGAACCAACTTTCAAGGCAGCACGATCGTTTCAAACCCGGTCGACTTCCAACTGGAACTCATCTACAAGAAGTTTCCAATAACACAGCCCGTCGTACCAGGCGTGTCATGGCAACTGAGTTTCGGCGTGCTGCTGGATACCGCCCCGCCGACTATCGGCGTCACCCTCAGTCTCGCCCCGGCGGGACAGAACGCTGACATTCAGATCGTCGATGGCAGTGCAACCTTCCTATTACAGAATGCACTGCACAACAACTACGATCCGGCGGAGCGATTTGAGATCCTATACACCGGCACACGCGATCCATTTCCAGGCCCGGTCGATTTCCTGCTCGAACCAATTGGGTTTCCTGCGATTCCCGTACGCGTACACCTAAACGTTATCGAACAACCCGGTTTTCCGGTGCCATTCGTTACCAGTACCCAGGTCACGGCACCAGTGGGGGATATCAGCGGCGACGAAAAACTTGAAATCGTTGTCCAGGGCAACCCGACTGGCATAGAAGGCTTGTACGCCTACGACCATACAGGAACAATACTTTCCGGCTGGCCATTTCGACTCGAAGAACCTGACATTGTCGACCAGAGTTATTCGTCGCCGGCCCTTATCGATTTGGACCAGGATGGCAAAGATGAAATCGTAGTTGTTGGGGTTATTCTGCGAGATGTGCCACCCAACAGAGGATCGCGTGCGGGTATCATAAACACTACGTCGCTATTTGCCCTCGAAGGCTCAGGCAGTATCCGGTGGCAGGTCACGGATGACATCGTATCGTTTTCCACACCGGCCATTGCAGATATGAACGGTGACGCGGTGTTGGATATCGTTGTGGGCGGTGGTAACAATCTAATGCGTTTCGATGAGAACGGTATGCGTCTTGCGGGATGGCAGGTCGAAACACTCAACGACATCACGGTCTATATCCCCGTGATCGCCGATGTGGACGGTAATGCCAGCAACGGTCTGGAGATTGTGGCGTGTACGCCATTGCCGGGAATTCCACGAAGTGCCCAAGTGTACGTCTGGAATCAGGATGGCTCGCTTCATGATCCCGCATGGCCAAAGACATTGGAGACGTGCTATGCGCCGGCGGTTGTGGACCTCGATGGCGATCCAACTAACGGGCGCGAAATTATCATGGCGATCGATCACGAACAGCCGGATGTGGATCCGGGAACGGGTTTTCTCAACACGTTCACCGTTTTCGCGTGGCACGCTGATGGCACCGATGTAAGCGGTTGGCCGCACCGCTTTATGCGTGATCCGAACATATTTCCCGATGATCGAGTCCCTTCTTCCCCCTCCGTCGCCGACTTGGACGGTGATGGTGACATGGAGGTCGTGGTTGGGACATACGGACAAGGGGATCAAGCGAATGGCAATCTATTCGTGTTCCATCACGACGGAACGCTCGATCCCAATTGGCCGCAATGGGCGGGCACCGCTCAAACGCCGGCACTTTGGGGAGGCAGAGCACTCGGCGATTTGGACAACGATGGGCAGTTGGAAATCGTCACAGGTTCATTTCTCGGTGTGTATGTGTTCCGAGCGGATGGCAGTCCGTTCGAGGGATTCCCAAGACTCACAACGGACAATTTCGCCCAACCGATGATCGCCGATATTGACCGAGATGGGCGGTTGGAAATTATCGAAATCTCACTGCTCGATTTTCTGTCCGTATGGAAAGTGTTAACACCGTCACCCGGTTCCGATCCCTGGCCCCGGTTCCGCCAGAACCCTGCGCGAACGGGCACTCCTGATCGCATATTTGGAGCGCCGATACCGACGTTGTCGGAGGTGGGGTTGGCCGCGATGTTCTGCTTGCTTCTTGTGGCGGGCGCTTATATCTTCCGTCGAAACGAACGGAAGTCGGTGCCCTGACGCACCGATACACTCATCACTCGTCGTAGACGATTGAAGTTTGTGATATATTGAGATTGGACACATGCACGCATGGTCAGGCTATAAATGGTTTTGCTTATTCCCACTGCTACTGTCACTAGGCTGTCAATCTGGAAATAAAGCGGCCATACATGGAATTACCATCTATCTCGACGGGGCGGGAAATTGGGGTGGTGGCGGCGAAGAGCTTAGACGAGGTTTGCGCGCTGCCGGCTATCGAGGTCTCGTTGAGCAATACTTGTGGACCACATCTTTCAACCCACTGGTGGATCAACTTAACATCGTAGCGGCTAAAATTCGTGCCCATGCGCTCTCGGGGCGCATTCAATCCTACCGCAGACAATACCCAAACACATCCATCCATCTGGTTGCACTGTCAGCAGGGACAGGCGTGGCCACCTGGGCTGTTGAGGCGTTGAATGAAGATTCAAAAATAGATAACATGATCTTGCTGGGATCGTCTCTTTCACACGACTACGACATGACGCATGCCTTAGCCCACATGAAAGGCAAAATCTATGTTTATTATTCTCCGCACGATTGCGTGTTGGAGAAAGTACGTATCATCGGCACGATCGACGGCAAGCGAGGCGTCGATTCAGCAGGTTATATTGGCCTCACGGCTCCTCCGGGGCTAGAAGATCGCGTCGTTAATACTGCATGGTCCCGCGATTGGCTGCAATACGGCTGGACCGGTGCCCATTCAGATTGCACCAATGCCGTTTTCGTGCGAAAAGAAATATCCCGCCATATTCTCAGCGAACAAGCCCCGGCGGTTGCGCAGGGTGAACAACTAGCCATACGATGAGTTGGTAGAACAGCTAACCCTATTGAGATTGCACGGCGCGTCGCCCGAAAACTGATAGTGTAATTAACTTCCACGGGTCAACTTCTCGCAGGCCCGCCCGCTCCGAGACCCAGCGCATGATGGGTAGTATGGCCGTGTGGATAAACAAGGCGTAAAACATGGAGTAGCGCATTTCGTAATAGCGCATGACACCATCCATCACTGCGATCGACAACCCCCACCAGATACGGCCACGGGCTGTCGGTGGCGAGGCTTTCGGATCAGGTAGCATGGAAAAGGTAAACAACGCAAATTCGGCCCCGGTCATCGGGCCAAGGGTAAACACCGCCCCACCCTGCCCACCAGCCATGCGCAATACGGACATCATCACATAACCCGAAACCCAGGCAAAGACCAAACCAAGGCGCCTGACACGTATCATCATCACCAACCCAATCACAGCGATGACCAGTGACACACGGTAGTCAGCACCCCACTGCGATCCCGGCGCAATGGTCGCCCGACCATGTGATAGCAGCAGCGCCATGACCAACGCAAAATTGGAAGGATTGAAAAAATGCTGCTTGCTATTGCGAATAAGATATTTTGACAATACGCCCCAAACGGGTGCAATGACAAAAAGTCGCCAGTCGTAACTTTCCAATAGCAAGCCAATGCTTAATGCCGTCTGATAGGCACTTATAGGTAAGATGATTTGCCGCAAAACCACACCCGCAAGAATCACATCGAGCAGACAGGCAATGCCGACGGCTAAGCCTAGCTGAAACGGATCACGGTTGAAGTAGAATGTGGTTTGACCGAGAACGGTCCACAGCGTTAACGCAACGGACATCATCACCCGAGGATCACGCCACGACGGAATAATGATTCTGAACGAGCTTCCAGGCTGTTGAACCGTTGCATCCATAGTTAGTTCCACATCATCGCTAAGTCGGTCATGGGTTGATCCAACGCGGCCCGACCTCGGTCCAACTCTTCTTCAAGTCGATCAACTATTTCCTCATCCTGCCAGCCGTACCGCCTGCGAATGGACGATTGAAGATCATCCTCATGGCTAATATTTTGAGCAATCTGCCACCATGAACGAGCCACGCCCAACCTGCCGGCTTTGACATACGCATCGCCGAGCGAAATAGCCAGTGTGGCCTGCAACCGTTTGGAACCTACCCCCAACTTGCGGCCAATGGCGATGCATTTTCCAATGTCCCGAGCGGCTGCGTCAGGTAACATCCTTTGAGATTCCGGCCATACCAATCTGGAAGGTCGATGCAAATAATTCAACCCCCGTGCCAGTAACGCGGGCACATATTGACCATCACCCTGTTCGATAATCTCAGAAAGTAGAGCAACCGATTCAACGCTCGACGGCGCTTTAATTTCCAACGCAGGAAACAGCAACATATGATCCACCCAGGCGAAAGCGAGGTGCAGCTTGGTCTCACGACTCTTATGTTGTTTATGTAGTCCCTGTAAAAAATCGATGGGCTTTCCGCTCAGATATTCCGGAAATTCCGGCGTAAGGATACCGGATTGTTTAGCACGAAGTAAAAAGGATCGCTTTAGTTGAAAAATTTCCATACGGTAAGCATTGGCTAGGACCAGATGATCGGGATTGTTACTGACACTTCGCTCCATCAGTGAAACCCCTTCAGCCAGACGACCTTGCCGTATCGCCGCAAGCCCCTCGCGCATCAGGTTTGCAGATGTCGTAAAAGTGGCACTATCACTATGTTGAATCCGCGCGTTATCGTCCAAGCCGTGAATGTAGACGTCTATGTCGCGCATCTTAGATAAATTAGCCAACCCTGCCTGCTCAAGCGTAACTTGACTGGATATCGATGGCAGGTTGAGCAATCCTACACGCGACCAAGCGTACACAGCGGTCACGACAAGGGCCGTGACAACTAAGCCGGAAAGTAAATAAGTACGAAATGGACGTGATGTATGGTTCTTCATAACTTGGTTAAGTCATTGCTACCTTCTACAATACGAACTCGACAATTTAGCATATCCCTTGCGGCATGAGCCTCAAAGTGCTGCACACGACCGCTAGGCCAGCGAATTTCGATCGATTGTATGGTTTCGCTTTCCCTCATGCCAAAGTGAAGTGCGTGCTGCGACTGCGATGAAAAGCCCATACCACCTTGCACTTCACGCATCTGTTGGCGAATATCCGTTGTCAACGTAACCCGCGCACCAACCGCATCAACCGTCGATGCCAATCGTCGAGGACCAACGCTCACCGGCTGATCAGGCCGACCGACTAACTGCAAACTTACATAGGTTTTGCCGCTCGAAATTATTTTATCGCCACGCTCCCCCGTTCGATTAACATAGTAACACGATGGTGCCCCTTGGTTGGCAATATACATATCAAGCCAACCATCCAAGTTAAAATCCGCCACCGCGATACCGCGACCGTTATACAAATCACCAATCCCGGCACGCTCTGCCATCTCGACAAACGCAGGCTCTGACGCATTTGTGTCCTGTGATAGCACCTGCATGAACAATCGACCGCGCTCATGACCGGAAAGATCACGCGTACCCATCACCGGCCAATCGGTAGCGTTAGCTGTTTGGTTTTTAGTCTGCGTTACCATTTCTTGAATGGCGTACCAGTAATTTTGGTTCGTATCACCAGTCACAAAACCGTTGACTGTATAGATGTCAAGCATGCCGTCATTATTGAAGTCGGCAAATTTACCGCCCCAGCCCCATCCACCGTCGTGCGTACCGACTTGTTGAGCAATGTTGAAAAATCTTCGACCGCCGGGATACAGTGGATCAACACGATTTAGCCACAACATGTTACCCTCGTCGGTTTTATAATTTCGTTCGAGGATATTGGTCACATAAATATCGAGATAGCCGTCGTTGTTCACGTCACCCATGTCGACGTTCATACCTTTCCACCAATCATCACCAATACCCGGATGACCTTGTGGATCAACCACCAAACGGAAACGTGGCACGGATTCGGTAGCGCCGGTGTTGAGGTAATACTCGTCAGGACCAAAATCATTGGCCAGGTATAGATCGGGCCAACCGTCGTTGTTCAGATCACCGGAGCCTACGGACAGGGTCCAACCTGTGAATGTCATACCAACCGTCTTGGATACATCCTCAAATCGGCCATGCCCTAAGTTGCGATATAAAACATTGCGTCCGCCGTTATCCGCATGGGTAAAGGTTTCGTGCATCACGCGCGTCGTCACCGGCTTCCATAGATTATTACGCACCATCTCGCCGGTATCAGCATCCTTTACTTGCGCTGCGAAGTAGTTACCCAACAAAATATCGAGCAGTCCGTCGCGGTCGTAATCAAGAAAGGTCGCCGCGTTTCCATAGCCCCAATAATCCACACCGGCGTCAGCGCTGATTTCCGCGAACGTAGAATCTCCACGGTTTTCAAACAGGGTGTTGGCCTCAGCCCATTTAACAACATAAAGATCAAGGTCGCCGTCGTTATCGATGTCACCCCAGACAGCGTGCATGGATGCCCCTTCAGGGTTACCACAACCCACGCCCGCGACTTCCGTTACATCCTCAAAGGTTCCATCACCGCGATTGCGAAACAAT
Source organism: Planctomycetota bacterium (assembly GCA_024276605.1). Classification (GTDB taxonomy): domain Bacteria; phylum Planctomycetota; class Phycisphaerae; order UBA1845; family UBA1845; genus JAJRPG01. Next base: position 80,491 of record JAJRWX010000039.1, on the reverse strand, counting down.
CGATTCGAATCACCTCGCCCGGAATTGGTGACGTATAGATCAACGGCTCCGTCGCCGTTGTAGTCACCCGCCGCTGCAGCCGCCCCAACCGAAGATAGCCAGGGCATAATGTTTTCAAAACGATCCGACAAGCGAACCATAGAATGGACATTCAAACAGCCCGCGTCCTGGGCCTGTTCAACAAACGACACCTCGACAATTTGGCTCTTCTGGTCACGCGGCTGAAGCCAAACATACCCTGCAGCCAGGGCGATGGTCATTAACGTGGCACGGATCAAGTAAATCATGCTATTCTACGCGGGTTACTGATTGGCCCGAATGGCGTTGTCACGCTCGAACAACACCCAAATCACCTGTTCATTCTACCAGATATAGACGCAAATAAGAAAGATTTGACAACAACAGTCAATCTACGGGCGCCAGATCAAGTCTCAGGATAATGCCGCCCATACATACCCATCACGGATATGTGCTTGATAGCATGTTACACGGGCACGGTCTGAATGGGTGCATACGCCCGTGGATAGCTCAAACTCCCAGTGATGCCACGGACAATCCACCTTACCATCCCGGATTTCGCCTCCCGACAAGTTGCCGCTAGCGTGCGGACAGGCGTTGTCCATCACGAATACACGCTCCGGTGATTCAAGCAAAAACACGGCTAACTCACGATCACCGTAAACTACGAAAGTACCCTGTCCCGAGCGGCAACGATCCACCGAAATAAGCTTCGTCATCGACATCTTCCATGGTGTAAACTTAGGGTGTATCTTGATGCTATTATCGTAAATGCTTGTCGAAGAATTTCGCCATCTGCTGATAATAAAGCAAGCGATTTTCCTCTTTCGCAAAACCGTGCCCTTCGTCGGGGAAATAGAGTTCTTCTACCTCCACGCCCCGCTTCTTTAACGCTACCGCTACCTGCATGGCCTCGCCCACCGGGACGCGCGGGTCGTTCAAACCGTGCGCCAACATGAGCGGCGTCTCAATACGATCCACTTTATAGATCGGGGAAACCGATCTTAAAAATTCCGGATCGCTCAACGGCCCATATTCAACCTCGCGTAACTTGCGACGATAAGATTTAGTTTGCTGAAGAAACGTTTCAAAATTTACAATGCCTACGACATTGCAACCTGCACCAAAAATTTCCGGCGATTCCGTAATCACGGCCATCACCATAAAACCGCCGTAACTACCACCCCATGCAGCCACCATTTTCTCGTCGGTGTATCCCTGGTCGATCACATATTTCGCCGCCCAGATGCCATCCTTCACGCTCTTGTGGCGGTTCTTGTAGTTATCCGCTTCGATGTACGCTTTCCCATAGCCGCTCGAACCCCTTACGTTTGGCGCAATGATGCCATAGCCCTGCGTGAGAAAATATTGAAAAGTACGGTTAAAACCCGGTCGAAACTGCCCTTCCGGTCCGCCATGATAATAGCAGAGAAATGGAATTTTCCGTCCCGCACGATAAGTCGTGGGCAAATACAAAAAAGCGGGAATTTCTTTTCCATCAAAACTTTGATATTGGATAAGCTCCGGCAATCGAAATTTCGATACGTCCACACCCTGCGTATCCGCCGAAGTCAAAGCTTCAGTATTACTACCAGCCTTGCGCCAATTCCAACGATATACAATGCCTGGGGTATTGGCATTGCTGAGCGAATAGAGCATGTTGTCACCCTGAAAGCGAATGTTTCCAACAATACCCTTGGTCATAGGCGGCCCAGGCCAAGGCTTCATGTCAGCAGCATGTCTCAGATGTAACGTGCCATATCCATCTTCATTTACCACGACAGCCAGGAGAGTTCTATCTTCATTAAGCGCAGCACCATCGGTATGCTTTCCACTCAACTCCGGCAATAACGGTGTTACGTTACCCTGGGCTAGATCGATCGCGTGAATGCTTTTGAGATCGCTTTGATAATCCGTATTCACAAAAAAGCGACTGTCGTCCGCAGAGTAACCCACACCCGAAAATGACCACTGCTGGGTGTGCGGCGTGATCTCGCGTATCTCGCCGGTGGCTAAGGTCACTTCAAAAAGCTGAGAGTACGACGCTGAATTATATTTCCCGATGACAAGCTTGGAGCCATCACTGTTAAAATCCACCGGGTAGAAATATCCTTTACCCGAATGCACTTTGCGCGAAGTGCGATTGGCTACATCGTACAGATATACGTGAAAATCAGACGGTGATTCATCATTGGCGCGATAGGCAAAGGCTTTTGAATCCCGCCGCCATAGCACACTGCCGTATACAACACTGGGATTTTCAAACAACGCTTCCAAGCGGCGTTGCTCAGTGTTCATCAAGAACAAATCGGCTTGCTCACTACCACCGGTACTTGCGGTAATACCAAGCCATTGACCATCATCGCTAAGTGAATAACCACCAATACCATCTTCGAAAGATGTCAGGGCAACCGGTCGACCAGCGCCACCATCCACCGCAAACAACTGACGAATACCTTCAGGGTTGTACACATAATACACCGTACCATCACCGGCTACATCCACCCCAGCCGGCCAACGCATTTTCACATAGGTGTCAATCCCCGGACCGACCGTCTTTGTTGTGGCACAGCCCACGCTGCTTATACATACCAAACCCATAAAGATAAAAAGGCTAGCAGTATGACATAGTAATGACATTTTACGCATAACGAATCTCCGCATTCATTAGAGCAAGGTCTATTATCTGGTTAGTATTTGCGCTTTCCCGAACTATCCCGTCGAGACCAAGTTACACCAATAACGAAAACGCGATAGTCCATGATATGTTTTGCACCGTTATTCAGCAGGTTTTGCAGAAAGTACCCGATGTAAGGCATCGATCGCGAATTCGATAGCTGTGGTTGATACGTCCAGATGCGTTACAGCACGAACGCGCTGCGCCGACACTGCCAACATCCACACACCGTCCTCATGCAAACAATCACAGACCTGCTGAGCGGTTGAATACGCAGGATCAACATCAAAGTAGACTATATTTGTCTCTACCATCTCGACATCAACATCGACATGCGGCATATTCGCAAGGGCCACGCTGAGTCGCTTGGCGTTTTGATGATCTTCAGCCAACCTTTCAACGTTGTGATCCAGCGCATAAAGTGCTGCCGCAGCAATAACACCAGCCTGACGCATGCCACCGCCGAACATTTTCCGAAAGCGATGTACGCGACTAATCATCTCAGTTGAGCCAGCGACAGCTGATCCTACCGGAGCGCCAAGACCTTTGGAAAAACACATGGACACCGTATCGAAATACTTCGCATAGGCTGAGGGTGTATGCCCCTTCGCGACACAGGCATTCATGATGCGCGCACCGTCCAGATGCATATTGAGCTTATGCTCAAGGGCCACTTGTTTGATGTTTTCGATCGCGTCGAGTGACCAACAGGTTCCCCCCCCGCGATTGTGCGTATTCTCTATGACGATGAGTCGAGACTGCGCAAAATGAGAATTCGTAGGTCGAATCACCTCACGAACCGCATCTGCTTCATACCTACCACCAGCGCCGGGGAGCAATCTCAACATACACCCGGACAATCCAGCCGGCGCACCCGCTTCATAGTGATAAATATGGTTATCTTGATGGGCGATAATTTCATCGCCAGGCTGTGTCTGTGCACGAATAGCTGTTTGGTTGGCCATCGAACCCGACGGCACGTAAATCGCGGCCTCTTTTCCCAAAAGCTCCGCCACCCGATCCTGCAAACGATTCACCGTCGGATCATCGCCAAACACATCATCACCGACATCAGCTTCTGCCATGGCTTTGCGCATGGCAGCGCATGGCTTCGTCACCGTGTCGCTGCGTAGATCGATAGGTTTTTGATCACTCATCTTCACCCTTCATCATGCAAGATGGCTTCTCATACGCCCGTCTGCTTAGTAGTGTCACTACACTGACATCATTTCGTGACGTATCCTTGATTCAACCTGTAGTACATTGTCTCCAGCTAATTTAACCAGATTCAACAGGTCCGTCATGGACGCTACTTCTTCCACTTGCTCATCTACAAACCACTTTAAGAAGCTTTGCGTAGCATGATCTTTCTCCGCAATCGCAGCCTCCATCAATTCACCGATGGATTGCGTCACGTTCAGTTCACTTTTTAAGGCGGCTTCCACAATGTCCTGAACCGATTTGAAATCCCCGCGCGGTTTGGGAACAGCTTCCAACTTCACCGCTCCCCCTACCTCTTGCACATAACCAAGAATCTTCAGAGCATGCTCGCGCTCTTCCGCATATTGCTGCTGGAAAAGTTTAGACAAAATTTTCAGGCCCATACTATCAAACGAACAGGCCATCGACAGGTATTGATATGCAGCCGAAAACTCAAGGTTGATCTGTCCGTTGAGTTTATCGCACATCGCTTGCGAAATCATCATCACAGTATCCTTCTATAAAAGTTCATGTAGTCAACACGAGTGTCAATCAGGTAGATGATAAGGAACCCTGGGGCATTCGTCCATGTTTAGACCCCGCTAGCTTTATTGTAAGATGCAAAACAAAAATGGCGGGTGGAAGGCATGGACAAACGCCGCTAAATCGGGCTGTCGAATGTCCAATGGATGTAACTTACAGCGTTTGCCCGTGCAGGGGTAACCGAGGAAAAGCACGGGCAAGCGTCACCCCTACGCCTCTTTTCATCCGCGATCCCTTCAACGCGACGCTCGTTCACACCACCCATTACATAATCAGCGACTGAGCACTTGCGCCTACGGTGATAGGAATATTAGCTCGCCCTAGACCACAGCGGTCGTGACAAATCCCGCATCCTCAATGGCTAAGCAATTACCCGAGGGCTGTACATGAAGGGCGAGCCAAGCTATCGCTGACGTGGTATCATCAAATCGCTGCATACCCATGAGTTGAGCATCCTCGTCCGTAATGTTGCGTGTGACCAGTGCAATGCGGACACCACGCGACCTGGGATCCGTCAGATGACGCAGTTTCACAGCTTTGTGATCCCCAAGTTTATATCCCTCCTGCTCGACCACCTTGACCGCTTCTTCATAGCCCGCGCATCGCCGAAGTAAGTTCGTAAACGCATCATCACCAATGCCATCAGGGCAAGGTGCTTCGAGTATTATGCCACCACCATCACGCACTGCTCGATGGTTATTTTTCAACGCCTTGTCAGCCTGGTAAATACTTCGGCCCAACGGGAGCGGAACTCGCAAGGCCAATAGATCAACCGGCGATGAAAGTTGGTGGACATATACATCTTTGACCGTCGGCATCAGCTCATGCAACGTGTCAATCGGATCGCCCACAGCCACACGCAGTAACTGATTACCGCTCACAATTTGATTCACCGCGAGGATCTGTTTACCACCCTGTTGTAACCCGCTTACCACCTTGGCCACCCCATCAAAAACGGGATTACCATCCAGACTGAGCACATCTGATTCAGGCGATAAAGCAAACGCATGATTGCGTTGTATATCCGCACGCCCCATACACCCGATCGTAACTGTCTTATGGGCGCCGGTTAACCCTGCAAAATAGTGTGGCTCTACGCTACCTATCGCCATCATCAAGGTGCTTTCCGCAATCCAGGGATGCATGCGCCATTCGGCATATGAACAGAGCTTTCGATCATCCCGTCCATCATGCCATTTGATTTCGGTCAGCGTCAATCCTGTGACACTTAACGTATCACGTTCAAAGGTTTGCTGTTCTTCGGAGACGATCATATGCGTACCCGTCGCAACCAATACGCGAAATCGACAAGATAGATTACGTTCATTGAGCCATTGAGACAGAGCCAGGAGCGTTTCGTGCGTCCTGGTCGAACGATGACTATCGTTTACGACAATGAGCACTGGATGCTCATCATCACATGGCTGCTTGAGCATCGACTCCAGCGATGTACTCGCTGAGAACGCTGCATGTAACAAAGCGGTGGCGTCTTTCGCACACGGTATACACTTAGGCCCAATGGCTGGCCATGATGAATGTTCTGTCATCTTATGATTCGCAGTCAAACGACGCTTCCGTCTCAATTGTGATGCTCGTCTCAGACGCGCGTACTCAGCCAACGGTGTAGCTTTTCAAAAATCATGAGGGATCGTTGCTGAATAGCATCAAAGCGGCGATGAGCCATGTCATCCGGCGTGAACAGGCTAGCCACGAAACCCGCGCCTACGCAACCGGCATCTAAAAAATCAATAAAATTGTCGGGATCAACACCGGCAGTCGGGAAAATACGCAAATGAGGCTGTGGCCCTCGCACTGCCCGTACAAAACTTACACCCCCCGCTGGTGCTGGAAACAGTTTCACAAAATCAGCCCCCAGCCGATGCGCCCGTTCCATTTCCGTCGGCGTCGCTGCCCCGGGAATCATGGGCACATCCAGCGAAGCCGCCACGGCTAAGATTTCCGGATCGCAAATAGGAGACACTAAAAACTGCGCCCCAGCATGCACAGCCTGTTTCGCCTGTGCGACAGTCATAACCGTTCCGGCCCCGACGGTCAGATCAGCATTTTCCCTGAAGGATTGTATCAGCGTAAAAGCCCCCGGTGTCGTGAGAGTAAACTCCACCAGTTGGAATCCACCTGAAACCGCAGCCTCCATCGCTTGTTGTGCAAGCGATTCGTCATTAGTCCTGACAATCGCACTCAGCCTTTTCTTTTCTATTACGCTAGCAACCCTAGCTCTTTGCGTCCGTTGCATTCATAGTCTCCGCCAACCCCATAATATCACGGCCAACCAATGCCATTATGACTGATCTTGTTTTGTGCGATAGTTCGGGCCACGACACATCATGAGATAAGGGTTTTCCTTATCTGATGAGGACTTGACCACCCAGAATAACGCATGTAGCATATACTACAAAGTTTATATAGAGATAATTATTAAAGCTCAATGAAACTTCTGACGAATACACTACAACAATACACGAATCGTTATCTACATGTGATGACTTAATCTATGGATAGCACAACCGATAGCTCTGTTCAATTAGTTTCAAGGCTAACGCGCAGTATTGGCAAACTTGCTGCGCTTATTATTGGTTTGCCCCTTTTTGGCCATACAACACAATCCCTTCATGCCGGGGCCTCTACGACGAGACACCACACCGCCATGGATGAGCCATTGGTAACGGATCGACCCGATTTCACGGAAAGTACCGAAGTGATTCCAACAGCTCATCTGCAATTCGAGCTTGGCTATATCTTTACCTACGACCGAGAACAAAGCGAGCGTCGCCGTGATCAAACATTCCCTGAAATACTCGTCAGAATCGGGATAGCTCCGGACTTCGAACTACGCATTGGATGGGAAGGTTATTCAATAACGGAAGAACTATTTGATACTCCCGATCGTAACGGTCAAATCATCTCGCGCGAAGATACCCTGCAAGGATCAAACGATCTCACGCTGGGATTTAAGCACAAACTCTTTGAACAGAAAGGACTTCTACCGCATTTTGGATTCATCGGCGCCATCAGCGTCCCATCGGGAAGTTATGAAATATCTTCTGGTGACGTCGATCCAACACTCATCTTGATATGGGCATACGACATTAATGATACCTTTGCTATAGCCGGTAATGTTGGTTTTTCCGGCGTCACCGAGGGCATAGATCGTTTTCTGCAGTCGTCCGCGTCTATTAGCCTGGCTATGGCCCTTTCCAATCAACTTGGTTTCTACGTTGAGTACTTCGGTTTATACCCCAATAGCAGGGACACTGATGACGCTCATTACATCAACGGCGGATTTACTTATTTGATCAATAACAACTTCCAACTCGACATTCGACTTGGCACAGGACTAAACGAATTGGCCGACGACCTATTTGTGGGTTTTGGATTTTCTTTAAGGATTTGAACACGCTAGTTATGAACCAACAAACCACGAATGGGTAGATCCTTCCAAATGACATGCCCAGTCATGCGATCCATGGAACATTTACAAGTGAAGAAAAATGACTATGAAATATCAACACACGTGCAACCATAAATGGTTTGGTCCTGTTCTTTGCCTATTGGGATGGACCTTATTATTAGCGATGACAGATTCAACAAGCGTAAGTGCCGCACCCAAGAGCTATCCGTATAACATCACCACCACCACGGGTATGATTACGGATATCGTCCGCCAAGTAGCCGGTGATCACGCCAAGGTAAGAGGCATCATTGGTGAAGGCGTAGACCCGCATCTATACAACCCAACACGCGGTGACGTCGCAGCTTTACTATCCGCTGATATCGTTTTCTATAGTGGGTTGATGCTCGAAGGAAAAATGGCTGACACGCTGGTAAAAATCGCAAGGACCGGCAAGCCTGTATATGCGGTTACGGAATCGATTGATCCGTCCTATCTTCTCGAACCACACCAATTCAAGGGGCATCCTGACCCACACGTTTGGATGGACCCCAGTGCCTGGCAACAAGCCGTCAACGCCGTAGCTAAAGCCTTGTCAGCATTCGATGCACCCAATGCGGCGGTCTATGAATCCAATGCCATACAATACAACGCGCAGCTTATCAAGCTAAATGAATATGCACTGAAATCCATCAGCACCATACCTCAGCAGCGCCGGGTTCTCATCACAGCCCACGACGCATTTAATTATTTTGGCAGGGCTTTTGATATTGAAGTCAAAGGCATTCAAGGCATCTCTACGGAATCCGAAGCCGGTCTGCAGGATATCAATCACCTGATTGACTTTATTGTTGCGCGAAAAATTCAGGCCGTGTTCGTCGAGACCAGCGTCTCAGACAAAAACGTTCTAGCCCTGACGGAAGGAGCCGCAGCCAGGCAACATCACGTCGTCGTGGGCGGCACGCTTTTTTCAGATGCGATGGGTACACCAGGCACCTATGAAGGTACGTACATCGGTATGATTGATCATAACGTCACAGTCATCACTCGCGCTCTTGGTGGAACCGTCCCACTAAAAGGCTTCCAGGGGAAACTAACACTCCCGTAAAATGTCCATAGGTAACTGACACATGAATTACGATACGTCCAGTACAACACGAACCTCTGTTCCACCAGACATCGCAGCTTCCACACAGCGCCGCGTGCGTGTTGCGACAGGTGAAGAGCACCCGGCCACATCACCCCTGTCCGTACATGACATGACCGTCGCCTATCACCGAAAACCCGTTCTTTGGGATGTCGATTTCGACGCGCCAGCCGGAAGTCTGATTGGCATGATCGGCCCCAACGGCGCCGGCAAAAGCACGCTCCTCAAAGCAGCGCTAGACTTGATGCCTAAGGCGTCCGGTCGGGTAATGATTTTCGGCAAACCGTACCGTCAGCAGCGCCACCTCGTGGGTTATGTTCCACAAAGGGAGAGCGTCGATTGGGACTTCCCCGTAAACGCACTCGATGTCGTCTGCATGGGTTTGTACCGCCAGATAGGTTGGTGTCGCCTCGTATCGCGTCGTCACAAACAGCGCGCCATGCAAGCCCTTGAACAAGTCGGTATGGCTGATTTCGCCAAGCGCCAGATAAGCCAACTGTCCGGTGGACAACAGCAACGCGTCTTTCTTGCACGGGCACTGGTTCAAGACGCGGTGCTATATCTTATGGACGAACCGTTTGCCGGTGTAGATGCAAGCACGGAACAGGCTATTGTCAACATTCTACAAACACTACGCACAGCCGGAAAAACGACACTCGTCGTCCACCACGACCTGCATACCGTGCGCGAATACTTCGACTACGTCATCCTACTGAACATGCGCATTGTCGCACACGGCCCAACGGATGAAGTATTCACGCCGGACAACCTTAGAAAAACCTATGGAGGTCATCTCACGCTACTGGACCAAGCGGCACAGGCAATCGCCCAACAGGGAGAAACGTGATGCCTCGTTTCAAGTTAAGGTTTTGGTTTTGCCTGGTGTTGCTTCTCACTTGGCCTGACTCTGTTGCGTTTGCGGCGGAGTTGGCATCTATTCAAGACACATACATGTCACTTCCTTCATACGACACATTCATACGCGTATTTCTGCTGAAAGACTACAATACGCGCGTGGTCATGTTTGGCACTATGGCGCTGGGTTTAGCCGCTGGCGTTACCGGCACGATGATGCTCTTGCGTAAACGGGCATTGATGGGCGATGCGTTGAGTCATGCCACGCTACCGGGTATCGGGCTGGCGTTTATATTCATGATACAGTTTGGCGGCACAGGAAAATATTTACCCGGCCTTCTACTCGGGGCCGGCCTATCAGGTGCCATAGGACTAGCTTGCATCATGACCATTCGTCGCTGGACACGCCTCAAGGAAGACGCCGCACTAGGCATCGTCTTGAGCGTATTTTTCGGCCTGGGCATCGCAATTTTGGGCATCATTCAAAAAATGCAAACGGGACATGCTTCCGGTTTGCAATCCTTTATTTACGGCAAAACGGCAGCCATGCTCGCAAGCGACGCCCAGATGATAGCCTTAGTTGCTATCATCACAGTAGTCATCTGCGGTCTGCTCTTTAAGGAACTCAAGCTACTTTGTTTCGATCAGCTTTATGCCCGATCACAGGGATGGCCGATATTACGTCTGGACGCCATAATCATGGCACTCGTTATTGTCGTTACCGTCATTGGACTTCAAGCGGTCGGCTTGATTCTGATGATTGCCTTGCTGGTAATCCCGCCGGCGGCTGCAAGGTTTTGGACGGATGGACTTTTCCCCATGACGCTCATTGCCGCCGGCATTGGCGCGGCGAGCGGTTTTACAGGGGCGGCGCTTAGCGCGCTCTTACCAAGACTTCCTGCAGGTGCCATCATTGTTGTTGTAGCTAGTGTTATATTTGCACTAAGCCTGTTTTTCGGAACTGCACGCGGTATCGTTCACCGACTCATCGATCATATGCTGTTGTCGCGAAAAATTGCTCAACAAAACTTGTTACGCGCACTGTATGAGCGATCAGAAAAGACGGGATTACAGCCACAACTTGGCATCTCAACGACTTCGTCTACGACATCAACCTCCTTCAAGCGTCTGTTGGCTACGCGGTCCTGGTCACCTCAACATTTGCGGCGCATCATCCGCAGGGCCGTCAACAAACAGTTGGTTCGCCCAAACCGCCACCACTATTATTCACTCACCGGTCGGGGATTGGCCAATGCCCGTCGTGTGGTACGCAACCACCGACTGTGGGAGCTATATTTAATTCACCACGCCGATATAGCACCGAGCCACGTAGACCGCGGCGCAGATGAACTCGAACACATCATCGGCCCATCCATGGTAGATGAACTACTGGGTTTGCTTGCTATTAAGCACCCCGAACTGGCCATGCCCCCCAGCCCACATGCCACAACAAGGGCTGGAAAACCTCACACACCACCGGGAATATCAAAGCACACATAATGAACTGGTCAACACTTGATACCTGGATTGTGATCACCGGCATATTGTCATCCATGTCCTGCGCACTCATTGGCAACTTTCTCGTATTACGTAAGATGAGCATGATGGGTGATGCGATCAGTCACGCGATACTGCCCGGCCTGGCTGTAGCCTTTCTCGTGTCTGGAAGCCGTGGCAGCGTAACCATGTTTGTTGGTGCAGCCATCGCAGGTTTGCTCACTGCATTGTTTACGCAGTGGATTCACAAATTCGGCAAGGTGGAAGAAAGCGCCGCCATGGGGGTCACATTTACTGCACTTTTCGCCATCGGCTTGATTCTCATCGTTCGCGGTGCTGACAAAGTCGATCTTGATCCCGGCTGCGTTCTCTTTGGCGCCATCGAATTAGTACCACTGGATATGATTACGCTTCTACAACTGTCACTACCACGGGCCGTGTGGATACTCGGTAGTGTATTGCTGATAAACCTATTATTCACCTTGCTGCTTTACAAAGAACTTCGCCTAACGTGTTTTGATCCTGCGCTGGCAACCACACTCGGGATCAATGCCCATGTCATGCACTACGTCACCATGACCTTGGTAGCCATCACCACAGTCGCATCCTTCGAAAGCGTGGGCAGCATCCTGGTCATCGCTATGCTCATTGTGCCTGCCTCTTGCGCCCATTTGCTAACCAATCGATACGGTGTGATGTTGGCCGTGAGCATGATCGTCGCTGCCGCGTCAGCCGTGCTGGGACATATTTCCGCCATCACCGTACCAACCTGGTTTGGATTCGCCGACACCAACACCGCCGGGATGATGGCCGTCATTTCCGGCCTGATATTTACCGGCGCCATGCTTTTCGCCTCACATCAGGGCATCCTCAGCAAAGTATTTCATCGGTTTCAGCTATCCCTACGCATCGCATGTGAGGATATTCTTGGTAAACTATACCGCATGGAAGAAACGACCAGCATTCAACCAACTCAACAGTATGCCGTAGTCATGCCTGCAGGTAAGTGGATGCACAGACTAGCCCATGCTAACTTAGTCCGAGCTGGTAAAGTGCTCTATGAAAATAATACGTACCACCTGACTGACCATGGTCGATGGCAAGCTAAGAAGCTGGTACGCTCTCATCGCTTGTGGGAAACTTATGTCGCCAAGCATTTCGACCTTGAATTGGATCATCTACACGAATCCGCCGAACGGATCGAACATTTTATCTCTCAACCTATGCAACAGGCGATGATCGAAGAACTACACCATGTGCAAACAGACCCGCACGGACAAAAAATTCCTGACGAGCCATCAGACCATAATTATAATTCTGATATACACGAAGGAGATACCTAAAAATGACCAATACGCAGCCCCCACAACACCACAGCACCACAGCAGGCTTTTCGCGTACGCGACAGGACCACGCAACCGAACTAGCCGAGGATTACGTCGAACTGATCGACGATCTTATCACCAACACGGGCGAAGCGCGATTAGTGGATATAGCTACGCGCATGGGAGTCACCCACGTCACGGCGAACAAAAGCATTAGCCGCATGCAACGCGATGGCCTGGTCAGCAAACGCCCCTATCGGTCGATTTTCCTCACACCCGAAGGACAAAAATTGGCGGCACAAACCCGCAGACGTCACGAAATCGTCCTGGCATGTTTGGGTTTATTAGGCGTTCCCGAGGAACAGGCACGAATCGACGCTGAGGGTATAGAGCACCATATCAGCGAGGTAACGCTCAATGCTATGGAAAAATTCATACGATCCCAATCCAAAAAGTAAAGCACATCAATCGCTCATACGCATGTCTACCTCGGACACAACGTAGCCTGGAATCAGTCGGTCAATATTTCACAATCTGCGAAAAGCTGTGAAACAAATCACACACCTTGCGGCCCATAGGTGTACGGAGGATAATCAGCCCGACCGTATATGGAATTGACCATGTTTATACCCGGACATTTTCGGTAAACAGGAGACTTACCATGCCAAACATTCAAGCCATCCTGCAGCGAAAGGGAGCAGATGTCGCCACGATTGATCGTCATGCCAATGTGCTGGATGCCGCTAAGTTAATGAATGACAAGCGCATCGGTGCCCTCATCGTCAGAGATAACGACAAGATCGTCGGCATATTCACAGAACGGGACATCCTTCGCCGCATCGTGGCTGCCGGCAAATCGCCGGGGGATACTATTATGGGTGACGTGATGACATCGCCCATGGTCTGCTGTACCCGAGAAGCAACGCTTGATGAATGTCGATCTATCATGAGCGAAAAACGCATTCGTCACATTCCCATCGTCGAGAATGGCCAGTTGTACGGCCTGATATCCGCCGGTGACATCATGGCGAGTGAGTGTGAACATCAGCAAACCACCATTGAATACCTTCACGAATATCTTTACGGTCGAAGTTGATAGGCTACACAATCAGCTCGGTGACTCCGCACATGGATTCGACTCAACAGTAAGTTAGGGTATGAGTATGACTGATTTCTCATCGCCTGCCACTTCTTTAAGTAGCCAGGCGCATTGTCTAGATATCAATAGTAACACCAAATCAATGGATCACCGCGCAGATTCTCACCGCTCGATATACCAGGCACGGCGATTGTCCGGCTATACGATCACGAGCATGGCGCTTGTCACGCTACTATGCTGTCTCGGCTGCGTGCGGCGATCCATTACCATTACCACCGAGCCGACGGGCGCATTGGTGTTTTTGAATGATCAGGAAGTTGGACAAAGTACGGTGACCACAGATTTTCTATGGTACGGCGATTATGATGTAGTCATTCGCAAGGAAGGCTATGAAACGCTCCAGACGCACACGCTAGTATCCGCTCCGTGGTACCAACGTATTCCCCTCGATTTCGTATCCGAGGTATTGTGGCCGGGCTATCTCCACGATCACCATGATCGCCATTTCGTGCTTGCACCGAAAAAGATCATCACCTCAGACGAACTTATCGACCAAGCCAATGAGATCCGCCGCCGTGCGATTGAAGGCAACAACTGACGCTGTAATCATTGATTCACGTCACTATAGTGTTGCCAGGCAAGTCCGGCAGCGCCAATCACGCCGGCATCATACCCCAATGAAGCCAACTCAATGGTCGGTTTGTCATCATGCTGCGTCCATGACATCGAATCAAATTGCTCCCGTACACCATCCATTAATTGGTTTCCTGCGCACGCTAAGCCACCACCAAGATACACTTTTTCAGGATTGAAAGTATGTTGAATATTGATGCAGGCAATCGCTAAGTAGAAACATGTTTCATCCCACACACGCTGACACAACGCATCACCATCACGGGCAAGCCTCGCAACGGTCTGTGCCGTAACTTCGTCACCACGTTTTACCCGTACACCAAGTGCGGACGATTCTCCGGCCATCACTTTTTCCAATGCGCGTTTTGTTACTGACGAAGCAGATGCGTACTGTTCCAGGCACCCTGATTTGCCGCACGAACACGCTCGACCACGAGGCTCCACGATCGTGTGGCCCATCTCTCCGGCATTTTCAAAATGCCCACGAAGAACCTGTCCGCCCAGGATGATGCCACCACCCACACCGGTGCCTAAGGTGAGTAGCGCAAGGTCGTGCCCGTCTCGACAACGGCCCGCCCAAAATTCTCCATACGCCGCTGCATTACCGTCGTTATCTAGCACCACCGGCTTGCCGATTAGCTTACCTAGCTGATCGCGCAGTGGTATATTTTCCCAACCGGCGAGATTCACGGCCCTAATAATCACACCACGACTAAAACTAAGCGGGCCGGGTGATCCAACACCCACACCTATCACCGCGGAAACGTCAACCTGTGCATCCAACATAACCTGATGTGAAAGTGACACCATGGCGTCCATGACAACGGGCGGGTTAGGCGTAGCATCCATGGGCTGCGTAGCTCGGGCGACAATCCTCCCACTGGAATCGACGAGCGCAACTTTGAGGTTCGTCCCCCCCAGATCAATACCAATGGCTACGCCTTGGCTCATGCATCCCCGTTCTTATCTTTCAAAGGTGGTAGTTCTATGCGACGAATCGTCTGAACGGGTTCAAGAGCATCCATCGTATCGCGAACTTCCTGCGGCATGGGTTCATCCAGCTTGAGCACCATCAGCGCTCGCCCGCTGCGTCGCCCCAGGACCATGTCAGCGATGTTGATCCCTGCATCCCCAAGCGTCTTGCCAACCAGTCCAATCACACCCGGTGTGTCATCATTGTATATCAGCGCCATAGGACCGGAAGGCACCAATTCCATACGGTAACCATCGATGGACAATATACGCGGACGCCCGTCGCCCCAAACCGTCCCTTCAATCTCATGCTTTTGCGATCGCGTCTCAACACTCACATGCACCGTTTCCATCTGATTCTGTGTAAGCGAATGAGAGACGTGATCTACGCGAATGCCCCGCCGCCGTACATGTTCTTTCGTATTCACTAAATTGATGCGCTGTTGCAAGTGCGGACTAAGCACAGACGCCACCAACTGCGATGAAAATGTTTCCGCAAATGCCTGCAGCGTTTCGCTATACACCGTCACGCAGACCTTATCGACCCCCTGCGCACACCAGGGCGACAAAATAGTACCCATACGCGAACTCAAATCGACAAACGCCCGAGCGCGTGGCGGCATTGATCGCGGCATGCCCGTCACATTGACCGCCGACCTGATTTCACCGCGTTGCAAATAGGCAAGCAACGACTCCACGGCATCGACACCCGCTTGTCGCTGCGCCTGCTCCGTCGAGGCAGCAAGGTGCGGCGCGAGTACAATGCGCTCCGCTTTTAGCAATGGGCTTTCGCTGGGTGGTTCATTTTCGTACACATCAATCGCTGCCCCGCCTAGATGCCCCGAGTTCAGCGCCTCAGCCAAGGCTTTTTCATCGATGAGCGGACCTCGCGCACAATTAACCAACCTGGCCCCTTTTTTCATTTTGGCCAACTGATGTGCGCCGATCATATGTCGCGTCTCCTCCGTCAACATGGCATGAATCGTGACACAATCTACACGCGACAGAAGCTCATCTAGATCGTCTATCATCGCGACTTCACCGCCAAGCGACGTGGATTGTTTCACGAATGGATCGTAAGCAATTACCGTCATACCAAATGCCAAAGCACGACTAGCCACCGCCTGACCAATACGACCTAGACCTACAATACCTAGCGTCTGACCGGCAAGCTGCTGACCTTTATACCCGGCACGATCCCACTTCCCACTTCGCACGTGGGCATGCGCTTCCGGCAATCGTCGATACATGGCTAGCATCATCGCAAAGGTGTGTTCCGCCGTCGAAGTGGTATTGGCATCGGGGGTATTTAATACCAACACGCCCGCAGCCGTGGCAGCATCAAGATCAACATTATCCACACCAACACCCGCCCGCGCGATAGCCATCAAGTTACCAGGTGTGACCAACGTATCGCACGTAATTTTGACAGCGGATCGGATGAGAATGCCATCATAACGCCCAATACACTCCGCTAGTTCTTCTGGAGAAAGTCCATGCTTGACGTCATAAGAAACGCCTGGTGTTTCTTCCAGTATCGCCAGTCCGGCCTCTGCAATTTTATCTGCCACCAATACCGTTAGCATCACATACCTCTTAACATGATTCGCGCATTAGCACGCACGTAGTCACGCAAAAACCATTCCGACATAACCCACCGAATCCGAAGGCTCACCCCCACCCGCAGACACCACAACTTCGGCGCTGCTCGTTTGAGATAATACCAACGCACTTGTTGCACCAATCTTCTTTACCGCGGCCACGGTCGCAGCGACCGCCCCACTACTACACGCATTCTTATGCTTTTGTGCCTCATCAACAACACAATCACTTCGCATTTCCTGAACAAGATCAATAAAACGCCGATCGTTTACTTGCCTGGCCCAACGATTACCTTCTCCCCCCACGCCCTCTGGAACAAAACCATAGTTAGGACCATAGTGCGTCAAGTCGGTCGTCCCCACAATCATCGCATTGTAGTCGTAAGCCGTTAGTGTGCGACCAATCGCTTCACCCACGGCTTCGGCCTTTGGTCCTGGCGTAACCATAATCGGCACCACACGCGCGTAGGGAAAAAGCGAGGCAATAAAGGGCATTTGAACTTCGATCGAATGTTCTTTTTCGTGAGCAAAAGCATCGTCGGCGACCAGATTCGTCTGGCCTAAAATTCGCTCTGCAAGCCGAGCATCCATCGGTACAGGCCCGAGCGGCGTCTCCCATTTGCCATCACTAAACATGGCTGCGATATCAACGGAACTTCGATGTACACCTCCGAACAAGACAATCACATCCGGCGCAAATGATTGAGCCAACGTCGCAAATACACCGGCTGCCACCGACCCGCTGTAGGACCAACCGGCATGAGGTACAAGCCCCCCATACAGCTTTTTGGCTGACAAGCCTGACTGATCCGTATAAGTCACCAACGCATCCATCGCTTGTCGACAGAGATGTGAGTCGGATTCGTAAAATTGACCGGCTACCACCGGTTCACGGACTCTCATGACACCTGGCTCCATTAAGTTTCTATAGTCAGACCACAATCACACCTGACTATAAGGCATGGATACCTATGATGTACATCGTCGCCAACGACTACTAACTAACGACGTCCACCCATCTGTCATACGTCCCATAATGACCAAAGCGTCAATACCTTAATCTTGGCCAGAAAAGCACTTTAGCAGAACCGCGTCTGTCAGGAAGCAGCCTCCTTTCCAGACAACGCTTATATTGAGCCTGGATAACGCTTAAATAACGAGCATCTGGAACTACAAATACTCATCATAAGAAGTGATGGCAAACCGAACAGCAAGGGCGCAAGACTAAGCTGACCACAGCCAACACCAATGGTTGGCATATCAACTTCGTTATCGGAAAACAGCGGGCGTATCGGCTCTTCGATCACGGGGTCAGCCAAGATCACCTGCGCCATCACTTCAATTGGCATCGATGCATATCCGACCGACGCTAGTGAAGCCAACAATATCCACTGTCCGATTGTACAAACCATAAATCTCCCCCCTCTATGGCAGAAACGGCTACGGCCTCAACGTCACACGCATTCTATACCCTATCAGCCCACAACGTCGACCCAATTGATCAGCTTGAAGGCCCTAAAAAAGCGGCGTTTGCACACAAGCGACACCACATCCTTGCCAAGGAGAATCTTTTACTCCATTGTTCGAATACAATCGTAAGAGATCAAAGGTGATCGTCGGAGCAATCGTCATGGAAGATGTGTGGTTTATCGTAGCCGTGTCCGGCCTCGCAGTGGCATGCTGTGGGGGTATTATGTTAACCGCGCTAAGACTGCCAGGTATCTGGCTTATGGTCGCAAGTGGCGGGCTATTCGGGTGGTGGAGTCAGTGGCAACGTATTACGGTGACAATCATCATCGTCGCCGTGGCTATTGGAGCCGTGTCGGAAATCGTAGAACTTTTCATGTCCATGATTACCGCCCGAAAGGCAGGCGCCAGCCGCCGTGCGTCATGGGGCGGACTGATTGGCGGGATAGTCGGAATGCTTATCCTAGCCGTGCCTATCCCCCTCATCGGCCCGGTCATTGGCGCATTGCTAGGGTGCTTTGTTGGCGCCACGATTGGAGAGCTCAGCGCTAAACAAGACTTCGTCCAAGGCACCAAAGTCGGCCTATTTTCCGCTATGGGATTTGCACTTGGCGCCGCAGCCAAAGTCGGCTTTGCACTGGTTATCGCTGGTTTACTTATGTCATACGCCCTGCAAGCACCGGAGCTACCACAAATTATTCAGGGTTGACACACATCGGTTCGCTACTTTTTCGATTCATTTTTTTCGTCTGTTGGGGTAATACTCAGCAGCGACATCACGCCTCCTATTCCACACGGCTCGTTACGTTTATAATTTACTACGAGCCGTTTCAGACGCTTAGCCCCTGATACCACATATGTCGTTGCCACATGAGTATCCTTTGACGTGATGCGATCCAACACTTCATACCGAGTTGACTTACCCGAACCCCCTTCGGTTTCGAGCTTGTAATGGATCATACGCCGATCTTCATTCCATGACCCCTTCGAGATGGTTGCCCCACCACCTGCACGATTATCAAACCAGACGCCTTCGAATGTCTGCGTAGCGTCGTTCCACACAAATGTACCAATCGCTTTATATGTCTTGTCGTCGGTTTTAGTCGTGTAACTGCGCTCTATAGCATGACCATCTAATATCCATACAACCTCTTCCGTACCTTCGACTGTTGCAATTACTTGACCCAGCGCATCGTAGTGGTGCTCCGTCACCGTCCAAACACCGGCAAATTGATCCAACAAATCCCACATCGGCCCGGTGGGATACCCCTCGCTCATCGCTCGTCGCTTGGCGCTTTTATCCGCAAAAGATTTCTTACTCTCGCTATCCTGCTGCGCAGCCAGCGATCCCACGATCATCCCAAAGCTTATAGCACCAAGTATATAGGTTCTCGCATATCGCATATCATTTACCTCCGCCGACTCAGAGTCACCGGTTGGAGAAACTTACCCACCTCTACCGGTTCACCCTTCTACCAGTGATGTAGCCTTCTTTAAGATATACGCTTCTCCCACACCGACGTGCGTGAAAATTTCAGCGGCAGTAATCGCAGATTTGGGCATTTTTCGCGCGGTAAGCCCATGAACTCGGACATCTCCAGACTCAGCAGCAGCCTCAGCTAACTCGGCGTGTAAACCCCCGATGTAATTGTCTTCAACCGTCAGGATCGTACCACCCGCATTACGGGCGGCTTCCAGGATTGGTCCAGTCGCCAAGGGCAGGGCATAAACATCAAAGACATGGCATCGGATTCCCTGCTGATCCAACTTCTTAGCCGCCTCTAAAACCGTATGCAGCATATATCCACTGCTTACCAAGGTCAGTTTGTCACCTTCGCGAAGCTGCTTAAATCCTTCAAGACCGAAAGATTCGTTCAAATCATACAAAAACGGGGCATCCGGACGATGCGTCCGCAAGTAACACATGCCCTCGACATTGGCCATAAGTTCCACACAACGATAGGCACAGATCGGATCGCTGGGATGAAACAGACGACAGCCTACTCGTTCACCACCGGTATCTACCCGCGTTAGACTTCTAAAATAAGCCACATCGGAGACGGCCATTTGTGATGGACCGTCAGCACCGAGAGATACGCCTGAGTGCGATCCAACAATTTTGATATTCGCCCGAGAAATCGCAGCCATATCAATCTGATCCGCCGCACGGGCAATAAACTTGGCAAAGCTGCTGGCAAAGGGAATTTTACCGGCTGCAGCCATCCCCGCCGCAGCTGTAATCATATTCTGCTCCGCAATTTTACATTCTATAAATCGGTCTGCATGATGCTTGGCGAACATATTGGCAAATGTCGAATTACTGACATCACCATCCAGGCTAACCACCCGGTCGTCCACATCGCCCAGCGCCACTAGCGCAGCCCCATACGCTACCCTAGTCGCCAACCTTTTCTTCTCCAGCGCCGACTCTAACCCCACACGGGTAACCGCTTTTTCGAAAGAGGGTAGTTCAATTTTAGCCGGCGCCTTCGTTTGATGGACCGGTGTTGGTGCTGCCGGTGACCATGTGGCGGTCTTGGATACACCAAGCGTCTTTCCAGTAGCAACCAACTGCCCGCAAGCCTCATCGAGCTTATCTTGGGGAATTGGCTTACCGTGGAAATTCTTTCCCAGCATCATCTCCACGCCCCAGCCCTTGACCGTCCGTGCGACAATCGCCAACGGCTTTTCGACTGAGCCAACGACCTCTAGCGCATTCGCAATTTGAGAGGGATCGTGACCATCGATTTCAACCACATGCCATCCAAAAGCCCGAGCCTTGGCCGCGATCGCATCTGCAGATTGCTGCGTCGACACCGAATCCGCCTGGCCATGACCGTTGCAACTAAAAATGGCGCAGACGTTGTGCAGCTTATGGTCCACGGCAAAATCCGCCGCTTCCCATACCTGCCCCTCGCGTGCTTCTCCGTCACCGATGATCACGTAGATACGCTTATCGATTCCGTCGAGTCGAGCGGTTAACGCCAGACCGGCTGCAACGGATAGCCCCTGTCCCAACGAACCAGTAGCCGCATCGAAAAAGGGAAATCCCTCGGCAGGATTCGGGTGACCATCCAGCAAGCTGTTCTGCTGGCGTAATTGTAGAAGATCATCAACAGTCAGTTTTCGTGCCAAAGCCTTGTCATTTCCCACCACACCGCCCAGATCAGCATATGCGGCATAGATAGCTGGAACTGCATGACCGATCGAAAGCACTAGCCGATCATTGGCCAAGCTCCAAGGATCGTTCAGATCATAGCGCATCGTGCGATACATGAGTTGCACAACAATATGTGATATGGCCAGCGCACTGGACGGATGTCCCGATCCTGACGCCGTCGTCATCCGCAACATATGTTGGCCAAGCTCAACTGCTTTGGCGTGGGCTGTCTGTACATCCGTCAAGGGTATGTCCTCCGAAATAGGCGGCGATTGTAACTGCGTCATCTAAAAACTCCAACGAGAGTAAGATTTCTGCTAAGCTAAGTCTTTTCAACAAAAAGTAAGCTCCGTTCTACTCATTATGTTCGATGGTCTTCACCACCGGAGTTCCATTATTACTATACTTGAATACCAAACGAGCCTACGGTTCTAGCCCGTATGAATGGGAAGGTTAGCGGTGTTACGTCACTGGTTCAAGCGGTGGACTTGTATCGGGGCGATCGGATGTTAGTCCACCCTGTGAATCGTCCGATTCTCACAGTAAACAACATAGCCAAGCGACTCGCACTGATACACCGAGCCAGAGCCGCCGGCGCAAGCCTGTGGACCAATCCGAACCGCGACGGTGAAGCAACGGCCACCTGCATCAGAACCGCGCCTGTGAAGAAGCGGCCACCTGTCAGGCATACGAAGTCCGCTTCTTCACAGGCGCGGTTCGGATTAGCTGCTCATCATGCCCAATGAAGCCCTATCGCCCTGTGAAGGTCGGCTTGCGTTTTTCAAGAAAGGCCATCACGCCTTCTCGATGATCCTGCGTCTGACCAGCCGTCGTCTGGAGCATAGCCTCATAGTCCAACTGCGTCTCAAGGTCAGCCGTCCAAGCGGCATCGATCGCCCTTTTAGTCAAGCCAATCGCCTTGGGCGGCATAGCCGCCATTTTCCCAGCTAACTTAGCCGTCGCAGCTTGCAATTCTTCGTCAGCTACTACCCTGTTGACCAGACCGATTTGCAAAGCCTCATCCGATTTAACCTTTCGCCCGGAACAGGCCATTTCCATCGCCCGTGCCACGCCGATGAGCCTGGGCAACATAAACGTACTCGCACAATCGGGCACTAACCCCACGTGGATAAACGCCTCAACAAAGCTGGCCGACTCCCCAGCTATGCGCAAATCGCAAGCCAACGCCAAGCTACAACCCGCACCAGCCGCTACGCCGTTGACCGAAGCGATCACCAACTTTTCCATCGTGCGAATCTTAGTAATCATCGGGTTATACAAAGTCCGCAACCGATTTCCCAATTCGATCGGTTCGTCGCTTTGATATTGGCTAGCCACTTCGGCTAAATCTTGCCCACTACAAAAAGCTCGCCCAGCCCCGGTGATAACCAGGCATCGAACAGCGTTATCCTTATCCGCCCCGCGCACAGCCTTGCCAAGTGCAACCAACATCTCTTCGTTATAAGCATTGAGCACATCAGGCCGATTAAATGTAATCGTCCGCACACCGT
The DNA here is from genome assembly GCA_024276605.1 of Planctomycetota bacterium. Classification (GTDB taxonomy): domain Bacteria; phylum Planctomycetota; class Phycisphaerae; order UBA1845; family UBA1845; genus JAJRPG01. The sequence continues at coordinate 57,377 of JAJRWX010000039.1, read as the reverse complement.
TATCGTCACTAACCAATAAAACCTCGTTGGAATCCGTCACGGTTTCACCTTTCGTTGATTTTTTGTAGGACAGGCTTCGTCTGCCCTATGCGACCATCCAAAATTATCCTACGCCAAAATATGTTCAATGGCGAGATTAAATCTTAAAGCGAACAGTCAGATTGTCGGCCAATCACTTCGCAGCAACCCGTAGAATACCGTATCATTGATCTCATCGCCCACGAACCAACGCTGACGCAGGTATCCCTCACGTTGAAAACCCAGGTTTTCTAGTAGTCGAATGGACGCGGCGTTGCGTGGGTCCACATCCGCTTCGATGCGATGCAGCTTTAAATCTTCAAAGGAAAATGTCAGCAAGGTACGCAGCGCTTCCGTCATGTAGCCTTGGCCCCAATGATCTTGTCGCAAGGCGAAGCCGATTTCCGCGCGACGGTTCTGGGTATCAACCTGAGCCAGGGTACATGTGCCGATGATAACATCATCGCATCGTCGAGCTACGCCCCACTGATAGAGCGAGCCTTCCGCAAAATGGCGACGTACACTCTCGACCATCTCGACAGCATCAGCATGGTCTGCCCACAGCGGCGAACTCCAATATCGCATGACCTCCCGATCCGAAAATATCTCAAACAACGCATCCGCATCGCGGTGTTCTAGCCACCGCAGTACCAGCCGTTGCGATGCAAGCGTAGGGAGCGCGTCGCCCTCAATCATCATCATTCGTATAGCTTACCAAAATGAGGGAACCGTTGCATGGCAAGGCCATAAGGCCCAATAGTACCGATAGGGCTTAGATTCGTAACTGGGTGAGTATCTGATCCGAGCCGAAAGCGCCAGCGCCCGGTGTCTTCGGGGCAACACACACGCTGAAATGTTTCAGGCGATTCCAGCGCGAGCCGTTTTTTTAAGACACGGGTCGCTTGCGCTCGCCGCTCGGTTAGGAATAATTCGTCATCTCTATCGCCACGGAGGCCGCTTCCTGACGCGGTTCGGTAAAACACTGGCGATTAGTTACTATCCGGCTGCGGCCTCTTCTAATTCCTTTTTGTGCTGATCGACGATTTGCTGCTGAACGTTTGACGGAACAATCTCGTAATGTGAGAACTCCATATCGTAACTGCCCTGACCGCCGGTGATGCTTGATAATCGCGAGTTGTAATCCGACATCTCGGCTAGCGGTATTTGCGCTTTTATACAGGCCATGTTACCGGGCAGTACATCCTGCCCCTGAGGTCGACCACGTCGAGAGGCGAGGTCGCCTGTAATATCACCTACGTTATCAGAAGGCACAGTCACTTCAATATGAACAATAGGCTCCAGCAGTACGGGCTTGGCTTTGAGGAACCCTTCCCTAAAAGCGCCGCGACCTGCGATTTGAAAGGCGATATCTTTACTGTCTACCGGGTGCGTTTTACCGTCGATAAGCTCTACTTTGACATCGACCACCGGGTATCCCGCGAGCACACCTTCAGCCATAACCGTGCGGACACCTTTATCAACACTAGGCCGATAGGATTGATCGATGGCCCCTCCGAAAATCTTGTCAATAAATTCATATCCTTCGCCACGTTCAGCCGCCATGACATTGATAATCACGCGACCGAACTGTCCCGAACCACCGCTTTGCTTTTTATGCGTATACTCGATATTGGTAGCTGATCCGGTAATGGTTTCTCGATAGGCGACCTTGGGGGGCTTGGTGTCCACCAACAGCTTGTTTTGCTTCTCCATGCGCGTGAGGTAAGTACGCAATTGGGCATCGCCCATACCGTGAAGAACCATTTCACCTGCGGCACCACGATCCAAAGCCAAACAAGGGTCTTCATCCGCAAACCGTTTTAAGGCAACACTGATCTTGTCTTCGTCTCCGCGGGCTTTTGATGTTATAGCCAATGAATACATAGGCTTGGGAAGTACGGGCATAGCGATGTCACCGCCCTTATCCGCATAAATTACATCGCCCACATGGAAATCCAGCTTGGCTAAAGCGATAATGTCCCCTGCAACTCCCGCTTCGATTTCCTTATGCTCAGCGCCTACGAGGCGCACAATGTGGCCGGGCCGAACGCCTTTTGCGTGATCAGCCGTTTTTATCGACATGTCCGAAGTTAATTTCCCTGAAAACACACGCACAGAGAGATATTTAATGTGACTTTTATGGTCCGTACTAACCTTAAACACTTGCCCCACGAACGGTGCTGCGTCGTGTGGGTGAAGTTCCTCTTCACTATCACCATCAACCAACACACGCTTCTTGCCGTTGACGGGGCTGGGGCAAAGGTCTACCACCGCATCCAGTAATTCGGCGATACCGACGTCTCCACAAGCGTTGGTGAACAAAATGGGTACCAACACACCTGCCGCGACCGCCTGTGGCGCAATAGCAATGGCGTCAGTCTCATTTAATTCGCCACCGAGATACTTCTCCATCATGTCATCATCAAGACTGACGATAGCCTCAAGTAGCTCCGTGTGCGCGTCAGCCACACTCGAAATATCCGCATCACCACTGTCGTTTTTGAGACAATCTACTACACCACTGCCACCACCTGTAGGCAGATTAACAGGCACACACTCGGCACCGAAGGTCTCTTTGATTTGCGACAGAAGCTCAGCCAGGTCTACATCGGAGGCATCAATATGATTAACAACAATGAAAATACCCAGACCATGACGCTTGGCCCGGTTGAAGGCCTTACGCGTGTTCACCTGAATGCCGGAAGCAGCGGAAATGACGATAACTGCACACTCCACGCCTGCCAATGCGGCGACGGAGAAACCGCAAAACGCCTCCACGCCCGGTGTGTCTATCATGTTCATGTGACAATCTGCGTGCTCGATACAAAAAGTAGATGAATCAAGCGAACACTTTCGCTCTCGTTCATCGTCTAGGAAATCGAGCATGGACGTGCCATCGGTTACGCTCCCCAGCCGTCTGGTCACCCCTGTCTTGAATAACAGCGCCTCACACAAAGAAGTTTTGCCAGCGCCGGTATGACCGGTGAACACGATATTACGATATTGATCAGTTTGAAATACAGCCATCGATCACTCCTGTGTCGGAAGTCAAGTCATGTGCGATATCCGCTCCTTCTCCAGTCGGCTCCCTCGCATGGGGCGAGACCAGATATAGTAACGAAATATCAACGCCAAGGCCACCCACAAATGTAGGGTCAAACCAAGTGCAAGTGAGACGGGTTTTTCTCAGGTCAAGTCGTGTGAAAAATGCGAACCACATATCAGTATTGTGGGTAAATCTGGAAAACTGCCCAAGAATACAAAATCAGTGGTTGACTGGCCAGGTACTTTTGTAACGCTAAAGGTATGATCAGTAGCCGGCATGTACTAGGATAGTCGCACCTTGGTATACCCACTAGGGCTATGTTAGGAACAGGCTGGTTGAAAACGGAAGATTTGTCGTGTTTTGCTAGCATTCAAGTATTGTTAGATAGTTGTTTCGTAAACATACGCACAGACCATTCATGCCGCTATCAGGCAGAAAGGGGTACGAACATGAGTAAATACGTCGCCGCGGGAGCGTTGGGAACACTGGTCGTAGCTTTGTCGTCTGGATTGGGATGCGATGCCCTGGTTGGCTTATTGAAGCCTACATCGGTCAATGTCCGCGTCGTGAACAACGGCACATTCCCGGTCAGTAGCACGTTTTATATTGCTGAAGACTCAGATATTTTAGATGTCTTGATCACTACCTTTGGCACCCAAATTGAAAACACCGTGGATGCCGGCCAATCGCTGTCGTTTACCCGAAGTTGCAACGACTTGGGGGCCATACAGCTTCGAGAGGCCGATTTGCAGGTCGTTGGCAGCATTGGACCCGAGACTGATACGAACATACTCCGTGAAGGCGAGGATTTTTCTTGCGGTGATACAATCGTATTCACCTTCACCAATACGGAATTGCCGTTGGACTTAAACGTGACCGTTACCATTGAACCGTTTTCACTATCGACTGGCGGTTAAGGCGAGAGAGTCATACGTTTGGTTTTAGTCTTATGAACAGCCGTCCAGGAACGAACAATCACCGTGTTTCATGGTTTCAAAGCAGACATCATCGCAGCGGACCACACAAGATAAACCTCGTCGAGTGATCCGAACGCAGACAGTAACCTCGAACGATTGGCCCATCATCGAAGAACTATTTGGGGCCAAAGGGGCGTGTGGTGGATGCTGGTGTATGTACTGGCGCTTGCCTCGTGGTGGTAAGTTGTGGGAACAAAGTAATCAACCACCCGCAGAGCGGGTGGCTTTAGGTAGCCCCCTTGAAGGGGGCGTTGGGTTCAGGAAGGCCCCGTTGGGGCCGTTGTCAACGTTTACTTGAGGTCCAAGTCGCCTTGACCACTTTCAAGCTGTTCTTGCTGGCGAATGTACTCCCGCACTTTGGTTTCGTCCAAACCGACCGTGCTGACACAGTAACCAGTCGCCCAGAAATGCAACCCTGTCATACGACGATGACCCATCAACTCTCGATGAACTCGCACCGCACTCTTGCCCTTCAAGAACCCGATCGTATGGGCCACGCTTAACTTGGGCGGGATGCTCAGACAGAGGTGGATGTGGTCCGGCATGCTATGCCCTTCCAGCAACTCAACCCCCCGCTGCCTGCACAGGTCTCGCAGAAGCGGACCTATCCGACTTCGCATCTTTCCGTAGAATACTTTGTGCCGGTACTTCGGTACGATCACCACGTGATACTTGCATTCCCATCGTACATGGGACAGGCTTCTCCAATCGTGCATTGGGTTCTCCTTCCTGCCCCAAGGGGCCTCCCGGAGGGAGAGCCTACGCGCACGATCTACACAACGGAACGGTCGAACCTATTCCAGTCCACGGCCAGAGGCCGTGGTTTTAGGGGATAATAAAGGTGAACCCAACAAACGAGCCTTTAGAAAATTAGTTAAATCAGGTCAGGTACATGCTTGCATCGCCTTCGCGGTTGATACCCCAGTAGGCTGGTGCTGCATCGGGCCGCGTCAGACATTTCCTCGACTAGAACGTGTTAAAGCATTACAGACCAAGTGGGACGAAAATACGTGGTCTGTAGTCTGCTTTTATATTCGAGCCGGCTTTAGGCACCAAGGTGTAGCTACCCGTCTGCTCAAATCTGCCGTCTTGCTGGCTAGAACGCTTGGAGCCAAACGACTGGAAGGGTATCCCGTCCAACCATCGCGTAGTGGTAGCGGAGAGATACCGGCGGCTTTCGCCTGGACCGGGGTTCAAGAACTCTTTAAGCGGCAACGATTCGTGAACATCTCGTTACCGGAGAGTACGCGAGATATATACGTCAAAACATTTCGTCATACCAAGCGTTAGACTCCCTAAAGCGAATCCAGTTGAGCTTCAGCAGCCGGAGGCCTGTTTCTGCCGGTTGCCAAAGACAATCCAAGGCTATGCTTGGATTGTGATTGATCTTGACGCACGGGCACGACGTACCCTACCTCGATACTCCCCCTCGATTTGACCCGAAGTCGATCGCTGGATAACTTCTGACTTTGAGGGGGGGAGGATCGGCTAGGGTACAACTAGGCCGATATATGGATGGGGCGAATCTGATACGGAGACCGTTATGGGGACGAAACGTCGCACCTGGTTTTTAGCTACGACAGCTATATTGGCACCACTATGTATATTAGGTTGCAAGGAGAATGATCCAGCCCCGATGCTTGCCCAGGATTTAGGGACCGAGGGGCAGCCATTGGTACTACCACCGTCCACCTTTCATAACGTCGCGGTCAATAAGGGACAAGCTGATTGGGTGCCGTTTCGCGAACCCGGTGCAGAGCCGGAACCCGATCATGCACAAGATGTACCCGCTGGTGATAATCAACAAGCCGACGCAGAAACTGAGGACGAGATCAAGGCCTTCATCGACGATTACAACGCACTATCCGCCGAGGGTGATTTTGAAGAACTACAGACCTATATCGTCGAATCACAGAGTCAAGCCATAGCCGCTGCATTTGCCGCTGCTACTGAAGTAAGAAAGAAAATTGATGCGCTGAAAAAACTATTATCTGAACAATTGAGCGATCAGACTGATCGTGTTGAAACAACCCTGGCCAAACTTCGTGTTTCGGCGGACATGGCTACGGGTACTCATTTATCAACCACAAGCATCACAGTAATCAGTGCAGATGAATCAACGGCAACGAATGCACCGGGAAGTCTTACACCCACGCTGAAGTTTGTCATCATCGACGACGCTTGGTATCTGGAGTTCCCCGAATTACCAGACGCTGAGACCTTAGCTGAAAAACTTTCTGAAAATGTTGACCGTTACGATATGGTGATGGCTCGGCTATCAGATGGCACATTCACCGCAGCGCAAGTCTTGACGACTATGGAAGATGCGCTAGCCGCAGAAGCAAAATTAAGCGCCCCCCAGGATGCGGGCATGGATCATGCGGATATGGATCACGCAGACATGGAACATATGGATGAATCTGACGATACCAAGGAAGAAGATGTCCATGATAACGTGAAACATGACGAAGACGATGCAGAAGACCATAATGGGAATGAAGGCGACGATTAGTATTTACTTCTATATTAAGTTATATCCTCTCGTGCCGACCGATGCCTAACCCGCATATACCATCAAACCGCTTCATGGCACATAGCTACATGGAAATCCATCTGTTTTTTCAGGTGACTGTGTGCGAAAGCTGCACGAGTGGACCGTTGGAACCACAATTTCCTGACAATCAACCACGCAAGGAAATGGATACTGTCATCGCAGTTCCTACCACCTGCTCGCAATGTCAACATCAACGGATATTTTCATTTGATATTCCCAAAAAGGCAACACCGGTATCGCCCGATGCGCTGACTCACATCAACTTGTCATCTGCAGCATCAACAATGATCGATCTGGCTCAATGGTTAACGCTCGATCAAATACTCTATGAAGCTTCGAAAAACGAATCTGAGGCTAAGCTTGCCCGACACAAAGCCCTTAAAGCATCTTTTTGCCTTGAGGAGGCGCTAAAGTTTTTTGATGATCCGGATAATGATCTCCCCCCTGCCGAGTCTTTTTTTACCGAAACGTCACGGTCGCGTTTTTTACAAACCCCCCATCTGTTTGCTCGACAACGCATCCTGGCATTGCATGCCCAACGCCCGGCACCCACGCAGTCGGAACTTTCGCCTCCATAATCACGCCAAAGTTCTATCACGTTGCTACAGGGCGAATGTACGGTCTCGCCGGCGTATGCTAACATGTTGGTCTTACATTTCCATGCGATGATGTGCTAACCAATGGATGTGCGCTTTGCGATAACGGAAACGACGACTAGAATGGAGAGGAAATGACGACGCCACATACGTGTACCATGGTGGATGAGACACGCTACATTCGACGCAATATGCCATGACAACCGATAGAGATTATTACGATATTCTAGGTGTCCCTCGCAGTGCCTCTGCGGATGACATCAAACGCGCCTATCGAAAATTGGCCAAGAAGTACCATCCTGACAGAAACAAAGAAGCCGACGCCGAAAAACAATTCAAGCAAGTACAGCAGGCATACGAAACACTGAAAGACCCCAAGAAGCGAACAGAGTACGATCAATTCGGCGAAGTAGGCGTTGGACAATGGCAAACCAATCCCCATGGGCAAAAAGTTTACCAATGGGGTTCTAGTTCAAGCATAAATGCCGACGACCTCAATGACCTCTTTTCCGCTTTTTCGGGCCAACAAAATCAACGACCAAGCATATTCGACCAATTCTTTAACCCCTCAGGACGTGCACAGACCGGACGTCCTCAACCCGTGCGAGGACGCGATGAAACTAAGGATATTATGCTTACATGGGATCAAGCAATCCATGGGGCAACCGTAACTATCCGCTTGGGTCACTCGAAAAATAATCATACTGAATCATTGGAGGTGACCATCCCTCCCGGCGTCGTTGACGCTCAAAAAATAAGATTGCGCGGACGAGGGCACCCAGGAACGCATGGTGGAGAACCCGGCGATTTTATGCTGGTGTGTCGCGTACAGCCTCACCGTTATTTTTCCACGCAGGGGAGTGATGTATATCTTGAAGTGCCTATATCCATCGCGGAGGCAGTACTCGGAGCGAAAGTTGAGATTCCCACGATAACGGGTAAAACTATGCTGACGATTCCAGCGGGTACGCAGCATGGATCCAAATTGCGACTTCGCGGTATGGGGCTTCGCAAAGCGGATAGTACGGGTAGTGGTGATTTTTTTGCTGTTGTAAAAATTGTCGTTCCACGCAATCCGTCACAGCAGCAGCGTAGATTATTTCAGGAGCTTCTTGAGCATGACCAACCATCAACCCGCCAAAACCTCGGATGGTGGACCGCCTCGAGCAGCCATTAGTAACACTGAGCAAGAATGGCTTCGACGCCGCCGTACGGGCTTAGTGCTGTTAATTACAGGCATCTTACTACTGCTGTGGTCTTGGGGTAGTTGGTATTACCGGGTATCCATTCCTGATGAACGTCCTGTGTTGATGATAAATGATGAGTGATTCGGCATCCCAAGCTGTCACACTCGCACCGGCCTTGCAATTGGTGTTAATCATCACTTTCGTGTTGTTTCTTACTGTTGTACTAGGTGGTACAGTACTCATTCGCATTTTTCGACGCCGCCGCCAGAAGCATGCACGTCAGCAGCCCACCGCTACCGAGCATGTTGATGTGTGGCAACTTCATAAACCTCCCGAGAATGATGATCCTTGATTCAAGCAGAGGATTAACACCCTGGCACATGCCGGGACTTATCATCGTGGAGTAGAATGTACGAGTAAGGAATATCATATTGAAAACGCAAGGAACGGTTGCTTTAATCACTGGCGCTGCACGGCGCGTGGGATGCGCTATCGCTCTGGAACTAGCGCGTGCAGGCTGCGATATTGCCATTCACTATTGGCAATCTCAAGATGAGGCCACTCGGACCTGCGAACGGATTGAAGAAATAGGCAAGCGTTGCATCACCATACAAGCTGACTTGGCTGATTCCTCCACTTGGGAATCGATCATTGCTAAAACCACGCAAGCTTTTGGACACCTCGACATACTCGTCAATAACGCATCGGTGTTTCTGACGACAACACCCGATACCATCGAAGCATTCGATACCCCACGTTGGGAGCATATGTTGCGGGTCAACCTGCTATCCGCTGCAGCCTTGGCACACCATGCTACACCACTGTTGACAGCAAATGGTTCCGGAAAAATAGTCAACTTATGCGATATCGCCGTACAGCGTCCCTGGTCTAACCATTTGTCATATTGCATTTCAAAAGGCGCACTTGAGACATTAACGCGGGGCCTTGCGAAGGCACTAGCCCCTACCGTCCAAGTCAATGGGGTCGCACCGGGCATAGCCGAGTTTCCTGCCGAGTTTTCCTCCGAGACCCGAACCAGACTGGTGGACATGGTTCCTTTGAAACGTACTGGAACATCGCAGGAGGTAGCTAAGCTCGTTCGATATCTTGTTGAACATGGAGATTATATCACAGGGCAGATCATCCCCATTGACGGCGGTCTCAGCCTGCGTTGAGCATCCAATGAACCTGTGCATTTAAAGCGCGTACAATATGGTAGACCGGGCATAATGGCATAGTCGTTGGTTCGCTTCTATATGGGGTTATCGAGTTGGACAATCGCCGCATTTGATACCCGTGTTAGGAGGTGTACAATCACGCAGTTAGATCAAGCTGTACACAGCTGTAGCTCCCGGGAATATAGTTACACCGGATTTTAGTGGCGAATTAACGCTACCCATTGATTGGGAATGCTTTAATATCTGCAAAGGACACTCATACGAACGCCCTCAGCCTGTTAAGCAACAGAGGTCATGCAAAGGGGACTTAGCGATAGTTTGAAGGATGAATCGGATAACGTACTCGGCCTGGCGCGTAGCTTTAGGCCTTTACCGAAAGGATAACATATCTGGTGGAACGTAACGGTGTTGATTTATTGGCGACCGCCCCTCAGGTTGTCATATATGTAAACCTGATCAAAGTGGGTGTGATCGTAGCACTTACCATCGGGTGGGGTTTAGCGGCCCAATGGGTCGATCGTGATACGGATGTGGTCAAAACCAAGAGGCAGCAGTGGAATATGATCATTATCGGGGGTGGACTTGTCGCCTTCTTCGTGTTGTTTGTTATCCCCTGGAGTGGATCACTATTCGGGGTGGGCCTAGCCGCGTGGATGGTCATCGCTGGTAGCGGCCTGTTCATGTATGTCATCCACCGTAATGGTCGAGTTATTCCAGACGCCCGGGTTCTGACCATCGGCCACTTAAAAAGAACCTTTGCGCGCAATCCGGAGAACAGGAAAGATGCGGCTGCTCGATCACAACGTGTTCGCATCCATGACCATAAGGGCGATTTTGTCGGTTCACCGACTGATCCCGCTGAACTTCAAGCGTTCAAATTGGTTCAAGACTTTCTATACAACCTACTCTGGCGGCGCGCATCGGTGGTTGACTTATCGCCGGGCAAAGAGGCTTACCGTGTCATGTATAAGATTGATTGTGTTGCTACTGAAGACCGTGACGGTCTATCCACTGCCGATGGCGAAACCATCCTGCAATACATTAAGCGTCATGCCGGTCTAAATGTGGAGGAAGTCCGACGTCCACAAACCGGTCGCATTCAAACCGCCTTACTAAGCCACGAAGGAGATGTTGGATACACAGATGTGTACACGTCGGGCACAACCGCCGGCGAACGCATGCGATTAAACATTTGTACTTCGCCCACGTTATTGCGTCTGCATGAGTTAGGTATGGCTACGCCGAGATTGGAGACGCTTCGCAACGACGTGCTCGGGAAGCGCACGGGAATGTTGATTATAAGCTCAACACCGCATCATGGCACATCGACAACTTGTTATGCCATATTGCGCAGTCACGATGCGTATATGAACAACATTCATTCATTAGAACGTTCATCCATCACCGAATTGGATAACATCACCCAACACAACTATGAGGGCAGCAATACCGACGTTAATTATGCCCGTATGTTACAAACGATCCTACGTCGCGAGCCGGACATCGTCATGGTCGGAGACTGCGACGACCGCGAAACAGCTCAAATCGCCATTCGAGCTGCCGCGCAAGATCGTAAAATTTACCTCAGCATGAATGCAGAAAACTCATTTGATGCCCTATCGAAAATGGTGGATTATGTGGAAGACAATGCCCTGATCGCCAAAGGACTGGTAGGCGTGTTGTCGCAACGATTGATTCGCATCCTTTGCAGCGATTGCCGCGAGGCTTTCCGACCGGATGAGAAAACACTGAAAAAACTCAACCTGCCTGCTGACAAAATTGAACGCTTCTATCGCCCTCCCTCCGAGAAAAAACTTGACCGGAAGGGAAGAGAAATCCTATGTGAATCCTGCCAGGGGACGGGATATGTCGGACGTACGGGAGTATTTGAGCTCCTAGTTGTCGATGATGCGATTCGTACACTTATCGCAGGAGGTGCCTCGTTAAGCAAAATTAAAGCACAAGCAAGAAAGAGCAAAATGTATTATTTAATGGAAGAGGCCTTACTAAAGGTGATTGATGGTACAACGAGTTTGAACGAAGTCATTCGCAGCATTAAAACCTCTGGAAAATAAGGAACCGTTGTATGATATTCAAACTTCTATTTCTCCTACTTCTAGTCGGCGTTGCTTTTTTCCAGTCCACCCAGGGATTATTCAGTGCACTCATTATGATGGTACTGGCCCTAAGTTGTGCAGCCGGTGCGATTGGGTCGCATGAATGGGTCGCCGTACACTGGGTCGCTCCCTATTTACGACCGGATTATGCGTATAGTGTTGCGCTTGCCGTATCTTTTGGCATTCCCCTTGTACTTTTACGCCTTGTGGCTGACAAATTCATCACCCGCGCATGCATGTTGCCTTTGTGGGTGGATCGAATCGGTGGAGGTCTTTGCGGACTGGTGACAGCTTTTCTTGTGGTCGGCGTGATGTCCCATGCCGTCCAAAATCTTCCATTCGGTCCTTCTATCATCGGATTTGCCCGTGTAGATGCTACCAACTCGAATGCCTTACCGATCGATGGTGTTGAGGCTACGCCTCCTGACCCAGACGCACCGCAACAAAACCTCATACTTGAGCCGGATCGAATCGCACTAAATGTTGGTTCTATGATGTTAGCAGGCGTTTTTAGCGGCACACATTCTTTTATTGACGACCATCCCGACTTGGTGCAAACCTCTGCATGGGTCAATGCCGTACCAACCCAAGTTAGTCGTTTCGTAAAACCCGAATCCATTAGTATTGTGAGAACGCAAACCGTTCCTTTTGTATATGATTTCAAACCGGCTAAACAATCTACTCGTCGCGGCGGCGGAGGCGATTCTATTCCAGCTACTTACGACCCTATTGACCCTGCCGCTGGAAAAGAGTTTCATATGGTCCGCGTTAAATTAAAAAATACGGCGCGAGATAAGCATAGTTCTCATATATTCACACTCCGCCAGTTTCGCATCGTCGGTCAAAATCCACAGCAAAACCATATGACACAGTACTTACCCATAGCCATTCAGGATGCAGATTCGACGCAGACGATAAACCGCCATATCAGAAAAAAAGAAACCAACGGAAAGGATTGGCCGGTCATTAATGAAACCCTATCTCCACGACCGGATAATAACTCGGAAGTAGAAATCGTCTTTGAACTTCCGATCGGTTTTCAACCCAGTCACTTAGCTTATAAACGCGGCGCTTTTGCAGACGTAAGTTTTGACAACGAAGCCGAACATGAAATCCCAGATCGGCATAATACCAACGCCCCCCCCCCATCAACTGCAAATAACGTCGCACCCGTAAAACCGGCTTCAAACAATAGTAATTCCACGCGTCGCCGCGGTCGACGAAAACGTGGCAATAATAGTACCAGCGACGCGGCAGTCCCCAATAGTGGTCGAGGTGGTAACGTGCGCGGATTCACGGCGAATCAGGGCAAATCTTTCTTCGGTAGCCAATTACCGATGACACTCACAGCCTATCGCAAACTAAAAGACGTCGAACTTTCCGGCGATAAACTTGTCAATGGACACCTGTACGGTGTGGTGTCAGAGCAAGATGGCGGTACAAAACCCGTTGTGGATAATTTTGACGTGCCAGACGATAAGCGGCTACTGCAATTAAACACCACACGACTTCATACGCGAAGTGGACTGGGCAAGGCACTTGATTTTGCATCTAGGACGGTTCAAAACTATCTCGTCGAGGACGATCGTGGTAACAAGTATCAAATGTGTGGAAAGTACGCTATCACTACCGTCAATGGTCAACGTATCATTGAGGTGCAGTATTTCAAAGATCAATTCGGATCAATCGGGGGCGTTGGTGCCTTTGATAAAATTAAAGACGCTCACCTTAAAAAAAACTACGAATTAGGTTTGCTGTTTCTCGTTCCACCTGGCGCAAAAATTGTACGCTTTAGCACAGGGGGCGCCGCTACCCGCGCGGATGACCTCAGTGGCGAGGATCTGATTGCACCAAAATAGAACAAGTGTGCCCGTCTCATCACCAACGCCCTGTCGGGCTTTCAACACATAACTGGTAAACGTGACGCATTGAATAAAACGGCTGCCATCGTGTGAACTATTCAGCGGTTAGAAACCGTCCAACGGATTCAGACGCGCCCGTTCTAGAAGATAAATAGGCGGCTTCCAATACGGCCAAAGTCGCCAAGTGATCTTCTCCCGCAGAGACTTGCTTCGAGTGATTGTGTAGCGCAACACCGAAGGCATGCAAGGCTTTTGAAATACCGGAAATCGATGAGATGACTTGTCTATCTTCCTCGACATTGTCGCTTGTAGTACGTACCGCGAACACCTCCGATGTAGTCTCAGCTACACCACGGGGACCGACCCAACGAATACGACTACGTGAAGTATGCGCGTTACGATAAGCCGTCAATGTTGCGGCACGGTGCGTGGAAAACCGTAAGGCCAAGGCAATCATATCCTCCGTATCGTAATTGTGAACGTCGCCTGCTTGCCCAGTCAATGCGCACTGCGCAAACACCTCTTCCGGAAGTCCCATCACCGAAACTAACATATCTAATTGAGCGTACGCACCATGTAATAATACACCGCCGCCGGCGCGGACACTATCGCCACGCCAACCAGCGGCACTTTTAGTGCTGGCAACTTCTGCCGTAGCCAATTGCACGTGACCGACCTCTTCAATAAGTGCCAATGACAACGATGGATCAGTGTGCCAGGTGCGTGCAACGACTAGGGGTAGCCCGGCGGATTGAAAACACGCCACCAGGGATCGCGCCTCGCTGACGTTGCGTGCAAACGGTGGTTTATGGAACACCGCTATCCCGGCGCCGGCAGCCATCTGGACGAATTCATAGGATTCATACGGCTCTAACGCTATAAAAAGCACGTCCAAGCCGTCGTGTGACAATTCGACGATCAGCGATCGTATATCCTCATAGCCACGCACGCCGGTTGACTCACTGATGTCACGCAATACATTGACATCTCGATCGTAAACGGCGATTAATTCAAACAAATCATCCTGCCGAATCGCCGAAAGATAATGCTGACCATCATCAGCAAGTCCCAATAGTGCTACTTTGAGTTTACGCATCATTGACTCGAATTAAGTGCCCGCCATTGCTCAATCATCGGTCTCATAACAACCGCAATTTCCCCATCACAACGCCGAAGTAACTGCTGTATAAGCCGGTCCACACCAGCGCTACTACCAGGATACCGCATGCGAGGGAGCAAAGTCTCATACTGCTGCTGCTTGGGCAAAAAAGCTTCCACATGCCCCTCCATTTCATCCGCCGAAAATTCGAACGGGTAGCGTATATCCAACAACTTGGTTTCGTAGCAACGAGATCCGAAAGGGCCGCGGATGATAGACAAGCGATGGGTATCAAAGGTGATACCGACAAACCCCGGCCAAAGCACCATGGCCAAAAGCTGGAATGTTTTCCAAAGCATCACCAAAGAGGCAAGACACAAGGGCAATGATATCATGACAAAACTAAGATCAACTGCCATGGATCGAAATCCTGATGCTTGAAACTCAATACGATGATACAGAATGAAACATAGCAAAACCAGCACCACGAACGCCGAAGCCCACAAAACGGTCATGCTAAATAGGCGTGATCGAGATGCTGTCAGTTGTGTCATCGCGTGGCCCATGATTATCTAGAACATGATAACGACGTTTACAGGTGTATTGTACGTGGGTGAATATCACCTTAACAAAACTATTACACAAACACACGACGATTGTAGACGACCCACTCCAGCACTAATATAACGAGCAACGCTAACAGTGCATATCGCCAGGCGGGGCGATTCACATCCACCTCTTGCGAAGATGCTTCAATGCTAGCTACCCCCAACGTCAGCGTAGCAGCTGGGGTGATATTGCTTTCTGACGAATTAAACAAATTTACCGCGAATGTATCCGCCCCCTCTAGACTCGGCGAAACATTGTAAACACCTACACGCCGCGTCATGGCATAGTGCAAAGTATCATACTGTCCTGTCTCGATGTGGTCCTGCCGCTGGTCGGGACGTGTTATGATGACTGTTGGAGTATCGGCGGGAATGGGTAACGATACAGGTTGACCGGGCTCCAAACTGCGCCGATTAGCCGCGGCGGCTTTGCCACTTAGATATTGCACGGCATTTTGCATAAAGATGACAAAATCCACACTCATCGGCAAAAACGTGTTTATCATCAACTCGTCCGAATCGTTCTCGGTCACAAGGCTAAAGGCGCTAATCAAATACTGGTTCCCACCGCGAGATAATTGCGCAAGAATCGGCGACGAAGCCCCATCGATAATCGATACGGATTCCGCCGGCCAATCGATCTTCAACCACTTCATGATTTCGATGGTTTCGGTCGCTACGTGTCGTAAAATAGGATGGGTATCATCCCAGTCAAAAATGATCTGATGATCCACTACGCCGGATACAGACAATCCATCAATTTTTGGAATGCCCCCCAAAAAAAAGTAATTTCCCCGTGGCAGTCGATCCGTTGAGTGTCTATCCAGTATCACCACGTCAAACTTACTACGTTTATTGTCTTCCAATTGATCGATGTGGGCCGACTCATAGACATCCGGCTCCATCACCGTTAAATCAATAGCCATGGACTTTAGTATGGGGTGAAGAAAAAAACCATTGTCGGTCACTAGCAATACCGAAATGCGTTGAGGGGGATCAATAACCGTCCACGCCCGGTCATCCGCACTTAGGGCATCGTCCACACGCAGTACGACTTCGACCACACCACCCTGAGATTCGAGAACATCGTCAAACGCGATGACTCTTTGAGAAGTAGCTAAATCATCAGATGTTTCGTCTCGGTAGCCAGGTAAGGTGACGGATTTTACATCTACGCTACGCTGATCGATGTAAAGAACAGCGTCTAGTGCTACGTCCTCAGGACCATAGTTTTGCACCTCTGCAGTGACCTGTAGAATTTCCGGTCTCTCATACTGTCGGCGCACACCCATATTGATGATGCCTACGTTATCACTTCTCGCACCCACGCGCATCACATCAATGCTGGAAATGTCGAACTGCTGTAAAGCAATTTGATGGGAATCTTCAATACGAGCGTCGGTCATGATATATACCGTCGCCGGCGAAACGGGGCGCGTCGGTGCAATATCGGCGCCGGACTGTGATGTGCCTATGATAATGTGTTGAGCATAAGCTTCCGCATAGTTAACAGCTTCGGTCAAACGCGATGTGCTTTGTGTTTGCTCGATGTCATCGATTTTCCGCTTGAGCAACTCCTTGTCTCGATCAAAAGAAGCCACCACAGTGGCACGATCGCAAAAAGCAATCACCATCGCTCGCGCATCATCTCCGAGGTTATCAATCTGCTTTTTGGCTAACTTCTTCGCCTTCTGCAATCTGGTCTGTCCATCCGCTTCCATCACCCCCATGGACGCTGATTGATCTATGAGAAGTATGACCGAGTCACGGTGTACCTGAGTCATCTCCATCATCGGCCTGCCCAAGGCCAACGCCGCTAGCGCTAAAATCAGCAATTGTAATAATAACAATAAACTACTGCGCAACCGTTGAAAAAGGGAATTAACTTGCAGGTCTTCAACTGCCCGCCGCCATAGCAGCGTGGACGGCACCAAGCGTACTTGACGCTTAAGCTTGAGAAAATAGAGCGCCACCAACGGAGGGACCGTAACACCGGCTGCGACTGCTATGGCTGTCGGATTAAGAAATTCCAAGGAAACCTCAAGTCTATTTTCTGCGTTCTGATGATCTCTGCTACAGGCATCACTTTATCAATCCTCGCTGCCTGAAGTACGATAGGATGATCTGATCAAATGAAATATCCGTACCTGTAAATAAATAACTTATGCCTCGTCGATTACAGTATTCTTTGAATTGGTTGCAATAAGCATCCAAGTTACGTTTATAGCGATTGATCAATGCGCGACTTATCGTCACCTCAGCTACGTCATCGTCCTCTACATCCATAAGACGCAGATCACCGGTTAGTCTTGGTTCAATTTCTTCAGGTGATAAAATCTGTAAGGCATATAGGTCGTACTTTCTCCCCAGCATGTATTTGAGTCCCTGCTCGTAGCCACTTTTTTCAAAAAAGTCGCTGAGCACCAGTACAATACCTTGCTGTGGATGACGGATGGAAAATTGTTTACAGGCTAGGGTTAGATTACTCTTGCCCTCGCAGACCGCTCGATCAAGAAACTCAATCACCTTAAACATCATGCGCCGCCCGCGAACGCCGGCTATTTCGTCTTGCAGACCATCGGCATAGGTAAATAGACTAACGCGATCGAAGTTCACCAGCCCAATGTAGGCCATAGCCGCAGCTATTTTTCGGGCATACAACGCTTTGCCGGGATCACCCCAATCCATACTTTTGGAAACGTCGATGAGAATACTGACGTGTAAGTCTTCTTCCTCCAGAAATAATTTGATAAAAAGCTTTTCCAGTCGGGCATAGATATTCCAATCGAGAAAGCGCAAATCGTCTCCCATCACATAGCTACGATGGTCGGCAAACTCGACGGACTCGCCCTTTCGCTTACTGATGCGCTCGCCGCGCAGCTTTCCTGCGAAAATTTTTCGACTCACCAACGCAAGCTGATCGAGCTTGACCAAGAACTCCGGCGTGAGTAGTTCCTGAGATTGCGATTTCACATTTGCCATGATGACCAGCTTAATTCGTTACATTATTAGTAGGCACGGTAGTAACTACAAAGTCATCTATGCCGCGGCCTCCGACATAGTGGGTGTTTTTTCGATAATCTCTTTGAGAACGTCATCCGTACTAACTCCCTCGGCTTCACCCTCAAAGTTGAGCAGTACGCGGTGCCGCATCGCCGGCAAAAAGACGCGCTGCACATCACTGAAACTTGTATTGAACCGTCCATCCAACAGGGCATGCAACTTAGCGCCCAACGTCAAGGTTTGCGCCGCTCTTGGGCTAACGCCCCAGCGAACATATTTATTCGTCACATCCACCGCATAAGGACCATGGGGATGCGAGGCCATCGACACACGCACGGCGTAGTCCTGTACATGCGGCGCCATCACCACACGACGTACGAGTTGTTGGGCACCAATGATGTCCTCTCCGCCCATCACCTTATTGATCTGGGGTTGATAACCCGCCGTCGTTCGATCGAGAATGGTCTTGATCTCATCTTTGCCGGAATACTCAACCACTAGCTTAAACATGAAGCGATCCAACTGTGCCTCCGGCAACGGATACGTACCTTCCTGCTCGATAGGGTTTTGCGTAGCCATCACAAAGAAAGGTTCTTCAAGTTGATGCCGAACGCCACCTATCGTCACAGCATGTTCCTGCATGGCTTCGAGCATGGCACTTTGGGTTTTTGGCGTAGCGCGATTAATTTCATCAGCCAGCAAAATTTGCGTAAACATGGGGCCTTTCTGAAACTCAAAGGACCGTTTACCGCTCGACCGATCTTCGGCGATGATTGTCGTGCCAATGATATCCGCCGGCATTAAGTCAGGTGTAAATTGTATACGCGAAAATTTCAAATCCACGGCCTGTGACAAGGTGCGAATAAGATACGTTTTACCCAACCCCGGCACACCTTCAAGTAATACATGGCCTCCGGTAAACAATGCCGTTAATACACCGTCCACAACTTCATTATGGCCAACGATGGCCTTGCCGATTTCCTCGCGCAGCGCCTGAAATTTTTGTCGCAACTCTTTGGTTGCTTTCTCAACAGCCGGATCAATTTTTGAACTCATGATAATCTCCCATTCGCCATTCAGTACGCACACGAAAGCCGTGTCAATGCTGTATATCAGCCAATGTTGCCTAATGATACCTCATCATGGTAAACGCATAACGCACAACTATTCCACCACGCATCAATCTTTCTTATCCTCATCCATGCCGCGTCGCGCGCGCCGTTTGGCACGTAGCAAGCGCGCCGTGGCGTCCTCGGAGTCTGAAGTATCCGAAGCCTGTTGATCGCCTTGTGATACTTCTTTTTCATCATCTTTTTTGGCACCGCCTAATGAATCGGTCAAACTTCCACCTCGTGACTTTTCACCAGGTGATCCGAGTGGCGAATCCTCTGCTTCAAATTTCTGCTGGGCAGTCTGGTCGGATAACTTGAGCGATTCATCACTATCAAACGATGCCTCTTTTCTCCCAACCATACTCCGCTGGTCATCCCGAACACGTTTTCGCGTGCTCTTAAGTTGATCCAACGAAGCCTCACTACGTTGCCCGGTCGAGGCTAACGCAGTCACGCCGTGTGTTAGATAATTATAAAATGGCCCGATGTAACGAAATCGTACGGCCCAACCGAACAATTCTGCTAAAATTATAGCACCGAACACACCACTCCAGCCCGCGTAGCGGAAGTCCATACCGAATAGTAATACGATCAGCACCACAAACTCAACAGCGATTGAAAAAGCCAACCAGCTCGCCAGTCGGCGTACAGCGACATCGAGCAGAAATAGGGGTAACAACAACCACGACAGTGCCCAATCCCACGCCGGTCGCTTCGATTCGCTCGGCGGTAGATCATGCTCAAAGACACCTGCTTGTGCTGCGGGTTCATCCAACCATCGACCACCCGTAATCTCAGACACTTTGCGAAGCATGGCCTCGTTGGGCCTTAAGTCACGATATTCCGGCGAGAATGGAACGGAAACACCGGTTCGCAACGTACCTAAATATTTACCGTTATGACGAATTTGCACATTGGCTAGATACTGCCCGGCTTGGTCTACTGGAACGGCAGCTTCATATTTTCCCGGCGCAGTTTGCACAAATTTTACGGGCAGGGTGCGACTTTTGGGATCTACGACACGCGTCGTCAATTGCAAGTTATTTAGATAACTCGCATCTTTATCTAACGCATCAATGACAATACGCGCCGTGTCACCATCAATGCGTGAATAGGTATCAAAATTAGCCGGCAAATCCTGACGCATCGTCCATCTCACGATCTGTGCCCAAAACTTTGCGAACTTCGTCCAACTAGTCCATTCACTACCCCAAATCTCCCACTGCCCACTGGTAAACGCAACCGTTTTGCCAAGCTCATACTGCCAGTGGGCCAGGACCGGATCTTCGCCATCATCCGTTAACCTCACCAGCGGAATGATGACGTTGGGATTATCTTTGGGGGATGTCAAGACCATGCCACCAAGCACAGGCAAGGCAGAACTGTCACCCATATCCACACCGGCTAACAGTTCACTATGGGCATCCAATACACTTGGTTGGAATGGTTCGTCCACAATAAGTGGCCGCTTGATAACTTTCGATTCTTTGGAAAAAATTTGGGGCAATTGCTTGGGATTCCGGGCTGCGTAAAATTTTCCGCCGGTTTTCTTCGCAATACTACGCAAGGTGGATTGCATCACATGCCCTCCCCAACCAATCGCTATCGTACTTATCGTAATTTTGTTTCGTACAAAATCCTGAACGAGCGAACTGGAAGGGGCTGAAGCGTCTCCATCACTCAGAATAATCACATGTTTTTGTGCCGCGTCTTGACCTCGTCCAACCGTCAATTCGCGCAAGGCCATTTTCATGGTAGCGCCGAAATCGGGCATATCACCTATTTGCATACGATCAATCTTGGCTTTCACCGCCGCTTTATTGGTAGCAAGACCAAGCGGTACTTCCCAATTTTCTCCACCGGGTGAATAGGTGTAAGCCAATACCCCGATATAATCTTGTGAACTGATCGTATCGACGCTGCGCTTAGCCATCTCCTTTCCCCAGTAGTTACCCCGAGAGATTTCGCAGGAATGGGATATGATCACCAAGGCTCCACGCGGGATGACGCGCTTGTGTTTGATCTCAAAAGACACCGGCATAATCTCAGCAACAGTACTGCCAATCCAACCGCCCGCCCCGAAACTTTCGTCACCACCGAGCATAATCAACCCGCTGCCCATATCCTTCACGTAAGTCACAAGATCACGCTGTTGGTCATCCGTAAAACTCGACGCCGATATATTCGATAAAATAATGGATGTGTAATTAACCATGCGCAGCAAATCGAACCGGCCAAGATCGCTCACTTCACGAAGCTCAACCCCCACCCCTTCACTCTCCAAAGCTAAGGCCAGCACACGATCTGTGTCAGCGTTAGAAGTGATGAGCAGCACGCGAGATGGACCGGACACAAAGGTAAACGCACTGGCCGTATTATTCAACGCAATAGTGTCTTGCGATTCATCGTCGGGACGAAACACTGCCTCAAACGTCTGTGCACCGGTTGACTGAATGGGGATGGTCACAAAAAAAGTATTATCACCGGCTCGCAGAGATAATGCCGAACTTTCGTCCGGTAGTGTCAGCAATTGCCCATTGACGTATAGCAACAATGTGCCAGTGACTGCCCGATCAGAATATACCACCATGCGCAACGGTACCTGTTCGCCCTTTTGGGCATGTGTCGGGGCTATGATACGTTTGAAGTACACTTCATTTTGATGACGATATAGTAGGGGAACCACATCGATAGGGATTCCATCCGCCGCGGCGCGGCGCGCTTCTTCTATCAGATCCCCCATATTGTCGTTCCCATCAGACAACAGCACCATGCGTTTAGCCGTATCGTGCGGAAACATCGCCATCGCCAATCGCAATGCGGATGCCACATCCGTGCGATCCGTTCCCTGCATAATAGGAAACCGCCCAGGCAGAATCATGTAACCACCTTTCAATGGCTGCTGTTCAAGGAACGCATGTCGCGCAAAATCGATAACACCTACGCGATCGTCCGCGGGAATATCTTCCGAAGCCTCGCGCATAAAATTTTCCTGCTCATCTTGCATTGCCTGAACGCTATGCGAACGATCCATCAGAAAAATCACGGTTAGATCATCGTTACGTTGCACACGCTGCAAACCCGCCAAACAACAGGCAAGTACGATAATCAATACACTCCGTAGTAAGCGTGCCGCGAATCGTCTCACCGGATCAAGACCGGCGAGACTGCGCATTGACACTACAACCAATAACGGCACGAGTAGGCACAGCCAAAGCCAAGCCGGCTCACTAAACTCAATAGGTAATGCGAAAGCGAGCGTGGTCATGGTTTAATAATCTGCACCCTACTATTCATCGAATCAACCACATACACGCGGCCATCGACGCCTAAGGCAGCCCCCCATGGCCCAGACAATTCTCCAAGCCTACGACCGCTACTTCCCCACGTACCGATGCTCTCACCATCAGGCGACAACCAATGCAGCCGATCACCACCATATTCACAGACTACGACAGTACCATCTTCACGAACATCTATGTCGTAAGGATAACGAAATTCATCCAACCCCCGACCACGCCGGCCAATCGCGTCAATCACCTTGCCATCCTGCGTAAATCGCACAATGCGGTGATTACAAGCATCAGCTACCCAAATAATTCCCCCACGATCGATGGCTAAGGCCGCCGGTCGATTCAATCGCTTACCAAACACCGGCGTATCGCCAAACGCTTTAATAAATTCAAAATTCGACGACCACTTGGTAATACGATCATTGCCGTTATATTCACTCACGTAAATAAAGCCCTCGTCGTCAATCGCCACATCGGTAGGCAACTGAAACTCACCGTCACCATCCCCCCGGCTTCCAAAGTGTCCGACGAGGTTACCATTAGGATCAAAAACAAGTACGCGGTGATAATGAGTATCAGCTACAAAAATACGGCCATCTGCGTGAACCGTAAGCCCCACAGGCTTACCCTTGGTCGTTTCGGGCATGCGCCAGAAAGACAAAAATTCTCCGTCTGGGCTAAAGCGTTGAATGCGACCTGCTTTATCTACGACCAAGATCGTTCCCAATCGCTCAACAGTGATAGCCCGTGGATAATTAAAAGACCCCGAAGCCAATCCCACACCGCCAAAAACTCCGATCACCCCGTTACCCGTCAACGCGGGCCGATCACATGACGATGCCAAGAATATGACACTGGATAAACCGCATATCATCGTAATTCGCACTGTCATGATTAACGGATGATACGCGCGATTGAACCTACCGTCGAATTGATTTCATGGGGAAAACGAATCGTGGCTAGAACCATACCCATTGACTATTCAATCGAACCACAGTGGAAACCATTTAGCGACCGTCGAAACCACGCAGGCTCCCGCTCCGTCGGAATTAAATTTCACCCGTAGCTCGGAAAGTTAAAATAGGAAATGCCTATTAGTCGGAAGCTTCTGTAGGCGCATTGGCCTGATCGTCAGCCATCTTTTTCACATTGGAAAAGTAAGCCCTCACGGCTTTTTGATACTGCCTGGGAACACGGTCACGCGAAATTCGATCACTGGCATCGCGCTCAGCCGCCGTCACTACTTCAACCAACTCACTGTTGATCTTACCCTTGACTTGATCCCCCTCGAAAAACACTTGCCCGATGATGGCCCCACGCCCCGTCGCCACTTTGGCCCGCTCCGTTTTGAACCCCACTTGCGTTGCCTGCTCCGGTGACAGACCACCCCTACCTTTACCGCGACCACCCGTCCCGCCACCATCTTGTTCAGTGCCCTGCCCCTGGCATTGTCCACAAGATTGCCCGCCTTGGTTTCCAGTCCCATTGCACTGACTGCAAGGAGATTCGATAGCTCCACGGACACTTTGCAACTCGGCCAAGGTTGAATCAAGTTGTGACAGTTCCGCTTCCATAGACTCTAATGCGCCGAGTTGACCGGCCGCTTTGGATAATCCAGCCATCGCCTCGCCCGTCTTTCCGGCTGAGCCGGACTGGGCGGATTGCTTCAACGCATTGGCTAATTTGCTAGCCAGACCTTTCATTTTCTGTTGTTGTTGCAATTTCTTAGTCATCTCTTGAATTTGCTTTTGCGAATAGCCATTTTTCTCAAGCTGCTTTTTAATTTGCTCAAGGTCGGACTTACTTAAATTCTGTAATAGCCGTTCAACATCCTCTTTTTTCAAACCGGCTTGTGCGAGTTTCTCAGCCAATTTTTTATCAATCGTTAACTTTTCAATCTGTTTCGCCAAGTCGTCCAACTGCTTGGAAAGCTGTTTGGTGAACTCTTTGTCTTTATCCTTTTTGAGCGTTGCCAATTGCTCGCGCATTTTTCTCAGCTCTTCTTTAGCTTTTTTGTAATCACCTTTTTGCAGTGCTTTGGCCAATTGTTGCGTAGGTGCATTGTCTGATTTGGGAGGTTTAAGACCACGCAGGCGGCGTTTCATTTGTCGCGCCGCATCGTACCCGCCCTGCTTACGCTTTTGCTTGACGGCATCTTCCAACCGATCCAGCTTTTTCACAGCTAGATGACGCACATCACCAGGCCTACGCAACTGCCCCCCCGCCTTCTCGTCGATCGGGCCGACTTCATTGATGAGGTCTTCAATCGCCGGTACACGATCGGCTATTTGACGCACACGCTTCAATTGCTTATCCACCGCTATCTTCGTTACCTCAAGATCAACGTCGTCAACAGAGCCTGCCTTAGCTTCCTGTTCAATCAATAATCCCGGCGTAATCAAAAACATCATCGCGGCTAGAACCAAAGATCCCACCGTCCAAGGAAGTACTTTGGGCATCGAATATCTGATATGCATACGCGGCAAAATCCGAGCACTCACCCGCTCAGCATCCGCCACAACCGCTTGCGCGAAGGGGTCGTCCACGTTAGCACAATAATGTCCACTACTTAACCTTTCGCGCAGGCCTGCCGCCGTATCCAAAGCGGAAGCCGCCTCGATAGTTGATTCACGTTTCACATAAGTCCAGATAAGCGATACCAGCAGAGCCACACCACCGACGGCATATACAATAACATGGAGGGTGATCGCTAGATTCCACAGCCGCTGAATCAACACGATAAGCGCTAGCAGTACACCAGCCACCGCCAGACATGTCGAGATGTACTGTAACCAACGATTGATCCATAGGCGACGCTGGCTCGATCGAACGCAGTTTTCTAATGGTGACATGATCTCGATCCTCATGCTCAAGAAGATTCGACGGTTTCCGCCTACGCAGAAACGACGACCTATGTTATGTGAAGCCAAAATCCCTGGCCACTCTCGCCCTTCCCCCATATTCTCCGCAGGAACTCGTCAAACGTCCACAAAAATCTTACTTAGTCATCCGAAACAGCGTTCAAACGCTCAATAAGCCGATCTCAACATAACAATTTGGCACCTAGCCTTGATGGTAGATTGCGTTTATTCTGTCGCAGGCCTGTATCCATTAGAGTCCGCTGGGCGAACCCTATGAATAGCGCCAACATGATGTTGACCACCGAACGATATAACGGCCCAGCTCCAAGGGCACTTTGCCTATTTGCTAGAATCGGACGGCAAAAACACATTCACCGTTATTCACGACATCGGACTTGCGTTCATGTCATGGTCATGGCCCTAATCCGGTTAACCTGCACGGTCCCCACCTTGGCTCAGGACACCGCGACAACGACACAAGTACCATCCCCCAGCGCTGTACCCACTATCCTCGTGGAAGGTCAAGTCACCGATTATATCGGTAGTGGTGTTAAAGACGTCGTCATCACTGCTTACTTTCAAAATGACGACAAATCAAAAGGTGAACTCATCGCTGAGACCAAGACCGATGGGATTGGGGACTTCGCACTGACCACTGCCAAAGCGATTCAAGGTGATATTATTGTCATCGTTTCCAAAAATACTTTTCAAACCAACACGCATCACCTGCACATTGGTGACGATGAACTTCCGCTCTTTATAGCGGAGACGTTACAAGGCACACTACAAATAAAAGGTTCGCTTCGCAGTATCGAGAACGACCAACCTATCAAAGGCGCAAACATTTCCTTATCCACGGGATACCAGGACTTCAATGCTACGAGCGACGACCTTGGAAAGTTCTTATTAAAAAACCTTTCTCCGGGATCAGCCCATCTGACCATTACCGCCCAGGGATTCGGGCGTGAAAGAATACGTATGCAGAATATCAAAGACGAAAGCGAAGATGACATAGCTATCGTTCTAAAGCCTGAACGGGTCATTAACCTGATCGTGAGAAATGAGTTAAACGAGCCGGTTTCAGGTGTCACCGTCGAACTGTACGATCGACCCAGGGACGATCTGCAAACCATTGTCACCAACAGCGAGGGTAAAGCCATCGTCAGTGGCATTCACTTTGACGCTGACCTTCTGCACGTCCGTCTCACACATGAAGATTACGTCTCATCCATTGATTACGACCAGACCATTACACTATCTAAACAGGAAATCGTATCTCACCATGAATTGAACTTAAAACGCGGCGGAAAAATTTCCGGCATCGTCCTCGACGAGCAAGGCCAACCGCTCAACGGTGCACGCATCGTAGCCGGTGATAAGTATACAGATGCCAGTCCGCGAGATTGGTCCACTTTTAACGGCTCATTCACGATTCATCAGGTACCACCGGGTCAAGCGCTCGTCACTGTCCATCTAAGCGACTACGCACCACAACTGAAACGTGTGGAAGTTGCACCGGCTAAGACCACCCGCGTCGAGTTTCGTCTAAAGCCCGGCGTCTCCCTCTCAGGTTTCGTTCGCACTGAAGATGGGGAAGCTGTAAAAGGTGCGGAAATCATAGCTACAAAATGGCACGATGCACAAACATTAGGCCTACGGGCCATGACCAATGCCCAAGGCCGCTTCGACATGCGCGATGCGCCGCTCGACGAATTTGAAATCCAAGCCATCACGCCGGCAGGTCACAAAAAAACGTTAACCGTGAGCGTCAAACCAAATGACCCGATATTGATTATCGTGCCAACCGAACCACCCACCCCGCGCAGCGGCAAGGGACCGGCTATCGGAGATGAGGTGCCGGCCATTACACTCACCACACTTACAGGCCAAGTGCTTGACCTGAAAGCCCTAAAAGGCAAAACGATTCTGATTGACTTTTGGGCGACTTGGTGTGGGCCTTGCGTGGCCGAACTGCCGAAACTTGAAGACCTCTACAAAGAATATCATAAACGCGATGACTTCATCATGATCGGCGTCAGTCAAGATTTTGATTTATCCACACTTAAGCGATTCATCAAAAAGAGAAAAAAAATGGCCTGGCCGCAGGTCTACAACGACGCGACCAGCGACAATTCTCCCGCGAATGTATTCGGCATTGAATTATTGCCCACGATATATATCATTGGGGCCGACGGAAAAATCGCGTCCAAGGGATTGCGCGGATCAGCTATCGGTAAAAAAGTTCGCGCCATGCTAAAGGATCAATCGCTACCGTGACCACTCTACCTCATCCATCACCCGACGACACGCCAGCCGCACGGCACGATAGCTACCTTCGTCCTCCCAGCGACTATACCCGGCGTGCCTGTAAAGCACTCCATGAACATCGATTAGCCGATGCGGCTTCCAACATCAAAGCCATCTCTACTGATTCACTCACGGAGCAAGCTTGGAAACATCTACTCACCGGCAGATTAATGGTAGCTGAAAAGAAATTCTCCCGGGCCAAGCCGGAATTGCTCCAAGCCGCAGGTCTCGCATTTACCGATGCATCTGCAAAATCGCAACCATCCGATCTACATCGCTTAGCGGCCAGCGCGCTCAATTTGGTCGGGTGGATTTATCGAAGACAAGACCAGCCCACATTCGCTACAAGCGTACACGAAGCCGCACTTCAATTGCGCACCGCACATGGCACAACGGCTGAACAATGGGACACCATAGTCGAACTGGGGTTGGACGCTGAGTTGGCACGCAACTTTGATGAAGCGTTACAGTTTTACACCGACGCCATCGACATCGCGGGTAAATTAGATGCCCCACACGATCAGTTCTTAGCCGTGAATTACGATCATCTGACCCGCGTTTTTCTCGCCAAACATGCCACGCAACAAGCCGTCGATGCCGCCCGCGCAGCACGCACACACTGGCGAGCGCACGACATACGCCTGGCCTCCGCCTCACGCGCCGATCTTGCCCTTGGCACCGCCTTACTCACACACGCCGAGTTTCATCTCCTATCCGATCCGCCATCCGTGCATCAGGCCATAGAAGAAAGTGTCGAGCTATTAGAACAAGCAAAAGACGCCCTAGCCGCATTCGGCTCCAAATACAACCGCGATGTAGATCAATGCCGACAACAACTGGAAGTAGCTAAAAAACTACAATCCGCAGCATCTAAGTAGGTTGTGCTCTGCACGACATCATCATCCGTTCGACGTCTGCATTCGTAACCTTATTCGTCGGGCACAGCCCGACCTAGGTACTCGCGACGTACATAGCACTTTGAAAACACGGGTCGCTCGCGCTCGCCGCTCGGATTTGACATAGCATTGTGACAACACGACTGACTGGGTGACTGGGTGGCCCAGATCCTTCCTTTTGGACCTGGGGGAGACGATAATTTCACATTCACAGAAAGTGTCAATTATACGTCACTATTCTGATATCATCTGTTGAAAATCCCGCTAGATGCGGGAATTCGTGAGTATGATCGGTCATCGTTCGTCAGGTAATAGCCTAACGAACGATGACCTAGCAATCTCCAGAGTTCGGCGATCCACTTTCCTTCATGATGCGATTCGCCGTAATCATCGTCTCCCCCACCTCGAAACAAG
This sequence comes from Planctomycetota bacterium, assembly GCA_024276605.1. GTDB lineage: Bacteria > Planctomycetota > Phycisphaerae > UBA1845 > UBA1845 > JAJRPG01. The sequence goes on along the minus strand of JAJRWX010000039.1, from coordinate 28,249 downwards.
ATGGACCACCCGGCGACCACGTAATCAGTTCACCGTAACGGTCAGCGTGGCGATTTGACCTGAAAACGTCGTGATGCTCAGAGAAATCACCATGCCGGACGAGAGAGAGACGGCGTCGCTTGGCCCTAGAAGACCATTCAGTCCATAGAGAGGCACCGTGTTCGTCAGTCCGTACGTGCCATAGGTCACAGAAGAAAAAGCGAATGCCACTTGTTCCGTATCGCCATTCTCATCCGGTGGTGTCTCGCCCTCCAGGCCATACAAAACCCGTATGTTGCTGCTAGATATGTCACTGGTGGTTACGAACACATTAAACACATCACTAACCCCGGTCCAGCTGATAGTCGGGCGGGCCGGATCACCGGTCAGTTGAATTTGTGCCTGCGCAAGATCAGCCGTCGCGAAGCCGGAGCTTCCATCGGTATTTACGAATCCCAGCAATGTGAAGCCTCCGAGCGCAGTGGGATTCTGATCATCCTGACTCGGATCAGTCGTATCTCCCGTACCGGTCCCTACGTCCCCACCATCATCCAGCGGCGTAACCGTGCAGAAATCCGTCGTTGTCGCGTCTACCTGCTGAAACGCAGCGGTTTTCTGTTGCGAGCCGGAACACTTCATCGACTCTGCCCCGTTGAGTAGGTCATTGACCGTTAGCCCGACATTAACCGCCTGAGCGGGAGCACCGACGACGGGCAAGCTACTGGCGGCAGAGGTTCCTACGCGTATCAGTTGGCTAGCCCCTTCTTGGCCGGCATCGAAACCCTGGCGATCATTGTTGAGAAAAGAGTCTGTATTCTGGTTATTCACCGCGGCATTCGAAAACGAGGACGCTGCCCCGATGACACCGACGACCAAACTCGTAACGGCAACTTCGGGGGTTATGACAATAATGCCGAAGGCACCGAGTGCAAATATCCCCAACCCAACCCCTGCCGCAGCCATACTTGCTAAGTTCGTCCACTGGCCAGTGCTGCTCATGACGTCACTCACTACATTTTGAAGACAATCGATTTTTTCCTGCACCGTCTCTAACAGGATGCAATCTCCAGCATCCTTACGCGTCGAGCCTGCAAACGCGCCTTTCAAGTTACTTGTGCTTTTGGAGGCGGTGCCGGTTTCGCTTTGCTCAGCTACACCGGCGATCATCGACATAAGCACCCGATCAGCCGTGCGTAGGTCGTCGCCCCCAATGGCCACAGGTCCAACCCCTGAAATCTCGACGACGAACTCGCCTGTTGTGTTCAGCTCGTTGAGGGTATCCTGTAATGCTTGTATCTCTTGATTGATGGCCGCAACGGCCTCCGAAGAATCAACGGAGTTCTGCAAATTAGTGTCGATCAAAGCAAGGTTGTCCAGCGTGGATTGGGAGCTTTCGATCGCCGCTTCCAGAATCATCCGCACAATCGTACCGGGCGGAAGGTCGCCGAGTTCAAGCATATCGTCGATCATCAGAGACTGCTGAGAATTGATGCCTTTGATCGAGACCGTCACCTCGGATGCCCGGAACTCTCCCGTGACCGAGTCTACAAACGGAGGGACGGCCACTCTTACGCTGCCATCTTGAGTGTCAAATGCCTCAACACTCACAAGATACCCCTCAGGCCCCTGAAACTCGACCTCTACGGTGGAACCCTTGAGAATGGATGAAGCGGAAATCGTCAGAAACTGTCCAGGAGTTAACTTGGCCGAGGACAGCGCGATATCGCCACCACCAATTGACGCAGTACCGCATCCTGGCATGGTGATCGGTCCAGCCACCATCAGAAACACACACAAAGCCGAGACATACTTGCGTCCCAAAGAATTCGTCATTTTCCCAAGCTCTCAGACCGCTAACCTGTTTACTCATTTCGATCCCGAACACGGCGGTAGCGTGTTCGACAACGTCTACGTAAAGGCGAGGTATATACCTATCATCTATCAAGTAATAGCAACTGACTATTCCCGATTATCTTTTTTATGTTTTCCTCAATACCTACGCCCCAACACCACATACTGTTTCAGTGGCTGTTTTAACGTGCATAGCGAGGGTCCAGCCTAGCGGCTTCACGCGCGTGTATTTGCGATTGCGCGTTCTCACCGATCGAATAGAATAACATGGCCAGATTGTAGTGCGCGCCGGCATGTTCAGGTGCCAGTTCAATGGCACGTTCAAGATAGTAACGAGCGCGATCCCATTGCCCCAGCTTCGCGAGGACAAATCCCAGATTGTTACAAAGGTCCGCATCGTCCGTAGCTTCACTGAGTGCCTTTTCCAGCGAGGGGACGGCCTCTTCATACCGCCCCAAAAAACTAAGGATGGTTCCGAGGTTGTACTGCACCTGTATAAGATTAGGCGCCAACTTCACGGCTTGTTGCAAGCTCGTCACCGCACCTTCCAACCGTCCGAGTTCGGCTAATGCACTACCATACGCTGCATGGGCCTGTGCCCACGCCGGCTCCAGCTTGATGGTTCTCCCAAACAGCGCTGTCGCCTCTGAGAAATTACCCTGCTCCGTTCGAATCGTACCCAAGGCGAAACAAGCCGATGCCACCGTAGACTTGGCACGCTTGTCATCCGGGTCTGCCCCCAAAATCACACGTTCGAACTGACGGGCCGCCTCCGCGGAACGGTTTTGTCCGGCTAAGACCTGCGCGAATCGCATGTTCAAATCTATCTCGTCCGGTCGTATTTGGAGAAGTGCCAGCGCCACCGGCTCGGCTTCGTCGAATCTCTCCAGATACATGAGCGTATTCAGCATACTTCGCTGAACACGCTCATTGGAAAAAATACCCCAGTTATTCGCCTTCACCAGATGTTCGAGGGCACTGTTAGCCACGGACGGTCGATTTTCCACGGGCGACACAAACTCCAACGCTCTGGCCATGCGTAGCCCGTTATATTCATGATAGCGCACATAACCACTGTGAATAAGAACAACGATCGCTAACGAGTAGAGCCCCGAAAAGACCACGCCACCGCGGGATATACGTCCGCTATTTTTCAAGCGGTATACCGACAGCATGACATGCGAGTTTGTTATCAGTCGCCAACCAATCACGGTCATGTAGCCCATGATACCACCTGACGCAACGGAAAGAAGAAACGGAATGCGGCTATACAATCCTCTCAGGCAAAACATCGTGACCAGGCAAGCCGTAGCCATGAGAAATTCTTCTTTCAGACTGAACCCATAAGGTAAGCCAAACCGACCGCCCCCCCGAGAAGATTTCCAAAGCGCAGGGGTAGCCACGCCGTAACTTAATACATGGTTCGGACAACCCTTCACACAATCGAGGTCTTTGAGGCATGCAGGATTGACAATCATGCCATACTGTCGCACTTCGTCATGCACGCGGATGCCACTCTCGCAAAGAGACGTACATGTTCCACATTGTTGACAATTATCCGATGCGCGGATTTTTCCTGGTGCGAATCGATCAGCTAAGTTGAACACAGCACCAAATGGACATACATACGTGCAAAATGATCGAGACCCCAGTAGATAAACAATCACGAATCCGCACACAAAGAATGTCAACACAATGATAGGCACGCTTGGCAAGTTGCGCCAAAAATGGGTCGTCGTCATCGATGCCCAACCTTCGGCATCGGTTCGAAAATGAAACGTGGGCATCGAACGACTTTCCCATGCCCGGACGACTTGCGGTAAACCGAACATATAAAACGCCGTCAACGGTGGCACACACAACAACAAGCGTGAGCGAATCGGAGTACGACGAATATGAAGCTTACGCAGAATCCATGCACACAGTTCCTGCAGTGCCAATATGTGGCACGCCCATCCGCAAAAAAAACGCCCGAAAAAGCATGTGCCAATCACCAGCGATAACATGAAAATGAAACCGGCGGTGATAATACCCAGTTCCAGGGTGTACATGATCTCGCTGAGTTCGAGCGGGGCCAGGGTCTTCCCGTTAAACTGCCAATGCAAGATATGAGCGATAGCCGCACAATAAACAAGTATAAAAGAGAAGGCCCGCCATCGGCCCATAGATCGGCGTTTGCGCGGCGCTTTGCTTAACGCAGGCACCTCTGAAGACGTAGAAGCAATGACAGGTAGTGAAGCTTTCATTTTCCCCTAGGCCGGTATTTATCCAGCCGTAGAAACCATCAAGCCGGCGATAAAGACGATAACCCTACCGCCATTCATCAGAGGCTCAAATTGTCTCTATATCGTCATTGTATTTGGATTGCCGACCAAAATCAAACCGTTAAAACAAACTGGCATCCGATAGTTCACCACCCTAGTTATTTTCGGCCCCGAAAAAGGCGACAGCAAGAATTATTGGCCACGATCGCGTGGATATAAATGAGACTTTGCCGTTTTGCAAAGGACATTCTCCTTACCATAATACGATGCAAACTGTGCGACTCGAGCCGCGTCCGAATTCATTATCCTGGTGACGACTCGATGCGGCTTTCAACCGAGTTATGCAACGATGTGCTAGTTGACGCCCCATGTTGCGGACGCAGGAACGGGATTGATATGGCCGCTACGACAGCCGCCGCGAGACAGGTAATCTGCGAAGCAGAAAACGGTCCGAGCGGCATACGCAACTCATCACTGGCACGGAACAACTCCGTTAGGGGCCGCCCAAGGCCGTACAACAGTACGAACCAAGCCATAAAGGTACCCTTCCAACGGTGTTGATCGAGCTTCGCAAAGACAATCATAATCACGACCAAGACGAGGATTTCATAGAGCGGCGTGGGGTGGCGAGGAATACCGGCGGGACCACGAGCACCATCCGTCAGGGCCATCGCCCAAGGTACGGTTGACGCCGCGCCGTAGCAACACCCATTCACAAAGCACGCGACTTTCGCCAGAATCATCGGCACGGGAAGTGTCAGTACAACGACATCGAGCATCATGCGCCGATCTTGTGCCAGCGCTAAGACGCCGACGACAGCCACGGCTAGGTATGCCAGCGGACCTCCCCAGGCTCCGGTCTCGAAGTAAAAGCTGATGTCAAGATAGTTGTGCCAATCGAATCGGCTATTAAGCACGTCATAGAGAATCCTCGCCCCGACGCACATACCCCAAATATAACACAACCCCAGGCCAAGACCGGCTTTCCAAGTCACACCGCGATTTCGACACAGCCGAATCGCCAGCCACATATGCACGATCATGCTGAGAACGTAAAAGACTATGTAGGTTTTAAGGCTACCGATGGTTGGCCACATGATGGTCACCTCTGAACAACGGGCCTTCTTTCATCGCACATGCTATCATGTTTGCGCGATCGGTCTATCCGATGTGGACGGTAGTGTTATTCGTGACTGCCAACTATTATTAGTCGAGCACGCCAGTCAACCGCCACGCCGTGTTGCGGATTGCTCCCAGGTCGGGGTCGATTACACTAAGTTTAGTATTACTAAAGTCGTAATTACTGTTGCGGATTGCTCCCAGGCCGGGGTCGATTACACTACTGACAATTGGGTAGCGCAGGTGGCGGTGTTGCGGATTGCTCCCAGGCCGGGGTCGATTACACTACTCAGGCACTCGTCGTGTCATTACATGTCGTTGCGGATTGCTCCCAGGCCGGGGTCGATTACACTAATTCTCCGCGCTTTGCTCCGGACTCAAGCGTTGCGGATTGCTCCCAGGCCGGGGTCGATTACACTGCGGTAGGTTACGACCTGGCGCCTTGCCTAGTTGCGGATTGCTCCCAGGCCGGGGTCGATTACACTAGATTCGCTTTGGTCGCGATTATTTCCACAGTTGCGGATTGCTCCCAGGCCGGGGTCGATTACACTAACATATCGCGGCTCTACAATGGTGGATAAGTTGCGGATTGCTCCCAGGCCGGGGTCGATTACACTTTCGGGTGGTTGTTGCATCATAGCGAGTTATGTTGCGGATTGCTCCCAGGCCGGGGTCGATTACACTTCGGGTCCGTCGCTGCCGACCGGTCACTGTGTTGCGGATTGCTCCCAGGCAGGGGTCGATTACACTTTTGGGAGGCTATAGGGGCGTCGCGTTGGGCGTTGCGGATTGCTCCCAGGCCGGGGTCGATTACACTATATTGAAAATCCCCACGCGCGAAGCCTGCGTTGCGGATTGCTCCCAGGCCGGGGTCGATTACACTTTTTGATCTGGCCAAGAGCGTGCATCCGGTGTTGCGGATTGCTCCCAGGCCGGGGTCGATTACACTATGATTCCGCAGGACTCGTCCGAACTACAGTTGCGGATTGCTCCCAGGCCGGGGTCGATTACACTCCATCGGTTCATCACCTTGCCGCGTCCACCGTTGCGGATTGCTCCCAGGCCGGGGTCGATTACACTGAGGAAGATTTTGGCTGGACTGTGTGGAGTGTTGCGGATTGCTCCCAGGCCGGGGTCGATTACACTTCAGTAGAGTGAGTTCGTGTTCACCGTTCTGTTGCGGATTGCTCCCAGGCCGGGGTCGATTACACTACCAACCCTGTACGCACCGCGAATGTCCATGTTGCGGATTGCTCCCAGGCCGGGGTCGATTACACTTTATACAAAGACGAATATAACACATTCGATGTTGCGGATTGCTCCCAGGCCGGGGTCGATTACACTAATCACCGTAACTGTTGAGCAAACGCAGCGGTTGCGGATTGCTCCCAGGCCGGGGTCGATTACACTTCGGCATATTACGACACGATGCCGGAAGATGTTGCGGATTGCTCCCAGGCCGGGGTCGATTACACTCACAGGGGCGAGTTTACCCCTGAAACTAACGTTGCGGATTGCTCCCAGGCCGGGGTCGATTACACTCCTCGTCGCACCATTCCTGTACTGTTGCGGTTGCGGATTGCTCCCAGGCCGGGGTCGATTACACTCTTAGACAACCACCACCAAGTGTAAATACTGTTGCGGATTGCTCCCAGGCCGGGGTCGATTACACTCGATTCGCAAATCATTGGATACTTATACCGGTTGCGGATTGCTCCCAGGCCGGGGTCGATTACACTCTCGCGGAACCGAGTACATCATCGATGATGGTTGCGGATTGCTCCCAGGCCGGGGTCGATTACACTCTGACGGACTGCGCAGGAATCGTCCCTTCTGTTGCGGATTGCTCCCAGGCCGGGGTCGATTACACTTAAAATGAAAATGAGATAAACGTGTTAGGGGTTGCGGATTGCTCCCAGGCCGGGGTCGATTACACTACGCTAAGTATGTCGGCAAGACTCTATCATGTTGCGGATTGCTCCCAGGCCGGGGTCGATTACACTTAATTAAAGACTTGACACCAGTATACCATCGTTGCGGATTGCTCCCAGGCCGGGGTCGATTACACTGCAATGTATGCTGGGCGCTCTTCAGTTTTGTTGCGGATTGCTCCCAGGCCGGGGTCGATTACACTTTATCGCTTTCAAACGATTGGTAAATAATGGTTGCGGATTGCTCCCAGGCCGGGGTCGATTACACTACTTATGTATCTCGCTGTTGCGCAGCCTACGTTGCGGATTGCTCCCAGGCCGGGGTCGATTACACTCTCGGTAGCCAAGCGTAAGATCGTGGCCAAGTTGCGGATTGCTCCCAGGCCGGGGTCGATTACACTACTTATGTATCTCGCTGTTGCGCAGCCTACGTTGCGGATTGCTCCCAGGCCGGGGTCGATTACACTAAGCTACGTGGCCGGAAACTCGTGGTCAGCGTTGCGGATTGCTCCCAGGCCGGGGTCGATTACACTTTTGAGGTTGCCAGTATCTACAGGCACTGCGTTGCGGATTGCTCCCAGGCCGGGGTCGATTACACTATCGGGGTTGACGAACACCTTCCCATCAGTGTTGCGGATTGCTCCCAGGCCGGGGTCGATTACACTGTTATTTGATCCAGGTGAGTTGAGCATAGAGTTGCGGATTGCTCCCAGGCCGGGGTCGATTACACTCTGCCGATGTTTTGATGGTCAACGATTGCGTTGCGGATTGCTCCCAGGCCGGGGTCGATTACACTCTTGGCACTTTTTTTGATGCCCGGTGTACTGTTGCGGATTGCTCCCAGGCCGGGGTCGATTACACTTTGTTTTTCCACTGTTCATCCTTTCAGCTAGTTGCGGATTGCTCCCAGGCCGGGGTCGATTACACTGGCAGACCATCAGACTACAGATTGCCATGTGTTGCGGATTGCTCCCAGGCCGGGGTCGATTACACTCTCGGCTCCGGCGGATGTGCGTGGTGCGATGTTGCGGATTGCTCCCAGGCCGGGGTCGATTACACTAGGTCTCCCCCAACCTGAGGAGTGACAAGGATTTATAGCGAAAGGAGGTTCAGAAAAGTTCGAGTTGTTGTGGCGGGACATCAGGCGGTTTACGTCTTTTTCCCCAAAATATATGCATGCGCTCGAACTGTTTGTCAGTGATTGTGATGATCCGTACTTCGCCGTCGTCGGGCAAAGAGCGTTCGATCCGTCCGGCGTGTACTTCGGCGTTTTCTTGACTTGCGCAGTGGCGAACATAGACCGAGTATTGTAACCGACTGAACCCATCTTGCAAAAGTTTCTTGCGGAACTGAGTGTACGCCCGCCTAGCCTTTTGGGTAGTAACAGGCAAGTCGAACATGGTCAGTATCCACATGCAACGATACCCGCTTACAAACACAGCGACGGAATCTCCAACTTCTTTTCAGTACTTTCCAGAACGCGGACCAGCGAGGCCATCATCTTCGTCAGGCCCACCATTAGTGGACCGGTTTCTCCACCTGTTTTGACGGTTGCGGTCAACACGCCAAGTAAATGAGTTTTAGCTTCACGATCCACATCCATTTTGCCACCTTGCCATAAGCTTAGAACCTGTGCATCGACCAATGGACGAAACGGCTCGATGAGATCATCGGCTAGACAAAAAGCGTTGTAGCGGTTCCGGTGATGAAAACCGATCGACGGGTGCAGACCCGCCGCACAGATGGCACGAGCGACAGCAGCGCGGAGCGCCATGTAACCATAATTGAGTAGATTATTGGGCGGAGCACCATCTCGGTTACGATGAAAGTCCTCATTATGAAAAAGCATTTTCCAGTAAACCTTAGCAGCCTGAGCCTCGATGTTGGCGGGATCACCGGATCGTACTTCGGTAGCCATGGTCATGAGCTTCTTGTATCCGGGGTTACCAGACCCAAGCGTCATTGCCTGCGCTCGAACCTTGGCTTGTACAATCTGTTGCCAGATGCGTTTGCTGCTTGGTCTTGTTGATTCAACCTGAAAGCGCAATCGCTCGGTATGCAGTGAATTGCCCTCGATGGGAAGCACTAGCGTCGCTGGATGGTGGTCCGCTCCACATGCCACTAACACGGCACCAACACGAGCTAGACTGGTGAGCACTCCGTGTGTATACGTGACTGCCGGGTGATCGACAATCACGATACCGATGTCCTCGAAGGGCACCGAGCCGACGACTTCTTGCTCACGGCGAACCACAAGCTGCTGGTTTTTAACCGACAGGTACGTTGGTCCGGACGAAATCTCGATGGTTCGTTTAATCATGCCTCGACGATGCTCCTATATTGACATCGTCGAGGCAGCACTACTGGTTTAGTCGTTCGCTCGTCGAATTCGACCCAGGGGGTCCACAGTAACTTTACGGGCGTTCAACTGACGCATGTTATCAGCAGTCAGATAGAGATTATCCTTGTTGATGTCACCGGACGACCGCGCATCAGTGTGCAGCTTGTAATCAATCCTCTTACTACGCTGATCTATTTTCCTAACAATACATAGCAGTCGTTGCGAGTTGCCATCGTCAATTTGGAACACCTCGCCGATGGCCAGCGACATTATGAACCGTGCTCCATTCTGATCAGAGCGATCGACGAGAGGCTGACCATTTCGCCCTCTCAAGGCCGCTGCCCACATAGTGACCACTTCTGCCATCCATTTCTCCTTTTCGCCCGCGCCGACAACGTAGTAGACGATATGATGGTTATTGCCGGGCTTGACGTATTGACGGTCTCGGCGACTACTGACATACCGAAAAGTAAGCCCCTCTTCGATCATACGGACTTTCATAATGGGGACACCTGATGGCATGTGCGGCGCATTGCTTCCCTTGAAAGCGTCACCGGGGTACTTGGTAGACTGCTCGGGATCAATACCTTGGTCGCGCAGATGGTCGCGAAGTATTGTACGAATGGCAGAGTCACGCACTTTTTCCAAATGCCTGCAATTCTTGATTTCAGTGATCGGTTTTCTACGTACCAACGCGCCATCCTGTTCGATCCAATTATCGGCCCATGGACGGTCGTTCCCCGATGCGGCCTTCCAAGGTTTTAGCGTGGGACCATAGAAGGTATCCTCATGAAACGCACCGTAAAGGCGCCGTTGGGCACGATGTGAGACGTTTATGTATGCCACGGTGCGGACCAAATCATCACGCAAGGTTGGCCAAGGTGGTTTGATGTCCTTGCCCCTACACTTAGCCAGTGCATGAAGACGCTTGTGGTCGGTCAGTGCAATGACAACCGCGTCGATAGCGTGGTGACGATGGTCAGCACGGTTCTTTCGCCCTCGGTCTTCGGGGTCGAGAACATTGAGACCCCAGTAATGGCGTAAGTCAGCGGTCGTCTGCCCGCGCAGAGTTACAATCCGAACGCCTAAGCACTTCAAGTATTGTGTAGTCAATCGCGTGATATACTGAGTATCTTTCAATTGACGTTGAACAAAATCATCCAGGACAATATCTTTCAGGATAAACTTCCTTCGCTTATTATAAGGGAGTTTGTCTGCCAATCTCAAGACACGTTCATATCGATCGGGGTCGGAATCTTCGAGCCACTCTCTTGGTGTTTGATCTTCTTTTGAAGCGTTACATGATCTATGGCAGATAACTTTATTGGCCATAGAATCATCCAAACTGCGCCATCGCGGCAGGATGTGGTCTATATCGACTTCTCCTCCAAATAATTGCGCCTGGCTTAATTTGTTTCCACAATACACACAACACTCTTCTTGCTCCCGCCAAAGCATATACCTGTTCTTGGCACCCCGCGTAGACTTGCATCCCATGTTCTCAATCTCCTCGCCCGCCTTCTCACGCTCGTCACGCCGACGGGCATTTTCGAAACGAATCTGCGTGCGCTGTTCAAGGGATTTCTTAGTCTCGCGGGCCAGTTCAACATGTATATTGTCAGGGCACCCATACTCGCGGATGACGGCATTCACCAATTTGCGGACTTCGACCATCGCCTGCCTTACAATCGGATTGGGTAGATCAGGGGCTGGTGGGAGGAATTTATGCTGCCGAACTTCGCGCTCGTCGGGACGGAGGTACCCAGCGGCGTGTAGTGCAGAGTTAGATGCATCGTCGGCCATAAGTAGAAAACCCCGTTCCAGGTATGGCAACAAACGGACTATGGCGACGCGCGAGTAGCTCATGTAGCCATCTGGGAGGTTGACAGCCAGTGCTCGCTCCGCTTCGTCTTGAGTTAGCTGGCAGTCACTCATCAATCGCTGAATCGCAACATCTTCCTGATCTTCGTTTATTAGAATGTCTACAATGCCATCTTTTGTTTCATCAGGTAGTGAAGCCCATCGCTTGTTGAGAGCCTTTTTACTGCTTAGGGCAGCATCGGTTACGTGCCCTTTGAGCTTTCCTCTTTCAGCGCGTTCGTAATTGAACCGAACATGTTCTAGGAAGCCAAGCTTCTTGCGAATGTCGTTAAATGTGCGTTCCTTGGCATTACTGAGATATCTGAGCAGCGCGGATCGTTCCTCGGAAGTCAGCGTCCGTTCTTCACGAACTATTGTGTCGGTGATGCGTATATTGTTGACTTCATGAAGCAGACGAAAAAACTGAGCGGCGCGGTCGGCCTTGGGACATCTTTTCAGTCTCGGTTCAAGTTCACACCGACCTACGACACTCTTAGGCCAGTAAATCTTACGCTGGCCGAAAATGAGGCCTTTGCATACCCAGTTGGTGTCCGCAATGGGGTCATACAGCTTACGCTTTAGATCGTCAGTTAGGATGTTTGAGTAATACCGCCGTTGCTTCTCCCAGATTGTCTCGAATTCCTTTACATACATACTGCGACGCGTATGGAGGCGGCGTACCGTGTCACGTAAGTGGCCCTGTTTGAGTTGCTTTTCTGTAGGCTCAGGGATACGTTGGCGGTGATTAAAATCGCACCCAAGCTGATAAAGATATTCGCCAAGCGTTTCACAGTCGGCTAGCTTAATGCGATCCGCTAAGGTGCCGATCTCAGCCAGCATGCCCTTGGCTTCTTTGGCCTTAGCTTTATCAGCCTTGCGATTGGACAAAAAGCCCCGTCGCTGGTTGAGATGTACGAAAATCCGACCGATTTCGTATGGTGTCAGTTTTTCATGCCGTACCCGCCCACGCAACGGGTATGGGTTGATGGATAGTACTTCTTCCAACTTGTCTGGAGACTTGGGGAGAAGCCCGTGTTGGATCAGAAGCAACTGCAACTGTTGCTTTCGGCGTACCCTTCGGGCGATCTGACGGCGCATACTGCGGGAGTCTCGCCGATTTGCGGTTTTGGACTTCTCACCTCCTTTTTTATCTGGATCAACACCTTCTGGAAAAACACGTGCTCCGGCAGCAATGATACTGACATCGTCAATTAATGCCCATCCGACGGAAGTCGATCCCAAGTCAAGCCCCAATGTACGTTCGTCCATGTGAGAATCCCTCGCAAAAATGTATGTACGAAGCATTTGACATGATACAAAATCGTTGGCACAATGTGAATAGTGTAATCGACTCCGGCCTGGTAGTCTTTTCGTAACAAGAAGAAAGATTCGCAGGCCACGCTCCGCGGAGCGACCGGTCGCCATGCAATGCAGGGCGGCCATTTTTGATTAAATACTCCCTAACAAATGACCAGATAATCGCACATCTTACTTCTTCCCCAAGCTCGCGCAGACGATTTCCTTATCATTCCTGGCGAAAACATGTTTATTGGCGAAGGCTGGGTGTGACCAGCATACGCCGCCTCGGCGGTTTAGTTGGTCCCGCGTAGGCTCGATCAACTTCGTTCGACTTATTTCTTTATAGCCTTGGGGCGAGAGCTTGCTGATAATGAGTTCGCCCTTTTCATTGAACAACCATACGTCGTCTTCGTGCTCGATGAAATGTATCGTCGCCCAACGCGCTTTAGGTACCGCATCGAGCGATTCCCATACGCGATCACCGGTGGCTAACTTTAGGCATCGAAGCTCACCATAACTATCGCAACCGTAAATATAATCACCCTTTAAGAACGGCGTGGAGATGATTGAATGCAACGCGATGGTATCCTTCTCGTTAGGCCCAGCTCGTTGCCACACTTTCGCAGCGGTTAATTCATGCTGATTCAACTGGATGAGTAACGAGCCGTCGAAAAACGTCGTAAAAAACATTTTGTCTCTATGAAGCACCGGGCTGGCTATACCAATGACCATTTGTGTAGGCGGATGTGGAAGGCGCCAATGAACCTGCCCGGTTAGCGGATTAAGACCAACAATATTTTCACCCGTCTTCGCAACCAACACGCGCTGCTTAGCTTGCGTAACCATGAGCGGTGCCACATATGAAGCATGATCTGAAAGTGCCCGCCACTTCTCCTTCCCGGTAACTTTATCGAAAGCCACCAAACACGCATCCGGCTCCCCACCAATTTGCACGATAATTAAGTTTTGTTCAATGATCGGTGAGGCTGCGATTCCCCAAATCGGCATACGAATGTTATATTCTTTCGCAAGGTCTTTTTGCCATAGCACGGAACCGCTCATTGCATCAAAGCAAAACAGATCACCCATCGCACCTAGTGAATAAGCCCGCTGATCATTGATGAGCACGGAAGCACGCGGACCGGCATCGTAACCGACATCGCGGTAGTCTCGGTCGTAGACATGCGTCCAGAGAATCTTACCGGTCTTGGCGTTGAGACAGTGGACACGCTCGACCTGTTTCGGCTTACGCACTCGATCGGTCACGTACACCCGCCCATCCGCCACGGTCGGTCCACTGTAACCGCTACTGATCGGCGTTCGCCAGACATAATCCAGTTGAGGCTTAGCGAACTTGGTGATAATCCCCTTCTCTCGCCACACACCGTCAGCCCGCGGCCCACGCCACTGGGGCCAATCATCGCCGTAAGCCGTCGTAGAAGACATTAGACCGATAACGATCACCACGATACCAAGACCCGTGCGACGTGTTCGCTGATAGAAATCCATACTTTTTTCCCTTCTCAATGTCTGACAACCCAGCCAAGATGCCTATACTAAATTCAAACGGGTTTGACCACAAACATAGCTGAAGAAAGGAATGGGCTATAAGAACGACGGTTCTACGTTAGACTATCCCAGATTCAGTAATCAGTCTTGAGGGGAAAGATGTTGTTGCGCTGCTTAGCCACATTCACTTTTGTATCATTATGGTGTATTGCAGGTTCCTTTACAGCCATTGCACAAGCACAAGACACCGTTAGCGCAATTGTAGCTATACCCGGTTCCGACGGACAAACATCCGCGGATATTGAAACCGCACGTCAGTGGCGGGATTGGTTAAGTCAACGATCCATCACCGTCACGCGATGCGGAAGTAATGTGAGTCAAGGCACGCTTCTGCTCGACAACTTAACACCACAACAACAGACCCTACTCGAAGACAACGGCTTTAGCCTACTGCAACAACTCGACGCAACGCCGCTGCGCAGTTCACTGAGAACCGATCCCCAATACTATGATCCCACCGACATCGATGCGTTGCTTACACAAATCGAATCCAATTTCCCCACTATCACCAGACGCTTTATCGTGGGCACGACCGCAGAGGGTAGAAGTATTTTCGGCCTGGAAATTTCGAATAATCCCGGTATCGATGAAGACGAGCCGGCTATTCAATTCAATGCCCAACATCACGCGCGAGAAGTAGCCACGTCTCATGTCGTGATGGATGTGATTGAAACGCTGACCAGCGGTTACGGTTTTGACGCGCAAATCACGGACTGGGTAGATAATTTCAAGACGATATGCGTACCGATGGTCAACCCGGACGGCGTGCAATATGTTTTCGACATCAACAGTCTATGGCGACGAAATCGCATGGTGTATCCCAATTGCACCGGTGTGGACCTCAACCGCAACTACCCATATCTGTGGGGGCCTGGTTGTGGTTCGAGTGGGTTATGCAATGATCTTTATCGCGGGCCTACGCCGAGTTCAGAACTCGAAACAATGAACATGATCACCCTGGCCCAGCAATACCATTTCGTGATGGCTACTTCCTATCATGCCTTTGGCCGATTCATCGACTATCCGTATGCATGCTCCGATGGTTCGCCCGCAACCCTGATGCCGGAGCACGATGTGATCGATGAAATGATGCGGGGCGTAGCTGACGGTATCCTAGCCGTCGATGGTGTTCAGTATTCAGTCTTCTCTCCGGTCCCCCTGGGCGGCGTCAACGGAGACGACACAAGCTGGTATTACGCGGCTATGGGTACTTATTCGTTCATCATAGAAGTTGGCTCCAACAGTGATGGGTTTGAACCTTTGTTTAGCCAAGTGTCCGGAATTGTGGCGCGCAACCGTGGCGGTTGGCAATACCTCTACGATAGGCTAAACCAAGCACGTATGGACGTACATGTGACGGACGATTGCACAGGTCAGCCTATGCAGGCGGATGTGACCCTGACGGACTTCGCCTTTGATACCGGAGAGTCTCCACGACGCACTTTTCTACCGTTTGGGCGTTGGACTTTTCTAACAGTAGCTAATACGAGCTACACCCTTCGCGTTTCTAAGCCGGGATATATCACGCAGGATGTGCAGGTTTTTGTGGCTAATCAACCTATCTCTATTGACGTAGCCCTACAACGCATCGAACCTCCACCCGAAGGATGCGTAACAACCAACTTTGTACCAGCCATGTCCGAATGGACGATCAGCATCTTATTCCTACTTCTCACTGTGTCGGGAACGGTCATTCTCAAGCACAAAGAAGTACGTAAGAATCGAGTACACGGTTATTGATGCAAATCATCACGATGGCTAAGCATACCGGGCCATAAACATACTCAAAGCAAACTCTTTTTTTTCGATACGAAATATCGACGCACGCCTGTGAGCCAGCTCAAAGACAAACTCGCGCATGTTCTTCAACGACAGATGTTTGCAGATATTTCACAACACAAAACACAACATTTCACAACTTGTATAGCGTGATCGTCATACAAAGAAATACGCCTGAAGGGTGGTTGGGATGGTTGTGATTACATGGGCCTTGCATATACTAACGCACTATGGCGAAACGAAAACAAAATATACCATTACCGGGCAAGCCGGAACCTGTAAGGAGTACAACAATGGCTAGCGAAAAAAATAGCTTTGCAACTGTCATCGGACCGGATGCCATTCTTAAAGGCAATCTACACTTAACCGATGGTGCTCAGATTTTAGGGAAAATCGAGGGAGAACTTGAAGCTGATGGCGAACTGTTCATCGGTGAAGGTGGTACGTTGGTCGGCGATGCTCGTGCGCAGTCCATCCACATTGATGGTCAAGTCAACGGCAACGTCAAAGCCGCTGCTAAAGTACAACTCGGTGCGTCCGCTAGGCTTGAGGGTGATCTTGAGACCGCCCGCTTGGAAGTTTCTTAAGGTGCCGTACTGGTCGGCCATTGCACTGTTGGTATCGATGCCAAACAGTCGAATGACCATAATGTTGTTAAGACAGTTAGCACGTCATCCAAACCAAACGGTTCTAATAAGCCCAAGTATGCAGAATCGCGTCTACGCTGATAACAAAAACAGACATCGCTTTCCAAACGAGCTTCATATAAGCACAAAGCCCACAAACTTGCACGTTTGTGGGCTTTCTTTATGCTTTATAGCTTAGCCGCTGATTATGTCATAGATGGCTTGGGTAAACTCCATGGCCCGTGCTTTCATCACATATAGCGTATTGAGGCATTAGCCACATGAACATGGACAAAGTAGCCATCATCACAGCAGCCAGCCGAGGCATGGGGGCGGCATGTGCCAATGAATTGGCACATCGAGGCTATCGCGTAGCTATCATGTCTCGATCACAGGCAGTGGTGGAATTAGCAGCGGAGTTAGGCGGCGTCGGCATGACCGGTTCCGTGACTAGCGCTGATGATCTAAGCGCCCTCGTCGATCTCACGATGAACGAATTTGGACGGATCGATGCGGTGGTCAATAATACGGGGCACCCACCGAGGGGACCATTGTTGGAGATCAGTGACGAAGACTGGCATCAAGGGTTGGATCTAGTCATGCTTAACGTGGTACGCATGAGTAGAATCATCACGCCAATCATGAAAAAGCAGCAAGGCGGGGCTATCGTCAATATATCCACCTTTGCCGCATTTGAACCAAGCTCTACCTTTCCCGTGTCAGCCACGTTGCGGGCAGCGCTGGGTGGATATACCAAACTTTTTGCCGATCAGTTTGCCAGCCATGGCATCCGAATGAACTCGGTCCTTCCCGGCTTTATCGATAGCTACTCAACGGACGAAACCATCCAAGCGACCATCCCGATGGGGCGGTATGGAAAAGTTTCCGAAATAGCTCAAACCGTCGCTTTTCTGCTATCGTCCGACGCTGCATATATCACCGGCCAAAACATTCGCGTCGACGGCGGGCTGACCCGTTCAATCTAAACGAATAAAAAACATGATAGGGCCAATTAGCCATCATTACCCAGAGGCTTCTGTGGCGTTGAGGTAGTCGCTCCGACAGCCAAGGAACGAAGCAATTTCCATATCGTGTGATGGTCAGGCTTGGGAGATGCTTGGGCGGAGATGAGTGTATGCTTATCGGCCTCGTCACTGTTCGCTTGGATAGTCAAGTTCAACACTAACGGTTTACGCGTGACAAAAGCATCGATCATGTGAATCGTGGCCTTAAAGTGTTTTACTCCGTCGCGTAAATCGCCGGTGGTTATTTCCACGTTGATAGAAGAAAAATCCGGCTTGGGCGTTTCATCTCCCCAAACCGTGCGACATAAACCGCGGTAATAACTGGTTAGTAATCCTTTCAAAAAAGCAGCATCAACTCGATACGAACCCGTTAATTTCATGCCAAAAACGTATGTAAAATAGGTGTCCGATTTGGCGTTGAACATACCGGGAGCAAAGCGTAATTCTTCAAAGCCCTTATAGACAAGGTCCGGCGCAAATGAGAGCGGGAAGTCAATGCGCTCATATTTCCAGCCTTCAGGCGTCTTCGGAAGAATATCATCACCATACGCCATTGACCCGAGCAGACCAAGAACCATCATCCAGCCGGCTGTTCGTTTTATGGAGGCCATATCCTATTCCTAATCAGATATGCAGACGATCGTAACATACGCTCGATTCGCAGACCACACTATACATGCTTCAAATCATGCCCAAGCTTATCCTTCTTGGTCTTTAAGTATGGCTTGTTATACTCATTCGGCGCGATTTCAAGCGGCTCTTGCTTGTCAATTTTGATACCATACACCTCAAGACGATTTACTTTTTTAGGATTGTTAGTGAGTATGCAAAGTGTTCTCAAGCCAAGGTCTCTTAGAATGTGAGCGCCGACACCGTAGTCACGACGGTCAGCCGGGAAACCAAGTTTCACATTGGCCTCGACCGTGTCATAGCCCTCATCCTGAAGAGCGTAAGCACGAAGTTTGTTATGCAAACCAATACCGCGACCTTCTTGTCGTAGATATAACACAACCCCCTTCCCAGCCTGCTGAACTAGCTTCATCGCTGCATCGAGCTGATCGCCGCAATCGCAACGCTTGGAGTGAAACACATGCCCGGTCATACACTCCGACTCCACACGAACCAGTACTGCCTCGTCGTGGACCATTGTCTGACCATTCTCATCCAACGTCCCTACACCACCACAACACAGTGCCAAATGCGGCTCTACATCAACCGGCGAGTGATATTCAATCATATTAAACTCGCCGAATTCAGTGGGCAGTTTGATCGTTACGCCGCGTTTGACAAATGTCTCTCGCTGCATGCGATATTCAATAATATCCGCCACGGAATAAATGCGAATATCGTGCTCTTTAGCTAATACCTGCAGATCCGGCATACGGGCCATCGATCCATCAGCATTCATGATTTCAATAATGACAGCCATCGGCTCAAGACCTGCGAGCCGACATAAATCTACGGAACCTTCCGTTTGACCCGCGCGAACAAGCACGCCACCATCTTTGGCCATTAAAGGGTTGATATGGCCGGGTCTTACCAAATCCGTCGGTACGGTATCAGCCGCTGCGGCGACTTCGATGGTTTTTGCTCGATCAGAGGCAGACACGCCTGTGGTTACACCAAAGCGCGGATGAGCATCAATCGTCACGGTAAATGCCGTCGCAAAGCGAGACGTATTTTGCGGGGTTTGCATGTGCAAGTTAAGTTGTTCGCATCGCTTACGTGTCATAGGCATACACAGTACGCCGCGTCCCACGGTTAACATGAAGTTGACCGCTTCAGGCGTGATTTGTTGGGCGGCGATAACTAAATCACCCTCGTTTTCGCGATCTTCATCGTCAACTAAGATCACAAATTTACCGGCCTGAAGATCTTCGAAAGCCTGCTCAATATGACTACACGGGGTTGCGTCACTCATCATTACATTTCCTACAGGTTATTCTGCGGTGCGCTGCTGCTACGACAGATGAAAGCAAGGCAGGCGACTTCCTATGAGTACGGAATTGTAACGTAAATCGTGATGTTCAACAACGTAGTCCAGGGCTATATGACAGCAAATGTGTGGCATGGCCAAGCGAAGCGCGGCCATGTGACAACGGATCAAAGGCCGGAGCCGTGAAATGGACGTTTCACGCGACTAATGGCTGGATTGGGATGGCTGAGTGATGTCAACCCCGCTACTCACCCGTCGATCAGGCTGAAGCATGCTAGCCGCGAATGCCGCTATTTCTTCATAATCGGTTGGTTGCTGCATGACTTCATGCCTGCCATCAGGACTTTCTATGACAATAGCCGGAAGTGTCACTGCGCCAAATTCGGAGATGTGGACGTCACTTGACCAACTACTGACATAAACACGACACATAATAGCATCACGTAAATGTCGATATACGACATGATGTTTCAATAATTTGTTCACGTGCGCCCAATCGCGCGAATACTGCTTCACATACGCCACCAGCATAAGTTTGCCGTTTTCCCGTGCTAAATGCCTGGCAGTGGACACGTTATCCATCCATTCATATTGGGCACGACGCACGATATGCGGATCCATCACTGAAATCTGCCCCGGACTCCCGGCTTTGGCCAAAAACTGAATAAATTGGTCAGCAGTGCGTACGCCTTCCTGCGCATGATGCGTACCATCTGATCGTGCCACCATGACAGCCGGGGCACGAGAGACACCGAATTGAGCCACATATCTCCGATCAAAAGCTGATTGACGATACAGACGGCAGCACACATAGTCAGCCAACAAGGGCTTTATGGCTGGATCATTTTCCCAGTCCATCGATGGATTATGTGCCGTTGGTATCTTGTCGCTATAGTAGATCAACATCGGTAATTGACACCGGGCTACGCGCTTTTCAGCCGTGTCATAATCCGACGCCCATGCGCCATCATCTAACCCACGTATCGTCGCACAACCACTTGATGAAACAAAAAGCAACGTCCCGACTAATAACATGAACCAATTAAGATTTGCACGTCTCATCATCGACCTTCCATTCGCTCCCTACCATGCTGATCGGCTATCTTCGTCGTCGCACATCAGGCACGACTGTCGAAGGGGGCACGGATGCCATACTAGCCTGGCTCCCCGGAGTGTATAGAGGGGTAGAAGTGGTGACAAGTTTTAACTCTTCCCATGGCATGTGGTTACGGGGCAACGTGCCGCTTGTGATTACAAAACTAACCTAGCCCTATAATCGACATTTGTAGAGATAAGTGTTATCACCTTATAGAAGGGGCGACGATAGTGCATGTAACCCCGAGTGGCGCGAAGACGTGAAACGCGCAATAAACCGGAAGAAATTCAGGATAGAGGATATGTCCACAGCTACCGTAACGCGACAATTGACGCCAACCATGCGTGAGGCTGCCAACCAATTCGAACAGGTCATCAAAGATGTGGCCGGGCAACACGCGCTGTCATTGACCCTATATGGCCGAGTAACCAGCCAGTTATTCGACGTAGGGCGACATACCGCCCGTAGCGTGCTCGTGCTACAGCAAGTCGAACTGACCATGCTTCAACAATTAGCCAAACACGGCATGGCACTAGGCAAGCTCAAATTCGCAGCCCCCATCATCATGACTCCCGGCTATATCAAAGAATCACTCGACACCTTTCCATTGGAACTACTCGAAATTTCCACCTGTGGCATTACCCTGTTCGGTGACAGCCACTTTGCCGACCTAACCTTTGAAGATTCCCATATTCGCTTGCAGACCGAACGAGAACTTAAAACCACACTCATTAGCATGCGCCAGGGTTTATTGGCTTCAACCGGTCAGGACAAGTTACTCGGTGCCCTCCAAATGGATATTGGTGAAGGTATGCTCCGACCGATACGAGGTCTACTATGGCTTAAAAGCCATCGCGAATCGATGAATGTGGATGCCTTACTAACTAAAGTAGAAACCGTCGTGGCTACCAAACTTGATGGATTACGATCAGCTTTGAATCCATCAGAACCGCATGGCTGGAAAGAGTTTGAACAGCTCTACGCCGACGTTGAGGCATTGGGAAAGTTGGCCAATGATCTATAATCTACGCACACCGATAGTCCGGTCAGTTTCACTACTGGCACTGGTCTTAGCCGGCACCACCGCATCCGCTGAAGTCACCATTCGCGATACCGGTGCCTACGTCATGGACCAGGCCGGTCTCATCTCCGCACAGGTTGAACAACAACTTAACACGTGGCTGCGCGAATTGGAAAGCAAGACCACGGCCCAGGTAAAAGTGCTCACCGCATCAACTACCGATGGCGAGGACTATCAACAATTCGGCTTTCGTCACGCCGAACTATGGAAACTCGGGAAGCAAGGCAAAGACAACGGCGCGCTCATCGTTTTCATCCCCAAGACGCCTACCCAAAAAGGTGAAGTTTTCATCCACACCGGCTACGGGATTGAGCCGACTCTACCCGATTCATGGTGCGGCACGTTATCGAGGCGTATACGCGACAAATTTCTTAAATCCGGGCACATAAGCGATGGCATGCTCGTATTGACTGTAAGCGTTGCGAATAAAATCGCCGACGCGTCGAATGTAAAACTAACCAGCATCCCCAACTACCGGTACAGCGGGCGGCGCGTAAAACCCGGCGGCGTAGCATGTGGTGGACTACTACCGTTTATCATTATGATCGTCATCATGTCATCATCCCGACGCCGGGGTCGCCATCGTTCCAGTTGGGGTGGTGGGGGATTCTGGCAGGCGATGGTCGTCGGTAGTTTACTTAGCCGAACACTCGGCGGCGGGCGATCATCCTGGGGTGGCGGAGGTTTCGGCGGAGGCGGCTTTGGTGGCGGCTCATTTGGCGGTGGTGGCGGTTTTGGCGGAGGTGGCGGTGGTGCAAGCTGGTAATACATGCGGTTCGTGTGGAACAACCATGTCGCGTGGGGCGAGCTTTTGCCCGTCATGCGGCGCACGTATGGTAAAAGTCGGAGGTAGTGGCATGAAATTTGGAAAAATGATACTCATTATGGCCGGCTCGCTCCTACTTGGTAGCGCGGTCATCGGCGGATGCGTCTATAATGGCTACAATAAAGCAGTAGCCTTGGATGAAAACGTAGCCAGTGCATGGGCACAGGTAGAAAATCAATTGCAACGACGCTTCGATCTCATCCCCAATCTTGTGGAAACCGTCAAGGGCGTAGCCGGTCACGAAAAAGAGGTCTTCCTCGGCATCGCCAACGCCCGTAAAGCCTACTTCCAGGCTAAATCAACCGCTAACAAAGCTAAATCCGCAAGCCTTCTAGGCTCGGCGCTATCCCGCTTACTGGTTTTGAAAGAAACCTACCCACAATTAAAAGCCAACGAAAACTTCCTCAAATTACAAGACTCAATCGAGGGAACGGAAAATCGCCTGGGCGTTGAACGCAAGCGGTACAACGACGCCGTAAAACAGTTGAACACCTTTACGCGTAAACTCCTGGGGCGACTCTATGCAGGCCTGGCCGGCGTTGAAAAAGCTGAGTACTTCGAAGTATCCGATGTCGCCAAAGAAACACCAAAAATCGATTTCGGTAATAGTTAAGGCAGCAACAACACCTTATCAAGGAAGTCCATGCCGTAGGCGACCTCCCAGGCGCGTAGGGCAGGTCGTTCTTTTGCCTTCAAGCGAAAGGTTGACCTGCCTTTTACAATCACGCTTCGAACCTTCTTTGGGGGTGCGATGTTAGGTCGTGCGAAGAGTATGGTCAGAGCACCTGGCGCAAGCCTGGTGACGCGATAGCGCCGGAGGTCCGCAGGCTGGCGCCGTGCGGCTCTGATTTGACTACGCTGGTGGTCGCGTGTGCCGATGGTTTCAGGCAGGTCGTTCTTAGGGTTGCGGAGGCCAAAAGACATAATCGTCCAAACTGGTATGTTCGTCCGGTCTATCACCCCAACGACGATCGTGTACACCGCCGTCATCCTCCCCGTTTTCAGATACACTATAAATGCGCGGGCCTTGCGGGCCTAAACGATAGATAAAATCTTCTCCACTAAACGGGTCAATCAGAAAGCCACCGGAAAGATGAGCAGGGAGTTCGTCAAGCGATTTGGGCCAGCGATCTTCTTGTACTTTGAACACATGCACCGCGTAGATCAACTGCGTCGCTCGGCGTGAAGTTTCGATCCGTGTGCGCA
This sequence comes from Planctomycetota bacterium, assembly GCA_024276605.1. GTDB lineage: Bacteria > Planctomycetota > Phycisphaerae > UBA1845 > UBA1845 > JAJRPG01. The sequence continues at coordinate 4,461 of JAJRWX010000039.1, read as the reverse complement.
GCTGGTAATAACGACTAAGTGAAGGTAATAATTCTTTTGTGAGTGGTGTTTGATGATCAAACAACTGCTCTAACGCTTCTAGATCAGCCACTCTCACATCTGGATATCCGATGCGCATCATTTCACCGAGTCGTCGGTAGTATTCGTCAACATCATGCACCACCTTGAGGCCATCTTTCCTGGTCATTGAACTTAACCGCTCAATCACATCCTCTTCAACCCAAGATTGATCAATAAATGTTTCAACACGTTCTTTATTGATTGGCTGATCTCGCCCAGGTAACAACGGGGCGAACAAATACTGCGTCACATCCATGACCATAGCATGTTCACCACGTATCCATAGCATCGGATCGCGTGCCGGTCGATCATATCGTTTGAGCAACTCCAGCGCATCATCTATCTTTTCATCAGAAAATATGCCATGCTTCAACGCCCATCGGGCGGAGTGTTGAATGACTCTGCGCTCTGCCATAGCTACGAGATCTTCAATCAAAGTAGCCCCCTGACCTGCATGGCGCGCGTTGATCAGCGTCGTACGCCAGGCATCCAGCATGCGCTTGCTGGAAACTTTTCCACCAGGCGCTCGCCAAGCATCCGATAGTATGGAACGCGAAATTGCTCTATGGTGCGACAGATTGGGCAATAGGATACCAAGTAATAATTGGTTGAAGTCATCATCCATATCACTATCATGGCTGAATGAATATCCTTTATCACTGTATCCATCATAGTCAGCCGCTTCCTCAAAACGGGAGCGCAGTGCGGCAAAAGCTAATCGAGACGTCTCCCACCTCGGCCTGGCAGTAGGATCCCAAGGGCCGGGAGAACCATAGAAATCCGGATCTGTAAACATATTGATACCCTCAGGCCATGCATCGTCACCTACAGTTTGGCGAATCGCTTCTTGAAGATCATAAGTACGCCCCGAAGCGTTACTGGCTGCAACAGATTCCCACCATTTGATGTAATCCACCTCGTCTCGAAAATTCGGCAACGGCGCGAAACCATACTCGTCAGAGATCGGCGTACCATCTCTATAGGTAGCCGGAGCTTCAATGTTAAGATAAGCATCATCACCGTTAGAATCGCTATCGAAGGCACCTGCGCTGCTACCCTCCACCCCAACAACAAGTTCACCGTCGCTCGACACATTCTCCCGAGTAATGATATTCTGATTCGCACTACCTTCCTCGCTAGTGAAGACAATCGAATCCTCAGCGTTCACGCTCTTATCGCGTTCTCCTTCAAGATTAATATCGTAAACATCCGTCAGTTGATCCGATGCTCCGACGTTGGATGGCGCGCTGCCCTGCTCACCAACATACGCATACACCATGAGCCAAGCCGGTTTATCCAAGGCAACGACCGCCGGGTAAGCGCCATCGGCAAGTCGCACACCTTCTTCTTGCTGCCATGACCTGCCATTGGCTGATCGAAAAGACCGAATACCCGATTTGTTCCACGCGTACGCGCGGTAGCCTTTACCCAAACGGATAATGCTACCTTCAAAATTGACGCCACCCATTTTTTCTCGTCGAAACGCCACGAATCGACGTCCATCTGCTGATACTGCATGAGTGACTAACCCAGCCGACCCTCCCGAACTTTTTCGTGTACGATGCGTCAAGTACAAATGCAACCGATCACGCATCCACGCAGCCGTGATACCATGCGCACTGTCGGCTAGGCCCTCCACATGAAAGAAATCATCGAGTCGAAAGTGAACGCCGTCACGTGAGATAGCTGACGAAAGCACGGAAACTGTATCGCCATCTTTTGAATCCTTTAATATATCGTCGCGGAAGAAAAAGAGTCGCACGCGCTCATCCGCCGTCAACACGATCGTACCTAATTGGCCATGCACCCGCCGACCAAGCCTATCTCGGATTTGCACAGTCTTAGGTCGGGACCATCGACGACCGTCGTTGCGCGAGCGCATGGATGATAGACGTGTACGATCTGAATCCCCCTCCTTGTCGACACGTTCGTAAAGAAGAATCATCTCACCATTACGACGACGCACCACGCTAGGCCGAGTGGCATCGTCGAGAAGTTCTCGCCCACTGTCCGTGAACTCCAGACCATCCGATGACCAAGCGATGCGTAGCGATGATTGGCCGGATTCATTGTCTCCCGCAATCGCTACGCTACATATGCCAGTGAAATAAATCAGCGAAGCCGTTAACCATAGCTGACGATTACGGTGATAAGTAGATGTGATAAGCATACGTTAATCCCCGGAATCCGTGTGTGTTACATCCATACACCGCCAGCAGTATAGCTCCAGTTATCAAATGTGTTCATCTGTCGTGAATTATAGCGTAACTCTAACTTGTTGGCTTCTAGCTACTTACAAGCCTTGAATTGCGTTACACGACTGGATACGCTTAATGGAAAGGGGTGCACCAATGGCGTTATGCTGGCGAAAATTAGGCTTTCTAGCGATCATCCCGCTTGTAGCTACGACCACAATAGTCGCGGCGGATGAGTTGCTTTACCGCTATGAGTGTGACGTCGCAAAAAGTTGGTTGGACCATACCGCGGTGATGGGCTTGGTGTTTTGCTGGCCAATTTCGACAAACAAGTAAGTTTCAGATATACTACCAATCATTGTAGGATTATCACGATTATGCGATTCAGGCAATGATCATGACTACGGCTTCCTATCAATTGACTGCCACAACGAATTGGATACGCCGAATGTTAGGGGTACAGATACTGTCTCTCGAATTCGTCGCATCTTGGTGCTTCGTACAGCGTTACTTTTGTAGATGTCGATTGCTGCTGGTTATATGCATTGTATTACAGACCTCCATGCCATGTTGGGCAGGAACCATCACGTTAAATCCGCCGGTCGCGACGCGCGCAGCGGGCACGGGCGCATGTTGTTTTGAAGTTGGGGTCTGCCTAGACAATGTTTGTCCTGTAGATTGCATTCTGATTAAAGGGTTCTACCAAGGGGATGGCACGACTTGCGAGATCAAATGCCTGTTGCCTGGCGACGGCGATATTAACGGTGATTTACTAATTAACCTTGACGACTTTGTTGCCTGGCCGTTATGCGAAACAGGACCGGAGATTGTTGCCGCGTCGGATACCTGCCGCTCGCTAGATCTTTCGGGCAACGGACATATTGACCTTGCTGACTTCGCTCTATTCCAAACGCGATTTAGTATGTGTCTTGACGTTTCAGACTTTGATAACGATGGCGTCGGCGACGCTTGCGACAATTGCCCAGGTGATTACAACCCTACGCAAGCCGATTCCGACGGCGATGGACGGGGAGACGCATGCTTACTGATACCGCCGGTAGTTACGGTTACCGATCCTGCTTTTAATCAAAGTGTGACCCAAGACGATATACTTCGGGTATCCGTTCAGCCAACTGAATTTCAACCTTCAGTGGCGTTACCTTTTGACCCTGATAGCGACTTCATACTGTTCGTACTGCTCGATTTCGATCTGGACCCGGACAACGACGATCCATCCAATCCCGACCCCAGTCAAATTATCGTGCTAACATCTCGAACGGTTCAGGCTAATAGCTTTGAACCGATCAATTTCGATATTCCCATTGATCTCACGATGATCCCACCGCGAACGGATGGCGAACCATACTTTATTCGTGTCACCGCTGACGACCTAGCCAATCCCCGTGTACATCAATACGCCGTGGGTACTATCAGCGTGGCCCAGTTGGCTGCCGGTGTGGTAGATTTGTTTGATATTGGCCGAGCCATTTCCGGTGTGCGGTTTTATGGTTTCAATCCGGGGTCTCAACTAGGCTCAAGCATGTCGACATTAACGGATTTTGACGCTGACGGTATCGACGACTTTATTCTCGCTGCCCAGTTTGGCAATCCAAGTAGTTTCGGGCAAATTGGTGAGGCGTATGTGATCTATGGACAAGACCGAACGAGATTCGGTGGTTCGATCGGTGTTAACTCCACGGGTGAATCATTCAGCGGCGTGATCCTTGAAGCACCACCGGTGCGAATTACTGCAATTCCAAGTGCTGATGCCAGAACGGATGGCATATCGTCAGTGAGTTACATGACCGATCTTTCCGGAGATACTCGACCTGAGATACTTCTCGGCTTGCAACATACACACGGCGCCTTTGACCCAATGGACTATGATCCGTCGGATGAAAACATTATTGTCAATAATCAATATGACACCGTTGAGGTTACTTTGCGTCAGGGGGAATCGAGTATTACAGTCAATGATGATGATCCCATTATCAATCCGGGCTATCGGGGCGTCCTCGATGTGACGATCAGTACCGATTCTCCGTCCAGCGCGCTGGGGGCCGACTCAAGTCTTTCTTGGGTAGACGACGGGGCTGGTAGGCAACAATGGTCAATGATAAAATTTAGGGATGTTCTTGCAGAGCTTCCTGATGGTCCGGCGGATATCGACATCAGCTCCGTATCTGCGACGGTTGACTTGCGTGTT
>JAJRWX010000006.1 GCA_024276605.1 Planctomycetota bacterium | reverse complement strand
CGCGCTGAGGGTCCATCTATCTCTCCTTTTCCGATGAGCGTTCGTAATGTACGAGCAACCCCTTGACCTGAACAACCAAGGCTGCACCGTAGCTGAATAAGTCCCGTAACCGGGTGATACCTACCGAACCACACTGAAGAACATCAGCCGTTCAGGCAGATACCGAAGACAGGATAACTAAACCGCCTTCCTGGACGATGCTAACAAATCGGATCACACGGTGTCAATGAAAATCTGAGAAAGTTACTCAGATTTTTATCCCGACCGGTTTGTGTGGGTGCGTGTGGAATCAAAGTCGGGCATTGTCAGAGCGCCCCGGCGATAACTTGGTGTCATACTGGCACATTGTCGCAGGAGGTCCGTAGGCTGGCGCCATACAGCTCTGATTCATTGTCATCAACCCGCCGGAAGTGTCACGGTCCCTGGTCGTGTTGGAATGACAAATAGGTGTGCTGAAATACTAAACTAAGGCGACATTCGGGATGAAAAACTTAGGCGAACGCCACTTGCCGGATCGCTATGGCAGCCATCCGGCAAGTCGATCGTTCGTCATGATACTCGTCTAAGCAGCGAGGTAATGGTTTTCCAACGTGGCGCGTATTTTTCGTAGCGCGTTGTTTTGAATCTGGCGAACACGTTCTTTCGTAACGCCAATAATGCGTCCGACCTGTTCCAACGTCTTTGGCGCAGCATCAATAGGGCCACCATGCTTGGGGCCGAGGGCGAAGCGCTCACGAACGACCACACGCTCCACGTCATTAAGGGCTGCTGTGTTGCTTAGGAGTATTTGTTTAAGCTCTTCCACACAGTCCTGTACAACGTCAATGCGTTTTTGTTCCAGGTGGTCGCTACGTTCCATCGCCGGATCAAATTCCGTAGGGAATTTGCCACGATAGCGGCTCGCCCGCATAGCCACGCGGGAAAAGCTCTTGAGTATAGCGCGGCAAGAATAGGTGCTGAACTTGAACCCCCGATGGCAATCGAATTTTTCCACGCTACGAAGCAGCGCCATGTTGCCTTCGCTGACAAGATCATTGAAATCGATATTGCCGAGCTTTGTGCGTTTTCCCATGGCTAAGACCAACGGCATGTTGATACGAACAATAATGCTACGCACGGCCACCACACGATGACCCCACGCAATGAGATGTCGAGCCGCAATAGGCGTCAGCACTTTGCCTTTGTATTCGTCAAGAATTTTCGCGACGCGCCATCGTGCATAATTGAACCGACAAAAAAGGTGTCGCTCTTCATCATGTGAAAGTGTGGGCAGCCGCTCTCCGGTCGCAATGGCATCGATAATGTGGTGCTCGTTTTCTACAAAGCGAACGGAACCGCGATGCGTCAGTTTAGCTGTTGAGCCAAACAACTCGCGCTCAGTTGTAGCCTTTTCAAAGCTATCGTTGTACATGCATTCCGCCGGTTCTGAGAGTTGGCGAAATAGTTGTGCTTGATCATCAGCATCCAAGCGGTCTACAAAAGAGCCACGCGGGTGCTTGGCTGTTGGTACCGCACCGGGAGTGAACCCAGATACTGCTTTGGTAACTTTCTCACTGGCTAATTGTAACGCCATGTCGATCCCTCCTTTCGGGAATCCCTTACCCACACTACTCAACCGCACTGGTCAAGCATGATTAAGCCTCCATGACCTATCTACGCTCACTCGACGACAACGGTGCACACAAACTCGCGCTTCTGTCCGCTAACAACGTCATCAACGTACACAAAAACAGGTCAAGGCCTAAACCTCACCCTTTAGGGGGAATCAAAAACTGGCGGGGGAACCAACTGCACCCCAAGTATACCACACTAGTGGGTGCTAGACAAATGATAGTGGAAAAAGTGCCGCTGACAGCCTAGAAATGGGGGTTGACCGGTAAAAAATAGCCGTCCTGAGCGTAAGTGTCCAATCGATTATTCACGTCTGAGCGCTTCAATCGGATCGAGTTTAGCGGCAGACATAGCCGGATACATGCCGAAGAATATGCCCACGAGAACCGACAAGCCAAAACTCACGGCAACCGACCAAACGCTGACTATGGTTTCCCACTCCGCATATTGTGATACGACCGACGCGCCAAGGATGCCCAACATCACGCCAACCAGCCCACCGCCCGTGGACAGTACCACGGTTTCGATCAGAAACTGATCTCTTATGTCCCGCTGTTTGGCGCCGAGCGCACGGCGGATACCTATTTCTCGCGTTCGTTCCGTGACGGTGGCTAACATGATATTCATAATGCCAATCCCACCGACTAACAGCGAAATGCCGGCAATGAAACCCAGAGTGAGTTGATTGTTTCGCTTTTTCTTCTGCGCCAGCTTGAGCGAGGCTAGAGGAACTTTGATCTCATAATCAGGCTTGTCATGGCCATGCTCAAATGCACGATGGATCATCTTTGAGACTGGGATCACATCATCCAAATCAGCCGCTGTGATGAATAACCCGGAGTACTGCATTTTGATGTATTCACGAGAACCACCATCCGTACGGCGCGTGGTTTCACCGAATTGGGTCTTGGCTGTGCTGAAGGGAATTAGAATCTCACGATTTAGATTGCGTTGCTGCACGCCACGTGCGGGCGCACCAGCGGTTAGAACGGGATGAAGCACGCCCACCACGGTAAAAGGGACGGCAGTGGGATATCGCTCGGCTAATACGGTCTCACCAATGGGATCCTCAAACGGAAAGAGTAGCTTGCGGACTTCTTCGCCTATCACACACACATTGCTCTTTTCGCTTATATCCGTAGCCGTTAGTGATCTTCCTTGATCGATCTCGATGTTGACCACATCGAAAAACTCAGGGGTGACACCGACGACGTTTATGGGTGACTGGTGCTCGCCGTGTCTAGCTTTATAAGCCACGATTTTGAGCGGTACAATATGTTCGATATGAGGGATTGTATTGCTGATGATAGAAACATCGTCTCGCGTGATGCCATACTCCGTTAACCGGCTATTGCCCTGTGACGAATCACCCGATTGGGGCGGCTTGACGGAATTAACAATAATATTCTGCGTGCCGAGTAACTCGATTAAGCGCATCTCGTCAGCCGACGCCCCTTCACTGATCGAGAGCATACAAATCACGGCTGCGACACCGAAAATGATACCCAACGAAGTCAACAAAGACCGCAGCTTGTGCAATCGAAGGTTAGTCAGCCCAAGCTGAATGGTCTCTACGCCGATGAGTTTCACGGTATCACTTCTGTAAGGTTACGTAACATGAGGAAGCGTTAATCCCCGAACGTAATCCCCTGGGCTAGCGGTAATTCTTTCGTGTAGTTGATGGTATTCGTTTGTCGTCGCATGTAGGCCTTCCACGAATCTGAGCCGGACTCTCGACCACCGCCGGTTTCTTTTTCACCGCCGAACGCGCCACCGATTTCCGCGCCGCTGGTCCCGATGTTGACGTTGGCAATACCACAATCGCTACCCGCAGCAGCAAGGAACTGCTCCGCTTCAAGTACATTATTGGTAAAGATCGACGAACTAAGCCCCTGCGGTACACCGTTATGTATAGCTATCGCTTCATCGAACGTATCATAACCCATGAGGTAAAGAATCGGTGCAAACGTTTCGTCTTGAACGATCTGAAACTCATTTTTCGCATTGGCTACGCATGGCGTGACGTAACAGCCACCGGCGTAAGCGGCTCCTTCAAGTCGCGTGCCGCCGCAGAGTATTTCGCCACCTTCTTTTTTCACCGTGTGAATGGCAGCCATCATGGTGTCTACGGCTTGGGTATCAATCAACGGCCCCATCAACGTCCCGGCATCCAGCGGGTTGCCGATGTTGATGTGTTCGTATGCAGCGATCAGTTTATCAGTTAATTCCTGCTGAATCGATTGATGGGCGATGATGCGTCGCGTGGAGGTACACCGCTGACCGGCGGTACCTACTGCGCCGAAGAGTATGGCACGAATCGCTATTTTTATGTCGGCGTGTTGAGACACAATAATGGCATTGTTGCCACCCAATTCAAGGATGGTACGTCCCAGTCGTTCACCTACAGCAGCGCCGACGCGATAGCCCATCGCACAACTGCCGGTTGCTGAGACCAACGGCACGCGCTTGTCATGGAGCATTTTTTCGCCCACCGTGCGGCCTCGCCCGATGGTCAAACTAAATACGGCTGGGTTTACGCCGGTCTCCTTGCAGACGCGCTCAGCTATGCGCGTGCAGGCGATGGCTGTGAGCGGTGTTTGCGAAGATGGTTTCCATACCGTCGCGTCCCCGCAAACAGCGGCTAAGGCAGCGTTCCAGGACCAAACGGCCACCGGAAAGTTAAAGGCGGAGATCACACCGACCACGCCCAACGGATGCCACTGTTCGCACATACGATGGCCCGGTCTTTCAGAGGGCATGGTTATGCCGTATAGCTGTCGCGATAGCCCCACGGCAAAGTCGCAAATATCGATCATCTCCTGAACTTCGCCTTCACCCTCAGCACGAATTTTTCCCATTTCCATCGTCACGAGCGCACCAAGGTCCGACTTAGCCTCGCGCAGGGCATTGCCCAACCGACGAACAGTTTCACCGCGGATCGGGGCCGGCGTCGTGCGCCAAGTCAGAAAAGCCTCATGGGCACGCGATACGATGTGGTCGTATTCGTCCTCCGTCACTTGGGCTGTTGAGGCGAGTACTTCGCCGTTGATCGGGGAAGTGGAAGCCAGCGTATCACCACTGCCGATCCACTCACCGCAAAAACCACCGGGATGAACCTTGTCGATCCCCAGTCTCTTAAGTACGTCTTGCATAATAATTCCCCTATCAATAGTGGGTAAAAACCGATCGATACGCGCAGCCCGAAGCGTAGTTTTTTAGTTGGAAAACGTCAAGTTTTTGCCTCTCAGGCTGGAATATTCAGACGTTATCATAGAAGCTGTCCCCGGGTGAAAAAATAAGGTTGTACGTTACCGCATCGCGATGGTGCGGCGGCGCGAGGCAGACGAACGTCGCCGGCCATGGCGGGTTCCACATTCCGGACAGCGGCCACTTCGATTTCCTTCTAAACTGTAGCCACAAACGTAGCAACGCCCGTGGCGTTTGCGCCACCACTGTCTTACGGGGCCACGCACAATAGGCAACACACCCAACGTCGTTAGCAAGCTGGTAGAAAGCCAGAAAGGGAAGACCAGCCAAGTCGTGCGATAGACACCTTGCTTGGTGGAAGAAAAGTAGATCGATCTTTGTTTGGGACGAGGGTCAAAACTCAACGGTTCCAAATGTCCACTTTTCGAGGCCACTTTGGTCGGCATGCTAAGCAGCTCCAATGCGCAGCACCCCTTCGATAGCGACACCCAAAGCGATTTGTAAAGCGTAATGTCGGTGCGATATTCCTGCGGGTATTTGTGGCTTTTGCGCCACAAGGATATGCTCATCGGTAGGAGCAGCAGGGAAACGATAGCTATAATTTTGATAAGAACATTCATACGGCCCGATCGCTCTCTCAATTCATCAACAAGCTACAGTATTCCCGCTTTGTTGTGTAGCATCGTAGTCACGATCATCTACCGATTTCGGCTCGGTATACTTGACAATGACATGCCACAAACCAACCAGGAATACACGTATACTATAACCGTGACTGGTTGGTTCTATGCAATAATTTTGCAAGATGTTGTCATGGGACCAGCGATGACAAGATTCAACCCTTATGGCATGCACATGGGGTATTACCGACCTAAACGATCACCTATGGGATCGAGAAGCTCAGCACTGACGGAATCGATCCATCCCGACTTGCCATCCGGCACCCTTATTTGCCACCAGTCGCCGCGCCGTTGGCGAAGTACGAATTCAACGCCGGGTTGAAGAGGTTGCTCAAATTGCCGTTGATAACCCGTACCAGGCCCTTTTAAGACCGAAACATCCATCGACGTAATGACACCGACAGGGGAACTCTTTGCAGTCCATTTTTCAATGGTCATAGATGCGGCGAAAACTGAGGTGGCTAAAACCGCTACGATCGCAGCGATCGTAAGCCCACGTCGCGGCCAAAAACACCGAGTGATAAGTAAGCCCCAAAACATGGCTGACGTAACAATCATAGCGAAAAGACGTTCACCAAAAGAAGTCTCGTAGTGCCAGAAAAACAGATTACGCATCACACGATCAGAACGCGCAGTTTCGATACGTGTCAGGCATCGTGAACGAGCTTCCCTCAAATTATCCGCAAGCAGCGGATCGCGCGGGATGAGTCGTTGGGCACGTCGATAGTTGAGAATCGCCCGACCCACGTCTCCGGCTTGGAGGTAGCAATTTCCTAAGTTAAACGCCAGCTTGCCATTATTAATCCCGGTAGCTGAGATACTCTCAAAGCGCTGAGCGGCAGACCTGTACAATCGTCGAGCTTTAGCCGGCTCTGTGGGACGAATCTGTTGGGCTTGGTCGAAGTCAGCTAATGCCTGATCGAATAAACGATGCATTTCACTACTTAATGGTTGTTGCCCCCATGCAATTGAAGTCCAGAAAACCACTATGGCCAGCGGGAAGAAATGAGTGCGCGTGCTCATTAAGTTCATCGCGTCACTTCCTCAATCTGGGTCATCCACGCACGAAGACGATCGGCTAACTGCTGTGGTGAATGAGTATTTGACTCGGACATGGCATATCTTGCGCCGTCGCAATGCTCCAAAAATGTCACCATTTCGCCCAGTACGCGCTCGTTCAAACCTCGGTCTGAAAGATGGCTACGCACGTCTTCCGATGTTATTGCGCCCGGTGGAAGGTTGATTCGATCACTGACAAACCCCGTGAGCACCTCGGCTAATCCTTGCAATTGTTGCGGCGTTTCTTTTTGCCCCAGCGCCGCGCGCATAGCCAAGTTGGCCTTGCGCCGCGCTTTTTGTCTGCGTGCCCAACCGTAGTCGCCACGCATGCGTCTGATTCGACTCGTGGTCAAAGCGATCACCAACCATAAGACCGGAGGAATCGCAAGAGAGAGGCCCAAGGTTGGCGATAGCATAATCGTTTGATTGGCGAGCACGTCATGGGCATCGATATAATTCGGAGATATGCCGCCGGCGAGTAGCGTTAAAGAGGTTGGTTGATCGTCAGCGGTTGTCAACTGAGACAATACAATTGAATGGTCAGTTGATATGGAGGGTTCTACGATAATACTGATCGGCTTGCTAGTCAGTGTTCGATAGGTCTCACTGTTGGGATCGAAGTAAGACCAAGTTAGCACGGGGATCGTTTGTTCGCCGACCTGTTTAGGAAAGATAGCCCGACGGAAAATCATGGCGCCGCGTTCAATATCGCCGACGAGTTCGTCCGGCGTGAATTCAAAGCGGCTGAGCAATTCGGGCTGAGCCATTAAGTTCGGCCCAGCTACACCCTCAAGAGGCGAACCGTTAATGCTAATCGTTAAGGTGACCGGCTGACCTTGCTCCAAGCGCGTCGGTTTCACGGATACGTTGAATGCGTAACGACCTATGGCACCGCTGAAAGAATCCGGTCGCCCTTCAACCGGCGGTGCTTTGACCTCCACTCTCACGGCATCGACGCGCACGGATTCACGCCTGGTCGAAGCAATTTCCTGACGACCAAAAAATCCTCGGCGCAAACGCGTGGGGTAGTTGATTTTGACGAAAACCGGGCCGATGAGCATGTCGCCCACGTCATCTGCGCGAATTTGTTTGGTGAGACGGATGATTTCATACAAGTGCGATTGACCGGACGAATCCGCAATCCTTTTTTGGCTGGACGACATCTTGCTGCCCGTAGCAAACACGGAAAACTGAGAGCTTCGCTGATCGACCACATTGCGAAGCATATTTATGTCATACATGCGATTGTCAATGACCACTCGGCGGATCCCCAGCGTGAATGTGGCGGTAAATGTCTGCGAGGCAAAAAGTGACGTAGGCGCTACCTCGATTTGTCCCCATGCATATCTGTCTCCTTGGGGCTGGGTCGTTACGCTTTTTTTGACGATAATAGTCACCGTTTGAGAATCGTAAGACTGGCCGTCAGCTTGAACGCGCATCGGTCCCAGGGTATAGGTTCCCTCTGATACCGCGGTGAGTCGCATATTATACGTATAGGTCGTTTTCGATGAACTACGACCGTTGATAAAGCTCGTCTGAGAATGCACCGAAGGGTTGGTACTGATAAGCTCTAACGTCAGCCCGTCAGGCAGCGCCGTTTCAGGGAGTGACGGCTCACCGGTGTTCGTACAGATCAGTTGCGCATTAGAAATCTCCCCAGGCTCAAGTGTCGTCGACTCGACGTACAACTTGACGCCGGGTGACTGAGCATGAGCCATCCCCGCTAGGGCGACAAGCAACCACGGTGCATGGACCAGACATTTCATTTACCAGTCCTTATCCACTGGTTTCATAGGCATAGGCCGTACAGGTTCGCGGCGATCTTTTTTCTATCGCGCAGAGCCTGCATCATTTCTCGCAATTGTCGCTTAGCCTGTTTGCTGGATTCACTTTCCTCTTGCTGTTTAGCTGATGCCTGCTGCTTTTTGTCATCCTGTTGATCCTGTTTGTCGGCAGATTGACTTTCCTGCTTATCCTCTTGTGCGTCATCAGATGAATCGTCTTGTTGGGATGCTTGTTGTTGATCGTTATCTTCTGAGGACGCCTGTTGTTGATCATTTTCCTCTTGTTCGCCGTCGGATGATGACTGGTCTTGATTTTCTTGATCTTGGTTTTCCTGGTTTTCGTCTTCCTTTTTTTCTTGGTTGTCGGATTGAGATTGTTGCTCTTGCTGCTGTTGTTGCATCATTTCACGAAGTTGACGGCGCATGGCAGCGGCTTTGCGATTAGCATCACGGGCTTGCTCATGATGGGGGTCTTGATCCAGGACTAATCGATAGCGTTGCAATGCCTGTTCTAAATGTTCAATCGCAGCCTGAGGATCCTGTTCCTGCTGAAGCGCCTGCGCATGGTAGGTCGTGCCAAGCGAATAGAGTGCATCGTTAGCCAGTTTTGCATCCTCAGCCGTCGCTGCCCGCTCGAATAACCTGCGCGCCGCTTCGTAATCCTGCTGGGCGTAGTAGGCTAGACCCTCTACAAAGGGAATCTGTGGGGCGTCAGGTTCTAATTCCTCGGCATAACGATAGGCTTGTAACGCAGCCGCGGGATCCCCCTCGATAAGTCGCTTATTGCCCGCGCGAACCGCTTTGTGTGCCGGCCAATTGGCGTCAGGAAACGTTGCATCAGTAGCTTGATCACTGACAACGGGAGTTTCCGTGCCTGGACCTTTGGATAGCGCATCGGTCTGTGCTTGGACCGAAGGAGTGGGCATGATGGACGAAATCAAGATCAATATACCCATCGTATGCGTCCGCCGCTTGAATTCACTTAGCCATGACCTTGAGTCCGATGGAACCGCGCGGGCTATAGCCTTCGGCACGCTCCACCCTAAGTGAAACTGTTGCAAGGTATCATTCATGCGGCAAGCTCCTGCTGCCATACACGTGACATGGATTGACTCTTCGACCGACCGCCCTGTCCTATGATCGTATTCATACCTAACAGCATGAGTGTCATGGCTACAAACCATTGGTAACGAGGACGATGACGCTCACGCTGCTGAGTCGATAGCTCCGCCTGCCACATACCAGCCACGTTGTTGACAATAGAATACAATTGATCCAACGGTGCATACTGACCATTACCAGCCTGAGAAATGGCCTGCAAACCAGCCACATCCAATTTTGAAAATACAATCTGACCGTCGTATAATAAAGGTTTGTTTTGACCCGAATTTCCCGACGGCACTTCCACCCCAGCGCTGCGCTTGGCATCACCTACGCCGATGGTGAATACGCGGATTCCATGAGTTTCATAAGCTGCGCGCGCGGCCTCGACGGGGCCACCTTCATGATCTTCGCCGTCGGTAAACAATAGGATCACTTTCGTCGCCGAAGCTGGAGACCGTGCAAATAAATCAACTGCATGGTTAATGGCTTGACCGATAGCCGTCCCACCACCCGGCGCCGAACCATAACCTAGTTTGTCCAATTGGGTTCTGAAGGCAAGATGATCGCTGGTCAGTGGAACGCGCAGGGAAGTCGATCCGGCAAAAGCAATTAACCCCAGACGATTAGCATGTCGAAACACCGGACGTTCAGTCAGCTGTTGACGAATCTGCATTTTTGCACGAGTCAGTCGATCAGGTTTGACGTCCTGGGCCAGCATGGATCGCGAAACATCAAGTGCTACCACGACATCAACACCGTGTATTTTTTGTTTTTCCAGATATAGTCCCCATCGCGGGCCGAGTATCGCAGCGACAAGCATCAAGATGCCGGTGACCATCAACCCTGCGCGAAGTGCTTGCCGCGATGGAGACACGCGCTGAACAAGCAACGGAGCCAACTCCGCAGATACAAACCGCTGCATCGCACTTCTCTTCCTAGCATAACCATACATCCAACAGCTACTCGCAACGGGTACACCCACCCCAAGCCACCATAGATGACTATTATCAAATGGCATATCTCCAATATCGGTTGCTACCACCAAAGTAATACCGACCATGAGTAGCAGCGTGGGCACAATCAGCGCCCAACTAACCATAGGCCACATGGGATAGACAGCGCGAAATTTCAAGGCAGTCTCCTGAATCGGGTGTTGATCAACACAATTTCAGCCATCAACAATCCCAGCGCTACCAGCATACTGATTTTGGCGGCATACACATCGTCTTGATATATACGCTCACCCGTTTCCGTACGTTCGAGCTGATCAATTTCATCATAAATCGTTCGCAACGACTGGGCATCCGTCGCCCGGAAGTATCGGCCATCCGTCGCCTGGGCTATGCCCTTTAGCGTCGCTTCATCTACCTGAGCACCACGAAAAGAGAAGAAACCAACCTGTGACCCGGAACCGGAACCTACGGCACCGATCGTATAAATTTTGATGCCCAGCTTAGCAGCAACCTTGGCCGCTTCCAGTGGGTCCGGCGCGATGTTGCGATATTTTTCCGGTGGGTTGTTGGCACCGTCGGTGAGCAAAATCATAATACGACTTTTCGCAGCTTCTACCCCGGGCACGCCGGCCACCGCTTGTTCACCGGCCCGCCGTAGATCATCCGTCGCCAGCACAATGGCATCACCCAGCGAAGTATAGTTGGCTTCGAGGAGTTCTCGTACCATACGACCATTCACCCAACCGGGAATATCCGTCTCGCGCAACAAATCCACAAGACTTCCATGATCGCGTGTCAACGGTACGCGCGTGTCGGCATACATGGCAAACGTGGTCATGCCAATAAGATCATTTTCACGCCCTTGCACGGAACCGCTCCCCAAAACGAAATCCTCGAACACTTGCTTGACGGCATCAATTCGTCGCGTTCGGCGCTGCCCCATGACAAAATCGTCTTCCTGCATACTACCGGATATGTCCAGCACCATTTGTATGGCTATACCCTCACTGGCGTCGCGATATTCCCCGCCGGCCTGAGGCCTGGCCATCGCAAAAATCAGCGCGATGATCGCCATGGTGCGCATAAAGGGAACGATGAATTGACTACGCACCGCCCAGCTAGCCGGTATATGTTTCAACACACCCAAGTGACTAAACCGAACCGTAGGTCGATGCCTGGTGCGAAAGTGTCGTATCCACGGCAGTGGGATGAGGATCAAGCTAATGACGCAAAGCCAGCCAAATAGTGGGCCGGGGGCGAAGTGCGTGGACAAAAATTCCATCATGCCGCGACCCCCTGCGAAGATTCGGCGGTCGAAACCGAGGCTATATCAATACGTGTTTCCTGCTGGTGCGTCGTATCTACAAAATGCTCTGCGGCGCGGACCAATTGGTCAGCTTGCGTAAGATCGGGTTGCATCCGCGCGTACTTGACTAAATCGCATGCTTCAAGAAAAGTCTCAAGTTGCCGGGTTGTGTCAACCGGAAATCGGGGATCATCTCCAGCAGCCGCCAGGAATTCCTCGGTCGTCATATCCGGTGCATGTACGTTGAATCGTCGCTCGATATAGCCTCGCATAATATCACTGATGCGATAGTAAAATGGCTGCAACAATCCCTTCGAGAGCAAATCCTCTGCTAACAGAGCAGCCAGGGCTTGCTTGGCCCAGATATGGGCGGGAATGATCTGCTCACGCGCCACTTGCTCATCACCGGCTATCCGACGTCGCAGCCACGATAACAACCGTCGAGCCGGAGGGAATACGATACTGGCAAGATAGAGTAGTAGGCCAAGACCCACCAACCCGGCTAACGCTAGCAATGGTCCTAACCACCACCAGCGACTCCAGGTTGGTGGTAGCTCTACAGGACTCAACGTCTCGATTGACGCCCACTGCTCAGGTGTCATATCGTTGTCAACGGCATCCACCACGGTCACACCCAGGGGCTTAGTCTCTAGTGTTATTGTATCCTTGGCAGATGTGGCCGTCTGATCGTCTCTGGAGGCGCTTTCAAACGTGACAGTAGCAGGTGGAAACTCATAATCACCCGCCAGAGCAAATTCCACGTCGTATGCCACACGCCAGCGCAATTGCCCATGACCTATAGGCGCTGCTGTTTCCTGTTGGCTTAGCACAAGGCGATAGTCATAATAGGAGTCAGTATCTCGCAAAGCCAAGATATAATTATCGAGTGTTACAGTAACCGATTCGTCGGCGATAGCTTGTATGATTAATCTTGCGGGGTTGGATGTATCCGGCTTGGTCGGCATGATTGAAAGTGATAATGAAACCGGCCCCTCTTGCGCTTCGACGGTTATGCCCGGATCAGCGGGATCAAGCATGTCAGTGGATGGCTTCTCACTACACCCAACGGTGAACAGGCTGAATAGGAGGATGGAACAGGCTGCGCATCGTCGGAAGTCGTATCGCCATGGCGATACTTGTGATGTTGGCAACTTACGGATCAATGTCACACCTTTATAAGTCATCTCGAATTCGGTGATGCATCATGTTTGGATGCCATCAAGCTCACAGTTTTTGGCACATCTATTCGACTACATCATACACAGATGTTACGAGCTAACGATTACCGCCGCTTGCGCCGACGTCGGAAAAAATGCACGAGTGGGTCCACATAGGACTCATCCGTACGAACATCGATCGTTTGAGTTTGGGTTTTCAAAAACATAGCTTCGCGCTGCTGGATGTTGGATTGCACAGCTTCAGCGTATTGCCGACGTACGCGACGTCGACTGGTGTCTACCAGCGATCGCTCACCGGTTTCGGGATCTTCAAGTTCGATCGTCCCGATATTGGGCAGAGATAATTCGCGCGGGTCTGTGATCGTGATAGGTATGAGATCATGTCGCTGTCGCGCGATCCGTAACGACTGATGATAGTCCGTGGTTAAAAAATCGCTTACTAGAAAACACACGGATTTGCGCCGCGTCACCTGGTTAAGAAAGTTCAGCGCCCCGGCAATGTCAGTGCCATGACCTTGGGGCGTATGGTACAAAAGCTCGCGGATGATGCGCAGCACGTGTTGCGTCCCTTTCTTGGCCGGAACATATTTTTCGACACTGTCGGTAAATAGAATCAGCCCGACCTTGTCGTTGCTGCGGATCGCAGAAAATGCCAATACGGCACATAATTCCGCAGCTACATCAAGCTTGAATTGCCGCACGCTTCCGAACAAGCCTGACCGACTGACATCCACCACCAACATGACGGTTAGCTCTCGCTCTTCACGAAACTTCTTTATGTAAGGCTCGCCGTAGCGTGCGGAGACGTTTCGATCAATCAGACGTACATCGTCACCGATCTGATATTTGGCGACTTCTTCAAATTCCATACCCAGGCCACGGAAGGCGGAGTGGTACTGTCCGGCGAATAGATCGTTGACCACACGCGAAGTGCGAATCTGAATCTGACGGACTTTCTTGAGTAACTCCTTGGGAATCATGGTTGATAGCTTTTGTTGTTCTCTCTATATCCTAAAATACTTGAAATACTCGCAGCATATAAATAGCGTCCACCCTAAACCATGTCTCGATGATGTCCGTATGCTACGGAACGGGCACGTGATCCAACACAGCCTGCACCGCATCGTCAGAGGTCTTCTCCTCCGCCTCGGCCTCATAGGTCATCATGATACGGTGTCGCATCACGTCCGGTGCGATAGATTTGACATCTTGCGGTGTGACATAACCTCGACCTGCCAGAAAAGCCGATGCTTTGGCACCAAGGCTAAGCGCCAGGGTCGCACGTGGAGATGCGCCAAACTGAATCCAATCGTCAATGGGGATATGAAAGGCCTGGGGATTGCGCGTGGCCAACGTAAGATCGACCACGTAATCTTTGATCTTGTCGTCGATATAAATCTGATCGACCGCGGTTCTTGCCTGGCGAATGTCTTCGGGCGTCATGACGGCATCAATGTCTAATGAAGGCGCGGTCGAGGCCATACGATCCAAAATCCGTCGCTCCTGTTCTTTCGTGGGGTAGTCGACCAGAACTTTCATCATGAACCGATCGACCTGGGCTTCGGGAAGTGGATACGTCCCCTCCTGCTCGATCGGATTTTGCGTAGCCATAACCAGAAACGGGTCGTCCAGCTTGAAGGTCTCTTTGCCAATGGTTACTTGACGTTCCTGCATGGCTTCGAGTAGCGCCGACTGAACTTTCGCCGGTGCACGGTTGATTTCATCAGCTAAGATAATGTTGGAAAAAATAGGCCCCTTCTGAACGGCGAAGCTGCCGTCATTGGGTCGGTAGATCAGCGTACCGATGAGGTCAGCGGGGAGTAAGTCCGGTGTAAATTGCAACCGTTGATAGCCCACATTGATACCGCGTGCCAGGCATGAAACAGCCGTCGTTTTCGCCAGTCCGGGCACACCCTCTATGAGCATATGACCGTTGGACAATAGCGCCACAAACATACGCCGCAGGAGATCATCCTGACCGACGATGACCCGGTGCATCTGGACAAGCAACTGACGGAACGGTTCACTGGCCGCCTCCACCTGCGCCGAAATTTGCTTCACGTCTACATAACTTGTAACCATAGTCAAAACTCCCAGCCTTATTTTTTCATGGGTAGGCGACGCAATCTATCAGTGTAAGGATACAGACGCAAGACGTAGCCCGAGCCTGTCAATACGACGGATGAGTATTCATGTGAACTGGGAAGAAAGATCAAGGCCGTTGCGCAATTGTTACGCAAACATCAGTGCGAATGGGCGACAGGTGGTGCGTCGATTACGCTGTTGACGAGGGGGGTTGGTCAGCAGATAAAGCCATGCGAATTTCATCGAGCAACTGATCGACTTTGAACGGTTTGAAAAGCACCGCTGCCAGCCCTTCTCGGCGAGCGCGTATGATGGTGTGGTTGGGATCGTAACCAAATCCGGTGGTTAGTATGACCGGCGTGTGGCTATTAGCCTCTTTGGCGGCGGCGAAAACTTCATATCCATTTTTCTTGGGCATACGAATGTCACTCAGGACAAGATCGAATGCCTGCTGCGCAATAAGATCAATCGCAGCTTCGCCATCGGTAGCGACGCTCACCTTACACCCGTAGCCGCTGAGGATGTCACACACCGTGTCGCGGATCACATCTTCGTCGTCGGCAATAAGCACTTTTTTATCCACGAGCAATGGATCATGCCTTGGGGTAGCTGATCGCATACCGATCGGAACAGCCTTGGCGGAGGTCATGTTTTTGATGGTCTCACGAATCCGATCAGTGTTGCCGGAAATGGTGCGCAGACGATGACGTAAATCGTCGTGCCCGATATAGTCCTCAATCAGGTTTTCAACGTCTGTCATAATATCGTTGAGCGGGGTCGTGATCTCAGCCATCACATCGCTACCTAATCGTCCCGTTGTCGTACGTCGTTCCGTAACCAGAAGCTCAAACACATTCAAAGCCAGGGCAATGTATCGACCGAAAATCTCTGCAAACTGCCGATCATCTTCGTTGAATGCCGCCAGTTTAGTACTCTCAAAATTCGCCACACCAACAACTTTATCTTGCAGCGTTAAAGGAACAGTCAATGATGATTTCGCGTGTGAGATGCCGGGACGATAGCGCGGATCCTTGGACGTGTTGGGGCAAATATAACTAGTGCCTCGCGCAGCCACGTATCCACGAATGCCATTGCCATCGGTGGACGCGTAAATATCTGCGTCGAGCACTTCGTTGGGCATACCAAAGGCCAACACCAATTCCAGCTTGTTATCGTTTTTATTTAGAATGCGGATTTCAAAGTTGTCGAAGTGAAGTAACTCTTGTGTGCATCTTAGAATGCGTTGCTCAAGCAAAGACAACCGATCCTGCACTTCCAGGCGAGCGATTTGTTCGGCGTCGAAGCTCAACAGTTCTTGACCAGCTCGATCAATCGCATCTATCTTGTTTTGCAAACTTTTAGCTGTCGTAGTTTCCCAAACTACCGCAGCCACCTGCGTGATTCGATGGTGCAAATCGATGACCGGCGTCGCAGTCAGTTCATAGTGGTCATTAGCAGCGATCGAAAAAATAAACCGCCTAGCATGGATCATATCCGCCTGATTGGCCACTTCGGACTGTGCCCACTCGAAAGTTTCGCGACAATACCGGCATACGCGCAAACGCACTTCTTCCGGAAAAGCGAGAAGCTTAGGGTTTGCCCATTGAAGTTCGCCGGCATCGTTGGCAATACCCACTCCCTGACTTACGCCGTCAAAGATAGCTGTGGCTTCTTTGGAGAAGTGAATGCCCCCAGCGGGGAGAAAGTCGCCGGGTTTGCTAACCACGATGTCGTAAAAATCATGTTGCAACATCTGGATCGCTTCTTCAATATCAGATGCGCGATCGATACGGGTATCGTCTGCAATAAAACTAAACACTTCACCCAGATCAGACTCGATCAGAAGTAAAACATGTATCGGTTTAGTGCGACTCTCACCCATCGCGGTCCCGTCTTTCCATTGGTATTACAACCGTGTGACCACCATCAACCATGACCGGTATATTCTAGTCGGTCAGCACATCATTTTTCCTATATAATTGTAGAGAAAATTTCGTAGCGATTTGCCCTATGCACCAAGTTATCAAGTTAAGCCAACGTATGGAATACTGCCTTAGCACTACCGTACCCCCCCTTTTTCACTCTCCAGCTAAGGTCAGCTATACACACTATCAACATCAACAAGTTATGGAAATGGACCATGCTCATAGCCTATAATACATCAGTTCAACGTCTCTTCCTACCCATCAGATCTAAACGCGGCTCATAGCCGGCTAACAAACGGGCTATATTAGGACGATGTCGCCATACAACGACAAAGGCAACGACAAGCGCAAAACCTGCCAATGGCCAACGAATTGACATATCACGGTCAGCCCAATATACGAAAGACACAACAAGCGCGGGAAAAGCGATGGCCGATACCAAGGATGCTACTGAAACAACACGCGTGGCCAGAACACATACCATCCAAAGGCCAAGACAGGCTAGTCCGGGATACGTAAGGTCCGGAAATATCGCCATGGCTACGCCTAGCGAAGTAGCCACGCCCTTTCCACCACGAAACCCCAGAAATGGCGAAGCCATGTGTCCAGCCACACATGACATGCCGACAAGCACCCACAGCAGATAGATGGCCCAAAGCGGCATACCCAGAACATAATCCCCATCACGCAATATGTACCCCGCTAGGAGGGTGGGTACGAATCCTTTAGACACATCCAGCATGAAAACCAGGACGCCCAAACGCCATCCCAACAGGCGAGCAGCGTTGGTCGCACCGGTATTCCCACTGCCCGAGTGACGAATGTCCACACCCCGCAGACGGCCAATCAGTACGCCAAACGGGATAGCACCTATAAGGTAGGCCAACAACAGACCCAAAACGATAAATACTAATGTAGATGTCATAGATGACCGGGCCTTGAAGTTAACATTTGGTCGTAAAGCGCAAGAATCGCGCGTGTATGACGAGCCATGCTCACTTTATCCGTAACATTCAAAGCAGCAGCACCCATCGCCTGCCGACGTGCCGCATCCATCAACAACTTCACGCGATTAGCCAGTACACGAATGTCACCGGGATCATCGACCACGTATCCATTGACACCATCTTCGATCATCTCAGACGCTCCATCCCATTGTGTAGTGATGACAGGAAGACCACAGACTAAAGCTTCCAGCACGACCCGACTGCATGGATCGTAATACGTAGGATGAATCACCACATCAGCCGCATGACGAAATGCCGGCATACGCAAGCTCGGCCCAGTAAAGGTGGCCAGATGTTCGACACCCAGTTTGATGGCTAATCGATGCCAATGAGCCGACTCACCCTTCCCGATAATCAGCGACTTGATCCCTGTCACACCCTCCCGTACGAGCAAGGACAGCGTCTCCAGCCACCGCTCAACTCCCTTCAAACGAAAGTTGTGGGCGGTAAGAATCACCAGACAATCCTCCGAATCGATCCCAAACTCACTGCGAATCTCGTCTCTGTCGTGTTTTCGCTCATTTTGATTGGCCAAGTTGGGATCTACGCCGTTATAAATTTTATGAATCCGGTCGGCATGCACACCGTAGTGCTCGCGCAATTGCTTCGAAACATAATCCGAAATTGAAATAATATCCGGACCGGATGGATTGGAAAAAATACGTCGCTCCACCGCCAGCATGTAACGCTGTTTCAAATTCAACCGGACCATACATTGCTTCCACACCTTGGCTGCGGACGTCTGACGGATCGCGACATTACGCCGAATAGTCTCAGCTACGGTGCCGCCGCGCGGTTGATAAAGATCAGCAAACGTGCATGGCGATATGGCGTGGACAATATCAAAATCTTGACTGCGGACCGCCCGCTCAACGCGATGCGAAAAAGTCACGCTTTGACGAGTGCGTGACATCGCAGCCCCATTCACCGTATGAACCTTTAACCCTGGACAGGGCGACGGTCGACTTCTAGTAAAGACGTGCAAATCAACGCCGGCATCCATTAGATGATGCATAAACTGGAGCGTGGACGTCTCTGCACCTCCTCGCCAGGCATCAAGCCATTCTGAAACGAGTGCAACCTTCACGTCACGAATCATCCTTTAAGGCATTTCCCAATCGTACGTTTCGTCGCCGGTCATGACGAGCAATTTGCTGCGTTTTCCCAATGACCATATACGCTAACTGCCTTTCTGCTCGTCCCAGTTTTCTCACCCCCGCGTATTTCCGTAGCCATCGCAGGCGAGATGTTCGCGATACCAATGGTTCCGGAGCAGAAAAATTAAGCGAAGCCAGGTCTTTGACAATCCACCGCGTACGATGACGGTCCGGCTCGATGATTCGCTGCAAATCAATCATCGATATGGCGTCGTAAACCGGCGATGTTGGATCGAAGAACAAGTGGGCCAGATACAAATCTCGATGTACAAAACCCTGTTTGTGAAATTGGCGAATCAGTTCTGCCAGAGGATCAATCAGCACACCGATCTGTGCAGGCCCTTTAGTATTCCACTGGCGACACCACGCCTCCAACGACTGACCCGCTACGGATTTCATCAACACAGCACTGCATAACTCTGTGCCATCTTCCCACACTTCGCCCAAAGCTATCGGCTTGGGACCGTTGATACCCGCACCGTCGAGTTGCCACATGCGTAACCATTCCAAACCAGCAACCGTTGAAATAGTAGGCATCTTACACCGACGAATCTCACGCTGAATTTTTCTCGGTGGATGAGTAAATCGTTTGAGATAATACGTTTCCTCTTTTCCATTGACCGTCAACGTCAAACGAACCCGCTGTCTCCAACCATCCAATCCCGGCTTATCCAGTGAATCTCCTTGGACAGCCATGAGGGCCTCAAGTGAATCTAAACCGGCGTCGACCAGCGCACCTTGATAACCGGCTGAGACTGTAAGATCATTCAGCGTGACAACTAAATCGGTAGGCGATGTCGTGATCGACTTAGTCATGGGAGGTTTCACTCAACAGGTCAAGCGAAGCTGCATATACCGCGTCCACACTCACACCATCCATACATCGCAAATGCCCCAGCGGACATACACGCTGCTGACAAGGACCGCAATCCACGTCAACCCGCACTACACGTTCATGATGATACTCAGTCGCGGTCCATTCCGGATGCGTCGGGCCAAAGATGGTTACAACCCCAATCCTGAACGCTTTCGCAAAATGCCTCGGGCCTGCGTCATTACAGATAAGAAGATCACACCGCTTGATGAGTGATTTAAGCTGTCCCAAGCTCAGCCCCGGATCATCGAACACAAAACACTTTTCTTGCATCTTTTCACCGATCAACTGCGCGATCGCTTCCTCCCCAGGCCCGCAGGTGACAATCACCGCTGCGTTATGCGCATGGACCAGTCGATCCGCAGTTGCCGCAAAACGCTCAGCCGGCCAGCATTTCGCAGCCCCATACTTCGCACCAGGACTCAACACAACCAAAGGCCGGTGATCCGCGATGGTCAGTCCAGCTAAGCGATCTTCGATTTGCTGCTCACATGATGATGTCGTAAAAAGTTCATACTGATCCGAGCTACGCCCACATCCCATGAACGCACACAAGTCAGCGTAATAATCCACCATGGGGTAAGGTTCATATGGCCCAAGCTTAACCGGCAATTGATCTCCCCATCGTACCAAAGGTCGATGGGGTTTGCTTAACAACGAGCCGAGGGCGGAATATAATCCCGACCTGTCGGAAGCCCGTGCGGTGTCACGATCACCATTCAGTCCTGCGGTATCCTTACCTTCTACACGGAAGTCCTGTTTAGTATGCCGCAAATTCTTGCACGCCAATCGATCCGTCAACAGCAACCCGCGTCCATCGCGATGGTATCCAATCCGCCGTCTCGCCCCGGCTAAAAATGCCACTAGTGCCGACCGTACGGAATTGGGTAAAAGAACTGCCCAGTCAAACCGTTTGGCTCGTAGCTGAGCGACCATATGCCGATGTTCACGATGCCATAGCTTGCGTCGAACCTTTGCCGGCCATTCGACAACATCGTCCATCCAATCTCCACCCTCAATCAACTCCCTCAGATTAGGCTCAGCCAGCAGGGTTATCCGCGCACTCGGAAACTGCGTCCGCACGGCGCGCAGTAGCGGCGTAGCCATCACAAAATCCCCCACCCAGGTAGGTAGTACGATCAGGATGGAATTCGGCTCTTGGGCAGCGATGATCTGCTCTTTTGTCACAGTGGGTATTGTAAGCGAATCGTATGAATGTGCATAAATTGAGAAAAAACCAAACTATCGATGCCTAAATGGTTCATGTCGATTAAGACATCAATAATACAATTGGCAATTCAACTGCTGCAAAACATGCGATTATACACTTTTAGATGTTTTGGACGACATAACAGTGTCATGATTGCGGCCCAGCACGATTGGGGATGCGGTACATGCCCACGAATATCTCCTAGATTTACACCCCATCAAAAAGCCGTTTTCAAGTAGAATAATCCCTCACGTATGCCTTTTACAACCAATCTCATCATTTATAATCTTGGAAATTGCTTGCATTCGTCTGGCAAGTTGGATAAAATCTAGTTTCGAGTGTGATGTATACTGCGGCAACGAATCTAGAGAACATTCCCGTGGCACATGGGCCGAATGCAAGGGTTGCTTATATGGGTATGCTAGGAACCACACACCACCTGCCGAGTTTTCTTTATCCTTGAACGTATCTCGTGCTGATGGTG
>JAJRWX010000038.1 GCA_024276605.1 Planctomycetota bacterium | reverse complement strand
TGCAGTTAACGACGGACCGACAGCCGTAGCTGATAGCGTTACGACAACCGAGGACAACGCGGTCACAACCGGTAACGTTCTAACCAACGACACCGATCCCGAAGGTGATACGCTCTCGATCACCGGGTTCACACAAGGCAGCAACGGAACCGTAGTCAATAACAACGACGGAACCTTCACCTATACTCCCAACGCCAACTTCAACGGCAACGATTCGTTCACTTACACCATCGACGACGGCAACGGTGGAACGTCCACGGCTACGGTTAGCGTTACCGTAGGTGCAGTCAACGACGGACCGGTTGCGGATGCAGGTATTGATCAAACAATCAATGAGAGTGAAACCATTACGTTGGACGCTTCCGGCAGTAGCGACTTGGACGGCGACAACTTGACGTACACCTGGACGCAAATTGGTGGTACGGCTGTGACGCTTGACGATGCCAGTGCGGCTAAACCGACGTTTATCGCACCGGGTGTTAACGGTAATGAAACCTTGACATTCCAAGTGTAAATATCCGACGGCGTTACGACCTCAACCGATACGGTGAGTATTGTGGTTAACGATACGACGGCACCAAAATCAGCGCCTTCTCTCACTCCGTCGGTTCCTTCCTCAACACCCCAACCTGAAGGCGAACTGCAAGAGGAAATTATCGCTGACACATTCCCCATGACAGATCCAACCTCTACAGGCCCCGGTAGTGCCCCAGCGGTTGGTGGTGACTCAGCATCTAATACCTCGGCGAGCAACTCGAATTCATCTGAAGATGTGACATTCGTAGTAGATAACACGCCAAGCGTGATTTCTTCAAATGCCGCCGCGGATCCAAATAGTCATCAGCCGAAT
Organism: Planctomycetota bacterium; assembly: GCA_024276605.1. GTDB lineage: Bacteria > Planctomycetota > Phycisphaerae > UBA1845 > UBA1845 > JAJRPG01. The sequence goes on along the minus strand of JAJRWX010000038.1, from coordinate 34,535 downwards.
GACAATGGTAGTACGCAGATACCAGGGAATTCACCTGATGATGTTGAATGGTCTGACGCTGACCTGGATGCAATAGCTGTCGTTGAGGGTACTGCGGATAGTGACAGGGAGGTGGAATACGCGCCGACGCAACAGGAAAGGTTAGACGAAGCAATCAGCGACGTACCACTCGTTGATGACGGCAATAGTCAACTGGAAGCAGAATTCGAAACGCTCGAAACGTTCGAGTTACCGGCTATCAATTATGACACCATCGATGTGCCAACACCTGTTATATCCCCAACGATGACTACGGGTACTTTCGCCCAAACATTCGAAGCCACCGATGATGTCGAATTCACTGGACGCTCAATCAATAGTACCATTGCCGAAAGCGAAGTCCCGAAGACGGACGTTACCGATGGGGAAGAGCAACGCGACCCATCCTCATTCTTTGAGCAAGCTAAACCCACGGAATTCCATGAAGAAATCGTGGAAAGCGTAAGTGAAGTAAATAACAACATCGGATTCCTAGCACAGATGTGGGGTGCGCTGCGAGGCCTGGGACAACGAAACCAAAAGACGGATACCAAGCGAAAATAGGCACAAACAGCGATGACTCAAGCTCTCACACTACCCGCGTGATTGGCACATATCATGCGGGTTATATCGAATTGTGTGATGGGTAACAGCTCAAAGCACCCGATAAGCACAGACTCCCTAATTTCTACAACGATCGAATAATCACACGAGATCGTCCGATGCGTGGTTCCCATAATAAGGCACTTAAATAACCCCAAAAAACAGTGCGACAGCTGTTCTCACCGCTTATTATCCAGATCAGACCGATAAACTATCATTCCCACGACTACCTCAATAGACAGCGACTACAGTGCCGACAAACTAGCAGTACATGGGCAAAGTGCGCATTGAGGTCGGGGGAAATATAGCCTTCTTTTGCAGATAGACATGATTGTCAGAACCGGGCATAACATCTTACGACACAACCAGTTGTGTCTACCGAACCGGTACACGCTAATCGGGTCACTGATCATATATCCATGGTTATTAGCGGTTCATCCAGTATGGGGAGACACAACGCCTTCCCTAGCCACCATGAGCACCAGGCTGGTAGGCATGACCACGCCTATGCACGAGTCTATTCTCGGTCCGGTACAGCGAGGCAGCTTGACCTTTATCGCGGTTAGTGAGGGCGCAATGGTTAAACAAGGAGACCTGCTGTTTTCATTGGATGACCGTGTGCAACAAGCTCGGATTGCCATGGCTAAAGATGCTGCGGAATCAACACTGGATATAGATCGTGCCAAAGCCAAGTGGGATCAAACCAAGCACGATCTCGAACGTCTCACGAAATTACGTGGCCGTGATCAGTCGTCTTCCAAAGAATTCTACGACACAGCCACCAAAGAAGAGATGGCTCGCCTCGATTATGAAATCGCTCGGTTTGAACATCAGCAAGCCATGCTTGCACTTAAGCGTGAACAGGCGCAAGCAGAGTTGTATCACGTCCGCGCCCCCTTTGATGGTTATATCGCCCGGCGCATGATGGATCCCGGCGCATCATTGGAAGAAAATGATGAGGTGTTGAGACTTGTCCAACTAAGCCCGCTTCGTGTCACGCTCGATTGCCCCTTATCCATCGCTAAGTCCGTCGTCGTTGGGGATCGGGTCGTTGTGACTCCGGCAGACGCGCACTGGACTGGAAAAGTAGGGATAGTGACATTTGTCAGTCGCGTCGTCGATGCCGCCAGTCAGACCATACGCATCAGCATACAAGTTGACAATATAGAAGATGCCTGGCCCGCAGGATTGAAAGTAAATGTCGCGCTAACGCATACGCGAGAAACCGTAACCCAGGTATCGCCTTGATAGTGAGTTGGGAAGTGGATGATACGAATGAAGCCATGTTCATAGGATGTAAACCATGTTTGATGATACAGAACGATCATCCCAATTACCTAACGATGACGAAGCCTTCGATCTGCTGCAAGATTTGAGTAGCAATACAACCGAAGATATTCGCCGCCAACGTGCCCACTTTCGTCTGACTGTCAAAGTGGCTATTACACTACGCCCCGGGAATGCCAGCGAAGTGCTTTCCATGAAAGTGAAAGGCGTTACGGGAGACATTTCGCAAGGCGGTTGCAGCGCACTACTACCCATACCAGTCACCGTCGGCGATATCTATCGTATTGATTTTGATAAAAAGGCTATTGATCTGCCTATGACCTTCTCGCGTTGTGTACGTTGTCGTTTGATCCGAGAGGATGCCTTCGAGGTTGGTTTTTCTTTCTTCAAACCTTTGTGTTTACCGGAGACCCTCGCCCAGCAGCCATCATCGACGTTGCTTGGCTGATAACCGAAACTAGGATCGGGAATTTGCACTCATGGCCAACGCCCAAACATCCACGGGTCAATCATCCGAGTCTTCCTCAGGTGAAAAAAACCATGACGCCTACGTGGAGTTGGTCGCTCTCGCGCGGAAGGGTGTTTCGCAAACGCAGTTTCTACGTGATGCCTTAATGTTGATCGCTAAGCATTTCGCCAGTCCATATTCAGCCATGCACGTGCGATACGCATCCGAAGTTGTGCAGCATGATTGGCACACCGGTCCAACCGATCCTGCGTTCTGGAAACCCAGCGTTCAACAATATCTCACGGAATGTCTCGCCGAGCCAAGGCCCCAAGCAAGATTGCTCCAAGCAAAAGGCGGCAACACCAAAGTGGCGTTGTTAGCCACACCCATCTTTGATCCTTCCGGACCAGCCATCGGTGCCGTGGCACTCGTGCTGGCACCGATGAATCAAGATGAACTGCCGTCAAGATTGGCTACCCTCGAAGCGATGACGCGTTTTGTCTCCGTCACCGTTGAATTTCTCGGCGCCGCCCATGATCGTAACAATCTGACCTCTGCCCAGCGCACAACAAGCACTACCAACGCCGATCGCGCTCTCGCTCAGGCATCGCGTTATCGATCTACGGAGGAATTGGCTTTTGCGCTGACCAACGAAATTTGCAACAAAATGGGCGCAGAACAAGTCGCCCTGGGCATTGTCAAGCATGATCGCATTCGCGTGCTTTCCATCTCCGGCATGGACGAAATTAAACACCAAAGCCCCGGTGTATCATCCATGCGCGCTGCCATGGAAGAGTGTCTCGACGCATCAACCATGATTGTCTACCAAGCCAGTGCAGAATGGTCGGATCAACAAAACGATAGCAGCACATATCGGCTACACAAACAATGGCACACCGCAACCGGTGGCGATGCCGTAGCCTCCATACCACTCTCAGCCGGAGAGGAAACCGTCGCGGTGGTCAGCATAAGACGCCGACCGTCGGACCCATACAAGCCCGGTCAATTGGATGAAGTGCGCACACGCATCGAACCCTTCGGTGGATCGTTAGTAATGACCCAGCGTGCAGGTCGATCTTTACCTCGACACGCAATCGACAAGCTACACCAATCCATCGCTGCTTTGCGTCAGCCCGGTCGGATTGGGGCGCAAGTCATGGCCCTTATCGCATTACTGGGTACCATTACCTTTTTCTTCGGCTCCATGAACTACGACCTGCGCGTACCCGCCGTGCTTACACCGGCCTCGCTAAGACATGTCGCTGCACCTTTCCAAGCGGTACTTTCGTCCGCTATAGCCATGGAGGGTAAACGCGTCACACAAGGTGACATCCTCTGCGAACTCGACCACGGCATGTTGGACCAACAACGATCAGAATTACGTGCGGAGCTAACCGTCATTGAACATCGGATCGATCGTGCCTTAGCGGATAATATCCCGGTGGAAGCCCAACTTGCCCAGGCCGAGAAAAAACTCATCCTCACCAAACTCGATATCGTCGAAAGTCGCATTGAGCAAGCCGTCGTTCGCGCTCCCATCTCAGGGATGATCGTTCAAGGTGATTTGCGGAAGAGTATCGGTAGTGTCATCGCCCAAGGTGATCCACTTTTCGCCATCGCCCCACTCAATGAGTGGCACTTGGAGTTGCAAGTACCGGAGCAGTCTGCCGCTGAGCTGATCGTGCAACAAGCCGGTGTGTTTTCCACTTTTGCTAGTCCTGAAAACGTACACGCCTTCCAAGTACATAGTATCTACGGCGAAACACAACAACGAGCCAATCGAAACGTGATTATCGCCGAAGCCACGGTAGAAACCAAAGGGGGCTGGGTACGTCCGGGCATGGAAGGCGTCGCCCGGGTGCGCGTCGGATCACGTCGCATCTGGTGGATTACACTTCACCGTATGATCGACTACATGCGTCTCTACTATTGATGTGTCATGGCTACCCAACAAGAACATAATCCAGCCTCGATGGCTTCGCAACTGGCCAAAGTGCACGTGAATGTGCGCGATGATCTTGAAGTCACCCGGCATCTGTTTCGCGGTAATCCATCCTACATTGTGCGCGACCCCGTCACGTTCCAAACACAACGGCTCGATCCACCGGACTATGCTGTATTCATTGCCATCAACCAAAGTCTTCCGCTGGGTGACATATGTCAAAATCTTATTTCGCAGGAGAAAATGCATAAACAGGACGAAGAACGCTTCTATAAGTTCATACTCTCCTTACACCAAATTGGCTTCCTTCATCTACCCATTAACGACGATAAACGCTTGTACCGCAGACTCTTGGAAAAGCAAAAAGCCAAGCGGCGCCAAAGGCTGATGAGCATCATGTTTTTACGCATTCCACTCTGGAATCCAGACGCGTTTCTCACCCGTTATGTCCGCTGGGCTGCCCCGGTATTTAGTCGCACGGCATTTATCATGTGGATGGCCTTGCTCATCGCTGCGGGATATACCATCGTCAAGCGGTGGGAAGATCTCACCGAACCGCTAAGCGGCATCTTAGCCGCACAGAATTTAGGGCTAATGTGGATCACATTGATCGTGCTAAAAGTGATTCACGAATTCGGACACGCCTTCGCTTGCAAACGGTTTGGCGGGTATGTCCCCGATATGGGCGCATATTTGATCATGTTCACGCCCTGCGCCTACGTCGATGCAACCTCGTCCTGGGGTTTTACCAGTAAAAAGCATCGTATCATTGTGTGCCTGGCAGGTATGTATGTGGAAACAGCCTGCGCTGCCATAGCGGTTTTTGTCTGGTCGCTAACCGGGCCATCAGCCATACATCATGTTGCTTACAACGTTATCTTCTTAGCCAGCGTTGTCACCTTACTATTCAATGTCAACCCCTTAATGCGCTACGATGGTTATTATATCCTCAGCGATTTGACTGAGATTCCCAACTTGAGATCACGCGCGAATCGATATGTTATATCAAGACTGAAACAGCTTGTTCTACATATACCTGCAAATACAGCTAATATGCCTCGTCGATTGCGTTTGACGCTGTTGACGTTTGGCATCTCGGCTGCGATCTATCGCGTCATGCTCTTAATCGCGATTGCTGCAGTACTAGCGTCGAAATTATTCTTTGTCGGGATTGGCTTAGCCACCATCTATCTGCTTTCCTCAATCGTCAAGTTAGTTCGCGGCTTAACGGCCTATTTATGGCACAGCGAAGAAACAGCCCAAATCCGTCGGCGTGCCGTCGCAGTCGGAATAGTCGTACTGGTCATCGGACCAGCCATGATTTGCTTGATCCCTTCACCCACCCGTGTTCACGCAACCGGCGTCATAACCACACAGAACGAATCGATCATCAGAACCGAAGTGGCTGGATTCGTCGAAAACGTAACGGTCAATACGGGTGATATCATAAACATGGGTACGCCCGTAGCCCAACTACGCAATGATACGCTGCTCGAATCACTGGCGCGCGCGACGGCTAACTTACAATCCGCTGAAATTCGTCGCGACGCCTTTCGTATCGATCAACCGAATCGATCCATGCAAGAAGCGGCCAAAGTCAAGACGTTGAATCGTGCACTACGAGAGGCTGAGGACGAGTTAGCCCAATTAAACGTGCGTAGCCACGAAGCAGGCGAGGTCACCGCAAGCTTGAGTCCGCAGCACCGAGGCCAATTCCTCGAAGTCGGCACACCTATAGCGACAATCACGAGCGGGAGATGGCGCGTCCGTGTGCTGTTAACCGACGAAGAGATGGCCAGTGCCCAGCCGGCTGTCGGCGATGAAGTTCAATTTCGATCTTACGCTCAACCGGCAGAAACGCATGAAGGCCACATCGTGAGCATAGACGCGGTAGGCTCACGTCACGTGGAGCTGATCGCGCTCACCCAATTGGCAGGTGGCCGGATCGCAGTCGACCCAACTACGTTCGAATCCAACAAACCCTACTTTGAAATCACCGTTGATCTGCCTAATGTGCAACGCGCATACTTCCGTCACGGTGCAACGGGGGCGCTTCTGCTACACGGACCACCCCAACCGATCGGCACACGCGTCGCCCGTAAGGTGATACGATTTCTACAGCGGCTCATGCAGGATTGAAAATCCGACAACCCATATCTTGCGAAAAAGAATCCCTGCGCTACGAGTTCACAACGACTCAACACTATAGCGTTTAACAGTCAAGTGTAGCATGGAAACATCGAAAACCTCCATTAAAAACGTGCGACGGAACGCTACAGTTAAATAGAGCTTGCTTTATCCATTGAGTTTCATTCATCTCGCAGCTAACATTCATGCATCGTCATCATGATTTGTGATCGTTGCATCCGTGGCTCCGGCAGCGACCACTTGTCTGATGCAGCTATAACCTATGATCGAGCGCATTCACGAAACCATCGTAGCCATTTCCTCTCCGCCCGGACACAGTTCGGTAGGCATCGTTCGTCTGAGCGGACCGCAGGCGATTCACATCGTGGACCAGATGATGGTGCAAGACCGCAGCACCTCGCTCACCAAGGCAGATGGATCCCGTCGTATCAACGCTGAGATTTCCATCGAAGATGACCTGCGACTACCTGCGACGCTTTACCTCTTTCGCGAGCCGCATAGTTACACGCGACAAGACCTCGTCGAAATCTACGCCCCCGGCTCACCGCCCTTACTCGACATGATCTCCCATCAAGCAGTCTCTTACGGCGCACGTCAAGCACAACCCGGCGAGTTCACAGCCAGAGCATTTCTTAGCGGTGCAAAAACGCTCGCCGAAAGCGAAGCCGTAGCCGGCATCATTCGCGCTGAAAGTGATGTGCAACTTCGCGCCGCTCGACGACTCGCCGACGGTAGCGCGACACGTCAGGTTCTCGCAGTTCGTGAACAACTCGCCGAATTAGTCGCCCTAATCGAAGCCGACATTGACTTCGCGGAAGAACCGATCGAATTCATAACACCTCCACAATTACAAACCCGCTTACGCGACCTGCAACTCGAACTTGATCATCAAATGAATAGCGCCCAAGCCGTAGAGCAATTCGATAGCCTGCCACGCATTCTCCTATTCGGCTCGCCCAATGTCGGCAAGAGTTCGCTTATGAATCGCCTCAGCGGGATCAGTCGTTCCATTTGTGCAGCCGCAGCAGGAACCACGCGGGACATCCTGTCTGCACCGATAAAACTGGGGCGTTGCGAAGCCATCCTATTAGACGCAGCCGGAGTCGATCAATCCATCGACCAAATAGCTGCCGCTGCCAGATACATGACCCTTTCCGAGGCACAGCGCGTAGATGCCATATGTTTGGTCGTGGACGTAACCCAAGCGGTTGATCCGCATGTAGTCGAATTGATGCAACAGCTCAACATCGGGAACATTGTCATAGCGGCCAACAAATGTGATCTAAAGCCAAACGAAACATCGCCTCATCACACCATCCAACAAGAGCTTCAACGCCTCGGTCTGAGCGGTTTACATGACGATTCACACACGACTATCAAAGATTCAAAAACCGTCGCAATATCTCTATGCCCCATCAGCGCAGCCACAGGCCAAGGTATTGAATCATTACAATCCGCGATGTTAGATGCCCTATCCGGCACAACCACCACAACCCTAAGCCAAGCCATCTTGCTCAGCGAGCGACAGCGGGAGGGCATACGTCAAGCCGCGACCGCCATCGCCCACGCCATAACACTCTGCCAATCAGCCACTGAAACCATCGATTGTGCCGACCTATTAGCCTTCGAGCTACGAGAAGCCTTGGAATACCTGGGCACCGTCACCGGCGACATCACCACCGAAGACCTGCTAAGCCAAATCTTCGCTAACTTTTGTATTGGAAAATGAAAATCGACTCCATTAAGGTGATACCGACGATCTCATGTAATCTCATTTCAACAATACCTCAGACTATAATCTTTGTTAATTTATACTGGAATTATTTCAGTTTAGCAGTCCAAACATCTCAACCAAAATCCAATCATGACGAGTCAAATCATCTGTTTGGGCGGGTGTCGTTGTTATCGTCGAATTCACTCAGCAATTACTTTGGGATGGTTGGTTTCGATACACAGGTCACTCGAGCAGTAGAGTATTGATCTGATGCTCTCAACGAAGGCAGCTTTGACCACTTTCCGCTGTTTTCTGCGTGATCGGTTCGGCATAGTCCTAATATCCTACATTAAATAACTATCAATTTACTTGACATTGATAGATTATTGTTATATGATATTTCGGAAAAGACAAGTTTATTCTATCAGTTTGTTCGTAAGTGATAGTTTTATGAGGATACCGAGAAAGCCACCGGATATTCAAGATGTGCTATCTCGGCACAAGGGTGCTTTACAAGAGTTGTTCAAAAACTCCGGGCTTATTAAATACACCCGCGAGTGTGAAGCCAATTATTGGCCCTGGGATAAAGTGCGAGTGACCGCCCCAGCCGCGAAGGTAAACGCAGAAATCGCGTGGTCTGTTATCAAAATGGGACGGCTACAAAGATATCACTGGACACCACTAGTTGGAACCGGCGAACAGCTACTTCGCTTCAATGTCCCGGACAGCGTTCAGCGGGAACTAATGCTTGTTGATCAACAAACAGCAGGGCGCCTAATTTCGGATGATGAAGCCCCATTAGCACCCCACCAGCGAGAACGATTCATTATTAGTGCTCTCCGAGAAGAGGCCATTGCATCAAGTATGCTTGAAGGTGCTGCAACAACCCGGCATGACGCCAATAAGATGCTCAGATCAGGTCGAAAGCCAAAAACTAAGGGCGAGAGGATGGTCACCAATAACTATCATGCGATACAGTTTATTCGTGAACATAGAAAGACTCCGCTATCGGTAGAACTTCTGCTGGAATTGCAATCCATATTAACCAAAGGCACACAGGATCACGAAAATTCGGTGGGGCGTTTACGTCGTGAGGACGAGAACATAACGGTCGTTGACGACCGAGACAACGCAGTCATTCATGTACCGCCGCCGGCACATGAGTTAAGTGACCGACTGGAACGGTTATGCACCTTCGCCAATCAGCAGCCACAGGATGGAGAGTTTATTCATCCAATGATACGCGCGTGCATCCTTCACTTTCAGTTGGGCTTCGATCATCCGTTTTGTGATGGAAATGGGCGGACCGCACGAGCTATTTTTTACTGGTCAATGTTGCGGAATGGCTACTGGCTTTTTGAGTACCTTCCAATTTCTAGACTCATCTATCGTAGCCCTGGCAAGTATGTACGTGCGTACTTAAACAGCGAAATAGACGATTTTGATATCACTTATTTTTTGACATATAAGACCAAGATAATTAGCCGTGCGAGACAAGACCTACGTCTTTTTCTACATAAAAAACAAGAACAACTCGCAGAAGCGCGTAAACTGTTTACAAAAGACCAGCGGTTAAACCACAGGCAACGCGAAGTCGTCTTGCAGGGTGCACGAAATCCGGACAGGATTTTTACGATTGCAGATCATAAAGAGCGCTTTGCCGTTTCCTACGCTACAGCAAGATCAGACCTCTTGCAGTTAATGGATTGGGAATACTTGGTAGCAGATATGGACAGCAAACGTTACGATTTTCGCCCCGCAAGCAAGCTTCTAGGTGATCAAATGGCTATGGCGAAGGCAAGTAGACAGGGGTTTGAATCATAAAAAACCGGTCGGCTACTCATGTTGAGCACGCCGACCGGTTAGGGGATTCTAATTGTATGGCTATCTCGCCGCTACGCACGCGGGTGGGCGTCGTCGTAGGCCGCTTTGAGCCTTGGCGTTGTCAGGTGGGTATACACCTGGGTAGTGGAAATCGATTGATGTCCCAGTAATTCTTGAACACTTCGCAGGTCGGCACCATTGTTGAGCATGTGCGTGGCAAAGCTATGTCGTAGCGTATGCGGGCTGATCGTCGGATCCAAGCCGCACTCCGACAGGTATTTATCGAGCTTGCGACGAACGCTTCTCGTACTCAGACGTTGACCATGCTTATTCACGAAAAGTGCTTCCTGATCGAATCGAGCGGAACGGGCGTCTGCCCGACGTAGTTCCAGGTATCGTTGGATGGCTGCGATGGCCGTCGGCCCGATGGGCGCTGTTCGCTGTTTCTTACCTTTACCGCGAACGCGAATGGTACGGTTGACCATCTCCACATCCGCAAAGTTCAGGTCTACCAACTCGCTGACACGAACACCTGTCGAGAACATCACTTCGAGCATCGCACGATCGCGCGATCCCAGGAGCGTGTTGCAGTCAGGCGTCGCTAATAGTTTGTTGATAGCATCGAGATCGAGAAACTTCGGCAGACGCTTGTCCTGCTTCGGTGTCTTGATCGTAGCCAGTGGGTTCGTTTGCACGTAACCACGTCGCATACAAAACTTGTAGAAGCTTCGTAACGTAGCTAGCTTTCGCGCGATGGTAGACTTGGAATAGTTCTGCGTTCCAAGAAAAGCCAAGAACGACCTCACCTGTTCCGTATCAACCTCACCAAGCTTCGCTTGCACCCCAGGCTTCACAGCCACAGTGGCTATCGAAGCCTCGGTTGGCTGACCGCCTGAAGATACCGCTGTCGCGCTACGACTTGGACCTAAGCTAAAGCTTGCGCTAGCGCCGGCCGGGCCGCCGCTTAAGTAAGCACAGAACTGCGATAGGTCTGCCGCGTAACACTTCGCCGTGTGAGGCGAAAAGTGACGCTCAAACTTGAGGTAGTTCAGGAACTCGTTAATAAAAGAATTCTCACCCATGATCGATCTTCACGTCGGCGAATGTGACCGCGTCAACCATAGCCATTGTCCCCTGGCTATAACCGCGCAACCGCAAGAACCCTTCTCCACAATACTACGTGGCGATCTGATCGAGCTCCGTCTCGAGTCTTCGGCCCATCTGGTAACTGAGAACAGCCGCATCAAACCAGTCAAATTCGTTCGACTGATTCGCTGCCATCGATGCAAAAGAATCGATGACATCTGCCTCCTGTCCAGGTTGATATCGGAAAACAAACCGCTCGTCTCCCTTTACCAACGAAAGTTGCCGAATGACGCTCATAGCATCCTTACCTAATCGCGAACTCCGTTCGCGAGATCGGCCTGTTGCCAACCATTTAACAGATCACGAATCGTGGCATAACAGCAGTAGCGAACGTACGCTTGCTGAGAAACAACATATTTTTTCCAGCCATACGGGCTGTCATCGGCGTCACGTTGTGACGCGAACCGCTTAATATCCTCGACCACGCCGTCGTGCGTGGCATCAAACACCCGTTGGGTCTGTGCGAGCACCCGTTTGGACGCCCCACGCCTTGTCTGGGCTGTAACGCGCGAACTGCGCGATAGGGCGATGGGATCAAGACCGCTGCCCTGGCCAGGCCTTTGCCCGAACAGTTGAGCGGTGATACCAATGCTTGGCGGGTCGTAGGGGTCATATTCCGTCACCGAAAAAACCAACATCGCGTTAGCACCGAGCAATTTCACCAACTCAAGCGCCACAGTTGGTGATTCAACGCTATGTAATCCCTTAGCATCCAGCATGGCCATCACACGACTCACGGGAATCACTGTAATTCCCTTGCCGTAACTAAGCTCACTGGCCATCAGGTCGGCAAAACGATTGACATCAAAGTCAGCCGAACCGCTAAGATTGATCGCCGGGGCAACGGCAATCGTCATAGGCCCCAACCCACGGTTGGGAACCACAAACCTGTTCACATGGTGCTCTTTGTGACAGCCGCTACTCGCCGGCCAAACCACAGCCATAACCATGGCACACCATCGCAAACACCAACCCAATTCTCTTTTCGTCATCCTTGACTTTCTCGTATGCGACTTGGCCAAAGCCTTTGTCGCAAGCGCCTACCATTGCGCACACACGATGAGAATATAAAGCTAAGCATTCATCGTCAGATTCTCAGGTGCGCTTTTGACTTTAATGTTGTTGTTTTCCACCTTCCGAAAAAACTTTCTGACCATGGCTATGCCCGTCCGGTAACGTCATCGGACGCCCAAGTACAGGCAATTGCGCATCTGGCGACACCGTTTGAGCCTGGCTATGGCCCTCGTCCGGTGAGGCAATAATCGTCGCGGCCAGCGTGCCCGTACCCGCCTGAACCGACCATATATTGTCAAACCCACTGCGGTTTGTACTAAAAAACAATCGACCGTCCGGTGCAAACGCCGGCCCATAGTTAGCTGTAAACCCGTCGGTCACACGCACCTTGCCACGACCATTCTCTTCCATCATCCAAATGTCCGACACGCTACCGTCGGCTTCATGACCATCTTCATCAAAAGCAGCGATGCTGGTAAATGCGATGTATCGTCCATCTCTGCTCCAAGCAGGTAAGGTGTAGGCATGTGTGGCGGAAGCGGCAACTTCGGTTGGAAACCGGGGTTCACCATTTACTAAAGTCATGGTCCAAATACTGAACATATGACTGCCGCGTTCGCGTGCTCGTTGAAATAAAATCTTTTCGCCTACCGGCGACCATTCCGGAAATAATCCATACCCTACAAATTTTCGACGCCCCGCAGCCTCGGCGTCTGACAACCACAACTCCCATTGACCGCCTTGTGCAGGTCGGCTGCTATAAACTAGGCGTTTACCGTCCGGAGACCAGGAAGGATGAATTTCGTCCGCGGGGGTATTGGTAATTTGAACCGGCTGACCACCCGAAATGTCTATCACCCAAATGTCCCAGTTACCACTGCGATCGCTGGCAAAGGCCACGCGCCGATCGTGCGGACTCAGTTCGGGATGAGCATCCGATGCGGGATCGCTGGTTAGCTGCGTCACGGCGAGTCCATCCACCGACTTGATGTAAATATCAGGGTTGTTATTGTGCCTTGTGGATGAAAAAACCATCCGACGTCCACTCGCATCAAAAGACACATCGGTGTCACCACCAACTTCCGTAAAAGAGTGTTGACGCAATGAAACAACCGTGCGCGTGAAGTAAGAACTCGGCGCTGCCCCTTCCAAATCACCAAACATCGTGATCTTGTCGGCGCGGGCCGCAGTCAGAATCGGATGCTCTCTGGGAGCCGGCGTCCTTTGCATATGCGTTTTAGATGGTGCGGATTTCGGCGCGGCCTGCGAAGCACGCATGGAAGCGCATCCGCTTATGATGAAAACAGCGCACAATCCAACAATACAGGCACCGAAGTGCAACTTGCGTACGGCAAACAAATTCATGGCTCACCCATCGATACAATCAATTGGTCGCGCAAACCAAGCACATAGCAACCAACCCAGTTTGCGCATAAGCAATCGGCAACCCTCACGACGAGAGGCGCTCTATGTGTTGCTTATCGGCTTGGTAAAGTCGCCAACCAAGTTTGCAGCAAGCGATGATTTTCTCTTTAACATCGCTGGTCGGGCATTGTCCGATAACATTGTATCGACGTTTCATAGCTCGCAGCTATATGGGGTTAATACTTAGCTTAAACCATCACTAATGAACTGCCTCAATTCGCTTGATTGGTAACATGGGTAAGTAGAAAACCACTCGTGTAAACCAAGCTTGTGGGCTGCGGTTATATATCAACATACCTCTGGACCGATGGGGCCGATATGACCTTCAGCTCTTTAGAAACACGCTATTTTACAAAGAAAACGACGTCGTACACCTATTCCGAAAAGTCATAACATATTTCTATATATCGAGTTACATATTTTTTCGCCCAAAGGTCGCCAGATACGCAACACCCTGCTAGACTCTGTCACCGCTAGCCGATAGGGCAAGCTACATGACTGCGTGGCATATGAAACTCACACAATTGTTGAGTTTCACGAATACGACGTTACGCAAATGACATGTTGTCTACGCCTCCATCGTAAGCTGGCTGTAGGTTTGGGAAGGACGGGATTGAAGCACCACCTACTCACATCTACTAAGATTTTCTGCGCGAGGTGTTCGCGCCAATGACCTGCATATTTGCACGTGCAGCTGGAGGGAGGATAGGGCATGGCTTTCACGCATGGCGAGAGTTTATACGAGTGTATCGCTATAGACCTTAATACCCAACGCGATTTTTGTTATCCGGACGGAGCCTGCCCCGTCACAAACGCGAGGGCAATATACCCATCATTACAACTCCTCGTGAGCTGGCTGCGGCAGCATGGCATTCCCATCATTTCCGCTATTGACTCTCGTCGTGCCCACGAAATTCACGAAATTGGCCGTACCCGGTATTGTGTAGATGGTAGCGAAGGGCAACAGAAGGTTGATTTTACACTGATGCCCCTGCGACAAATGATCGAAATCGACAATACATTAAACCTCCCACCGGACTTGCTACATCAATATCAGCAGTTGATTTTCCGTAAGCGCACGGATGATTTGCTCTGTAACCCTAAAGCCGACCACTTTTTGACACAGTTAAACACGGATAAAGTTTATATTTTTGGCAATACGGTCGAACGTTCGGTCAAGGTACTTGCTTTGGGTTTGCTCGCCCGTCATAAAAACGTCTCGATCATCACGGATGCCTGCGGTTATTGGGATCAGGATGCTGCCCATTGGGCGCTAAGGCAGGTGGTGACTAAGGGTGGTAAACTCACTACCGTTGACAAGCTGATCTCGATAACGCCCACACAAAAATATCGCCGCAAAGGAAAACCGGCCCTTAGAAATGGCGAGAACAAGCGAAACGGCATTGATTCTCTTTTGGTCATTAAAGGTAAACCCATAAGCTTAGCTCACGATGCATCGGGCAAATCTGATCCTACTATCGTCCAACACGCCCCTCAACACTCCGGCACGGTGAACGGCTCCAAAGCAGGTTCTACTCAGCTGTAGCATCCATAAGTATTTTCTACCGGAATGTAGTATCGATTCAACCCTACACTTGGATTGAGCATCCTCTGATCCGACAACGTAGGATCGTTGCCGACTAACGACTAACGTATTACAATTCGCACGCTGACGTTGACCAATTGTGGTGCGATGGAATTCGCCTGGGAATGTGCAAAAGCGATGGCTAAGAAGAAAAAACTACCGAAACAGTTAGCCATTCTAGATGAGGACATGTGTACCGGCTGTGATGCCTGTGTGAGCGTGTGCCCGGTGGATTGCATAGACAAAATTGCCGACCCTACCCATCCAGCTTACGCCATGGGTATCTGCACGATCGATTTGCCGGTCTGTATTGGCTGTAAACTCTGCGCCCAAGTTTGCCCCTGGCATGTCATCACCATGGTCCCCACGAATCAAGTCATCATGGAACCCAAGTACGCCGAGCTTCTGACCACCTGAAGCAGATAAACCCTAGTGGCGTATGCTTTCGCCAATTGCTGATTTGTCGCAGGCGCGATAAAAAAAGACGTAGGACTAAAAGTTTCTACCGGCAAGATCGAGAGTTGTCTCCCTCACGATAATATACATTCCCCACACGATTCTCATGGCTGTTAGTACAGTCTCTGTTTCTGTGTTTCCACGATTGAACTCCAACTTAAAGCCTGCCGATAGGCGAAGCGTTCGGAGTAGAGTTCTATCGAATCCGAAGTTATCGGACATGGCGTAAGTACCCAAACAGGGACACTTCACCAATTACTGGTATTCCTGTCATAGGAGCATAACACATGACAATCAGACAGAGGATCAAACAGACTTGGACGGGCTTGCTGATGTGCGCACTCGGGGTTGCGCTTTCAGGATGTGGCACTAGTGTCACCGATAACAGCACGGCTTCGGCCAAGCGCACTTACGAGAGTGCCGGCGGCTTGTCGGACTTGAAGCTGGGTTCGACAGCGTCGGGAGCAGCTAAGATTACATCGTTCGATCCCGGCGCTTTCGCACAGGCGACGAGCACGGTCGACGAAGAAACCATCTCCACGGCACAGGTAGATGGTGGTGAGCCACCGCCGCCTCCTCCACCACCACCGCCGCCGCCAGGTGACAATGGATCGGCACCTCCTCCTCCTCCACCAGACGGAGGCAACGCCCCACCGCCGCCAAACGATGGCACAGCACCGCCTCCACCACCGGGCGACGGAAGCGTACCTCCACCGCCACCACCGGGTGACGGAAATGTACCACCACCGCCGCCGGGTGATGGTAGTATGCCGCCGCCTGACGGTAACCAACCACCACCAGATGGTGGGTTTCCGCCACCGGACGGTGGGTTTCCGCCGCCACCAGACGGAAGTGAACCACCACCACCGAACGGCGGGTTTCCACCCCCACCACCTGATGGGTCGTTTCCACCACCGCCGGATGGCGAATTCTTACCGCCGCCGCCGGATGGCGAATTCTTGCCACCACCGGATTTCAACGGAGACGGCAGCGCAGTTACGTTCGCGCCCCCGCCGGAGGGGTTCCAGGGCGACGGAGGATTCTTTGCACCGCCGCCAGGTTTCGATAGCGATGGCATCCTATTTGTTCCGCCGGATGGCTTTGTAGGCGACGCTATTTTCCTCCCACCACCACCACCGGATTTCCAAGGTGACGGGTTCTTCTTCCCACCGCCGGATGGGGTTGAAAACCAAGCAGGTTTTGAAGCGCCGGCGGATTTCTTTGACGTCTACGACGGCTTTCCACCGCCACCGCCGGAATTCTCAGGTGAATGGCAACCGCCACCACCTAATGAGTGGGACGGGACCAGCGATTGGACACCGCCGCCACCGGAGTTGTTATATGCCGACGCCGAGTGGTATCCACCTCCGCCGCCACCAGGGTGGGATGGAGAATGGTTCCCTCCGCCTCCACCGCCTGAGGGGCTTGAGGAATTCCCCGGCGATATCTTTTTCTCAGATAAGTTCGATGAGTTTTTCACGCCCGATCTTTTCATTGAGCAGGGGTTCGCCGATGGTCCGCCTCCGTTTGAAGAGTTCCCATTCGGATCTTTTCTGGAAACACATCCACTTCAAGAGATTATCCCAGATGCACCACCTAAGTTCGAACCGGGCGCTTTTGGCGAATTCGTGTTCGGAGAGATTCCGCCGCCACCGTCAGGGTTTCGCGACTTCCCCCCGCCTCCGGCCTTCGTTGATGGACCGGGTGGTATTGACTTCGTGTTTGATGAACCCGTTGGTGAATTCAACGGAATCGTCGACGACCTCAACATCCCATTGCTCAACGGTGACAACGGAGACGGTGGTCCGGTAGATCCAACCACACTTGGCTTCGTGCCGTTCGAAGATGTGGCGGACCAGTTGCCGGAGAGTTTCCTACCTCCAGAGGGTGCAGTTGCGCTTTTCGATCAGTTCGGCCAGAATCATCCTCTCATCAGCGAAGACGGTAAGGTCAATCCGGATTTGGAAAAGGCATTCGCGGACCGTCCACCGGTACCTACGGGATTCGATGGGTTCGATTATCAGGGTGACTTACCGCAGTTTGACGACCTGTTCACCGTCTACAATGCCGAAAACACCGGCGAGACGATGCGTGGGCAAGTGATGACGACTTTTGGCGGTGCTCTCGACGACGGATCATCTGTCAATTGTAGCGAGACAACACTGCTCGAGGTTGTCCAAGGCGAGGCTACACCACTGGTACAGATGGCACCGGGTGTTTCCCAAACGCAGTGGACGCTCAACATTCGTCAGCAGACAAGTACTAGCATTCTAATCACCGATCCGAACGATCCCGAAGCCGAAATGCAAGTCGACCAGTCCAGAGAAATTATTAGTCAGATGACTTGGACCATGGTGCTCCAAGACGTGGATACGGATGGGGACGGTATCCCCGACGAAGTTCGGATTTCCGGTTCCAACGTCGTTGATATCCTCCAAGAAACGACGGACGGCGAATTACCGGGAACCCTCCCGCCGTTGCCGCCACCGCCTCCGCTGTTGCTAGGTCTCGATTTCGAGGGCGTCCTCGATCTCCAATCGCCGGCGTCAACCACGGCGCCGTAGCGAACACCAGTAAGGCATTGTTCTATATGGGGCGGCTGCAGATTCTGTTGCAGTCGCCCCTTTCTTTTTGGTAGGGGACGTGATGCTCAAGGACATGTCTATGACACCGTACACCGGCCATGAAACGGGAGAAACGGCCCTATGGCCTCAATGGTTGCCCGGAAGTGCCGACTTCATGCCCTCAAGGACTCGCGAAAGCCGTTTGTATGGCGCCGAAATCCCGTAGATCGATGGTGCCATTTCTGTCGATGTCGTGGCACTGGCACTCGATCGCAACGCTTCCTGCAGGGCCGGTGATGCAACCGGCAAAGGGCGCATAGTCGAGGAGGTCCACGCGACCGTCGACGTTTATGTCACCCGGCAACGTGTCGACCACCACCAGCGTGACGTCTTGGTTGTTATATTCGATCTGGAACGCAGGATCACCGCAGCCGCCGGGGGCGGTGAGCTTAGTGAATGCGCCGGTCTTTGATGCGAAGGTCATCGCCACAATCCGATCCCCCACCTGAGGTACGTAACCGTCGATCAACTCGACCTGCAGCGTCCCACCCAAGACGGCTACACCACTGTGGTTGATCCGATCATGCCCACTACCAGGACTCAACCCTGCGACTTCGATGATAAGTTTGCCGCCGTAAGTCATGTTGCCACGGTATACGGAGGCGGGACTGAAACCAGGGGCATCGGTTCCCGTGATGACGACGTTGTCCATCGTGCCGACACCCTTAACGTAACCGGTTAGCTCAATCGGTTCGGTCGGTGAGTCTCCGAGAATGGCACCGTTGTTAATCAGTGGCCGGGTAGGATCATCCGGCGTGCTAATGACACCATACCCCGTGACATTTTTACCGAACTCCACTACCGCACCGTTGTCCGCCACAAGCGAACCAGGAACGCCACCTTCGCCGAGTAAGGTCAGCGAACCAAGAACGGCTTCGTTGGTATCGTGAATGGTCACAGTGTAGCTTCCGGTAAATAGCTCACCGTCGCTGAAGAAACCAGCTGGTGACGATACGTCCCCGAGCGTTAAATCGCCCGTAGCCATCATCAGTGAGCCGGACTGGGCCGCCATTCTTCCGTTGATCGTGCCATAAACGATCAGACTATTCCCAACCGGGACAGCCACACCATTGGGCACATTCAGCGTTCCACCGTCGATGGTCGTGAAGACACCGACATTAAAGAAGCCGGACTTATGGATCGTCACCGTGTGCAAGCCGACTTCCAACCCACCCTCAAGTTGTGCACCTTTAAAACTATTCGGATCCCCTAGCGTCAACGGGCCGGTCGCAGTGATGACCCCACCTGATATGACGTCACCAAAGAGCGTACCAAAACCCACAAACGTTGTCGCACCTAGATCGATTACATCAGCATTGATCGTCCCGCCAAGAAGGCTGAGCGTCCCGATGTGCCCCGGTCCTGTCTGATTCGAACCATTCACGACAGTGCCGGGAAGGTTCCAGGTCGCGTTCAAGCCTTCTATGGTCACCTGCGTGTTCTGATCACCGACGATCTGACCGTTCAGCACCCCACTGCCATGCACGTGAAGCGTACTGCCTTGCACGCGAAGCGTACTACCTTGAACGTCCAATGTACCGGATAAAACGTTGACGGTACCGCTTATATCGACGGTGGATGCCAACACGTTGCCACCATCAATGGTGAGTACGAAGTTATCCCACACGCGTAGTATGCTATCCACAGCCATCGTCGCCCCATTACGCACGTCGAGCGTTCCGGTCCCACCATCGTTCACCCCGTCGCCGCCAAGGTAGGCACTCCTGGTGAGAATCCACTGCGTATCAACGTCGAGCACGTCGACGTTGGCCGTCGTTCCGGGTAGTGAAGCCAGGAACGCGTTATAGTTAGTTAAGACCGCCCCGTCGGAGACCAATAGATCGGCCCCACTCAACCCGCGCACGTGGATATCTCCGGTTATCGTCCATGTTGTACCCGGGCTAGCCATCACGGCACTCGCCAGAATCGACCCCGGTGCGGTGCTACCGATGATACCGGCACCACTCGATAGGTTCGCGCCGAAGAGCATCACCATACTTCCACCGATCATCGGACCGACCTCGACGGTACCGGAGACCGTACCGATCTTACTACTGTTCAACTGCAGGTTCGCCCCTAGCGGTGTTCCGTTATCGATTTGCAGATTCCCGTTCGTAATTGTGAGAGTGCCTGCGTTCCACTGAACCGTCTGTGTGGTGGAACTGAGATTACCGACTTCTACAGTCCCACCGTCGATGATAAGCGAAGACGTCGGCTCCAGCACAACCGTACCACCCACGCTGAGTAAACCATCGCGCCGAACCAAACTGTCAATATCGGAACCAACGACCGTGACCGTCGCGCCGGGCCACAATTTCATATCCGTGCCAATGTTGAGCACGCCGTTCAGGTCGACGGTAACCGATGCGCTTCCGCCGGGGTTGGTCTCGTTGCCACCGACATAAAGTGCGTTCTGGTTCGTCCAAGTTGGCTGCACGGCAAAGGCCCAGATCTGAACCCCAATCAACACGGTACCTGTCGAGCCGGGTAACTCAGCTACGAACCCGGCGCCGTCGTTAACAACCTCTGCAAAACGATCGAGCGTCATATCGCCCTGCCCGGCTCGACCAATGATCAGCTCATTAGTCAGCGAAACTGTCGGCAACCCACCAGTTGGGCTGTCGATGCGCAACATGCCTAGCGCGCCTGGATTGTACCCGGCATAGAGGGTCGTGGCGGTGACACGACCCGCACTGGCAAGTTGAAGTGTTCCCTGACCGCTCTGGCCAACGAGAACGCTTTTTGCTACGTACCATGGCCTACTGGCCATGATCTCCCCCACACTACCGCTGTCTCGTCCGATGCGTACGAAACCCTGCGCGTCTACGGTTCCATTCGTATCGAGCGTTGCATTGGATCCCGAGGTTGTACCGACCACAACTGCCGGCGGTGCAAGCCGACCGGTGCCGGGTAGGAGGAGATAGGTCGCCCCGGAAAAAGATAACGTCACGTTTCCCGCACTGACCTCAAGCCGTAGGTTCGTCTTGTCAAAGGTAAAACCAACGTCGTAGGTTCCAGGAATCGTAAAGAACGCTACATCGGACGAAGTACTCGGATAACTGGTATTCGGCGACCAGTTGTACTTGTCTGTAAAATCCCCACCAGCTGCATTTTGCCAGAAGTAGTCCGTAGCACGACTGGTGTTCGGTGTGATCAGTCCCCCCAAGACACACAAGACACCGATCGTAAACAAACGTGGACGTCTTCGCACGGAACCGACCGACGACCACTGCACTTCTCTAAGGCACCTATTCATGGTGCATCTCCCTTATGTGCAACGATATGTGCAACGATACCGGGTATGGAAGTGACGCAACTTATACGTCTTTTTATATGACGATCCACCCACCTGACATCAGCTAAACATACGGTACTCATTGTAGTGCAAAAGATCGTTCCCCATCAAGACATGCGCGTTATAGGGCGTTTGATGAAGGAATTGCATGTCACACCCTCTATGGTGGTAAACAAACCTACCCGGCATACACACCGCTGCCGGAGGCAACAAACCCTTGGGAAAAAAGTTCGACAATTCTCACCCGAAGCGTCCATACGCCGTTGGGCCGGCGCTACCTATTGTGGACATCCGCTTCGGCATCAGTACCGACCGTTAATCAGAACGCCGCGTGGAGTAACACAGTTGGATGACACGCTTGGGAGGTAGAAAAGTGCGATTCATAATGAAAAGGCGAGAAACGGTGAACTGGTTGGTCATCACTACAGTCATCATCATCGTGGGCACACAGGCCAGCGGGGAACCGGCGTTGAACATCAACCGGTTCACGATTGATGGCGGTGGTGTGATGCAAGCTGTTGGTGGCATGTACGAACTGAGCAGCACGATCGGTCAGCCGGATGCAGGCGTGTCGACGGGCGGTGACTATCAAATGTCCGCAGCATTCTGGTTTCCCGTACCTCCCGGTGATGCTAACGAAGACGGCATCGTTAATCTCGTGGATTACGCCGAGTTCTACGCGTGTTCCTTAGGCCCCGATGGAGGACCAACAGCCGTCCAGTGTCGCGTCTTCGACGTAAACCGTAGTGGAAATGTAGACCTTGCGGATTTCGCCGCGATCCAGGTCGCCTATTCGGGGCCATAGAGGTCGGACGCATGTCCGAGCAAATGTAGGAGTTTAGAAATGCAGTTCGGAGGAACAACCATGAAGCCATTAACAGGATTGATCTTACTCACCGCGGCGATCGTCGCCTTACCGGCGGTGCGGGGTTTTGGACAGGTAGCTGTTGATACGACATTCACGTATCAGGGGCAACTTAAACGCGGCGCCGTGCCGGTCAGCGAGGTATGCGACTTCACGTTTGACCTGTTCAAAGTGCCAAGCGGTGGGATACCGCAGACTACCACCCAGTCGGTTCCGGGCTTGCCGGTGAACAACGGTTTATTTAGCGTCCAGCTCAACTTTGGTGCCAACGCGTTTAAGGGTGACCAGCGGTTCCTGCAGGTCAACGTACAGTGCCCCGGCGACGCCGCGCCGATTGCGCTTTCACCGCGTCACGCGTTGACGTCTGCACCGTATGCGTCGGTGGCGTTGAAAACCATCGGTGTAGACGGAAACTCGCTGGACGCTCCGGACGGCAGTCCGACTAACGCGGTTCGCGTGGACAACACGGGAAAGGTCTGGATGGAGAAAGGTGGGTTGATCGTATTCGACGACAAGAACCACGGCATCAACCTGACGAGCGACACGATCGAATTCAAAGAAGGTACGAGCGAAGATCCGGTGTACGACTACTTGAGCACCACCGATACCCACCGGTTTTTTACGAATGGTGCACCTCGGATGGTCATCGGCGCCGCCGGTAACGTTGGCGTGGGAACAACTACACCGATCCATGCATTCCAAGTCGTCAGCAACGGAGTGCGAGCCATCTCTGGCGAAAACACCGCCACTACAGGGGCCGTCTATGGCGTCTATGGCCATAGCGTCAGCACCAGCGGTCGCGGCTTGACCGGCATGGCCACTGCCTCATCGGGTACGACTTATGGTGTGTTTGGTCGAAGCTACAGCACGAGTGGCCGGGCCGTGTACGGCAACGCCAGTGCCGGGACTGGAATCAACTACGGCGTTTATGGCCAGAGTTGGAGCACCAATGGTCGGGGCGCGTACGGCATTGCTAGTGCCACATCGGGCATCAACTATGGCGTGTTCGGACGGACCAACAGCCCGAACGGATATGCCGGGTACTTCGTGGGTGGAAAAAGCTACTTCGATGGCAACGTCGGGATCGGGGAACTCAACCCGCAAGCCAAGTTGCACATCGGCGGCGCGGCAAGCATCGACGGAATCATGTTCCCGGATGGCACGCTTCAGACCACTGCGGCTACAAGCGGTGGAACAAGCCTCTGGTCGTCAGCCGGAAGCGATATTTACTACAATGCCGGCAACGTCGGCATAGGGACCACGAATCCAACCTATCCGCTATATGTCACGGGAGATACGAACGCAAACGCGATCAATTCAGCGGGAACGTTGCGTGTGTACAAAGGCCTCAATGAAACGGGGCCGGGCATACGCGTGACGAGGAAGACTGCATCAACTCCCTTTCCGATGTACTTGCATACCGAGATCGACGGCAGCAAGATCAACGCATACAGTTTGCTTGGTGATGCCACACTGAACCTGAACAACGATTCGACTGGCAACGTCACTATCGTAAGCGGCGGCGGCAACGTCGGCATCGGCACCAACAATCCAGCGGACCGTCTACACGTCATGGGTGACACCTGGCTCCAGGGCAACTTGACCGTAGGTGACACCTCTATGGCAAACGCAACACTCGGACTGGTTGCCAGTAGCTTGTACGGAATCAAGGCCGAAACCCCCAATGCCATCGGTGCAGCCGTGGTTGGAGAGGCCACCTATGGGACGGGCGGCGGTGCCCACGGCATGTTCGGCATTACCAACTGCCCGACCGCTGCCGGCGTCTACGGCACCGGCACAGGCACAGGTATAGAAGGAACCTGCAGTTCTACCGGCTGCGAAGGCGTATACGGACATTACAGCGGCGCAGGTACCGGCGTCTTCGGCAAGACCACTGGAAACGCTGTCAACTATGGTGTGCGCGGTGAATCGAACAGTACGAGCGGGTATGGCGGGCACTTTATCAACACCAGTTCAGACGGTACCGCCCTATACGCCGAGAGTGCGGGAGCCGGACGCAGCGACGCAACCCTTCAAGTGCATAACACACAAATCAATGCCGGCATGGCCGCCTACTTAACCAGTGTGGGTACCTACGCAACCATGCATGCCAAGAACGACGGCACCGGCGAGGTTCTCTGGCTGTCGAAAAACAACGCCGTCGGCGAGTTTATCGTGGCACACAACGAAGTCACCGGAAGGAGAGTCTTCACCGTCGACCAAGACGGTTGGACCAGAGTATCCGTCCTGGAGATCACCGGTGGTGCTGATCTCTCTGAACAATTCGACGTTTCTGCGGAGAACGCTGAGGTCCAACCGGGCATGGTTGTGTCGATCGACCCCGATCACCCCGGCAAGCTGACCATGGCACGCGAACCCTACGATCGGAAGGTGGCAGGCATCGTAAGCGGTGCCGGTGGTGTTAGACCGGGCATGATTATGAGCCAGCAGGGATCGATGGCAGACGGGAAACACCCCATCGCCCTCACCGGTCGGGTGTGGACCATGTGCGATACCTCGAATGGACCGATCCAGCCCGGCGACCTTCTGACAACCTCCGGAACACTAGGCCACGCGATGAAGGTCTCTGATTTCAGCAAAGCCCACGGTGCCATGATCGGCAAGGCTATGACCAAGCTAGAGAAGGATAAAGGACTCGTCCTGGTTCTTGTGAGCCTGCAATAGGGAAGACAATGCGCCCGAGGTCGCGATCCAAAAGCCGTACTCGGGAGCTTTTCGATAGCCATCGGAGAATTAGCCATGAAAACAAAGATGTTTCTTTTAGCCATGGGGATGCTCGTAAGCAACGGCGCTTTGGGACAAGAAGCTCAGGAACCGCTCAACGCCTACGACATTTACGCACCGGTCGAGAGCATCCCTGTTGGCTACATGATGATCGAGGGGGACATTGTTGTTCCTGAAAACTTCTATGAAATGGAAGGCGTCAGAGCGGGTTATGGTACGATTTTTTGGCCGGGCGGTATTGTGCCGTTCGAGTTTGACGCGAACGTCACCGCAGCCAACCAGACCACCATGATCAATACGATGGCCGAATGGGAGGCGGTCGTCAATGTCAATTTCATACCTCGCGCGGGAGAGTCCAACTTCATTTACATCCAGAACGCCACGTTCAACGCATCCGAGGGCATCGGTATGGCCGGCGGTCGCCACGATATATGGATCGCCAGTTGGACCAACATGTGGATCATTGCCCATGAGCTGGGTCACGCACTTGCCTATTGGCATGAACAGTCAAGGACGGATCGCGGCACCTTCGTCCAGATTAACTGGGAGAACATATGTCAAACCTGTTGCAGCGGCGACACCTGCAACCCTCAATTCAATGTTCGAAGCAGCGGCGGCGAGTACGGCCCTTACGATTTCGATTCAGTGATGCACTATGGATTATGCTCTTTTGACAACTGCGGGTGCGATCCAAGGTGTGGTGGATGTGGACCACCGCCCGTCGGACAGACATCCTGCCCCACAATCACAGTGATCCCGCCATACGATACGTCATGCGTTGACTCGTCGATCGTGCAATGCCCCACAACGACAATCGGGCAGCGCACGCACTTGAGCCAATGGGATGAACGCGTGATGTCGTTCCTGTACCCGGAAACTGATTGGGTGTTCGCGGACGTGACCTACAGCGGCGGCGAGTCCGGCACGTTCATCAGGCCCTTCAATACATTCACGGAAGGCTATGCGGCTATGTCGATCTGGGGAACGCTCTGGCTACTTCAGCCGGGAACCTACTCGACAGGTGGGATATTAGACATTGCCGGCACGATTCGAGCGCCACTGCGCGGCGTGATACTGAACAATTAGCTAGTTGCTGTTGCTTGGAACTGTTTGCTTCATCATATTTGCTGGAAATCGTCCCAAAACTATGGAACATTTGGGTAGAAAAAAGTCGGGACTCCTAATATTCACGAGCTTAGGTTAGCCGTGGCAAAGAGACCCAGAATGAAAACAAAAAGCATGAACCATCGAAACGCGAAATTTCCAGGCATCTGCGTGCTTCTCTTAGTGGTGCCTCCGGTCTTTGCCGACAATGTGATTCACATCCGCGTGTCGTACAAGATCGTACTTCACGCGGGAGATGGGGCTCGACCGACGCGCAACGGCGGAGGACCAGTGAGGGATCAGGATATTGACGACGCGATCGAGTTCGCCAACGAGCTGCTCGCGTCCTATTGGCGCGGGTATCAGTTCTACCGCGTTGACCCGATCACCGAGGTTGGTGGTGGACCGTTTACGGGCGGACCGAGTCAGTTCTTCGATACCGATTTCTTCGCCGCCGGAGGGAGTGCAGCCAAGCGCTTCATGGAAAGCGAAGCCGAGGCGAACCCGGTGGAGTACGCCTGGAACGATAGTGCGATCAACATCTATATCACGAATGGCATCTCTGGAGGAATCTGTTCGTTTTACAGCGGATGGCTGGGGTATCCCGACTGTGTGCGCTTTACCGGGATCGACGAAAAGATCGCGATTATCGGAGGGGCGTCTGCCAACAACGGCCGGCTAACCCTTCACGAGATGGGGCACTTCTTCGACCTCTGTCACACGCAGGGTTGCCCTTGCGGATGCTGCGAAGCAGGTGTGACGGGTAACTGTCACACAATACCAAGATCGGACTGCATCGGGGATACGGTTGAAGATCTCGCCTGCTGGGGGCAGGATGAAATTGCGCAGCACAATTTCGGCGGCTTCACTTATGCACAGCTCACCCCAGGTGAGCAGAACCAAGTCGATGATTCGTTTCTGAACGTCATGTCCTACCACGGATCAGGTTGCGGGCAGAGCGTAGACAACTTCCGCATGACCGAACAGCAGTTGGACCGCTGGGGCGGCACGGCGCTCGAGTACCGAAGTCAGGTAACTGATGGCGACATGTATCTGGTCGATTGGAAGGCCCTGTCCGCCGGTAGTGGAACTGAAATATCGCCGTTCCTAACGGTGACCAACGGCGTCAATGCGGCCAATCCCTTCGGCGGCGATATTTTAGTCATCAAATCTGGTTGGTACCCGGAAACAGTGCAAATAGATACTCCGTTAACGCTTCGGGCAACCCGTGTCAGCACGGCGATTATCGGCTCCAGCGCAACAGCAGGACGGAATCCCACCCAACCCCCAGTAACGCAGATTGAAGAACGACTTAGCAAACTCCCCGGCTACACCAATGATCCATCCGCTGCTCGACTCGGATTCCCAGGATCGAGCACGCAACAAAAAGACACCGCTAGCGACGCGATAGGCTCGACACCATGAGCATTATCCCCGGACAGGCCCAAACCGAATTACACGTTGGCGATCATCGGTTTCTAGTGAAACGTAAGAGGATCAAGCTCGGCAGGGCAGAGATGAGGATTGAGTGCGTGGGCCTTGGGGATACAAGCATGATGGGAGTCGTACGTGCGCACCGCGTTCTCACCCTTGTGATGCTGAGCCTCATCACGAGTCTCACTTTCGCAGACGACGGCGCGATACAACCCAACATAGGTGCCATTTTCATCGAACCACCTGCTCCATCGCGTACGGTAAGCGTCAATTCTACAATGTACACCCGTGCCCGAGCAGTTTCGATTGATTGGTCACGATTGGATAATGTTCGTGTGACTCATGCGGAGCACTTGACGCTAAACCTATTCGATGACGCCGTATTTTCTGCCACCGTCGAACGCGTTGCGAACTATACCAGCGGGTACTCGCTCAGCGGACGCCTTGATGAGTACGTCAATGGACGCTTCAATCTGGTGGTCTACGACGACGTGCTGGTAGGGATCGTTCGTAATGCCGGAGGCAATACATATCATATCCGTTACTTCGTCGACGGAAGGCATGTTGTTCGACAAATCGACCCGGCTACCTTTCCGCGCTGTGGCGTAACGCCTGATAAGACTCGCCGTTTTCATAACCTGTTGAACGATGCAGTCGACCGGTCTACCAGTCGAGGCATGGCCTTAGAAGCTGCTGCAGCTGGTTCAACTGACAACGGTAACGGTCACGACATTCTGGTTCTTTACAGCAACGTGACGCGACAGGCAGCCGGCGGAACATCTGCGATCCGCGCCGAGATCCAACTCGCCATCGATGCTGCCAACGATGCTTACGCCAACAGCGGGATCGTCTCTCGACTGCGGCTCGTACATATGGAAGAGATTCTCTATGACGAGGATACAGGCTGGGATGGTTACCAAGACCACCTGGTTCGGCTGGGCATTCCGGATGATGGCTATTTCGATCACATCCACGAGTTACGCGACCGCGTCGGGGCCGACTTTGTCAGCTTGATCGTCGAAGATACTGATCCCGACTTTTACGGGAACCTGACGTGTGGGCTGGCTCCGGTGATGCAGGAAATATCGGCGGACTTCGAATCGCTTGCATTCAGCGTTGTTAGCCGCGTATGCTCTGGCGACAACTGGACACTGGCCCACGAGGTCGGCCACAATCAGGGCTGCGCTCACAACCGCGAGGATGCCGGCGTAGACGGAGTGTTCTCCTACTCATACGGCCACCGCTTTATGGGAGATACGCGGGGTTGGGGTACGATCATGGCCTATAACGACGCCGAGAACACCTGGCAGCCCATTGGTCAGTTCTCGAACCCAAACCTGAGTCATGACGGCGTCGCGACGGGCGTACCCATCGGCAGTTCGGGAGAGGCTCATAACGCACATACAATCAATAGCTCACGCGTCACAATCGCCCGTTTCCGCACTACACGCTATTGGGTCGACTTCGACTGGTCGGGTACGGAAGACGGTCTGTTCGACTCACCATTCAACACATTACTAGAAGGACTTGTGGCTGTCCCAGACGGCGGAATGGTGGTTGTCAAGTCCGGTATACACAGCGCAGGGATGATCCTCTCCAAGCGATTAAAGGTCAACTCTTGGAACGGTTCAACCGTCATCGGTAACAGCTCACCATAAAAAAGGTGTCAGGATAATTTATTGGGGCCGGGAGTGTGGTTGGATAGTTTTTTTCTGATAGCCCGGTAGGGCAGGTCACACCAAATCCGAGCGGCGAGCGCAAGCGACCCGTGTCTTCAACACGCAGAGGTAGGGCAGGTCGTTCTTTCGCCAATGCCAATAAGCATTGGCGAAAGGTTGACCTGCCTGAAGCCATTTGGCACGTGGGTGGGGGACGGATCTTGTATCGAAAGGCATCACAAGTGTCACGGACATTGCACGGATCATACTTCCCCCACCCTTTGCCAGTAGGCAAGGATGGGGCACCCGCACGGCGCCAGCCTGCGGACTGGCGCACGACTGGGTGGCCCAAGTCCTTCTTTTTGGACCTGGTGGAGTCGATGATATGCTGTGTGTGGCATGGCCAAGTGAAGCGCGGGCATGTCTTCGCGGTTCATGTTATGGATGCCCGCGCCAACCTGTTACCGTGTCACCAAGCTTGCGCCGTGGTGCTCTGACCATACTCGTCACACGACAGGACATCACAACCCAAAGACATACCGAGGTGTGTGTGACCATTCGAGGACACGCAGGGGTAGGGCACGATTCCACCGACGCGCTGGATACCCACCTGCGCAGGTATGACGTTGGGTAGGGTTGCCACGACCGGAGAGGTGTTTCGTAGGCTTTACTTCTTTAGCATTGACTCAACCAACCCAACTAACTCTTCGCTCTTGGGGTCTTTGTTGCGGATGACACCCTGTTGATCCAATAGATACCACGTGGGTAATTGACGCACGTTGTACATCGTGCCAACTGGGTTTTCGCCGTCTTGTAAGTCCCACGTGTGGATGCCCGGTGCTTTCATGCGTTTCACAACGCGCTGGACTATATCAAGACTATCGTCGAGAGAGATTGATACAATCACAAATGGCTTTCCGCTCAACTGCTTTTGCACTGTAGTAAGATTGGGGAACTCCGCTATACAACTGGGGCACCAAGTAGCCCAAAAATCGAGCAACACAACCTTACCTCGCAGCGACGATAGTGACATGGGTTTGCCATCAAGCGTCTTAGTGGTAAAACCGGGAGCGGTCATGCCCATTTGCAAGTGTTCTACCTCAAAGAGTAACGCTTTCGCCTGCTGAGCTAACTGTGCGGCAAGGTCAGCGTCTATTTTTTGAGAACCGTCGGTCGTTTTTTGTTGACTGGCAACCGTTTGTAATACCTCGCGTAGCCAAGGCTTAGCCTGATTAGCTTGTTTGGTCGGAACGAGGGCTAGGCTGGCATAAAAAGTAGCGGAAAATGTTGTCTGCGCTCGCGTAGACCGCTTGGCTAAATCACGCAAGGCGATCGCCCAAGCTTGCGGTGTCGCTGCATGTTCGTAGAAAAAATCGAATTGCTCGAGTACCAAATCCATAGCCGGGTCGTTAGTAAAATGCTCTACGAGATAGGTAAATCGCGGGAAGATCGACTTGGGTTCCAAGTCAACGGACCACAACAGCGTATTGGCAGCCATGTACCCTCCGTCCGGCGAATCGGCATATTTTTTTGCCAATGCATCCATCTTTTTCAGAATCATGGTGCGATCGTCGCGCGGCGGCTTCGCGCCTTTTTTTAGGCTACCATCTTGATCTATCGACTCGTGAAGCGCATCGAAGAAGTCCGCCGTCGCTTCCTCCATATCATCTTCCAACCGCTCAAACGTAGCCCGAGGACCGGCGTATACTTCCAGCGGCGTGAGCAAACCAGCCATTACGCAGAAGCTCATGAAAGTTAAGTTCACATTTTTAGTCAGCCATAATCGCATAGGTAATCTTTCTTGTTGGTTTATCACTTACATTCGCTGCAAGTGGCTATAAGCATTATGTCATGTCGGTCAGCTTGGTATATCCTACCCATTGATTCCACGAATACCTCCTGCTATTGCACAAGGCGAGATCAGTACCGTCCCGAATGTATAAGACGAAACCGAACGGCACCCGTAAGGAAACAGCCCCTCCATCAGAACCGCGCCCGTGAGGAAACGGCTGATAAGTAAACTCACGATCGATTGAAAACTGCTCAGGTCCCCGCAAGTCCGCTTCCTCACGGGCGCGGTTCGGTTCGGTCCGTCACTTCAATCTCAACGTCGTACTCACGATAACACAGCACAAAAAAAAGTGTGCGATAACCATACCGGCGGTCATCCATTTGGCACCTTTGCCTGCGGAAACTTCTCCGCGAGCCATATCTTAGCTTGTGATACCGAAGGTTTGAAACCCCACGGGCCTCGCTTACCCCGCACGACAATCTTCCCGGCTTTGTCCACCACAAAAAGTCGATCGGGCCACCCAGCATAAGCAGCATCAACTGAATCTTCTAGGTTATCTATTAAGCAAGGAATCTCAATCTTGAGCTTAGTCATACACTTTTTAGCAATACCGGATCGCTCACCCCAAGTCTTAGGCGTATTGATAGTCTCACCAGGGACGGCCATGGGCCAATCGCTATCAGCAGCATGTGCTTCTTTAATATAAACCACGAAAAACTCTACCTCGTCGCGATACGCTTTGTACAACTCGTTCAACGCGCCAACCTGGCGCCGAAAAGGTGGTCACGTATAGCTACCAAAAATCAGTACCACCGGCTTTTCCCCTTCAAACGTAGACAACTCGGTCTCACTTTTTCCATCGAGTGATTTGAGTTTGAAATTCGGCGCGTGGTCACCAACTTTTGGGGCCGTGTCGGGGCCATGCCGACCTTTACCGCGCATCTTACCCGAAGGTTGTGCTTCAGCTACTGCCGCACCCAACACAAGCACCATAACCATCGCCGTGATCTTATGGCATAACAGTCTACACTTCATAGGCAACTCCCGTTCATCAACCAGACTTAATTGGTAACAGCGAAAACGCGGTATACTGGGTCTGTGACAGTATCGGCGACGAGTCATATCAGAGCACCTGGCGCAAGCCTGGTGACATACCGGCGTATAGGCGTAATTGGCCATGTTGACTAATCTGGTCCGCAGGCTGGCGCCATGCGGCTCTGATTCCGGCTCGGTGTGCCCATCCCGCCGATACTGTCACGGACCACGGCAGACTTGCCACCAGCGTTATCCATTTCATAATCTATTACATATGCCCCATGATATATTGCCTATCGCCGTGAATGACACGACCCAACACTGCATCCTAGGGACTGCGGGGCATATTGACCACGGCAAAACATCACTCGTGAAGGCTTTGACAGGAATCGACGCGTACCGGCTACCCGAAGAAAAACGACGGGGAATGACCATTGAGCTGGGTTTTGCCGAGATGCATATCGGCCATGTACAGTTCGGCGTGGTTGACGTTCCCGGCCATGAGCGGTTCGTGAAGACTATGGTAGCCGGGGCAACAGGCATCGATGTCGCCCTGTTGGTAGTCGCCGCTGACGATTCCGTCATGCCACAAACCCGAGAGCATGTGGAGATTCTACACCTACTCGGCATCACGCAAGGCGTCGTAGCTGTAACAAAAATCGACACCGTGGAATCGGACATGGTAGAGATGGTCGTTGAAGAGGTGAGAGAACTGTTAGCCGGATCACCACTGGCTGAGGCACCCATTTGCCCGGTGTCTTCTATCACCGATGAAGGTATTGATACGCTTCGGCAAACCCTGGTCGAGGTCGCAGGCCATGCAAAACGGGATCATCATCCAAGCCCTTTCCGCATGTGCATAGATCGCGTGTTTACCGTGCCGGGGCGTGGCACGGTGGTAACCGGTTCGGTCATACGAGGTATGGTATCAGCCGGGGATGCACTTGAGGTTTGGCCATGCGGTGATACCTGTCGCGTACGAAGTTTACAGGCCCATGGCGCATCTTTTGATATGCTCGAACAAGGCCGCCGCGCAGCCATCAATCTAAGCGGGATCGATAGAGAAGCGCTACAACGTGGCAGCGAATTGGCCACACCAGGCTATCTTGAGCCTATCCGACTAGTCGATGTGAAGCTAACCTATCTATCGTCCAATCCCAAGCCGTTGAAATCCACGCAGATTGTGCGCATGGGCATAGGCACTACGGAGCTGGCGGTTCGGGCGGTGTTGTTGAAAGAAAAGCAGCTTGTGCCGGGTCAGGCCGGCTATGCGCAACTTCGCAGCGGCCAGGCTTTCGTCGCAACCTATGGTCAGCGGTTCATTCTTCGTGATGAAACAGCCTCGCGCACCATCGGCGGCGGTGTCGTACTTCGCATGTCAGCCCGACGACAGCGTGCGTCGGTCGAAGACAATATCGCAGCATTAACCGCACTCGAAACCGGTGACGATACTGAGCGGATCGCACAGGTACTGCGGGAATATCGCTTTACAAAACCGGCAGACTTGCACGTGTGCGCTCGAAC
Source organism: Planctomycetota bacterium (assembly GCA_024276605.1). Classification (GTDB taxonomy): domain Bacteria; phylum Planctomycetota; class Phycisphaerae; order UBA1845; family UBA1845; genus JAJRPG01. The sequence goes on along the minus strand of JAJRWX010000038.1, from coordinate 849 downwards.
GGCGGTAGCCTTAGAACAACTCAGCACCAACTACCAGCAACTAAAAGCCGATGGGCGCTGGATACCTATTCCGACATCACAGGTACGAGCGACACCCGGCGCCATTGATGATCTGTGCATCAGATTAACGCGTTGGTTAAAACGCTATCACGATCGTCACGGGGACGAGCCGGGTCGAGCGACCGATGCGGTCATCGGCTGGTTGGGCAGACTCAGCCGTCCGTCATTAGCCAAGCCGTTGTTCGATCTCTTTGTGAAGCGGAAAGCCGTGAAACCGTTCGGGCGATTTACCTGCCTACCCGAGTTTGCGCCAACGTTATCCAAAGCGGACGAGCAGCATTTAATGGCCCTGATTGGCGAGATGCAACGCGGCGGGTTTCAACCCCCGGCGCTGTCTGCGCTTGCCATAGCCAAGACGGTAGACCGAAAACGCATCGAAAAGTTAGCCACCCTCGCAGTAGCCATGGGTGATCTAAAAAAGATCGAGGCTAAGATATTCCTACATACTGAAAGCGAGCAAGCGTTACGTAACACGGTCAGCCGGTTGATCCAAACCCATGAATCGGTCACCATTGCCCAGGTGCGTGAGGCTTTGAACTCCAGTCGAAAGTTTGTAGTACCCTTTATGGAGTATCTTGACCGCATCGGTTTCACAAAAAGGACAGGCGACGCGCGTATACTCGTCGATCAAACCGAACCGCGCCCGTAACAGGCCGTCGAAATACTTGGCGCGCTTCTTGCTGGTTGATTTTTGTATACTATCGATCGGTGGTTTGTTAGCCATGGATGGTGTCTTATAGGGAAAGGAACCCAGGACATGAGTGGATTTCGCACGCCTGAGCAACCCCG
>JAJRWX010000037.1 GCA_024276605.1 Planctomycetota bacterium | reverse complement strand
ACGTTCCAACAGCGCAGCCAACGCTGGCTGCAACGATCGAATCTGATCGGCATTCATGATCCATACTCCTGATTGTTCAACCAGAAGTGTCATCGTCATCAACACCAAACCATCTTGAGCAAAACTAGCGCTGTCATACTAGTCCCCTATGTCAGCCTCACGCCTTCGGTTCCGACTTTGCTACCCAGGCGACGACGTCGCGCATGGTTAGGATACCGATGAGGGATTCGTTGTCATCAAAAACGAGCAGGCAAGATACGCGGTTTTTCAGCAAGGTATCGCAAGCCTTAATAATACTTACATCTTCTCTAATCTTCACCAACTCGCGTGACATAATTTTATGGATGCGTAGGCGAAGTGTTTGTTCATCCTGACTGCGGGTCATCATTTTGTTGCCAAGAAATGGGCTGATAGCGCGGAGAATGTCGCGATCTGAAATGATACCTACGACTTGATCATTTTCCATCACCACGAAATGGTGAAATCGTTCTTTATCAAACATACGCTTGGCAGCTAACACCGTGGTGTCCATGTGTACGGTTTTGACAGGCGCTGACATGATATCGCTTACGGTCGTCGCTGCTTGTGATGCTACGCTTTGGCTCATATCTGACCTACCTTATATAGTTATTGCACGGCGACCATGCACCTGCGCAACAGTCGTTTTTCGGAGGATCATTGTATGAGCTTGAGCCGGTAACGTGATGATAAGCTCTATCCTTCACTTGGTTTAACCAGTCCCGTTGAAGTTGTACTGAATCTAATAATAGTGGGCTGGCATGAAATGAAGTTGCTTGAAAAGAATGAAATAGGCTTATACATCTTGATTATTATCGGCGCTACATGTTTCGGTAGACCAACGCCTTGCGCCAGGTCTGGAAAAAAGGACCAACCCCAAACAAATCGAAATTGTTGTTGCCGTCCCCACCAAGCCGTAGATAAGGTCAGGCGTTGCTGTACCCGGCCCGATAGGCAGCGGAAGATCGATGGCCATCAGTAACCAGATGAGACCAATGGCTAGGGTACGCATTTTCCAGGGGCCAACCGTAGGGATCAACATGGCTAGCAGCCACAGGATGGCGATATTGCCATAGGTCCAAGGCAAAAATGGACTACGCAACTGACCGATAATAAAGATCACCAACCAAGCCGTAACAAATCGCTGTCGCATCACCGTCTCCGGTAGTGACGTATCACCCTCTTGGTTTGATTTAGCCGCCTTGCGATGTGCCAGGCTGATGACAAAGATCATTGTCAATAGCACGGCGGTAAACGTCCACATGAGTGGCACCGCGATAAGGTCGGCACTTTTCTGTTCGAGTAGGCCAAGTTGAACGAGTTTGTACACTATGCCCATCACCGATGAATTTCCCACGATCGCCCTAAGGTGTTCGCGCGCAAACCAGAATGCGTCTCCGCTCATAAGGCGAGGCAATTGATAATCGATAAAAGCCTGCCAGGGTAATGGCCCTAAGATGATAAGCGTGGCCACACCATAAATAGCCATCGCGGCTATGGTCCAAACGACGGAGCGCCATTGCCTGCGTAAAAGGAGGTATAAGAGCAATACCCCCGGAAAAATTTTGGCGACAATAACATAGCCAAGAATAAACCCACCAAGGCGATACTGCTTCTTTTCGATCAGTACCATACCCAACAGCGAAAGCGAAACAATCAGAAAGTGTACGTTTCCAATCTGTAACGTGAGTAGGGTGGTCGGCGCCATGACTACCAACGGCCAGGCAAGCCAAAAGGCGCTGAACCGATGACCACTTATCCAATAGCCAGCCACGGCGATCGTCACGCTAAACACGATGATATTAAGCGTAAACCAATATGTGCGCGATTGAAAAAAACTATCCGTTAACAGCATCAGTGTACGTGGTAACAGCAGAAATGTCGGTGGATACTGATACGTGTCAAAGGTGAGTATGTCACCGACTTCTTCGTGAACGTTGGTCGATTCATCAGCATCACGGTATTTTTTGGGGTCGTAGATATTATCATCGCCATCGGCTGCCAGTTGTGCGCCAATCATGTACGACGTAAAGCAATTGTGCTTGGGTGAAAATGGTTTGTTCAAAGCAGGATCGTCAAAAGGGCGCGGATTCGTCGCCACAGCGTATTTGGTATTTTCAGCATCCAGCATAAAGACATTCAGGCTCACCACGCGATAGCTAGCCAACAGACCAAGGGCCACCCAAACCGCAAACATCAAGCGATACCCGCTATGATGGGTAGGCAACGCATCTGGAAGAAATCTCAACGCCGAAGGTAGGGCAAGTGCGATAGCTATCCCTACAACGACGAGACTCCACATAGCTGAGATATGCGCTGCACGAGAGGTCATGTAGATCAAGGGACCGATCGCAGAAAGGATGACGATCAGTACGATGATGCGTACGGGTGTAAGCTCCCGTGATGTAGATACTTGCGAAACTGGCCCAGTGTTCATTACGGAGTTCTTAACGCAATCCAGGGAAATGGTACAGTTTCTATCTCCCACCGGCGAATAAAGATCAATAACTGATAGTGTATCATGTAGCACAAACCCGATATGCTCATCGTGTGCCGTTAACAGACAATATCCCGATTGACACAACCGCAGGTTGATGATACAGTGCCACGTTTGGCGTGCTGAGCTGTAAGATGTTGTATTGTAAAAGGTTATGAAGAGTGCGGGTTCATGGAGGCGCGTGCCATCCACCCGTATACACCTTACTCACAGTGATTCGCTCTCCCCCTCGATGTAGGTAGTCTAGCTTTATGGACATGATAGTCATCATGAAATCTTCTGCCATCGCAGAAGATGTGACGCGCGTGGTGGACCGCGTATGCGAACTAGGTCTAACGCCACACCTGTCCAAGGGGGAATACCGCACTATCATCGGTGCTATCGGTGATAAGAACCCAGAGACGCAGCAACAGCTTGAACAGTTGCCGGGCGTAGACGAGGTGATGGCTATCACCCAGCCCTACAAGCTCGCTTCTCGAGAGTTTCACGAAGCCGACACCATACTAGATGTTAAGGGTATTCGCATTGGCGGTCCTCATGTCAACATGATAGCCGGTCCATGTGCCATAGAAAGTCGGGACATTCTTTTTAACGTAGCCAAAGCGGTCAAAGATGCCGGCGCAGCCATCCTTCGTGGTGGTGCGTTCAAACCACGGACTTCCCCCTATTCATTCAGCGGTATGGGTGAGGAGGGTCTAAAACTACTCAAAGAAGCCGGTGACGAGTTTGACATGCCGACCATCACTGAGGTGGTTGATCCACGGGATGTCGATGTTGTATGCAAGTATGCGGACATGATCCGAATCGGCGCACGCAACATGCATAATTTCAATTTGTTGCTCGAAGTTGGCAAGACCGACAAGCCGATTTTCATTAAGCGCGGGTTAGCCGCCTCAATCACCGAGTTGTTGATGTCCGCCGAGTACGTACTCAGTCAGGGCAATCACCGGGTTATTCTGTGCGAGCGCGGCATTCGTACGTTCAGCGAGGAAACACGGTTTACGTTAGACCTTTCAGCGGTACCGGTCATCCAGGAACGTTCGCATTTGCCGGTATTTGTGGATCCGTCCCACGCGGCTGGCAAACGGGATTTAGTCCCGGCGCTGGCCATTGCGAGTATCGCCGTCGGTGCAGCCGGGGCGATTGTCGAGGTCCATAGCTGCCCGGATCGAGCGTTGTGTGACGGGCCTCAGGCGGTATTGCCGGATAATTTCAAGAAAATGATGGGGCAAATTCGCCAGGTGGCTGAAATTGTGGGCCATCGTGTTACCCTTTGGGGGCAGGAAGATAAGGTCACTAAACCGCAGACCGCTGGAGGTTGGGCAACGTAACTGATGTCCAGAAGTCGATTGTGTAATGTAGTGCATCGATGCACCTTGATTGTCGGGTGTTGGGTGGCATGGGCAAGTCCCGATGTGCCCTGATGTAAAGTTGGGATACTCCAAACTAGCTTCGGGGCACATCGGGACTTGCCCGTGTGGTTCCGGGCCGACACGGGCAAAAAAAGCCTTGCCCATGAAACCCATCATTTACTGTATGATGGGGCACAAGTACACTGCGTTAATCGCCAATGATAAGGAACATAACCATGAGAAAACCGCTGATTGCTGGTAACTGGAAGATGCACAATACGTTGGTTGAGGCTCGTGCTTTAGTAGCCGGGGTCGTAGAACGCCTCGATGAATCTGCCGACGTAGATGTGTTGATGTGCCCGCCGGTTCAGTTGTTGTTCCCCATGGCCAAGGCGGTGGTTGGTTCGAAAATCATGCTTGGTGCTCAAAATGTGCATGAGGAGCAGTCCGGGGCATTTACCGGCGAAGTTTCGGTAGCCATGCTCAAAGATACGGGTTGTAGCCACATTCTCGTAGGGCATAGCGAACGAAGGCACATTTTCGGGGAGATGGGCGATCGTATCGCTAAAAAGGTGCGGGCCGTGGTTCAAGGCGGCCTGACGGCTATTTACTGCATCGGCGAGACGTTGGAGGATCGCGAAGCGGGGCGGACCATGGCTGTGATCGATCAGCAAATTGACGAGGTGCTAACCGGCGACATTCCCGCCGATCAGCTAATTGTAGCCTACGAACCCGTCTGGGCTATTGGTACCGGCAAAACCGCTTCACCCGAGCAGGCCCAGGAGGTGCATGCTCATATTCGATCCCGGTTGGTTGATGTGTACGACGCAGGGAAGGCTGAAAAACTGCGAATTCTCTACGGTGGTAGCGTTAAGCCGGGCAATGCAGCTTCGATTCTCGCCCAGCCGGATATTGATGGCGCCTTGGTGGGAGGGGCATGCTTGGTGGCAGAGGACTTTGCGGCTATAATATCAGCCGTGCTTACAGCGGCGTAACCTTTGCCAAATGGACAGGATGACCGATTCGTTGACTCAGGTAGTGCGAGGTTCGACGATCGGGGGTAAGTCTGTATGATGTCGCCGCGAATGATACTGAGATTTTAGATTGCGTTAAGGACTTTTTCATGGCTTTTCACATGTTGGCGACGTATACCTGGGGCCAGTTTTTGCTGTCTTCGATCATGATCGGCATTTGCTTGTTGCTAATGCTGATTATCCTTCTGCAAAAAGGACGCGGTGAGGGTTTGGCTGGAGCTTTTGGCGGTGCAGGCGGTAGTAGTGCCTTCGGTGCCAAAACGGGTGACGTATTTACTTGGATCACCGTTGTGTTAGCAACGGTTTTCATTTTGTTATCCGTCGTGACCAACTTTGTGTTTGATGAATCAGCCGCCGCAGCCAGTAACGTGGCGACCATAACAACGGATGAAGAATCTACACCGCCATCCGAAGATGGTGTACCGGTGACAGCGCCTGCACCCACACCGGCGGGTGATACTCCGACGTCCGACACGGGTGATAGCGCCGACGCAGGTGCCGGTGATGTGAAGGCATCTACCAAGGACAGCGGCGCTCCGGCTGACAATACACCATCTGATGAAGCGCCGGCTGATGAGTCGCCCAAGACAGACGGAAAGGAAAGTCTTCCGAATCCATGATTCAGTCCATGACCGGTTACGGTACCGCGGAGCATGTAGAAAATGGTTTCGCCTTCACCGTCGAGTTGCGCAGTGTTAACCATCGATACCTCAAGTTAATCTACAAACTGTCGGAGGCTTGGCAGTTTGCAGAGCGTGATATCGAAGCGGTGCTTAGGGACCATATCAAACGTGGTAGCATTACCTGTGTTTTACGTGTGAGAGATCAGGCCGGCGGCGACGTCGGTAGCTTAAACTTGGCGGTATTGCAACAATATGTGAAACAACTTTTGTCTGTTTCCATACCGGAGGGCGTACATACGACGATAGACTTGGCGTCCTTGGCTTTGTTGCCCGGTATAGCGCAGACGGAAGTTGTTGACGACGACCAGCGTAATAATCTCAGAACGGTATTGCGTAACCTCGTCGCGCAGGCAGCCCAAGCGCTAACCACGATGCGATTGCAAGAAGGGGCGGCCTTGAAAGAGGCGTTGATGGGCCATTGTCAAGATATTCGTGATCGAATATCCATCGTAGCCCAGCGTGCTCCTTGCGTAGTGGATGAATACCATGCCCGGTTAAAGGTGCGGGTTGAACAACTTTTAGCCGGTGGAAAATTTGAGTTGCAGGCGGATAGCCTGGCACGGGAAGTGGCCATTTATGCCGAACGATGTGATATAGGTGAAGAGTTAACGCGGCTTGATTCGCACCTCGACCAATTTGCAGATTTGTGTGACAAGAAAGAGCCGGTTGGCCGAACGATGGATTTTCTCACGCAGGAATTGCTACGCGAAGCCAACACAATTGCATCCAAGAGTAACGACACCATAGTCAGTCGAACGATTGTGGAGGTCAAAGGGCTGATTGATCGCCTGAAAGAACAGGTGCAAAATGTCGAGTGACGACCCTGGGATGGCGTCGTTGCGAAAAGGTAAGTTGGTGGTGATCAGCGGTCCTTCGGGTGCCGGGAAAACCTCCATCTGTCAGGCGTTGCTCGATCAGGTTGACAACGCGTTTTGGAGTGTGTCCGCCACCACCAGACCCATGCGGCGTGGCGATGTGGAAGGCAAAAGTTATCAGTTTATCTCACGGCAAGAGTTTCTTACCCGTAGGGATCGAGGCGAATTTTTAGAATCTGCCCAATATATTGGGCACTATTACGGTACGCCGCGTAAGCCGGTTGAGCAGGCGATCGCGGAAGGGAAAATTATCATTCTCGAAATCGATGTCCAAGGCGGCGTTCAGATTGCCGGGCACATGCCGGATTCAGTACGTATCTTCGTATTGCCGCCTAGCAGCGATTCGCTTCGTGCTAGATTACAAGGAAGGCGCAGTGAAGAAGATGATGTGTTAGCCAAGCGCCTTGCCAATGCCGACGGCGAAATTGCCGCAGCCCGGGACAGTAACTGTTATCCACATTTTGTGGTCAATGACATTCTTGAAGACACCATCGAGCAAGTGAAAAGTATTATATTGAAAGAAGGGGCATGCACATGATCGAAGCATTGAGACATGATGACATCGTTAATCAAGTAGGCGGACGTTTTAAGCTCTGCGCGTTAATTCAACGTCGTTGGCTTCAGATGATGCAAGGGGCCAGGCCTATGGTGGAAACCAAAGGTCTTACCGATCTTGAGGTCATCATGAAGGAAATCGTCGAAGGCAAAATTGATATTGACTATAAAAACGAGATAGACGAGGAATAGCCGGCGTTGGGAGGCATGGTCAAGCAGTGTATGATGTGTGGCATGGCCAAGCAGTGTGTGTGGCATGGACAAGCGCAGCGCGGCCATGTGCGTCACTTCACGGGTATGCTTTTTTTACCCATGTCTCCCGTCAAATGATCAGCGATTGAGTACACGTCATGCAAATGAATATATGTGATGCATTAATGGTCATCATGCTGGATAAATTCCGTGTCTGATTGTCACCAGCCTCCTTCCACAAATGCGCTCGCCGGGCGTGAGGTGCTTATCGCTATTTGCGGGGGTATTGCTGCTTATAAAACGTGTAGCGTCGTTTCCGATCTGGTGCAGCGCGGCGTTGGTGTAACCGTAGCCATGACCGAAGCGGCAACACAATTTGTCGCGCCGTTAACCTATCAGGCGCTTTCCGGTCGGAAAGTCTTTACGCAATTATGGTCGCCGTACGATTCAGCGGATATTCAACACATTCACTTAACTGATCGAATCGACGTCGCGCTGGTCGCACCGGCAACGGCTAATATGATTGGAAAAATGGCCAACGGCCTAGCTGATGATCTTGTGTCTACCATGCTCGTGAGTACGACATGTCCTATGCTCATCGCCCCGGCTATGAATGATCATATGTGGGCCAATGCCGCCGTGCAGCGTAATATAAACACGCTAAGAGAATCCGGTCGTGAGATCATCGGCCCTACAGAGGGATGGCTCGCCTGTCGCAGTGTTGGCATGGGGCGCATGGTTGAGCCTGATGTACTTGTAGATGCCGTATTAAAACATCTGGTTGGTATCGAGTAGCTCTGCGCGTATCGAATAATACAATCAGAGCACCACGGCGCAAGCCTGGTGACAGGAATGTGGCATGATGACGGTGTTATTGTGGCGTTTGCCCGCAGGCTTGCGCCGTGCGGCTCTGATGTGGTGCAAGCTCGCGAGATGATGTTGATGAACATACTTGTCACAGCCGGACCTACTAGAGAATTCTTCGACAGCGTCCGTTTCATTTCGAATCCGTCCAGCGGAAAGATGGGTTACGCCATCGCTACACAAGCAGCGTGTAGAGGGCACGAGGTTACGCTTATTGCCGGACCAGTGGCACTCGACGATCCCCCAGGTGTCGAAGTGCGTCATGTTGTAACTGCACAAGACATGTTTGAGGCTGCAAAGTCTGCTTTCCAAGCCGCTCATGCCGTGGTGATGACCGCAGCGGTATGCGATTACAGACCTACGCAATGCTTGGATAAGAAATTAGCTAAATCCGATCAACCCAGACACATCACCCTGGAAGCCACCGAAGATATTTGTACCCATCTGGGTAAACATAAGGGACATCGTGTAGTGATTGGGTTCGCTATGGAGGACCATGATCATCAAGCACACGCTGAGGCTAAATTGCGGCGTAAGCATTGTGACGCGATCGTGCTAAACGGCCCTGATAATGTGGGGTCGGATCAGGCGCAAGTGCAGATTTTGCAAGTCGGCGGCACATGGGGCGCCCCAATATCAGACACAAAAGCAAACATCGCGAAGCTGATCGTCGAGCTGATTGAGCGTTTGGTCCATCCCGAATAATCACCTGATCCGAATTGTGAGCACTAAAACCGAGCCGCAAGCGCCAGCGCCCGGTGTCTTCGGGCGGGTATACATGCTACGGATGTTCTACTTGATTGCGGTGTTTTGAAGCTTGTATGGCGGTTTGAAGACACGGGTCGCTGGCGCTCGCCGCTCTGTAATAACCGCTCAAGTGTTTATTAAGGCCTGTGAAGGCATTCGTCATGCCCGCGAAGGCGGGCATCCAGCAGCGTTTTTAGTGTACATACAGCGTAAAACTGGGTTCCCGCTTTCGTGGGAATGACGGAGCACGGGAGAACTAAGTGTCCGACATGTATCGGTGAGGTACTGATTATTTTATTCATCTGCCTGGCAGCATAATTGTGATGAACTTTACCCAGATCGTCTAATCTTAACCTGTGAAATAGTCGCTAACTTACGGATTAACAATAGGTTGCGGTAGCCGTAAATAGTTGTATATCTTCTCGTGCAACGAAAAGTTCGGTTTTAATGACCTGAGTAATGATTAGTCGGGCCTGCAAATGTTCAAGATGGAGTAACTATAGGACCGATGAGCACGTAACGTTGTAATCGGTATGGCCGCATGTTTCGGGTGTGGGTACAAGCGATGGAATGCTTGATTCGATGAAGGCGTAAATGTTTTGGGCGAAATGTTTTAATTTGGTTATTGACTTACTAAAGCCAATTCCTACAATTCGCCCGCTGAGGTAAGGATCGTATTCGCCGTTTGGTGTAAGTCGTTATTTTGTTATACTGGCGGATTCGGTTAAGGATGCACTCGGAGACTTTGGTTGCGAGCCTGGCGCGTGGCAACGCGATCGTGAAAGTCTTCAATTCGTGAGTGTCCCACTTACCCGTGGCAATCGGACTGAAGTTTTGTGGTTCCGCTTATTGTAGAAGGCGGTCGTCATCAAGTTTTGGTATGTCAACGAATAGTATCGCGATGTTGCCTTTGCCTCTTGCATTAACTTGCAGGTGTGGGGGTGCGTATCGCGTTAGCCGTGCGTGTTTAAGAGTTTAGTGGCAAAAGATTAAAAAACGTTATTTTATTGTTGGAACGAAAACAAGCGTACTGCGAGACGGTGCGCCAAAGTAAAAGTCTTTTACGGGAGGTCAAAGCGAATGTTAGCTTCGAAACGAATCAATTTCTCGAATTTTGGCGTCACAATGCGTGGCATGTCCAGAGTGGGCATGGCTTGTAGCATGTTGGCCGTACTAATCCTGGCAACGGGTTGTCCGACGACAACGACGCCGGTGGCATGTACTACTGATGCGGACTGCGACAACACGGATTTGTGTAATCCGCAAGCATGTACAGCAGAAGTTTGTGTGGCAACCGCGGTAGTATGTGCGGATGGTGAGGCATGTGTTGATGGTACGTGTGCAACCACATGCACGGCTGATGCAGATTGTGATGACGGTGCGTTCTGCAACGGCAGTGAAACTTGTGCAAATGGTGCTTGTGCCGCGGGTACGGCTCCAGATTGTGACGACGGCGATAGCTGCACGGACGATTCTTGTGACGAAGACGCGGATGCCTGTGCGAATGACGATGTGGTTTGCACCGGTAGCGATGTCTGCGAAAATGGCGACTGCGTAGCTGGTCCATGTGACGTCGATGCTGACTGTGACGATGGCGATCTTTGCACGGACGATACTTGTAATGCAGGTACTTGTGTTAATGCCGCAGTGGATTGTGATGATAGTGATGCTTGTACGACTGATTCGTGCGATGCAGCCGACGGTTCTTGCGTGAATGACGCTGTGGTTTGCCCAACTGGTGAGGTTTGTGGTGCTGATGGTACATGCTCGGCTTGCACGGCTTGCACGGGCGATGTCGATTGTGCTGATGACGGGTTGTTCTGCAACGGTACAGAGAGCTGTGGCGCTGATGGTTGTTGCACATCGAGCGGTGATCCATGTGCCACCGGCGAAGTATGCAATGAGGCGACTCAAGCTTGTGATCCTGGAACAGGTGGTGAAATATTCACGCTAGGTACAGGCGTTGACGCCATAAGCGGTGGCGCGGGCAATGACACGATTTCAGGCGTAGTAACCGGTACTACTACAGCCACACTATCTGCTGGCGATGTAATCAATGGTGGTGCTGGTACTGACTCACTCAACGTCATAATGACCACGGCTACATATAGCCCGGTTGCTTCGATCAGCAATGTTGAGAACATTGTGGTTAAGAACTTCCACACGGCCGCCACTACATTTAACGCGACTGGTATTACTGGAGCTACGAGCTTCACTTCGGACGCTGGCTTGTTTGCCACAACATTCTCTAATATCGGAGCGACCGCCGGTGTTGGTGTGAAGGACAATGTTAAGAATGTTACAGCTAGTTTTGTTGACTCAGTACTTGCTGGTACAGCAGACACAATCAACGTGACTATCGATAATTCGGTTGGTACATCTACCACTGGTTCGACTATTGTCATTGGATCCGCTACGGGTTCGAGTGTGGCTGTCAATGGCGGTCCCGAGACTTTTGCTCTCAATTCCACTGGTGCTGGAGCCAACCGTATCGCGTCTATTGACGATAACGGTGAGAATGACTTGAAGACCATGACGATTGATGGTGATCAGAACCTACGCATTGATGCGATTGGTAGTAGCATCACCTCCATTGATGGTTCTATGATGGCAAGTAATAACCTTGACATTAAGACCAATGCGGCTGATAGCAACAATTTGACCATTAAGACCGGTGGCGGTGACGATACAATTCGGTCCAGTGCTATGGGTTCAAGTGATTCGTGGGATGGTGGTGCCGGTACGGATAACCTGATCATGTCGGGCGCATTCGCTGGTGCGACATTAACCGCTGTTGAGTCTTTGGGGATTACTCATACGACTGGTACAACGGCCACGTTTGACCTGAACAAAGCTCAGGACATTACGGGTGTTACTGTAACCAACACAGCGAGTGGTTTGACGACGTTAGCAGCTTCAAATCTACCTCCGATGCCGTCTGTAACGATTTCCACGACGCCGAATATCACGTTGAGTGGTAGTAGCACACTGACACTTAAGACTGCGACCGGATCTGCTGATACGGCCACGTTGAATTTCGCTGGTAACGGAACCGTGAACGTTACGGGTGCCATTACCACAAGTGCAAGTGCTACTGATGGTATTGAAGTCATCAATCTCGGTCTCACAGGTGGTGCGGTTACATTTGCTGTAAACGATGCCCTTGATGGTGGTACGCACAATAATCTGGAGAAGGTGGTTGTTACTGGTGGTGGTGGTCTTACCATCTCGAATGAGTTGTCCGACAGCGCTTCCTTCACTGAGTTGGATGGCTCAGCTATGACGGGTGCATTGACCATGACTGACAATATCAATAACAGTGCAGTTGCTTCGACTGTTAAGGGTGGTGCGGGTAACAATACGCTGCTCGGTGGAACCACCAATGATACGCTTGTTGGTCAAAACGGAAATGATACGATTAACGATGGTAACGGTAATGATACGATCACCTGTGGTAACGGTAACGACACCCTAACGGTGGGTACTGGTACCGATACGATTGATTGCTCCGGTGCCGGTATCAAGGCGTTCACGGGAGCAGCAACCGGAACGCATACGATCACGATGGAGTCCGGTGATACCGATGGTTCAACTATCGATGATACGTACAATCTCACCGCCCACGGTGCGTTTATTGGTACGACCACCGAGGATATCTTCATCACCTCTGATGCAGATTTGTCGAGTGGTGATGCGCTTGGTGCCTCTGGTGATAACATCATCATCCTTACCGGACAGTTTTATGCTAATGCCGCCGCCATTGATGCAGCGACTAACACTGACTTGTCGGGCTTGGATACCGGTGAAGCGGCCATTATTTACTCCTCATCCGCCAGTGCGGATGCCCGCTTGGCAGTCTGCACAGTGGCTGGATCCGGTGCATTGAGCAGTTGTCAAGATTCGTATATTTGGCCTGGTCTGACGGTGCTCGAAGCCTCAACCGGATTCGCGACGACGAATTTCACGACGGACTAATCGTGTTGTGTAAACCGGGTCCGAAATTTCGGATCTGATATTCTGTTTTCCCTAGCCCGGCGGAGTGTTTTATCTCCGCCGGGCTTTATTTATGCGCAAGCCTGGTGACATGGGATTGTCCGCAGGTTTGCGCCGTGCGGCTCTGGTGAGACCGTAGGCTCGCGCCTACGGCTTACACATAGTCATTGTTTTACCGGTCGTTAACCAATCAACGATTTATGTTTGCGTTTATTTAAGTCACCATGCTATGGACCGATGGAACAAGGGTATGGGATGTTTCGCACGGGCTAAAGCCTTGTCGGTCGGGCTTTGCCCGACAATTTTGGCTAATAAGAAGGTGATGCTTATGAAACTTCGTATGTTGCTTTCCCTGTCGTTGTTGATCACCGTAGGATGCATTAGTCAGACCGGCTCCAACAATTCTAATGGTAATACTGGAGGTAATTCCGGCGGTGGTACGCTGGGTTCCACAACGCTCTGCGATTTTCTTTCAGCGGCAGAGTTGGATTCAGCTAATGCTTCGGCTGTCACTTCCAACGACAATGGCGGGAGTCAACAATCATTCTTAGACACAGCCTATGTAAATAATCTTTGTGAATTGGGCGGTTCGAGAGATGCGGAGGTTACGGCTGCCGATTGTTTGGCCTGTGCGGAATTGGTGGCTGTTTCGGTTTGGCAGGACTGTGGGGATGCTGTATGTGGCGAAGGTGAAAACTGCGGCAACTGTGCGAAAGATTGTGGCGATTGTTGTGGCAACGATACGTGCGATACTTACGAAGGGTTGGATGAAGTGACCAATTGTCCTGGGGATTGCGATTTTGCATTCTGTAGCTTCGAAGTATCCAATCTGGCCTGTGTCGACATCTGCGGATGTAGAAGGGTTGTACGGTTCGCATTCGCACCGTGTCTTGTGATGGGGGACAATGTTGAGGGTGGTCAATGCTCTTTGCAGGCTATCGGTACCTGTTGCGTTTGTGAAGGTTCGCCGGACACCTGCGAATAGCTAACAGGTGGCGTATTGAAGATAAGGATCACAGGCGTTTGCCGTTTGGATTTAAGTGTCGGACTTGGTGTTTCTGATCCGAGCCGCAAGCGCGAGCGCCCGGTGTCTTCAGGCGGGGATAGACGTGGTGGACCTCCGACGTGATTGCGGCATGTAAGGTGTTTTGAAGCATATCTGGCGTATGGAAGACACGGGTCGCTGGCGCTCGCCGCTCGGATTTGTGCATATTATTGTAACAATCAGCGCGATGGGCCTTTTTTTATAAAATACTGACCTGCCAAAAACAGAATCATCAATAGCTAGTACTCGGACACATATGAACTAATGGGTGGTATGGGTTCCGATGTGCATCGGGAATAGCTCGTCATACCCCGACGCGTGTCCGCAGGCTTGCGCCGTGCGGCTCTGAAGGTGGGGGGGTGATTGTGCATGCGCTGCGATAAGGGGATTGTGTTATCATGTCCACGATGACGTTATCTATGGAATCAGAAGAACGGGAAAGATTCGACGGTCATCAAGATACGTCGCAGCCAAACCTGCGCGCGGGGCATCTGTTCGAGCGAAGCTGGGAGGTGTTCGAGCGGGAGGCTTACCTGGTGGTGGGCATCTTTGGTGTGTCCATGTTGATCGATGTGTTCCTATCGGGGTTTCGGGACAGTAATAACAGTGGTGGTGGCGGTGTTTTGGGGTTGATAGGGTTGATCGTTTACGGCCCCATGAAGGCTGGTATCAATCATGCGTTGGTTCGACTGATGCGCAAAGAAAAAGTTGAGTTCGAAAGGATCTTCAAAGGCTTTTTTAGATTTTGGCCGGCTGCGGGTGTCAGTATTCTGTCATGGACATTTATGGCACTGGGTTTTGTCTGTCTGCTGGTTCCCGGCATCATCATCGGTTTGGGTTTGATTCCTTGTATGTATCTAGTGTTGGAAGAGCATCGCGGTGTTAAGGATACGTTATCGCGTGCCTGGTCGCTTACGCAAGGTCACAAAATGTCGCTAGGTAAGCTGATCGCTGTGTTGGTTATTTTCAACTTCGGTGGTTTGTTGCTTTGCGGTGTGGGCGTGATTTTTACGGGTGCCTTTAGTACGCTGGTATTTGCGGCTGCGTATGATGAATTGTATCAAAGCAGTGTATCTTCGATGGACGCCATCGACGACTCTTATATATAACAATTATGTTAGGGCACCTGGCACTAACTTGGTGACGTGTGATTGGACCTGTGGTATGGCTTTTGTCTGTATGGGTTGTGATCTTGACGTTGGCGATTTTACTTCGTGGTCCGCAGGCTTGCGCCTTGCGGCTCTGACTACGGCTTCGTGTGTCTATCCCGCCGATACGGCCATAGATACAGGCTGCTGATGCTCGTTGTTCGTATTTGACTGGTAGGATGACCAGATTTATTATTGCATGTTATGCGACCGGAAGAAATGAGAACTCTACTGCGTCGGAAGCCCTTTGTGCCCATCCGCCTTCATTTCACGGATGGTGCGACTTACGACATCAAGCATCCCGAAATGTCCATGCTGACCCGATCTACGATAGAGATCGGGGTTGAAGAGAAGGAGGGTAGCGGGATAGCAGATGATGTGGTCTATTGCTCTCTGGTACATATCGTACGTGTGGAGAATCTTAACGGGGCATCATGACTGGTTCCCTGCACGGTTGTCGGGTGCTGTCCGTGACTGGGAGAGCGTCTGATCCGAGCCTGAAGCGCGAGCGCCGGGTGTCTTCGGGTGGTCACCTATGCTCCGCATGTTCCGCATGACTGCAGTGTATGTGGTGTTTTGAAGCGTATTCTGCGTATCGAAGACACGGGTCGCTTGCGCTCGCCGCTCGGATTCTTTGAAACGTGGCGTGTAACGTGGTTGTAAACACAAACCGAGATTCATCCGCCGGGTTCTTCTTTTCTTTTACGGCGGGCGACCGTAGAATAAGAGCATGAGCGATCGATCTGGCGATTGGATGGTGCAGGCGGAGCGTAATCTCGCTCAAGCGCGGGATAGCGCTGCGTCGGGGCGGCACGAATGGTCCTGTTTCGCCGCCCAACAGGCCGCAGAGATGGCGGTCAAGGCGGTCCATCTTTCGCTGGGACAGGAGGGTTGGGGACATGTGGTTCGGCGTTTGTTGGAAGAGCTTCCCTCCGGTGTAGTGGTTGGTGAGGATTTGCTCGATTCTGCTCGCGTTTTGGATGCGTACTATATTTCGACGCGTTATCCCAACGGTCACGCGGCGGGTGCTCCGGGGGAACATTACGGCGCGCTACAAAGCGGGGAGGCGGTTCATCGTGCCGGTACGATTATTGAATTCTGTCGTTCTGAAATGGCCAACGCGTGACGAGGTTCTTGCGGCGGCCCGGCGTTGGGCGGTCGAGCTTGCGCGTAGCGATGCTGCTGTCGAGGAGGTATTTTGCGTTGGTTCGTGTGCGCGGGGCGACTGGGGCGTTGGTAGCGATCTGGACGTCCTGGTGATCGTATGCAGCGCGCCGGACTGCCCGGTCGAGCGTCGCCGCCTTTATGAACCGACGAAGGTTCCCGTTGCGGCTGATGTGTGGATTTACACACGCGATGAATGGACGGGGCTGGCGGAACATTCCGTGCATCTTTTTCGACGGTTGCAGAATGAGCGCGTATTGCTGAGCGGATAGCGGGAGGCATACAGCATTATGAATGAAGAAAACTTTCGGACGTCGATGCGGTGTCACCTTTTTTTCTTCATTCCGGTCACGGGTCAACTGTGGTTGGGGCGTTTGTTTGCCGTCGTATACCGAGTATAGACGGTGCGTCGCGTTCGACGATACCGCGTAGGTGTTCGCGCGGTACTGTCGGCAGGTTGGCACCGTTGGGAATGTGGTTGATGTCGTAGAGTTCTTCCACCGCTTGGCTGACTGATCTGCGTGGAAAACCGCTCCCGAAAAATAGCTTATCGATTACGCCGTGCTCATAGGCCATCACCATCGCCTGGTAGGCTTGCCAGGGTTTGCCGGTAAGCCAACTGGTTTCTGCATACACGTTGGGATGTTTTCCCAATAGGGCGACGCAATCAGCCACCCACGGATAGCCCATGTGCGCGACGATGATTTTTAGCTTGGGGAATTCTCGAGCGATTTCATCCAAGAGTATGGGGCGGGCGTATTCAAGCTTAGCCTCACGGGCGAGAAAAATGCCGGTATGGAAGATCATGGGCAGTTCGAGCATTTCAGCCTCGGCATAGACGGTCATCGCTTGGCTATTGGTAGGATGATAATCTTGAGCGGCTGGGGCGACGGCGACGCCGCCGATGGCTAAGTCCAACGAAACCCTGTGCAATTCATCGATGGCAAATGTAGGTGTGCTAGGGTCGATACCTGCAAAGCCAATCAATTTACCGGGATGATCTTTGACATAGCTGACGATGCGTTCGTTGGGAATTTCGCTATCAAGGTATCGACTTTTGAAACCGACCACGAATGTTGTGGTGACGGGCTGGGCGGCGTCGAGGTGTCGCTGTGCACTGCCGGCTGTAGCTAAGTCCAGCGCCTTTTGTTCGACTAATTCGTCGCGGCGATGGGGGATGCAGCGCCCGAGTTGGTCGGGAGAATCCCAAATATGTGTGAAGCAATCGAAGATCATGGTAACGCTTACGCAATATCGTTTACATGGCGAGTCGGGGGTCTAACCATGTCGATTATCCCCGGACCGGCCAATGTCATCCTAACGGGGTAGGCTTACATTGGTCAAGGTTTGTACATAGGGACGTGAATAATTGGCGTAGGGCATTGTCAGAGCACCTGGCGCGAGCCTGGTGACTGATCGTGAAATGTGTTGGGACTTGCGGTATGTCTCGTGTCCGTGTGAGTTATGAATGTGACGTTGGCGTATTCACTCCGCTTGACCGCAGGCTTGCGCCGTGCGGCTCTGATGGTGTGTGAATTTACGTTGTGCGGGTTCTTGGTCAGAGCACCATGGCGCGAGCCTGGTGACGGGTTGGTACGATGCAGGGAGTGTCTTGTGTTCATGGTGTTATGCCCGTTGCGTTGGTGTATTTACTCCGTTTGTCCGCAGGCTTGCGCCATGCGGCTCTGATTGGCGCCAACTAGCGCTGTTTGGGTTTGGTTGTTCACAGGAACCAATTCGAATTGTATCATTCATGATATTATGCGAGAACCAGTTGGTTTTTTCATTACATGGACATGTTATGGGAGTTGGCTACACGGCGACGAACGTGGATCCGTTGACGATGAGCACAACGTATTCGGAACGCCCTTACTACCTGTTCAGCCCCGGCGAGCGATCGCTTTACAGCGGCGGTTGACACACAGGCCGGTTCTACTCACTCCAGCAGGCCGATCGATTGTGACAGGGACTATCACAGATCACTGCCATAAACGCGGTTGGGAGCTACTGGCTGTGCATGCGCGAAGTAATCATGTACATGTAGTGGTACGTTGCGCGGACGTTCTACCGGAAAAAATGATGGGGGAATGGAAAGCTTGGAGTACGCGTCGACTTCGTGCATCGGGCTTGATTCTTGCTGGGCAGCCTGTTTGGACTCGTCATGGCAGTACACGTTATTTATGGAACGAACAGGATATTGAACCGACGGTTGATTATGTCATGGATGGACAAGACGCGTCACGTTTTAGCGGATAGGTAGCTCGATTCTCGTATTGCTGTGGCGACGGGGTATGTCCGCATGTTCGTGGTGTGTGGGTACTGGTGTTGTGGCATTGTCAGAGCACCTGGCGCGAGCCTGGTGACTGTTCGTGAAATGTGTTTGGACTTACGGTATGTCTCGTGTCCGTGTGAGTTATGATTGTGACGTTGGCGTATTCACTCCGCTTGACCGCAGGCTTGCGCCGTGCGGCTCTGATGGTGAGCAAACTTGTCGTTGTGGGTATTGGTGTTGCGGCATTGTCAGAGCACCTGGCGCGAGCCTGGTGACTGATCGTGAAATGTGTTGGGACTTGCGGTATGTCTCGTGTCCGTGTGAGTTATGAATGT
>JAJRWX010000005.1 GCA_024276605.1 Planctomycetota bacterium | reverse complement strand
CACCATCAGCACGAGATACGTTCAAGGATAAAGAAAACTCGGCAGGTGGTGTGTGGTTCCTAGCATACCCATATAAGCAACCCTTGCATTCGGCCCATGTGCCACGGGAATGTTCTCTAGATTCGTTGCCGCAGTATACATTACAACACTGGAAAGCTATCTTATCTAACTTGCACGACAAATGCAAGCAATTTCCAAGATATTAAAGGATGAAATTGGATGAATATGGCATCCCGGAGGGATTGTTGCATGATATTTGATTTGGTGGCGCCTTCGTGGAGTGATTTAGGGATTGGGTTGGTTGGCTGGTCGCGCCGACGTATGATCGTGAACTATCCGCCATTGATTGTTGATTCTGCGAAAGATGAGTGTGAAAACACCGCCGATAGGCTGCTCACGTTTTAAGTGCCATGATCCTAACACTTCAATGGCGTTCGGGCCTAAAACCGTTATGGTTACATCGTTGAATGTGAGATGCCCCATGGCCTGGCGATCGGCGTAACGCGCGCGGTAATTTTCCAATGTTTGTTGCCAGCCATACGTGATGTTGCCCATGCTGCTGAAAGATAATTCAGGGGATTGCCAATAACCTTGCATGAATGCTTCTATGTCGCCACGGTTCCAATCTTGTGACTGTTGCCCAAGGATGCGGTTTATCTCGGCGATATCCTGTTTTGATGGTTGCGAACTCACCGTGTGATGGGTGTTGGTACAGGCCATATTGGCGATCAACGATGCCGTGACGAGTGTCATACGGATCATAAAAACAAACCGATGAGTCATCAGTGGCCATATGCGTGAAGTAGGCGGAACGTTCTGCGCATAGTGATTAGGTCGCATCGATAAAGGCTAACTGTTTCATGGTGAATGTCAAAAAAATAGAAACGGCGTCACCTACATGACAATGATTATACGTGGGTTTGTCATGGGCAAAGCGCAGGGCAACCGGATTGACCAGCCAAGTAGGCGAACGAGAAATTTTGAAACGCTTTGACCGTGATGAGAATGTCGCTGATCGTGACGACAACGGGTAATGACGTTCTACACAAAGACGCGGCGGATTGATCGACAGCGGGGAGGATAGTACCGTAGGGTGATCCAACCGGAAGATGATAAATGCGCTGGAATGCCTTAATGACCATATTTATGTCAGCTGCATTTACGACATGATTCATGTTAACATCGCCAAACACAGCCATTTCAACCGAAACGGATTCAGAGGCGTATCCGGCACTATCAATTGCTAGAGAATATAAAACCGGTGTCATGATTGATGTTACGTCATCAAGTGTACTGGGGATAATTTCATACCCGGTAATATGTAGCTGTGCATTAACGCAATTTTCACCGATAGGGCAATCGCCGGATAGATCACATGGAAGTAAGGATTGATCGCAACGTTTGATCGGAAGACACTTTTCCGCATTACCACAATCGGCGTCGACTATACAAGATGGGGCCATGTTATTGCAGGCTTTTCCTGTCCAGTCGTTTGGTGCGAGACGGACGGCATCCAATGGATTATCGACCAATCCGGCGATCGTACCATCCAGACTACCATTACTGTCAAAGTCTTGGGCGATGGGAGGGCCGACATATTTACCCAGGCAGGGCCAAGTCGATGATGTCACAAAGATTGATACGGGTACGATGGAAGTGCGGGGTTGAGGATTGACGCTGATAAAGCGTGCACCTGACGCTGCTACGATGGGCACTGTGCTATCAATAGCCGTGCATCCTACAAATGGTACACAGGCGAACCTGTCAGCACACAATGCGTCGTCAGGGATACCGTTACATGAATGATAATCTTCATCACAATAATCATTCGTGGTACATGCAATGCCATCGTTATTGCAGTTGCGCGGCAATCCCGGTTGACAGGTAAAGTTCGTATCGCACCATTCGTCGCCATTGCAAAATAGTTCGTCAGCGCAGTCCACATCCGTTATGCACTCGATACATCGCCCCAGCGTATTATCACATAGTTGCCCTGGGCATGGATCGATGGTCGTTTGGCATGACCCGTTGACACATATTTCCACACCCGTACAAAACAAATTGTCTTCGCAATGATAATCAACGAGACACTCCGTACCTCCTGATACCAAACTTGTGCGCTGATTACGTACTCCGTCAACAAGGCGACCGTCCAAGTATACTTCAAAGCCAAAGTTCACAAATCCGGAAGGCAGTACGTTCGGTGATAATGGAATCTCCATGATCACCGTTGTGTCGTTGGGTACGGTGAGCAGGGCCGTTGTCAATGCCGTACCCCAGCCGCCGGGGCCATCACTGGTAGCTGTACTGCGCACGGCTAGATATTCGTTATCCACGAAGTCATTGGTGCCTGTCACGAACTCTATGCCGCTCCCATAGCCGGTACTAGAGAGATTGTCGGCATCGATAAAAAGTTGAAATGTCCAACCATCAACAGCCCTACTGGGTTCGGTTAGAAAAAGAGTGAATGCCATGGACGTGTCGTCGTACACTCCGGTTACACGTTCTATCGCAGCCAAACTTCGCGGTGAGCATATCGCCACACAGCTCAAGGCGAAGAAGCACGACAACCAAAACCGATGAAGGCTTATCTTCGCTGTTCGTTTCGCATGTGCATGCGTGATGCTGCGCGAACCGCATATACAAATCACATGATGATCTGAATACGATGTATTCGAACCTGCCGGATTAATGTTGATATTTCCCGCAAAGGGTAATTATACCTGCGAGAACCGAAACATCTGCGTACCCCTACACAGTTGTCTGCACGAATCACTTCCGTGTGACCGCGCCGGAATTCTTTCCCCTCGCAAGTGGCCAGCATATTAGTCAAGATGGGTACAAGGGCAACGTACCTTTTCTTTGTGCGACTGCAAGAACGTAAGCTTGTTATTCATTGTGACTTACGATTGGGAAAAACACGGCGCCCCGAAAGCGGACATCTTCCCGAATGACGGTTTCAACGAACTTGCATTGAGACTTTATTATTGTTGTGGGGTGCATAGCAAGGACGGATGTGTTATTTAGTGACAAATAAGCGGCACTTCGCATGGCAGCTTTTAAGCATGCGAAGTGCCGCGCAATCAATAGTGTACAACATTTACTGCCTGGTCATGATAGACTGGCAATTGTTTTGTGTACCTGTTTGCTCAAGATCAAAAGTGATCGTACCGTCAGATTGTATGACCATGCTCAAATTGTGTCCCCCTTGGCCAAACGCGGTAACATCACTCCCGGTGGCGTCATTTCCAGCGCAGACCAAAGCAATAGGGCCGTTTTCCGGGAACCCCTGTAATTCGAGTACTTCGCCGTTCATCGCGAGTGTCACCATCACAGCAACTTCCGTGCAACTACCTGCTAACGAATAGGTGCCAAGTGCCGATTGCCAGGGGTCTACCTTACCTTCGCAAGCATCGCCAATACCGTTGTCGTCAGCATCGGCTTGGTCGGCGTTTGCGTCATCCGGACAGTTATCGCAAACATCGCCAATGTCATCCCCATCGCTATCGGCTTGATCGGGGTTATCGTCGTCCGGGCAGTTGTCGCATATGTCACCCACTCCGTCATCATCCGAGTCCGTTTGGTCCGGACTGGCCATTTCCGGGCAATTGTCACAGTCGTTTGGCCAACCGTCGTTGTCCGTGTCGTCATCGGAGTTAAGAAAGGATTGATGTTGACCGCCGCCGCCGCCGTTGAGGCGACCTTCGGCCTCATCGTTAAACGCGCATTCAAATCCGCCGTTTTTACATTCGATACCAGGCTGAAAACAAGTAGACCTAGCCATCGTCATGCCGTTTAACTGACCGTCACAGTTGCTATCGAATGACATTCCCTCAGCAACATTTACAATTTTATTGTCACTGGGGTTATAACCACCCGGCCCGTCGATGAGTACCCAGCCGTTATCCTCACCGGTTAATTCGAGCGGTTCACAAAATTGATCCGGCTCGCCGCAGTCTACGAACCGATTATCCCCCGGGTTGCTACTTATGAAGGTGAACTTGGGTGTAACGGGGATAAACGTATCAAAAGTTCCGCAATCTTCTTCGTCCAGCGTGATGGTCATCATCCCCATTTGCTGAGGCATGTTCGACAGGCAAACCTGAATATCCCATTCTTCCGTGCGCTGTCCGCCGTCGAAGCTAACCGTGATTGGCTCCACGCTGACCAGAGAAAGTGCCACGATCTCGACATCTACTGTAACGGATTCGCCAACTTCGGTGGGACACTTATCCTCAGAGCGGCGAATAATCGTATCTGCCGGTCCTAAATTGGTTGGATCAAGTGAAGCACCCATAAGCATGACCGTACCGGAAAATGCATCGGAACCCGGCCCGAAAAAGTCCGCTGGTATTGGTGTGTCGGAGAAGGAGTAGTCGGTTTTGCTACCTGCCGGAGTGGTCCAAAAATCATCTGATACTTTGCCTGAGCCGGAGTTTCCCCCACTGGTGGGGCCACTACCTGTGGTACCGGTAAGCGGGCATCCCGTAGTGAGAACAGTAAGTACCAATCCCACTAACCACATAGATCCAATTATGGCTATCCGTCGCTTCATCATGAGGCTCCTTGAGTGTTTCATGAGTTTAGGGTTACGCCGACCGACCGTAATTTTAGCCTACGACGGTATCCAGCTGTTTGTATAAAATTAAACTTGTTTCTTTACGATTTCCACATGACGTAAGGCCAACCGCGTCGTTGCCCTATGCACATCATTCCGGCCAATGGTAATCCCGAACGACCTAAAGGCTCATCGGAAAAGCGTGATCCTATGCGCCAGCTACTATCGTGCAACACATGCCCTGATGGGTGGCATAGGTATACGAAAGTTTACCCGTATCTTTCGTCATACCTGATCAAGCCGTCATAGCCGCGCAGACGGGTATCTAGTCGAAGGTTGTAAACCCTCAGTACGTCATCTGGATTCCCACCTTCGAGGGAATGACAACGTATCACTAAACCCTACGCAGGGCACCCTAAAGGCCGGTTTTCTGTTTTTTTGAAGTTTTTTTTTATTTTTTGTGGGCGCGCCGAGCGGGAAAATTGCTTATCATAATAGGCGAGGGAAAGATTACCCCTTCGTATGTTCAGATTCATCGCTGCCAGTCAGCGTTTCTTCCGCCGGGATGCTTGACATAAACATTTGTCGGGTGGTGGTTCTACGGTAACGTGCGGTCGAGCACTTAGGATTAGATCTATCAAGATTGGATGCTTTCGCAAAAGCAGGCATCCGCAAGGTTTGGTACGCATCATAGCGATCTTGTGGTTAGCCATTTCGGAGAAAGTGATATGAATAGCAAATTATGCAATCGTTTTGGGTGTTGTTTCATCGTCATCGGATTGATTTCAGGTGCTGCAAACCAAGCACATGCGTTGGAATATTTATGGCTTAGTAGCATAGTGGGCGGCGGTTTCTTGGACCCGGGTAACTGGAATCAAACCGGCTTTCCCGGTGCCTTTGACAACGCCATTTTCGACGCCGGTTCAACAGGTTACACCGTCACCTTCGCAGGTAATGCGAACACGGCTGGCCTGCGCATCGGTAATGATCTTCTCATATTCGATTTAGGCGGTAATACGTACACGATCACCAGCTTTTTCGATATGAATACGGACGGCTTCCTTTCCGGGCAACTCACGCTGACCAACGGAACCATGCAGGTCAATAGTCCAGCCCGTACGATAATTGGTAACGGTTTTCCCAATAGTGCGAGCACTTTGATTCTCGACGGATCAACCACCAACCTTATAACCAATGAGTTGCATATTGGTGGTTTCTCTTCTGTCTCCACAACCGGCACGCTTACTTTGCAAAATGGTGCAGATACCACGGTCACCGGCGGCACTTCCATCCGTGTGGGTCCCAGCAACACCCAAACCGGCGTGCTCAACGTTAACGACCCAGGGTCCACGCTCACCTGCACGGCGTCCGGTATGACAGTCGGCTGGGTGGGTGATGGTACGCTCAATGTTACCAACGGCGGCAGCGTCAATTGCGATAGAGTCAGCATCGGTATCAACCCCACAGCCGTAGGTACTGTGTTGGTCACTGGGGCGAGTTCTTCTCTAGTCACCACCAACAATATCAATGTTGGTTCCAGCGGCGGCACGGCATCATTAACCGTTAGCGGAGGAGGCAATGTCAATAGCAGTGGTGGGTTAATCGGTGGGTCCGCGACGGCAGATGTGAATATTACCGGAACCAACTCTACATGGACTATGGGGTCTGATAATTTTTTTGTGGGCACGACGGATATCGGGCAAGCTTCGTTAACCATCTTGTCCGGCGGTCTGTTCGATCAAACACAATCCCCCGGCGCCTTTTACGTGGGGGATGTGGGTTTGCTTCAAGTGCAGGCTGGGGGTACGTTGCGTACGGGAGGATCACTCACGCCCGGCGGACAGACTATTCTCAGTTACCCACCGGGAACCGGCGGAACGGCCACGGCCAATGTCTCCGGTAGCCTGGCCCGATGGGATGTTTTCGGGGCCATGCACATTGGTCAATACGGACCCGCGCTATTGGATGTCTCCAACGGTGGGGTTGTAGAAGGTCAAAGCACCTTCTCATGGACCGTCTATCCAATGGGACAGTTGCTCGTGTCTGCGGGCGGGACGCTTATTACTCCCGGAACGGTTAACCTTGGTAGTAATTCCGGCGGCGTAGGCACAGCTACGACGACCATTAGCGGAACCGGAGCGCTGTGGGACGCACAAGGACAAGTCAACGTTGGCGATACAGGTGACGCTCTGCTGACTGTCTCCGGTGGCGGCTTGGTGGAACAAAAAACCCCCATTGGCTACACCGTCGGTCCGTTTGGAAATGTCCTCATTGAGACCGGCGGCATCGTACGCACCGGCGGCAGCGTGACACCGGGCGGGTTCACCACCATCGGCAGTGTAATTGGTGGTACGGCTACGGTGCTTATCGAGGGGGTAGGCTCATTGTGGGAGGCCTTCGGCCCGACCGGCATTGGTGTCGGCGGACCGGCATCGTTAACTATCTCCACAAATGGTGGTTTTAATCAGATGCAAGACCCCGACCCCTTCATCGTCGGGCTGGATGGCGTGGTAGATGTATTAGGCGGTACGCTAACCACTAACGGACCGACTTCGGTTGGTTACGGCGTCGGTGGGACGGCCCAGCTCACTGTCAGCGGGACCGGCGCGCGCTGGGATGCGCTTGGCCCGGTCTCCATTGGGGTGGACGGTCCGGGACGCGTCGATATAACTGATCCTGGCGCCGTGTTTTCGGAGGGTAACCCCCAACCCATGATCGTTGGGCCTGATGGTGATTTTTTCGTAAGTAATAGTGGTAGTTTGATCACTCGCAGTCCGGCACAGGTCGGCTCCGCAGCTGGTGGGCAGGGAAGGGTATTCGTCATTACCGGCGCTCGCTGGGACGCCTTCAACAGTATCTCCATCGGCGAGAACGGCCCGGGACTCGTGCAGGTTACCGATGCTGGTAGCGTGTTTGAGCAGGGAGACCCCAGCCCCATGATCGTCGGTCCGGATGGGAGAGTCATTATCCAAGCCGGTGGAGTTATCCGCAGTGGCGGTAGCGTGACACCGGGCGGCACCACCACCATCGGCAGCGCAGCCGGTGGGACGGCGTCGGTGTCTATCGACGGCGCCGGTTCACTGTGGGAGACTTTCGGGCCTACCGATATTGGTGTCAGCGGTCCGGCATGGGTCGAGGTGAGAGGCGGTGGAGGGTTTAATCAGGGAGGAAATCCCGATCCCTGGATCGTCGGGTCGCAAGCGACGGTGAGTGTCGTCACGGCCGGTACGATCACCACGACGAATACCACCTTCGGTGCGGCTGGGGCCGGTAACGCCACCATTGCCATTACCGACGCGGGCAGTCGCTGGGACATCACCGGTTCAACCGACGTTGGTGACGCCGGCAGTGCGAGCGTTTTAATCACCACCGGCGGGGTAATGGAAGCATCTGCCTACTTTGTCGGGCCGTTAGGTGCCGTATCCATGCTCAACGGTGGACAACTGATTACCCGTGGCTGGGCGGCTATTGGAACCACAGCCGGCGGTACGGCGTCCATGACCGTATCGGGTAGTGGATCGCGTTGGGACACGTATGGCGAAGTACAAGTGGGTGTCGAGGGTGGGCCTGGTTCAATCACGGTAGCTAGCGGCGGCGTGCTGGAGATGCAGGAACCGATGATCGGCTCGGTATGTGATGGGGGCAGCGCTAACGCCGGCGCACTATGCACAGGCGATTGGGATTGCGAAGGCGGAACATGCATCATGGTGCTCAGTGGCTATCCATCGGTGATCGGATCAGTAGGCCTTGTAGACGTACAAGCCGGTGGCACGATGATCACCCGCGGACCTATCATGGCCGACGGCTGGGCCAGTGGGACGGCTTCCTTGGTGGTTGATGGTGCCAGTGCCCGTTGGGACATTTTCAATAGCGTTAGTCTGGGTGAATACGGCCCGGCTAGTATGAGCATTGGCGGCGGCGCGGTAGTGGAAACATTCGATCCATCAGGATTGGGCGTTTGTTGTTTATCTGGCGTGTGTATAGATGGACTTTACGATTCTGATTGTTTAGTCTTCGGCGGCGTGTATTACTATAGTCGGGTGTGCGCGGAATTCTCATGTCCAGCCCGACGCGGCGGCAGCGATGGCGATGAGTGGGGCTTACCGACTGATATAGTAGCATCAGGTAATACCCAACGCATGGTCGGTCGTGCTGCAAGTAACTTTGATGTCGGTCCGAACGCTCTAATTGATATCTCGGCAGGCAGCACATTAATCACGCGTGGTCCTACCAACATCGGCACTTCGTTTGCAGGTTCGTCGTTTATAAGTCCCGCGCAGATCACGGTCAGTGGTGCGGGTGCCCGTTGGGAAAACTCCAGTAGCCTGACGATAGGTAGTAATGGCCTGGCGCATATCACTATCGCTAACGGCGGCGTGATGACGGATGATAATTTAGCAGGTACAAGCGTTGGCCTTGATGGACAGGTCTTTGGTGTGGGCACCATGGACGGTGACTATATCAACAGCGGTCGGTTCCATCCGGGTTCGTCGCCGGGTGTACTCACGGTTACGGGTGACTATACGCAGAGTAGCGACGGTCAGCTTATCCTGGAGATCGACGGCATTGCGGCTAGCAGTTTCGATCAAATCAACATTTCCGGAGTGGCGACGTTGGATGGACGGTTGGTCATCGATCGAGACTTTTTCTTCGTCCCAACTTTAGGTGACACCTTTACCGTGATGACCTATGCCTCGCGCGTGGGTACCTTTGCACAGGTGGAGCGCAGTAGCTTCGGTAGTGGTCTAGCGTTTCAACTTAATTACAACGCCACGGACTTGACTCTGCAAGTTGTCGCTGACTGCAACTTCAACGGCATCCCCGATAGCGAGGACATCACAAATTGTGCGGGCGATCCGGATTGTTCTGATTGCAACGGTAACGGCATCCCCGATGCGTGTGATATTGACCTATGCGACCGGGCTAACGACCCCACCTGTAATGACTGCAACGGCAATGACATTCCCGACCTCTGCGACTTGACCGGCGTATGCAATGGCGGCATCAACGATGGGATGGACTGTCAGGATTCGACCGACTGCGACGGATCCCCTTGTATTGGCGCGTTTAGCGCAGACACCGACGGTAATGGCATTCCGGATGAATGCCTAGTGGCTATCGGCGGTGGCGGCAGCACCAACTATACGGACGGAACCAACTGGATTGGTGGCGTGCCGGCTATTAACAATGCGATAGATTCTTATAGCGCTACGCTGGACGGTTGCGGCGCCAAGTTGATTCTCGATGCCAATGTGACCGTGGATACCATGAACATCCGAAGTTGTTCAAGCCTGGATGTGTCCGGTGGCGACTTGACCACGGCCCTGCCGGGTGGGATCGAAGTCAATGGCGATACGACGGGAGTGCGCGGTGTGGTGAACGCGGAGCTGTTCATCCGAGGTACGCAGGTAGTCACCACGGACGACATGCAGGTACGCAACGAGGGCAAGGTATATCTCGATGGCCTCAGCCGCCTGAATGTATCCGACACGTTGGAAATCGCCGCTGGTGGTCGGGTGTCTAAAGACCCCGTGGCCGTGGCCGTAGCTGCATCTATTGATGCGGGTACGGTGGTGATTAGCGGCGGTAGTTGTGCAGCCGGGACCAACGGTGGTGAGTTAGTGCTCGATGATAAGATGTCGCTCAACGTGACCGGTGATTTAATCATGAAAGGATCATTGGAGACGGCGGCGGATTGTCTGCCATCTCGCGGTGGGGTCACACCGCCACCCAAGTTTGATCCCAACGGTTGTGGCGGTGGTCGGCGAACGGGTACGCCCAACGTGATCATCGGCGGCAGTCTACGCATACAAGATAACGTGGTGGTCACCACGAGTGTAAATTGTGCCAGAAGTACGACAGCGGTTAGCGAAGCGCAAGTACTTGTAAAAGGTGATGTGGTAAATCATTCCACGACGCCGCTCACTTTCGATTGGTCAACCGGCGGTATAGCCTTGTCAGCGTTGGATACACACTTTTTTGAAGTGGCCGGTAGAGATGTGGGCGTGGACATGAAAGGCTTCGCCCTGCAAGGCTGTAGTAAGACGTTGACACCGTGTGGTGAAGTGGGGACGCCCACGTGTACCAATGAAACATGCACGCCGTATACCAACGTATCTATGGGCCTTGTGGATATAGGTGACAATGCCACGGTTACTTTTGTAGATAACTTCGACAACGAGGATTATGTGCGTGGTGCACAAGAAGCGTTGTATGTCGGTACGTTGACCATTGGGGCTGGGGCGAGTGTGACGGTGGACAATTGCAGCGTGTACTACCGTACACTGATCCCGCCGGGTTTCGTACCTACACTCGTAGGCACAGCCAAGTTTGAACCATTACCCGTGACCATTGCCCCGCCCGTGCCCGCGGTGGCGCCGCACGATTTCACCAAAGATCGATACCTATCCTTTGATCCCAGTACCAACGCAGGACAAATGACAGCCTTACGGGTTACCCGTATTGGATCGGCTACGCCGTGGTACGTGAGTTGTACGCTGCAAGATGCCGGAGCGGATGGCAAGCTTAGTTAATTGGTGACTGCGGCTGAGTTCTGTGACTGGACGGATTCTGTCATTCATGTACGCGGCTGCGAGGTGGTGCCGGGTAATGAGTATCTCATCGAAGCCACGGCGGATGATGTCGTCTTCTCGTCATCACTATCGATCTTTACCACGGCACCTCAGATTGGTGCCAGTCGGCAGTTCGGTGATGTGGTCGGCGCATTAGTAGCCGGAGCATGGACGGCGCCGGATGGGATTGTCACGGTGAATGACATAACCTGTGTGGTGCAGAAATTCCAACTTAACCCTGTGGCCCCGCATCTGTCGCGCGTGGATAATGACGGCCAGACGCCCAACGGTATTGTCGCCAGTAATGACATCCTACGGGCAGTGGTCGCCTTCGCCGGCGGCGACTTCGGCTTCGGCGTCACGAATTGCCTAACCGGAACGTGCGTGCCGAGTTGTCCGTAAGTGTTAGGAACGGTGAGTGTGGCGTCTGCGGCTTTGGTGGCGCCACGCTCCGGCAAGATGAAAACCATGTGCCGAGCGCGGTGCCGTCGAGCTTCTGAGCCGCTAACGTTGCACAGCTACTAGGTCAATGCGCCTTACGTGCTTGAACTCTGGCACGCGTTTTTGTCGGAGTGCATGGCCGGTATTTCGGGAAAGTGGCCTCTGTCGTTGGACACGTCGCAAGCCCACTAGACACAACCACCCATCACCGGGCGATCATGCTCGGCATGAAAGTGTTATCGGGTGTCGTCTCGCCGCCTGGAATCCAGAGGTCGTGATGACGGATCATATAGGACACACATGCAACCTCGCCACAACACACGCTGTCGAATCCAGGTATACCCTCATAATGTCGATGCATCCATGGGTATGTCGGCTGTTGAGCCGTGACCGCGAGTGGATGGTCGGTGCGTGCCCTGTCCCACAAGGTTTGAATATGACACCAAGACCCCCAACTAACCGCCTAGGTGGGTGTACGACTGGTTCATCGCCAACGTCGGGTAGAAACACCTCAATCAGGCCCTTCCAACGTCGCCTATTGGTTCCGTTGACAATCGTATTGCTGTTGCTAGTCGGCGGAATCGACACTCTCTTGCTTGACATGTCTCACGATGACCTGGATCAAGTCAGCCGACGGCTGCTCGAAGAGACTTCCGTCGAATTGGAGGCATCTCTAACTGAACAATCCAAAAACCTGGAAGCCATCGAAAGAGTCATCATTCGTGACAAGGATATGACCCTTGCACTCCAGGCACAGGATCGTGACGCCTTGCTGGAACACTATGAATCGTTGTTTGTTCAACTCCAGGCCAAGCATGCGATCACGCATTTCTACTTTCACCGCCCTGATCGAGTGAATCTCTTGCGCGTGCATAAACCGGAAAAGAATGGGGATCTGATCGAACGGTTCACGTTACGTGAAGCCGAACGCACCAGCCGGACTGCCTCCGGCATTGAACTGGGGCTGATGGGTACTTTCACACTACGGGTGGTGGTGCCAATCTTTGATGACGGTACTCTCATCGGCTACCTGGAATTGGGCAAGGAGATTGAAGATGTTCTGGACAGTACTCATACTGAACGCGGAATCCAGCTAGCGGTTACCATCCATAAGACCTTCATACAGCGGGAAGCATGGGAAGCGGGTATGAAGATGCTGGGCCGTGAGGGCGACTGGAACCGATTTGCCGCCGATGCCGTTATCTACACGTCTTTGAGCCACTTTCCCGAAGCAGCCGGGCGTCTCGTCGGTAGAGAGGCCCGGCAAGACGGCACTATGGTCGACTTGGAAATCGACGGCAACCCGTGGCATGTCTTGGTCACTCCTCTCGTCGACGAGGCGGGTGTCGAGGTGGGCGAGCTATTTGCCTTAAAGGATGTGTCCGAGGAAACAGCGCAGTTCAACAGGATGATTGTCATGTCGTTAGGGATGGCGATATTCATCGCATCCTTATTGGTCGTATTCCTGTATTTTGCGCTGCGACAGGTCGATCGGGGCATCGAGATGCAGAGGGAGTTGGAAACGCGACACCATGAGATCGCTATTGTCAATGCATCGCTGGAGGCAGCGTGCCAGACTGCTAGCAGCGCGACGCGCGCCAAGAGTGACTTCCTGGCCAACATGAGCCACGAGATTCGGACGCCTATGACGGCTATCCTCGGCTTTGCCGAGAACTTGCTCGATACTGATCAGTCCGATTCGGAGAAGTTGAATTGTGTCCACACCATTCGCCGCAACGGTGAATACCTGCTGGGCCTTATCAACGACATTCTCGACCTCTCTAAGATTGAGGCGGGCAAGATGGTGGTTGAACATGGAGACTGTCAGCCGTGCCTTGTCATCGCTGAGGTGGCTTCGCTGATGCGCGTGCGGGCTGACGCGAAGGGATTGCCGTTAAACATCGAATACGTCGGGGCGATTCCGGAAATCATTCAAAGCGACCCTACACGCCTGCGTCAGATTCTCATCAACCTGATCGGCAACTCGATCAAGTTCACCGAGGTTGGAGCTGTTCGTCTGGTCACTCGCTTCGTCGATCGATGTGACTTGCCGTATTTGCAATTCGATGTGATCGACACGGGGCGGGGTATGACACACAAGCAGGTTGCCAATTTGTTCCAGCCGTTCGTGCAGGCCGACACTTCAACTACAAGAACGTTCGGCGGAACAGGGCTTGGCCTGACTATCAGCAAATGCTTTGCCGACTTGCTCGGCGGCGACATCACCGTAGCGGCGACCGAAATAGGTGTAGGTACGACATTTCGCGTCACCATAGGTACTGGACCGCTACATGGCGTGAAAATGCTCGACGACCCCATGTCGGTGACCGTGGTGGCTGACACCGCTGGCAGTGTCGCGCGTGTCCTGACGTCAGACCTTCAAGGCCTCCGCATTCTGTTAGCCGAGGACAACACAACGAACCAAGTTCTCGTTGTTGGCATTCTCAAACACGCGGGGGCGGAGATCACTGCCGTGAAGGACGGGCAGATCGCACTCGACGCAGTGATAACGGCACGCGATGAGGACAAACCGTTCGATGTCATCCTGATGGACATGCAGATGCCCGTGATGGACGGCTATGAGGCTACGGGGAAACTTCGTAGGAAGGACTACAACGGGTTGATCATTGCACTCACTGCGCATGCGATGTCTAGTGACCGCGAGAAGTGTATCAAGGCTGGGTGCGACGACTATGTGGCCAAGCCCATCGATAGGAAGAAGCTGATCGAGACGATACAACATCACTTGGCGCCTGCCGAAACTTCATTCCCTATGGTAACATAGGTCGTTGCATGCATTGTGACATACCAAAGAAGCTTTCGTAAACACTTGATGATTGTTGAAATGGTCGGGTTTTACAAGCACACGAAGGTACTGGACGGTACGGGATTCGAAGCTACGTTTGCGCGCCTTGCACATTCGACCGGGCGATGTTATTGGTCACTTTAGGGACAATGCTCATGCACGCCCAGCCGGGCTGATGTTGACGGCTACGAACGATTTTATGGGATGTTCAAGGCCATCGCTTCAGTTGCACTGATCCGCTAGTCATTGCATGGTGATGATCCTCGTTGGAATAGTTAAAAGGCGTAAATTCGCAGATCGAAGGCCGTTGTGGTGGATCATTTCGGACATAGACGCAGCCTACCGATTTACGCACACAGTTGAATCCAGGCGCACCGTAATCATGCCGATGGGGCTATGGGAACCACACATCGCCGCGGTAGCTCTTTTAGAAGGGGACAGCGGTGTGGACATACTCTAATAGTTAGCGAAATGTTAGTGGTGTTGAAAGATCGCCATCAACGAACATCCAGGGTTCGCCATCCGATCCGGCTTTTTACCGTGGCGTGCGCGCTTTGGGAGGCCGCGCTTGCATGTTTGGTTCGGAATGTCCCCGTTATGACGGCACCATGATGAAAAAGTACGGACTTATCGTGTTCCTCTGCATTATTCTACCTGCCTCAGCATCCTGGCTCGGCGTTGGTGAAGACCGCAGTATGTCGAGATTCCCGATCAAGGTTGGCATTCTTCATTCGTTGACTGGAACGATGGCCATCAGTGAGTTAGCCGTTGTCGATGCAACTCGGCTGGCTATTGAAGAGCTGAATGAGTCTGGTGGTGTTCTTGGGCGAAAGATTGAGGCGGTGCTGGTGGATGGCAAATCCGATTGGCCTACGTTCGCACGAGAAGCGGAGAAGCTGATCACCGTGCACAAAGTATCAGTCGTCTTTGGATGCTGGACTTCTGCCAGTAGAAAGACAGTGAAACCGGTTTTTGAAAAGCACAATCACCTGCTCTTCTACCCCGTCCAGTATGAAGGTTTGGAGCAATCGCCGAATATCGTCTACACGGGTGCAGCGCCGAATCAACAAATTGCACCGGCGGTCAAATGGTCTCTTGAAAATCTTGGGAAAAGGTTCTTTTTGGTAGGCTCCGATTATGTTTTCCCACGGACGGCTAATGCGATTATACGAGACTATGCAACGGCATTAGGCGCGGAAATTGTAGGAGAGGAATACTTGTTGCTCGGCAGCACTGATGTCGACGATGTGATTCACAAGATACGAGAGGTTAGACCGGATGTCATTCTGAATACGATTAACGGTGATAGCAATGTCCCGTTTTTTGAAGAGCTGAAACATGACGGTGTCGGGTCTGAAACGATACCGGTTATGTCATTCAGTATTGCTGAAAATGAACTCCGTTCATTGGACTCCGAGAACATGGTGGGGCACTATGCCTGCTGGAACTATTTTCAAAGCGTAGACAGGGACTTGAATCATCGCTTTGTACGTAGCTTCAAGAAGAAATACGGGGCCGACAGGCCCGTCGCCGACTCGATGGAAGCCGCCTATACCTCGGTGAATCTTTGGGCACATGCAGTGATAGATGCCGGCACGGATGATGTGAATGAAGTGCGCAGGGCTATAAGCAACCAGAGTATTGATGCGCCCGGTGGGCTTGTTTATGTCGATCCGGAAAATCAGCACATATGGAAGACTGTCAGGATCGGGAAGATCAAGAAAGATGGGCAATTCGAGATTGTGTGGGATTCAAAGAAACCGATTCAGCCGATTCCTTACCCTCGTACAAGAACCAAGTTGGAATGGCAAGCGTTTCTTCGAGATATCTATGAAGACTGGGGCCGGAGTTGGGCGAATCCGCGATCGTAGAGGATGTTTGTTATGAGGGTGACTATCGCGGTAAGGTTGACATGCTTTCTCCTGCTAGCAGGGTTGACGCCTTCGATCATTATCGGCTATCTGAGCTACAAAAATTCGGTTCAGATGATGACGAAGGAAATCTCGCGCAATCTGGATGCCTATGCTGAAACAAAAGCTAATCACATCAATATGTATTTTGATACAAGAAGAAAAGATGTAGAGTCTCTTGCGCATAGCCCTACCATCGTCAACGCCACGACAAAACTTGTTTTGACATACGAGACCAACGGAGCGGAGTCGGCGGAATACGCGGACATGGAAAGCGAGCTTAAGTCCTTTCTCATGTTCCATATGGAAGCCCTTGATTATTATGACGTGTACCTTATTTCTTTGTCAGGCGACATTGTACTTTCGATGACACAAGGTAGCGATTTCGGGACAAATCTGAAGACGGGGCCTTATCGTGATTCGGAATTGGCGAAGAGTGTTGAAGGGGCCGCAACCATACTGGAAACAGCAGTATCCGATTTTAGATATTATGAGCCTTCTGGAAGGCCTGCGGCATTTGTTGCCTCGCCCATATACAAGCACGGAGTTGTTATTGGTTTGCTTGCTACCCAAATGGATACGCAGGCCATCTATCAATTGACGCAGGACTACACCGGGTTGGGTCGGACGGGCGAGATGGTCATCGCATCGAAAATAGGAAATG
This sequence comes from Planctomycetota bacterium, assembly GCA_024276605.1. Classification (GTDB taxonomy): domain Bacteria; phylum Planctomycetota; class Phycisphaerae; order UBA1845; family UBA1845; genus JAJRPG01. The sequence continues at coordinate 118,695 of JAJRWX010000005.1, read as the reverse complement.
ATGCCGTATTACTGAACCCATTAAGACATGACCCTGATGCGGGATTCAACAGAAAATTGTCTATCGGTTCTGAATACGGAATGCCTGTTCAGCAAGCAGTGCAGGGTAGGAAAGGCATGGGCGTATTTGATGACTATCGCAATGAAGAAGTGTTGGCCGCGTGGAGATACTTGCCGCACTTGAGATTAGGTATGGTTGTGAAGCAGGATACGGCCGAAGCGTATGCAGCGGTTTATGCATTAAGAGATCGGTCACTGGCCATCGGATTGGCCAGCCTGTTTGCATTGATCTGTACGACGATACTTCTTTCGAGAACGATTTCCGTGCCAATCAAAGACTTGACCCGCAGTGCGGCGTTGATGGCGGATGGGGATTTGTCCGTGAGAAGCGAGATCAACTCTCGAGACGAAATCGGCGCGTTGGCTCGGTGCTTCAATGGGATGGTGGCAAACATCGGTAAGCTCTTCTTGGACTTGGAGGTGCGCGGGAAGGAGCTGGAAGAGAATGCGAAACGGTTGATGGAAGCTAAATTACATGCCGAGGCAGCCGATCTGGCAAAGAGCGAGTTCCTGGCCAACATGAGCCATGAGATTCGCACGCCGATGACAGCTATCCTCGGCTTTGCCGAGAACATACTCGACGGTGACCAGTCTAAGTCGGAGCAGTTGAACTGCGCCCACACGATCCGCCGCAATGGGGAGTACCTGTTGGACCTAATCAACGACATCCTCGATCTCTCCAAGATCGAGGCGGGCAAAATGACCATTGAACGTAGGGACTGCCAGCCGTGCCGGATTGTCGCCGAGGTGGCTTCGCTGATGCGTATGCGGGCCGATGCTAAGGGGATATCTTTCAACATTGAATATATCGGGGCGATACCGGAAACCATCCAAAGCGACCCCATACGATTGCGCCAAATCCTCATCAACCTGATTGGCAATGCGGTCAAGTTCACCGAAGCCGGCGCCGTTCGTCTTGTCACCCGTTTTGTTGGCGACTGTCACGGGAAATCACCGTGCCTGCAATTCGAAGTAATCGACACAGGGCGTGGTATGATAAAGGAGCAGGTCGCTAAACTATTCCAGCCGTTCATGCAGGCTGACAGCTCAACCACGAGGAAGTTCGGTGGAACGGGTCTCGGCTTGGCTATTAGCCATCGCTTTGCCGATTTGCTCGGTGGCGACATCATCGTAGCCGCAACGGAATTGGGCGTAGGTACGACCTTCCGCGCCACCGTGGATACCGGGCCGCTGAATGGCGTGAGAATGCTCGATGACCCTATGTCAGCGACCGTGGTGGATGCCGTAGCCGATCCCGGCGCTCAAGCTATTCTAACGGACCTGCACGGTTGCCGCATCCTGCTGGTCGAGGACAACCTGACCAACCAAGTTCTTGTGGCTGGTATTCTCAGCAAATCGAGAGCGGAAGTCACCTCCGTGACGGATGGTGAACGCGCACTCGAAGCTGCGCTATTGGCGTGTGACAAGGGTAACCCCTTTGACATCATCCTTATGGATATGCAGATGCCCATCATGGATGGCTATGAGGCAACCGGACAGCTTCGAAGAAAGGGCTACACCGGGGCGATTATTGCACTCACTGCACATGCGATGTCTAGTGACCGTGAGAAGTGTATCAAGGCCGGGTGCAACGACTATGTGGCTAAACCCATCGACAGAAAGAAGCTGATCGACAAGATACACCACCACTTGGTGCTGGCCGAAACCGCATTCCCAATGACAACATAGGTCGTTGCACGCATGGTGACATGCCAGTGCAGCTCTCTACCGCATCCTTCGTTTTTGCATATCACTTTTTTGAAGCCATCTTCTGCGACATGATGAAAATGGACTGCTAAACATTAAAAGAGCCTGCTCTAAAACGGTCGACGATTGTTCTATTTGATCGGTTTTTACGCGGGCGTGAAGAAATTGGGCGATACAGGACTCGAACCTGTGACTTCCTCCTTGTAAGGGAGGCGCTCTAGCCAACTGAGCTAATCGCCCGACCGGTTACAAGTTATCAGGAATGACTGGTGAAGCAAGGGGGCGCTTTCTGGTTCTATGGCAACATAGAGTAGACGCTTCCAAGGCGATTACTATGGATCGGCTACATACGTGGAACATGCGACGAGTTCGGTTTCCGGTACTGTGTTGTGTGAGTCATTATTCTCATCCGACAGACGAATCGCCAAATTAGCGAAATCCTTCCCGAGGCGTAGGAAAGCTTCGACCACCTCGGGATCAAAGTGCGTTCCCGATGACTCCCGAATGATCTTTACAGCTTGACTGTGGGGAAAGGCTTCTTTGTAGGGTCGCTTCGTGGTGAGTGCGTCGTAGACATCTGCGACGGCGGCGATGCGGGCGGCAAACGGGATAGTGTTTCCTGCCAAGCCTCTCGGATATCCGGTGCCGTTGAACCACTCGTGATGGCCGTGAGCGATATCCCTAGCCATGGCAAGAAAGCCTGCTTCGGGTGCTTGGTCAATGACGGATTGGATGGCAGTAGCGCCGACAATCGCGTGTCGTTTCATAGCCGTGAATTCCGTATCGGTTAATGGACCGGGCTTGAGCAAGATGGCATCCGGAACCGACACTTTGCCGATATCGTGTAATGGCATGGCATGTTTAAGATCCGCAAGGAATCCTTCATCAATCGTTGAGGCATACTGCACAGACTGTTTAAGTTCACGGGCAAGTCGTAGTGCATATTGGGTAACGCGTTCCAGGTGATTGCCCGTGTCAGCGTCGCGATGCTCCGCCAATTTGGCCAGGCCGATGACGATGGCGGTGTGGGCGTGTTCTCGCGCTTGTCCGGATTCGTACTGTTCCAAGGCGGAGGCAGCCATGTTGCATACGAGATCAAGATACTCTATTTCGTGCGGTTCGAACGGTTGTCGGTCATAGCGTTCTGTGACGTTAAGAACGCCGACTATTTTGTGGGGAACGACAAGCGCTTTTGAAGCCAAGGGTATACTAGCAAAGAAACCGGATTCGTAACGATCGGAGCATTCAATACGCTCGTCTTGGGAATTGAAGATTGTCGGTTCGCCCGACGAAAAGACGCGCCCGGAGATTGAGCTACCAACTGGTACGCGAATTTTGGCTGCCAGTTCGTTGTCAATGCCAATCGAATTGGCGACAAACAAGATATTTCCCGATTCTTCGGGAAGCATGAGTGAGACGCGACGGCTGTTCATGAGTTCCGCAGTTGCGGTAACAGTATGTGAAACGATGGTGTCCAGCTGCTCGGCAGCGGCGAGTGAACGTGAAAGATCAAATAGGATTTGCATGGCCCGCGCTTGTTCACCACGTATGCTGTTGCTTGCTAGAAGGTCTTTCTTTCCACGCGCCAACTCCGCCATGGCTCGGATGCGAAGAACGAATTCTCGATGGCGGTAGGGCTTCGTGATGTACTCGTTGGCGCCGGCATCAAACCCGGCTTCTATATGCTTCTCATCCGTTTTCCCGCTGACCATGATGACCGGGATTTCGCAAGTGGACTGGTCCGCACTTAATTTTCGTGTGCATTCATAGCCATCAAGATTCGGCATCACCGCATCCATCAAGATGACGTCCGGGTGAATCTCCAGTACTTCTGTTAGCGCAGCACGTCCATCGCAGGCTTCATTGACTTCAAACCCTTCACGTTCAAGGAGCTTGCGCGCCAAGCGTCGAGCACTTTGGTCGTCGTCGACCACCAACACCGTTCCGAGAGAGACACCACCGTTGGCCGTATGGTCAACGCGCGTTCGTGTCATGGCTATAGGTTTTTGCGAAACGGGTTGCTGTTGCGAGACCGTCGGTTTGTCGGCTCCGGCCACGCAAACTCGGTTGCGACCGCTGCGTTTTGCCTCATAGAGTGCTTCGTCGGTTAGTTTCAGTAAGTCATCCGGTCCGGTTGTTCGGTGGTCCAGCTCGGCTACACCCACGCTGATCGTAATACCGAGTGACATCCGGCCTCGTTCAATTCGGTTTGCCTCGACGGCGGCGCGCAAGCGTTCAGCCCCGACGGCTGCCATTTTGGCTGATGAGCTGGGACATAGCACAACAAATTCCTCGCCACCTAGTCGAAAGACGGTTTCCCCTGCACGTGTGTTGCGTCTTAGTGTACGGGCAGTTTCCCGCAGTACGACATCGCCGACATCATGTCCGTATGTGTCATTGCATTTTTTGAAGTGGTCGATATCCAGCATCATGCAAGCAAGTAGTTGACCTTCTCGATCTGCTTTGGCCCAGTAATCTTCTAAACGATGCATGGCTTCCCGCCGGTTGTACAGCCCGGTGAGTTCGTCGGTCGTCGCAATTTGCTGAAGCTTGCCGTTCAGTGTTTCCAACTCAGCGTTGGTTTTATGGATGGCCAGTTGTTGCGTGGCCACTTTTGTTTCCGACGTCAAAGCTCGAACACCCGCTTTAAGTCGTGCTAGTAACTCCTGCTTTTTGCAGGGTTTCGTCAGGAAATCGTCTGCGCCGGCATCAAATGCTTTCGCCAGGCTGTCCTCATCACATTGTCCTGTGAGCATAATGACGTATGCAAAGCTGATACCCTCCGACGCGCGTATAGCCTGACAAAGTTCAAGCCCGTCCATGTCGGGCATCATCCAGTCGGTAATGACCAACGGGCAACCTTCGGCGTGGATAATCCGTAGCGCTTCGATACCGTTTGTCGCTGTCAGAACCTCATACCCCGCATCTTTCAGGTATTTGGAAAGCAATCTAAGTACGGAAGTGTCGTCATCCACGACCAAGATGCGCTGCTGCATCCGAGATGCGCGCGTATGGGCTTCTTGCAGTGAGGGTACTTTATGCGTTTGAACCGAGAGTACGGTTCCGAGGTTTCGCCACTCTTCCTTCGCGACTTCGAATGCAGCGGAGCAGATGTCCGCACCCACTCCAAACCTGTCAGCGGTTTCCAACAGGGCAGCCAAGTCCTCACGATAGACCTTCTGATCAGCCAAGACGCTGGCCATCGCTCCCGCCATGTGCAGTGTTTTTGAGATTCTGGCTACACGTGAATCATCACCCAATCTCATGCCATCAATAGAGTTTTGACATCGCACAGCTTCGCAGAATACATCCGCCAAACGCCAGTCGGCCATCATCGCTACCGTCAAATCATTGTGATCGATTTGAAAGGCTCTACGTTCCGCATCCAGGAGCACCGACAACGAACTGCCGTGCACCTTACCCAACAAGTCGTCATATTCCATGGGAAAAGCGGTGGCCAACGCGATACGTCCGATCTGGCTCAAAAGAGCCACCGTAAACGCTTCGTCTGGCGCGCAGCCGCCAAATTGTTTCGCTAGCCCGCGAGCAGCCACTGCCCGTGCGACGGACTCCGACCAGAACTGTTCAAAATCAAAAGCCTTCGACATGCTTTTTCGGTGCGATGAGAGCAAAGACATTCCGAGGGCAAGGTTCTTGACGGTGTTCCTACCCAGAAGATTAACAGCGGTGGAAACCGATGCGATAGTGCGTGAGGCCCCATAGAGCGACGAGTTGACCAGCTTGATCATGCGTGCGGCGAGTGCGGGGTCCGATTCTACGGTGGCCGTAATTTGCGTTAGCGTGGATGCTTCGTCATCAACCAAACGCATCAGTTTCAACGCGACGCCACTCGGTGACGGCAGTTTGCCGGTGTTCTTGATTTTTTGATAGGCCGCGTTCTTCATAGCTTAACCCGTTGGGGCACTTGCTCTGGCTCGACGACACATATCCGCGAGCGTACTGATCTGGTTGTTGAGCGTTTCCAAGTCTTCGTTCGCCTTGGCGCCCTGTTCAATCCCTCTAGCCGATTCCGTAATGGTTGGGAAGCCGTATCCTCCGGCTGATCCTTTCAGTTGATGTGCAACCGTTGCGAGCGTCGTCATGTCTTGTGCGGCGATTGCTTGTTCGATCGCTGCGATCTTGTCCGGCAATTCATCGACGAACATTTCGACCAGCTCGCGCATGTCTTCATCAACCAGCTCGCTGATGATCGTATCAGACGTGTTTGCTTGTGATGTCATTACAGTTTCTCCATTTGAATTGTGTGTTGCTATCATGGCAATCAATTTGGCTCGGTCGATGGGTTTGGTGGCGTAGTCGTCGCACCCGGCGTCAATGCACTTCTGCCGGTCGTTGGCCATAGCGTGTGCCGTCAACGCGATGATCGGCCCTTGGTATTTCTTTTCCCGCAGCGACATTGTCGCTTTGTAGCCGTCGAGTACGGGCATCTGCATATCCATAAGGATTACATCGAACGGTCTGCCCTTACTTAGGGCAGCCATGGCTTCATCCACGGCCATTTGACCGTTCTCTACCACTGTCACTTTCGCGCCGGCTTGGTTGAGTACAAAAGTAATCAGGCGTTGATTATCCGGCCCATCCTCAGCAAGAAGGATTCGGCATTTCAGCGGCTTATCGTTACTTGGTGCCTTGATGCGCTTGGTGGGCTTAGCCGCAGTTGGATGATCGACCATCCTGACGCCTTCGAGTGAACCCGTTGCGATGGTTGCCCGGAATCGAGTTCCGCAGCCTGGTTGTGAATCAACGATGGTGATGTCGCCACCGAGCATTTCGGCGAATCGCTTACTGATCGTCAAACCCAGACCGGTCCCGCCGTACTTACGTGTCATGGTATTGTCAGCTTGCGAGAATGGCTGGAAGAGGTTTTCGGATTGCTCCTTAGTCATGCCAAGACCCGTATCGAGAATATCAAATTGCATGATGGGATGAGTAGCGTCCGGGATGTAGCGTGTGATGAGCCGGACGCTGCCGTCATCGGTGAATTTGATGGCATTCCCAATGATGTTAATCAAAATCTGCTTCAGCCGTGTCGGGTCTGACAGTATGGTTTCCGGTATGGCACCGATATACTCGGCATGCAGCATGATTTTCTTGGCGTCGCTACGACCCTTCAGTAGATCTAGTACTTCCGTTACAATCACGCGCGGCGAGCATGCAACATGTTCCACGGCGATTTTGTCGGCTTCGATTTTGGACATATCTAGAATGTCGTTGATGAGATTGAGTAGATATTGGCCGTTTCGATGGATGGTGTCGATTGCCTCGGCTCGTTGTTTGGGCGAGAGTGTGATGTCACTCTCCTCGCGCAGGGTATCGGCGAATCCGAGAATGGCAGTCATGGGCGTACGAATTTCGTGACTCATGTTAGCTAGAAAATCGCTTTTTACCTTGGTTGCCAGCATCGTCTCAACTTGGGCCGCCTCCAGGTCGGCATTGATGTTAATTAACTTGGCATTCATCGACTCGGCTTCTTTTTTCTGTCCCTCGATCTCCATTGTCGCTTGCTCAAGACGCTGGTATTGCTTGGAAAGATCGCGTAATAGACCACGCTGCTTTTGGGAGAAGTGGTGAACTACGCCCAGGACCAAAACGCTGGAAAAGAGCGTGGTCAGTGCAATCATTAAGCCGAGGATTCCGACAGGGTGGTAGCGATTGGCAAGTGGTATAGCAATCGCCAAATTCCATGAGCGCATGTCAGCTCCTTCAGGCATTTTCACCAGCGCTTGAACAATGCGTATAATCCCCAAGTCCGGGTGGATGTACTGATTGGCACCGGCAGGCAATTGCTGTAGCTGCGGTTGCCCTACGTCGACGAGCACCTCACCGGATTCAGAGATCAGTCCTGCCCACCAAACATCTAGCTCATCAAGAAGCGCATGGCGATCGATGACAGCTATCAATTGCCCGATCTGTTCGCGTTCATCAAATTGTCGAACGACCGGGACGATAATGCGTTCCTCACCCGATGTATGTGAGAGGACATACCGCAGGCCGTCGGGCATCTTTTTGATAGGTGATTTTTCAATTGCGCTTAACTTGGTCAAATTGGTAAACGCGATCGCCTTGCCGTAGCTATTGAAGCATGTTAATTCGGTGATAGCACTCGATTGTTCGACCGCAACCGCTAGAAGCTCAGCGATTTCGTGATCTTCGTCGTCATCAAGGATACGCCCCATCAATGGTTGTGCGGCCAATGATTCGACTAGGGCAACGGCCTCTGCCACAGCTTGCTCCAATAGTGATCCTTTGTGGCTGGCTTCGTTGACGATCTGTTCGTCTATGCGGGCAACAAGTACCGAGCGCCCATGCCAAAATACAACGGCTCCGGCAGCAATCATGATGACGAGAATACCTGCGGCGAGACCGAAAGCTCGTGTGGGCGGAGAGATTTGCGTGTTTCTCGATCTTATCACGATTACTTTTTCCGCACGATTTGAACTACTTTGACCGTTTCGTCGACTTCGTCCTCATATAGGTATCCAATCCCGCCTTTCACCCGGGCAAGGTATCGCCTGACTAGCTTCGGGGAACGCAGTACCTTTGGCGGTTTCAGGCCTCGCGTAAGTGTGAGGTTCATCCAATACTCGCGCAACGCTTCCGGTTTTTTGTCCAGCACTTTCATAGAAAACTGCTGACGTACGTCTGTCTTGACCGGTCGCTCGTACACCGTGATGGACTCACCGTTGGGCCACTGAATTTTTTTTCGTAAGTAGATGCGTGCTAACTCGGCGGGTGTTAATGTTTTGATAGGGTTCTTCGTCGATACAACAACGACAATTCGAGGTTCATCACGAGATATGTCAGATTTGTCTGTCGTACTTGGGCCGTCCTCTGTTACGCGCATACCGTAGGTGACAAGTGTGGTGAGGACGTACAATGATATGACGAAGAAACGCATCATAGTGAGATTGCCCACAACTCCTTCTAAACCTAAAAGTGAAAGGCCGCGGAGATCGCAACACCGCTAGCATCCTCATCATACGATAGTCGTGAATGAAAATACTCCAGCTTCAATGAGACATCCGGGATCGGTCGGAAGTTGACGCCAACGGAGTGCTCCTGCGTTTCTCCTGTATGCTGAATGCTCAACAAATCGTAGCGGTAGAAGGTGGCCCACTTTTCGTTAAACCGGTAGCTTGGCTGTAAATAGAAGCCTGTACGGTCTTCTTCGGCATTGCGCATCGCAAACTCGGTGAGTATTTCCCAGGGGCCTTGGCGGATCTGTGCATCAAGCCCCCATGTGAAGTTTCGAGTTTCGTTCGAAGGGCTTTCCTGATACATGCTGAGTCCGAAGTCCAATGTGTCCAGCTTACCTTTCGTCGGCAGATGAAACGTTACCTTGCTACCGACCGCCTTACCTTCGTTGTCATCGTGCTTAGCGAAGAAGCCGGACTCCCCATTACCGATGTAACCGTAGTAGGTAAATCCGAACTCATCCCAATACTTAGATCCGTAGCCCATAAGACCAACAAAGGATTCACGGAAGACATTGCGTACCATCAGAGGACGACGTGTTGGCAGTACGATATTCGGATAGTGGTTCACGTTCCAATAGCCGGGTGTTAGCATGAGGCCGCCACGCAGCGTCAGAGCATCCGAATGAATATATTCACCCCATGCCTGTTCGAGTTTGATTTCGCCGCGAGCTTCCCTCAAATCCGTTCCGCCGTCGCCTTCGAATTTGGCGCCAAACTCAAACTCGAATTCCGAAAACGAGCGCCATTTGTCCCATTCCCTACTCAGGTGTATGGATAGAACATGCTGGCGGAATTCGCCGGGACTGTCTTTGCGGTCGTCGTTGAAGTATTGAAAGTCGTAGTACCCGGAAATCGTCGGAAGGTTATCGAGTCTTTCCTGAAGACTGAAATATTCCTCGCGCATGTCATCGAGCATCTCGTCGCGCTCTTCACGAAACTTTTCGGCATCCGGCACCGAGGTTTCAAGAGATTGAAACTTAGCCAGAAGTGCGGCCTGGCCGGCTTCCACAGATTCGAGTCGTTCGAGCAACTTCTCGTTGAGAGCTTGCTGGGCTTGAAGTGCCTCTTGAAGTTGAGCGACAACGTTCTGATCCTGAGCACCGGCGCGCGAAGGTGTCACGATGAACAACAACGTGAAGATAATTGCACAATGACTACGCAGCATACTCGTCTCTCATAGGGATAACCTAATACGAAAGCTATCGGACGATGGACGAGTCGGATGAAGCTTTGGCGTTCCGGAGTTCGAGCTTGCTGCATGCTTATAAACATCATCCGCATTGGGTCTGGGTTTCAGATCAGGTTTGTAGTGTGATAGGGGTGTTTGCATCCCAAGTAGCTCACCATCTCACTTTTGGGATGGTAGTAAATCCTACGACCGATAATGATCAAACGTCGAGCAGGTCCACACGATAATGGGGGTAGGGCGGATCATTTGCGCTCTAATAATAGTGCGTGTTATGAAGGAGATTGGGCCGTTCTTAGAAAGGGTCGCGCCCGCGTCCACTTTCTTGAGTAGGCAGAAAAACAGCCGTTGAGACATGCCTGTCTGTGGTGATGAAAACAAGTGATTTTTTAGAAAAATGGCAGCTTGTGTGTGGAGACGGCCAAGCAATTCAGTGGAATTGTGGTTTCGATGGGTACACTATGCGAATTCAGCTAAGCATATACAGCGTACGCCTTTTCTTCTACGCTTCCCATCGGAACCTGTGATCCAAGTGTCGAAGTGTGGCTGCAATCAATAATGCCATGTGGAGTGCTACCATGAATCGGTCAAACGTATTGGTTTTTGCAATCGGGCTGTTCGCTCTGTTGTTGTGTGGGTGCCCGAGATTCCCACGTATGGAAGACGGCTTTGAACCAAATGACACACGGGAAATGGCAACAACGCTTGAAGTTGGTGTGCCGATCACCGCACGGGCCGTCCAAGGTAATCCGGATGTCTTCAAATTTATGGCAGATCCGGGTGAGCTACTGATTTTCACACTTGAATCGTTGGGTGAAGAGGATTGTGTGGCCTTCACCGTTACCGGGCCTGATGGCACGGAGTTATTCGCCGATCAACATTTTTTCTGTGGAGATCGTGGTTTTGAACCGCCGTTAACAGTTAATGGTGTTGGGCTGAACATGGGGATGGAAGACCGCTATGTGTTGAGCGTTCCAGCCGACGCAGGGGGTGACTATTTCCTGACGATCAATGAGCTCGGCGAAGTTGATAACCTCTTCGACTTCAGTTGGCTTTACCGCCTGACGGTGACAACGACCGGCCTAGCGGAATGATCGAGAACACCGTAATTGTGCCTGTTTTTCGCTGAAAAACTGTCTGTTCCTTCGCGCAGATATCGTTGGTCCGACAGACACGCGTCAAGGCATCCAACGCGGTAGTTGTTAACAAGGACCGCACCGTTACCGATCAATCACGCGTGGCGTCAACTTGAAAAGCAGAGTGGATAGGTAACCGAATTGGGACAGTATTGGGACAGTAGCCCCTAAATGCCTGAAGGCCCTGATCGCAAGTGGTTGCGAATCAAGGCCTTACAATCGATCGTCGAAAAATATCGGAGAGGGGGGGATTCGAACCCCCGGTACGGTTACCCGTACACTGGTTTTCGAAACCAGCCCCTTCAGCCACTCGGGCACCTCTCCAGTTAGTGTGTGACTCAAATCGGCAGGCCAAAGTTAACAGGCCAACTCCAAGTGTCAGCACCAGAAGTTGGAGAGAATATAGGCGTACCTTGCGTTAGGCAACTAAGGCATAGAATTCGCAGGCTGATCCCGTTCCATATGATGAAATAGGGGCGTCTGACATAACGAACGAATGCGCGAAATGCGATAGACGTTTCATGTTATGCAATTTGCCGAGAGGCCGGTTCAGCAGATTCGACCTCGGCTAGGAGTGCACGGTAGATGATGGTACGTCGCTCTGCACTGCGCAGGCCAACACCTGCCTGGAGGAGGTTGAGCGACTGTTCGGATATATTGCCAAGATGGTAATGTAGGGCTAGCCCGTCCACTTCGTCATTGTCGGTAGGGAGGCTGCATTCCTCAAAACTGCCCATCAGTGTAAATGAAGCGATAGATCGGTCCATGCTTGCTACTTCGACCATGGTTTGTTCCCAATCGTCGAGAGAGAAACTGCCACTATCGATCAACTCGCGAAGGTCGAGAAACTCCTGCGTTAGCGTGGGGGATTTTAATTCCGTACCGCCCATCAGCGTGAGAAAGAATTTTGGTGAGGGAGCTTGAATATTGTTCCGCATGCGCTCACGCTTATCGACGATCATCTGGGCGATAGTTGGTCGGAGGAGTTCGCATCCTCCCATGAGGGTGAAATAGAACTTTTTCTCCGAACGCAACTGCCCTTCATGTCCGGACATGATGCATATATTGATCATGACAGTTCCTCATCAAATCCATCCCACCGATCAGCGCTGGTGGATCTCTCCAGCTTCTTGGTTATGGCGTATGGCTGGATCATACGAGTCTATCGGCCTCGACAAAACACAGAGCTTTACCTAGCTTACGACGATATCATATTCGTAGCCAGCTTGGGAATATTTTCGCGGTTATTCGGGCGATAGATACGGCCAAAGCAAGCCCTACCCCATGATAGTGCATGGGGGAGCGTTCCTACCGAAGTTTATGGTGGATTCAACACCACAGGAGGATTGAGTATAGGTTATGTTGGCTCTGGTGCGTGCTCAACGCAGCTATATAATGCGGACGTTTGCAGCTATGGGTTTATTAGTGCGAGTTTTTTTTGAGGTGATGCCATGAAGAAGTTACGACTTTTTACGCCCGGCCCGACGATGGTGCCCGAGGATGTGATGCTGGAGATGGCCCGTCCGATGGAGCACCACCGGACCGGGTTCTATCGCGATATGTACAAAGAAGTTCACGGGTTATTGCAATATCTTTTCCAAACAAAGGCCACCTGCCCGATTTTCACCGGTAGCGGTACGTCGGCTATGGAAGGTGTGATCGTCGGTTGTTGCCCGCCCGGGCACAAGGCATTGGTTGTGCAGAACGGGAAATTTTCTGAGCGGTGGACTAAAGTGTGCCAGACATTTGGCATCGATCATACAGTCCTGGAACTGGATTGGGGCCTGGGCGCAAAAGCTGACCACATGCGCACGGCTATGGATGCCGATGACAAAATCGACACCATCATCGTAGTACATAGCGAGACTTCGACGACGGCGCTGTCGGATGTTGAGTCCATAGCTAAGCTTACACGTGAGCGCGATGCGCTGCTCTTGGTAGACGGCATCACAGCCGTGGGGGCTATCCCTGTGAAGATGGACGAGTGGGGCGTGGATACTTATGTCACCGGCTCTCAGAAGGCGCTCATGCTCCCGCCGGGCCTGGGCTTGGCTGCCGTGGGTGATCGCGCCTGGTCGCGCATCGATTCAGGAACCATGCCCACGCTATACAATGATCTCAAAGCTTATCGCAAATCGCTGGACACCTGGGACGCACCATATACTCCAGCCCTCACGCTGGTACGCGGCTTGTTGCACGTGCTGCGCGGCATCAAGGAACGCGGGTTGGAGAGTATCTGGGCTGAGACGAGCATGTTAGCTAAGGGGACGCGGGCAGCTGCTGAAGCGATTGGGATGAAGGTTTTTGCGACGGATATCGTAGATTCGGTGACAGCTATGCTCGTGCCGGATAGCGTTGATGAAGCGATGCTCCGAAAGACGATGCGCAGTAAGTTTGGTTTTCAGGTAGCCGGTGGTCAAGGTGATCTAAAAGGCAAGATCATTCGCTTTTCACACATGGGTTACGTGGATGCCTTCGATACCATTGGCGCCATAGCTGCCTTAGAGATGGCACTGTCTGAGCAAGGCTACGCCGTCAATGTTGGATCCGGTGTGTCTGCGGCTACTGCGGTATTTGCCGAGGCGATGAAGTCGTGATGACCCATTGGCGATGGCGATCATGTTGGATGTTCTATATAATGGGAGGCTGAGAATAACATCTATGAATCACCCATGTCTCGTGACTATTCTCTCAGGTGTCGTTATCGTTTGTATGACCGGAGGCTGTAACACCGGCCAACGCGAACGATTAGTGACGGGTTACGATCAATTACGCCAACAAAACGAAAACCTCACCCGTGACTTGGCGGATCGTGACCGCACGATAGCCGCCTTGAAGGTGCAGGTAGACGACTTAACAACATTTGACAGCGATACCCCGGCGGATCTTTTCGCCGTCACCAAGGTTGAGATTGTTCGGCTAACCGGCGGATCGGATTACGATGGCAAACCGGGCCATGACGGCGTCACCGTTCACCTCAGGTTGCGAGACGCCGACGGCGATATTCACAAAGCCGCCGGACGGTTTACGATTCAGTTGCTAGACAACCGTGATCTGGGTTCGCCTCGCGTACTCGGCGTATATAAGTTTCACGATCCCGAGCAAATCAAAAAAGCATGGTTTGGAAAGTTCGGCACCAGCCATTTCACCTTCAAATGCCCATTAAAAGCGGGAGACAATCTCACCGGATTGACGGATGTAGACGTCAAAGTCGAGTTCCTCGATTATCTTACGGGGCGCAGAATCACTGCCGTAAAGCAGGTTCCCATTTCCATCGTGGCCCATTAGCTGATCGCATTCATGGCGCAAAGAGGCAGGGCCAACGGTGTGTGTGGTATGCTTGGTTTGGCTGTAAATCCAGCAGATCAGCAACATGACGCCGGGTTCGGGTGGGTCAAAAGGTGGGCTGAATCCTTCAATTATACGGCAATTCTGGTGATTAGAGATCGGATTTGGAAAAGCGACCTCTACGTCATATAATACCTATAGTAGTGATAGTAGTGCTTTGGTATAGCTAAGAAATCGGGTGGCATGGGCAAGCAGCAGCTTGCCCGTGACGGTGGTCTAAAAGAGCATGGGCAAACAAGTTTACCACCCTGTGTAACCCATTGAATGAGCCGTATTGCTGTACTAGTAAATAATAGTGTCGTGAGTTTAGGGTTACGGCGCTGCGATGTCGGCTAAATCAAGCGATTGGCGTCATTAAGCCGATGCTCGAATGAGTAGTGATGATTAAAAGAGGTTAGGGCGATGACAGAAGAGCAACTCAACACAAATAGTGATACTACATCTGAGAGCGCCACGGCGACGATGCTACCGCCGGCGAAGAAGCCGGTCCGTACGCCGCCCAAGGAATTGCCGCAGTATAAGGTTCTTTTGCATAACGACGATGTGAATTCCTTTGAGCATGTCGTGCGCTCGATCATTCAATTGACTACGGTTGCACCGGAACAAGCCCTACAACACACGATTGAAGCCCATACGCACGGGGTATCGCTGTTGCTCATCACGCACCGCGAACGCGCAGAACTGTATCTCGATCAGTTTATGTCGCTTTCGCTCAACGTCACCATCGAGCCTGCATAGCTTTAGGCGCTGGTGCGAGAGGGAATTATTGACCCAACGGGGTTTGAATCCTTTTGCCGATGGTTTTACTTTTCAGAAGTGATTCCCCAAACAGCATAGCACTAGCACGTTGTATGCGCACAACATCATCGCGTGGGTAATTTTGCTGAATAAATTTTTCGTAGCATAGGCGCTGAGAACCTGATCGCGTTCGCTGCCAAGGAAGACGTTTTATAGCCTCGGGGACTTCCCATCACTTGGTTTCTACGATCTGCTGCAATATAGTCTGTACTAAATGATCTCCGTACCCATCTTTTCCTTAGGCATTGTAGCCCAAAACGCTGGGACTGCGCCCGCCGCTAAGACGGTCGTGGAACTTCCCACGGTTTGTTGGCTCGTGGATTTGATGATTTTCTCCCTCGTGTTGTTAATCACCCTACGCTTCATCGTGCGGTATCGACGGACAGATCCATTCATCCCTTGGCCGGCGCGACCCAATAGCGTAAAAGAGGATATCGTACTCTGGTCGTTGCTTATCTTTTTTGTCGTGCAATCGATCTTGGCGCTGGCTTTTTCATCATTGACCAAAGATCCTAAAAATCTTTCAGCCATCGCGTTTTTCTCTCTTCTAACCGGTAGTGGAACCCAATTGATTGCAGCCCTGGCCTGTTTAGTGATGGCCTCGTCGCGGTTTGTCGGAGGGATATCAGTTTTTCTGCTAGGTCCATCACCAGAAAGGCTTCACGCTTCATTTGTCGAGCCGCTAGCTTCAACCTGCGCGGAGTCACCGGATGAACCTGACGTTCGTACCGCATTTTCCCACGGCACGGTCGCGCACTCTGCTAGAAATTGGCGTAGCCAACTACGCATCACAAGCGTCGTGCTCGTACTCGCCTTGGGATTATGTCCTGTCATCGTCGAAGTCACCATGTTACTCACGTTGAGGTTTAATCCTGAGTATACGTTCGATTCACATCCCACGCTTTTCGCCTTGCAATCCGGTGTTCTAAGTTCCGCTCTGATAGTTGGCTTATGGGTAGGCGCTGCTGTGATAGCGCCGTTAGCCGAGGAGATATTCTTCCGCGGTCTAATGCAGACGTTCCTGGTCTCGGTATTGGGCAGCCGATATAAAGCCATTTTCGTCGCTTCCGGTGTGTTTGCCATGATCCACTTTCCGCAACAACCTCACGCCGTCCCTGCATTGTTTGTGTTAGCCGTGTTGTTGGGATATGCCTACGAGAAAACAGGATCGATGATTGTCCCAGTCATCATCCACGCGGGCTTTAATCTGAAAACGCTGATCTGGGATTGGTTAGCGAGCGTGACTTAATGAGGTGAGATGTTAGATTGCTGGACCATTCAACATCATGGCAACAATCGAAATACCGGTTCGTCAAGTGTTTAAATTGACTGGATCATTGTAATTAACATTATTGCAGCGAACGCAATAAAAATAGGAAAGCCGATGGCATACATGATAATGATCCGTGATCTGTGCCATCGTGATCGAACAAGTTGTTTTGTATAATCACTACTGAGCGGCCCCATCCAACCTAATCCCCCGAAGTTGATAACGGTAACGATTAGAATTAGTATATATGAAATAAAGAATACGACAGAAGAGGGCGTTGGCCTGCCCAATATAGAATACCGAGCAACAAATTCGACGGGCAGTAGCAATGCGATTACACATGCAGAGTACACAAGGCGATGCGATTCATACATGCATGCAGCCAATACCGTCCGTTGAGGGCGGGCGAAATCCGGCATCCCTTTCCTCAATTGCGTGATCAACCCCACGAAGGTTGGGATACCCCACGAGAGTACCAGCCACGAGATGAATCCCAAAGCGTAGGCGTATGCATGCCACGAAGGGACGTATGCAAAATGTACGCTGTGTCGCCAACTGCGTCTCTTGTTTTCATGTGGTATTTGATTGTAATCTACCTGCTTGACTTTATCGCTTCGTAGCATGGCCACGCCATACAAAACAACATCTTTTCCAGCCTCTACCCACGTAGTTGCAGAATCTGATGTGTCGCGAACCATGACGCGGGTAACATCTTTTACGATGCAGGCATTCGCAAAATAACAGCTAACTAACACGATCAACGACGCGATAATAAAATTCCTCACGGCAAACTTATACGATCGTCGCAAGTCACCATCACGGTCCAGTGCCCACCACCAGCCGGGTAGTCGTTTCTTGAGTGGATGTAAGAACCCTGAGAAGGACCACTTGCCGGAATCGACAAGATCCCATACCTGCTGACGATACCCTTGCGGAATGTTGAGTAGACCGCATTCCGGACAGCGAGTGTCGTCACCAAGACCATGCAGGTCGTACCCACACGCGAGGCATTCTCGATGAGAGGTATGGTTGACGGTGGGCAGTGTTGTCGCTTCTTCAGTCACGACGATACCCCATGACTACTGTGCTGTCGCTGCTCTCTTGATGGGTGGCATGGGCAATGTTTTTTTTGCCCGTGTTGGCCTCCGGAACTACACGGGTAAGTCCCGATGTATCCCGACTTTACGTCGGGATACATCGGGACTTACCCATGCCACCCGAATTCTTAGCTGTGACACAGCACTAACCATTGTCCAGCGTAATCGCTTCGTTATCAGCCTCGGTTTTGTTCTTCATGGAATACTCACCGTCCTGGCGTTTATGATTGACGTTGAGTTTCTGCAAATACAGGTTATGCACGTCTTGAGCATTTAATCCCACGCACTGGGCCATGCTGATCCAGAAGAATAGCAGATCGATCACCTCGACTCTGGCGTTTTGAAGATCGTGGATGTCAAAGCGATGTCCTTGCTGCGCCTCGCTGCACCAATGCTTCCAAAATGTACAATCGCGCAGCTCTTCGAGTTCGTTGGAAGCCGCGTTGATGTAATCGTTCAGCCATTGGCCGGCGCTGTGAGAATCGAAATTGTCGCGCAGCGATTTCGTGTCGTAACCAATTCGCTTGTTGAGCTTTGATTGAAGTTCGAATAGTTCTGTTAACATGTCCGTAGTCACGACGTCGCTCCTTTTTCCGTACCTAGATCGCCCAAGTCTGTAGACCGCCGTGTAGATAGGGTGGCCGAATTCAGTATACAGCATCCTTCGTTTTTGCGTATCGCTTTTTTGAAGCAATCTTTCGGGAAATGATGAGTATTGACCGCTACTCAATAAAAGAGCTTGCACTTGAGTAAATATAAACGATCGAAAGGGGGACTCCAATTACGACAATTGAGCCGAGTGTAACAAGGACATCCTGTACGCCACGAGACGTGGGTTTTATCCTACGTGGAGTTGCATACGTTTAACACGTGCCTATCGTCGCATCAGCTTGTGATATGTTCTTTGATCTTCTTGAGCGCTTCACCCTCGATCTGACGGACGCGCTCTCGGGTGAGATTGATTTTCTTACCAATCTCCTTGAGCGTCATTGGTTCGCCGCCGTCCAACCCATAGCGCAAGCGTAGGATGCGCGACTCGCGCTCATCCAGCTCTTCCAGCAATTCAACCACCTGGGTTGTTTCAGATTCAAAAGCCAGGGCATCTTCCGGGGTCGGCGAACGATCATCAGCCAGTCCCTCAGTCAACGCTGCGCCGGTGATGTCGTCTGTGTCTTGGGTTGGTGTCGAAACAGCCTTAACCGCCGAGCGAATATGGTTGACCTTAGCCACGGTCATATCCAACTTCTCAGCTAATTCTTCTACCGTGGGAGGGCGGCCTTCCGTTTCGAGAAAGCGCTCTCCAGCTTGGCGAAAACGCGAGATCATTTCCACCATATAAGCCGGAATATGAATGGGCTTGTCACTGTTGATCAAACTGCGTTTGATGGCCTGTTTGATCCACCACGAAGCGTAGGTGCTAAAACGCGTATTTTGGCCAGGGTCAAATCCCTCAACCGCGCGTATTAAACCCAGATTGCCCTCGTTGATCAGGTCGTTAATCGGAACGCCGCGCTTGGCGTATTTTTTGGCGATGTTGACCACCAGTCGCAAATTAGACCGGACCATCCTTTCGCGCGCTTCGGCAGCGTCGGATTCGGCTCTTTCTCGCTCGTGAAGTGTTATGAGCTTTTTCGCAAAGTCGTCTGCGGCCTGTTGACCATTGCGGATAATGGCCCCGAACTCCTTCTACTCTTCGGGAGTCAAGAGTGCCGCCTCGTTGATTTGCTTCAAATAAACTTGTAGTCCGGTGTCGACAGCGATAGCTCAAACCTCCTCAAAGAAAACCTCGCCATGTCTACCATTATTATAGTAGCATGGTGAAGAACCGTTGAGGATTCGCAATCAGGCAGTCAACATTAGCCCGCCAAGCTACCCATCCGTCGTCTCGGCTGATGCATCAGAAGTACCACCTTCGTCCTTGGCCTTGTCTTCGCCGGCAGGCGATTCAGGTGCAATAGGTGCCGGTTCCGGCCTTTTAGACGCTATCGTGGCATCAAGCGCGTCTATCGTCAGTTCGCCGGGTCCATCCAGGCCGCCTCTGCGTGGTACGCTCTTGATTTCCGTATCAGCTTCTTGCTGTTCTGCGGACCATTCTGCACGCTTTTTCGACAGACCGATCTTACGCTC
Organism: Planctomycetota bacterium; assembly: GCA_024276605.1. Lineage (GTDB taxonomy): Bacteria > Planctomycetota > Phycisphaerae > UBA1845 > UBA1845 > JAJRPG01. The sequence continues at coordinate 98,969 of JAJRWX010000005.1, read as the reverse complement.
GACGGCATCAACGCGAAGAATTTTAACCAGCACCTTATCTCCGATTTTTACCTCGGCGTGCGGATCCTCAACCTTATGATCGGCTAATTCACTGACGTGCAGTAGCCCCTCAAGGTCCTCTTCAAGTTCTACGAAAACACCAAAATTCGTAATTTTCGTTACCGTACCCTCGACAATTTGACCAGGAATGTAATTGTCGATCACCGCCCTTTCCCATGGATCTTCGTGGATTTGCTTGAGACCGAGCGCAATTCGATGTTTTTCTTGGTCCACGTTCAGGACCACACAATCGATTTCGTCGCCTTTTTTAATCAGTTCGGATGGGTGGTTGATTTTTTTGGTCCAACTCATGTCCGATACATGAAGCAAACCGTCGATGCCTTCCTCAATTTCCACGAAAGCGCCATAATTCGTCAGGTTGCGAACACGTCCGGAAACGCGGGTGTTGGGTGGATATTTGTCGGCTACGTGTTCCCACGGATTGGGCTGTGTCTGTTTGAGACCGAGAGAAATCTCATGCTTGTCCTTGTTCACCTCAAGAACGATGACATCCACCGTATCCCCTACGGATAAAAGCTCGGATGGGTGGTTAATACGGCGCGTCCAGCTCATCTCGCTGATGTGGACCAGACCTTCAACGCCATTCTCGATTTTCACGAACGCACCGTAGTTGGTGATGTTGACGACTTCCCCGCTTAGTTTGGAGTCCGGCGGGTAGCGCTGTTCGACTTCTTCCCAAGGATTGACGGTCAGTTGCTTGAGACCAAGGGCAATTTTTTCTTTATCGCGGTCAATGCTGAGGATCTTAATCTCAATATCCTGATCGATCTTTACGATCTCAGAGGGATGACCAACACGGTCCCAACTCATATCGGTGATATGCAACAAACCATCGATGCCGCCAAGGTCGACGAACGCACCAAAACCTGCCAGGTTTTTCACTACACCCGAGCGCGTTTGACCTACCTCAATGTCAGTCATGAGTTTGTCTTTCGCTGCGGCGCGTTCCTCGTCGATGAGCTTACGGCGCGAGATGACGATATTGCGACGTTCTGTGTCGATCTTAAGGATTTTGGCGGTAATGTCCTTCCCGATGTATTCGCCGATGTCGCCGGGGCGACGAATGTCAACCTGAGAGGCCGGAAGGAAAACGGGGTAGCCAATATCGACCAACAAGCCACCTTTGATCTTGCGCATCACGCTACCGGTGATGGTGTCACCTTCTTTTTTGGATTCAATGATCCGTTCCCAGTTAAGCAGGCGATCAGCTTTTCGCTTGGATAAAACGATATGCCCACTATCTGATTCAACGTTTTCCAGCCATACCTGGACTTCATCGCCAATATCAACCGAACTAGGGTCGTCCCATTCCGATGAAGGCACTAACCCCTCGCTTTTGAGTCCCACATCGACCACGATGTCGTCTCCAGCGAGTCCAACAATTTTACCGGTTAAAATTGTCCCCGGTTGAAACTCTTTGTTCTCCGTACCAAGGATGGTCGCCACAACGGCCTCACCTTCGCTACCTGAGAAAAGGGATTCAAATCCCGAGCCTAATCCACCATCTTCTGTGTCCAGTTCGTTGATCAGATTGTGATCTACCATAGGTCTGTTACTTTTCCGTTCGGAATGGCGGGGAAATAGCGCAGGTTGTTAAGTGACGCGACGTTGCCCCCACAGCCTTCCGATCTGACATGAAATACATTGTGCCCAGACGAACGCGGGTACACCACACGGTGAACCTGATACACGTATCGCCAACGTAAAAGCGAGTATATCCGTACCATTGACGGCTCGCCAGTTCTCGTACTTGAATTTCCGCATATTATGTGGGAATGAGTTGCGAACCACATCGTAACCACCGGAGTTTACGAAATTCCGATACGATGCCGGCCTTGACGGCGCTGTCGATTCAGCAACTTTCTACCAGAAGATGTGCGCATGCGAGCGCGAAATCCCTGTTTTCGGATACGTTTGATCTTACTGTTTTTTCTTGGATAGTGCATAGCGTTTAATCATTGGGCAAACACAACAACATAACCCCCAGACCGGTCCAGGGTACGGTGAAACAAAGATTGTAATACAGCTGTTATTACAGGGCAAGCCCACTGCTTGAGTATGTCATAGTGGTCTACTGAGTAGTCAAACGCTGAATGAGGCTAGGAGCAATCAAGAAACAATGAGAATATTCCGCCCGATTAGCTAACAGACATTAGCCTACATTTACTATGACCATTTTTAGTAGCATCTTATGATGTAATGATATGAAAACGCCATTATTCTCGGACGTTATTATGTTTTCATTGACTCAACGCTCGAATCATGTTACGTTAAGGTGTTGAATTGTGGCACAATAGGATGCGTTGCGGTTGGCCCGTATGTTGCCCCTATTCCCACAACGTAACCGGCCCGTGGCGAACGCCACGATACGACGAGTTTAACTCGCGCGTGTCGTGCTTTTCGCCGTCGGCCTGTAAGGATGGTACAGTGAATTGCGACGATCTTACCGCTCGCGCGGAAAAAGTACTGGGATATCATTATAACAATCCTGACCTATTATTAACCGCACTGACACATTCCTCGTGTGCGGCCTCTCGAGTGACAAGTAACGAACGGCTGGAGTTTCTTGGCGATGCCGTGTTAGGCATGGTAGTATGCAGCGAACTCTACCATCGCTTCAGTGATTGGCTCGAGGGTGATTTGACCAAAGTTAAATCGGTGATTGTCTCGCGTCGTGTGTGTGCGGCCATCGCAGATTCGTTAGGTCTGGCAGAATTGCTTATTCTTGGTAATGGCATTGATCGGCGAGGTCCATTGCCGACATCACTGCGGGCTGCGGTCCTTGAGGCATTGATCGGTGCGATTTTCCTGGATGGTGGTTTGGATGCGGCCAAAGAATTCATTATTCGTGTAACCGAACCGCACATTGATGACTGTCTGGCATCTGAGCACCATGAAAATTACAAATCGGCTCTGCAACAATACGCGCAACAACAGCTTTCTGCGACACCTTATTACGAAGCGTTAGACGAACAGGGGCCTGACCACAGTAAATGTTTTGAAGTTGGTGTATCCGTAGCCGGTCGTCGTTATCCCAGTGCATGGGGGCCGACCAAGAAACAGGCTGAGCAAGAAGCCGCGAAGCGTGCGCTTGAAATCATTCACCGCATCATACCAAGCAGCAACGTAGAAACTGCTCTATAGTCCTTCGTGCACTACACTCAAAACGAGAATGCCCTATACCCAACCGCGAACCTCGCAAGCTTTAGCTACGCGCTCTACGGATATCTGATAGGCTGCATCTCGCATACTGATACTTCTTTCTTGCGATAATTCCCATAACGAGCGAAATGCACCGGACATGCGTTGGTCTAACTGATGACGTACCTGTTCCAGTGACCAGTAGTAGTTGTGTGCGTTTTGTACTTGCTCTAGGTAAGACACCGTGACGCCGCCGGCATTGGCCAGGATATCCGGTACGACCACGATACCTTTATCACGAAAGATGTGATCCGCCGACGGGGTGATAGGTCCGTTGGCCAATTCAACGATCACCCTGGCTGATACTGCGTCGGCATTACTTCGGGTAAGGGCGTGTTCAATTGCAGCCGGGACAAGAATGTCACATGCCAATGTGAGCAACTCATCGTTACTGATTTCATCTGCACCATCGAACCCGGCCAAGCGTTGCCCGTTGCGTTGGTAATGAACCAAAGCGCTGGGAATATCTATCCCCTTCACATTATACAGAGCTGTGTCTTCCGCACTAATACCCACGACACACCCACCTTGCTCGTGAAGTAGTTTAGCGATGCCGCCGCCCACATTGCCAAATCCCTGAATCACGTAATGTGCTTTATTCAGTTTCAATCCCAAGGCTTCATCGATGTCTCGAATGATAATCATGCCGCCGAACGACGTTGCATCTGCCCGACCGGCTGATCCACCTAACGGTAGAGGCTTGCCGGTAATCACGCCGGGATGGTGTTGGCCTGTGATGATTTCATATTCGTCGAGCATCCAGGCCATGATTTGCGGTGTCGTGTGAACGTCCGGCGCGGGTACGTCGCGATCGACGGACATTACCGGAGCGAAGGCGCGCATATAGCTGCGGGCTAAACGCTCTTTTTCCGTATCCGAAAGTTCTCTGGGATTGCAGGTGATCCCTCCCTTGCCGCCACCGAGTGGGAGGTCCAGTACGGCAGTCTTCCAGGTCATCCAACAGGCTAGGGCACGGACGGTGTCAATGGTTTCGTTGGCATGCCAGCGAATACCGCCCTTCGTGGGGCCACGAGCATTGTTGTATTGCACGCGATACGCTTCATAGACCCGGCGATTTCCATTGTCCATCTGTAGTGGAAGTAGGGCATGATATTCGCGCATGGGTCGACGTAATAGTTCGCGGACTTCATCGCGCATGCCAAGATCGTGGCACGCACGGTCCACATGCGCCTGCGCGTGATGAAATGGATTATGTGCGGATGAAATGATCAATCCTCCTACCGCCGGAGCGGTTTAACTCATGTCGTATCGAGCCGCAGGCTTTAGTCTGCACGGTCTCACGAGGAATAACATCGTTCGTGAGGTTTGTAGCCGCTACACAGCATTGGGCTATGTGCTAGTGTAGTGTCTCGACGAACTTTGTTCGACTGGCCTATCCACTTACCCGCAGCCTGCCCGCGGGGCGGCAAGCTTAGCGTCACGCAGAGGATTTGTCGTCCGTTGCTTTCAAAATATTTTTGGCGTTCTTTTTCGAGGCAGACTCCGGTGAGTTGGCATACCGGGATCAATACCGGCTGAGTGCGGGTTTTATCGCTAGTGAGCCTATCAGCCCTGATATGGTCGTCCCGGCCCCGCTTCAGCGATCACGCGGCTTGTTCTTAGTATGTGTAGGGAGCAGTCGAAGACCGCGTATGGATACCCCGGTCGTGATGATTTAGGTGAAGGATTATAGGGCGTTATCTTTAGCCACCCTTGATCTCTTCCGACACATCACGCGTCGTATAGTACCCGGCGCTGTAGATGGCGCTTTGTAGTCGATCGACATGGCAGACAAGTATGCCAAGCGAAACCGTTGACAAATTAACCGCTGACGTCGTGCTTAATGGCGCTCATCCGATGGGTGGACCGTCATTTGTTACACAGCTTGCGTCGGTGGATGCAGAAGCCCAACTCAGACGCGATAACACCATTCTACGGCGTGAATTAGCTATGATGCGATTACGGGCGGCGGCACAGGAAAAGTTGCTTGCACGGTGGGAGAGCGAGCGAAGTGAGGCGGCTGCGTTGCAGCGAGACTTACTCCCACACACGCTGCCAACATCCGATTCGGCTCACTTTGATGTTCTGTTCGTACCGACGGATTCCGTCTCCGGCGATTTATATCATGTCGTTCGCTTGGATGACGAACATCTAGCCGTGTGGGTTATCGATGCGACGGGGCATGGTATGGCGGCGGGCACACTCGTGGCGTGCGTACAACGATCGCTCTGCCGTATGGCGGGAGGCGATACCAACGTCTCCGCGATGGACCCCTCAGCCGTCCTTACGCAACTCAACCGTGAGATATTGGCGATAGACCTAACGGATTGTCAGTTCGTCGCTGCAACCTACGCAGTGTATCACGAGCGAACCGGCCTGCTTCGTTGGTCGCGTGGTGGGGGATGTCACCCTGTGATGATGCGTTCCGATGGCCAATCCAAATCACTGATGGCACAAGGCCCGTTGGTTGGTATGACGGATCGAGCGGATTTTGGGGTGGGAGAAGTGCAGTTGGTTCCCGGTGAGACGGTGCTCTTTTATAGCGATGGCCTTGAGACCGCCGTCGCCCCCGGTGCCGGTCATACAGCCGGTGAGCATTCAGTGGCTACATGGCTGGAAGGTCACAGTGCCATATCCCAGACATCTACTATCAAGCGGATCAATAAGCAAGTGAGACTCAGTCGATCAGATGAAAGAGCCGACGACGTCGCCGTCGTAGCGTTACATGTACCAGCCACTACCACTCGTGCTGATCAGATGGCGTCTTCCACCAAATCGCAGCTACTAGCTGTTTAACGATTATTCAGCGAACATCGACCGAGAATGAGTACTCACCACATCAAGCGTTCGCGCGGGTTGAAGCCAGGGGTGCAAGACAGATTAGGCGGGCTTGAGTGGGGTGGCATGGACAAGCGTCGCGTTGAAGGGATCACGGATGAAAAGAGGCGTATGGGGCGACGCTTGCCCGTGCTTTTCCTCGGTTGCGCCTGCACGGGCAAACGCCGCGAGCAGCATCCATTGGACATTCTACAGCCCGATTCCGCAGCGTTTGTCCATGCCACCCACCTGCCAATTTTGTCATGCACCCTGAAGCCAGCGGCTCGTGGTGGTGGACTCGCGTCATCGTTCCGTCTGCGTATGATTAAAAGCATGACAAGCGATAGGCCAATCGACACTCAGCAACCCTACGTCACCGAGATGGCATCGACATGGCGTGTCATCCTCACACCGTGGATGTACATCTTTCGACCCGGTCGAGCAGCTGAGACGATGGTGAATGCGAGAACATCGTCGTTTGTTATCAGTTATCTATGCGGATGTGCGGTGCTAACGTGCGTTATTCTTATAGCCAAGTTCTTTGATCAGATAATTTCGCGATTGGCTTATGGACATCAGCTTCTGTATCTTTCGGATTTAATGAATGCCGTACGAGATACTCGGAATAGTTGGGTGACTACAAGCGCATTTTCGAGGTCTGTTCTAAATTCCGTCATGATTTGCGTGATCGCGGTAGCCTTGAATCTATTATTAGCATGGCTGAAATGGCCTTCGTTGTTGAGCAAAGATAGGCAAACGAGTTCGTTTGGTTATGCCTTCCGTTGCATGGCGAGCAGCTTAGGTTTCGTTGCTCTTCTTGTTTTGATTATTAATAGTATAGTCGCCTGCTATGTATACATACGACTATCGCTAAACCCGAGGACACCTTATTGGCTTTTCGTGTACATGCTGGACATCACTATGCTACCCTCGTTGGTGTCGCTTTGCCTATTGCTAATTTGGGTTAGTAGAGCTGGGTATCATCTAGTCTCGACGGCTGATACGACAGAATTACCTCAACTATGCGAAGGGTGCGGATATGATTTGACGCACCAATCCAGCGAAGGCAAGTGTACGGAGTGCGGGTTGGCGTTGGATGAATCGCTCTTACCGGAGAAGCGGCGGACGGGGTGCGTGTGGGAATTGCCGTGTCGCGCGTCGGCATCAGCCTTTTTTTCCACGACTAATGCTAGTTTGCGGAACTTGGAGTCGTTCTACGGAGCGTTGAAAATTCGTACTTCGGTCGAGAGAACGAAGAAGTTTGTCACGTTGCACTACCTACTACTGAGTATCGCCAGTGCGAGTTGGATATATTTTGCGCAAATGTTTCTCAGCACAAATCCCAATTTCTCATCCATGATATATATGTCTTTTTACATGCTCATATTGACTCCGCTGCTGGGTTGGATTGGTCTTCATTTTGTCGCGGCCATTCTAACGACATGGTGGATGGCGAATAGGATGTTGCCTGATCCGTCGGTTGTGCGGAAAGTATTAGCCTACGAAACTACCGTACTTTGGCCGTTTTTTATTTTCACGGCTGTTTTGATGACAAGCTATTTTGCATACGACGATTGGGTGAGTGAATTTGTTGGGCGTAAGTTTTTCTGTGGTATGCCGATGGAGCTTTTTGTCATGTTTTTTGGTTATGTGCTTCTGGGTATACTATCGTTTCGACGATTCCATCGGGCGCTGATGGCTGTTCGTTGGGCTAATTTTTGATGGTTGTTGGATGATCGGGTGGCCCACCTCGATTGAGGTGGGGGAGCCGATGATGTTGCCGTCGTAGCGTTACATGTGTCAGACGTGGCCCTTCATGCTGATAAGATTGTGGAAGAAAGCTTAATAACCTGCGATGATGGGAGACCACCAATCCCTAAGCATGATCGTATTCGTCGGACCGACTAAGCTTACGAAGTTTGTTTGTCATCGTGTCCGTCCCCCACCCTATGACAGTAGGCAAAGGATGGGGCACCCGCATGTACACCGTCACTATCTACTCCTGTCACCAGGCTTGCGCCAGGTGCTCTGATTGCATCCCCATGCGAACCATATGAAAGACAATGACATGGCACTATGGATGGTGGCCGCTTCCTGGCGGGCGCGGTTCGATTATGGGGGATGTAGCAAAAAGATGAGTTAGCTTGACTTTGCGCCGAAACGTTCTTCCCACTTTTCCTCGGCTTCGGGCGGGCGGATGTAGTGGGGGACTAGAGATCGAAAGTCGGTGAACTTGCCCTGCTGGGACATGGCATAGCCAAGATGATAGAGCGTTGCGGCGCGGGGTGGCCAGGTGCTTTCAGGGAGAACGCGAAGGCCCGATGCGCGGACGGCGGTTTCGTGATATTTCACGCCTTCGCCGAGTACGGCTGAGGTTCGATCCAATTGTTTGAGAAAAACCTGTGGATCGGCTTCCTGTGCGTTGCAGGTGGAGATATACGCGCCATCCAGAGGTTTGAATGTGGCGGTGAATACGTGCTGACGTTTGGCGTCTAAGAGAACAACTATAGTTGGCGGCGTAGGATCAACATCGAGCGCGTTTTGGGCAATAACTTCGAGAGTGGGTACGGCTACGATGGATGCGCCGGTGGCGTAGGCGATGAATCTCGCGGCTGTTACCCCAATGCGTAGTCCGGTGAAGCTACCCGGTCCGATGGATACAAACACGCTAGTAATGGCTGAAGGGTTGACGTCGGCCTTGCGGCACAGCGTGTCGATCGTTGGTAAGAATTCCGATGCGTGTTTACGCGGGCCTGAGAAGGTGGTGGTTTGCAGCACATCCCGGCCTCGTCCCAGCGCAATTTCCCCTCGGGCGCTAGATGTCTCGAAAGCGAGATGGTATGTGTTGGTAGAAGTCATGGAAGGTCAATGGTTATTTACAATCATGTTGATCATTTGATTCTAACGGTTATAAGTAATCTCGGCTCCGCGCAGGCTCCCGACACATCGGGATCATATTCCGCCTGCGGCTCAATAACGTTGCACATATCGTACAAGTTTTCACGGTCTTAGACATCATTTGGGAAAAGATATGCGAATATGGTTATATACTGGCTGAGTTCGGTGCGTGGGGATTGACGGGCGGACGCACATGGCGGTACAGTCCGGGGCTTTACAGGTTGGCTGCGGCGGAACCACCAGCTGGGGTGCTCCGAGCCTGTGTGTGCGTGATTCTAACTTTGTGGCGATATGAATTTCTGCTTTTTATGGGCGGCGTTAATAGCGATTGAATGATGTTTGCGGTGATTTCTGACATTCATGGAAACCTCGAAGCGCTGGAAGAGGCCCTTAGGGAATTGGAGCGCCGTGCCATAGATCGTGTGTTTTGTTTGGGTGATGTTGTAGGCTATGGCGCTAGTCCGCGTGAATGTTTGGATTTGGTATCTGAGCGTTGCGAAGTAGTGCTTTGCGGCAACCACGATCACGCGGTTTTTTATGAGCCGGCGAATTTTAATGTCGGCGCTGAGCGAGCGGCCTATTGGACGCGACAGACGCTGGAAGATGAACCTGACAAAAGTAAGCGCGATCATCGGTGGGGGATTCTTGGGCGCATGCCGGTGATGCACGAGGTCAACGGCTTGTATATGGTGCATGCATCTCCGCGTCGACCGGTAAATGAGTATTTGTTCCCGGAGGATGTGTATACGAATCCTTCTAAAATTTTGGATAATTTCAAACGGCTGGAGCCTTCGCACATGGCGTGTATGGTAGGACACACGCACGTGCCGGGTGTTTTTCTGGATGATCCATGTTTTGATTCTCCGGATGAGTTGCCGGATCAAAATGTGTATTCCGTGACATCGGATGAGAAAGCGATCATCAATGTAGGTAGTATTGGCCAGCCTCGTGACCGTGATCCGCGACTTTGTTTTATCGTTGTATACGAGAAGGGTGAGTCACCGGCGGAGTATGAGCCACCTGAAGTAGGAGAGGACGAATACTGTACGACGATCGAATATGTACGTCTTGAGTACGATATTGAGTCATCGGCTCGCAAGATTTTTGACACTCCGGACCTGGATGATTTTCTCGGTACGCGTCTCTTTGAAGGGAGATGATCCGTACCGTTATAGGTGGGAATCGCCGGGTATTTTTGACCTGCGATACCATGCTTGATCCAGTTGTCTTATCACAATCAGCAAAGCGTAAATCAAATTTATGGAAAAAAGTGATACACTACGAAATGTGCTGATCGCGGCGAGTATTTTCTTTGCGGTCATGTGGGTAGCGCCAAAAATATTGCCCACGCCACCGAGCACGCCGTCGTCTCAGCAAACAGTCGGTCAGGGAACTTCAAGACAAACGGATGATGTGCCTGGGCAAACCATCGCTAACCCTAATTTTGTTGCAGATTCCAGCGTTGCGAAACAACTTTCCGCTTCACCTGATGGGAATGAAACATCGAAGCGATTTTTGGTGATTGAAGCGCCGCTGGCGCAGACCCGTCATATGGGTTCATTGGAGAGCCATAAACTTGATACGCCTGTCGGTGATGAACCCTTTCGTATGGGGTTGGTCTTGTCGAATGTGGGGGCGTCGGTTGAATATGCGACGATGACGGGCCATCGTGAAACGCTGCATCACCCTGAACATTACAAATTACTGGCTCCATCAACATCTGCAAGCGGTATGGTAACGCGTTCTTTGGCTGTGGAATCGATCAATATCGATAATGTTGATATTTCACTGCACGATAAGCTATGGCAGATTGGTGAGGTCACGACGTATGAGCGTACGTTATCTGATGGGACGAACCAGACCGGCCAGGCGTTGTCGTTTCAGTTAGACATTCACGATGCCGGTGAGCCTGCCCTGCGGTTGACGCGCGTATTTCGGTTACCAGTTCAAGCATTAGATGAGCGTCGTCACGATATTTTTGATGAGATTGTGATTACAAACTTAAACGCGGAGAGACAACGGCGTGTCATCCTATCTTATCGCGGCGGGCTTGGTATTCGCGCTGCGGATACGCGTATGGACGATCGGATTATCGATTGTGGCATCTATCAAAGTGAAGGGCTGGTTGTCGGTCACAGACTGGCAACCAGTAAAATTCACGGTCAATCCGGTCGACCGATGGAAATTTTTTCGCGTATGGGTGCAGATAAAAATGCCAGGTTGAGTTGGGCGGCGACGGCGAATAAATATTTCACATGCACCATTGCGCCACAATCTATCAGTGGGGAAGATCAGCCGGCGTATATTACGCAAGTGTCTGCGTATGATGTTGACGGTTTGATGGAAACGGATGATGACATCACGGTCAAATTCGTCACGCAAGCAACGGATATTGGTACGACACCGTTGATTTTTCGGTCTGATATTTATCTAGGCGAAAAAGAGTTCGACGGGTTCCGTAAGGTTGATACCTATAAGTCCCGAAATTATTATTACCAGATTTCTCAAGGTTACGGGATGTGTACCTTTTCCTGGCTTGTTGAGTTGATGATTTTGTTGCTTAACGGTCTACATTCGATCGTACGCGATTACGGTGTGGCGATTATTATTATGGTGCTTATTGTGCGTACGTTACTGCATCCGATTACGAAAAAAGGCCAAGTCAATATGGTCAAGATGCAAAAGCGTATGCAGGAGATGGCACCGAAAATTGAAGAGATCAAGCGAAAGTATGCTAATGACAAGGCACGCATGAACCAGGAGATGATGAAGCTTAATATCAATCCTGCGGGGCAGATGCTGACGTGCTTACCGATGTTTATTCAGATGCCGATCTGGGTGGCACTTTGGATTAGTTTAAGCAATAACATTTCTATGCGACATCAAGGTTTTTTGTTTACTTGGATTGGCGACCTCACAGCGCCGGATGAGTTGTATCGATTTAGTCAGGCTTTTCATGTGCCACTGTTTGGGTGGGAAGTGGCCGCCTTTAATCTGCTTCCCCTACTTCTGGGCGTGGCGATGTTCGCACAGCAGAAAATGCAACCCAAGCCTGCGCCTAACCCCAACATGACCGATCAACAAAAACAGCAGCAGGACATGATGCAGAAAATGGGTCCGATGATGTCTATTATGATGTTCCTTATTTTCTATAAAGCACCAAGTGGATTGACGCTGTATATCATGACCAGTTCCGTGTTCGGTACGATCGAGCAGATTCGTATCCGCAAGCATATCAAAGAACAAGAAGCTGCAGGGACGTTGTTTAATCCCAAAGAAAAGAATGGAGCGAAAGGCAAAGCTAAAAAATCAGGCAAGCCTTCTTTCCTTGAGCGCATGCAGAAAGCAGCGACGGAAGCCCAGCAATTACAACAACAGCGATCCGGGAAAGTCAATAAAGGTCGTAAGTCGTAGCGGGTGATTGTAAGAATGACAATATCTTGGCATTTATCGTCTCCCCCATGTCCAAAAAACAGGACATGGGCCACCCGACGACTAAACTTACCTGACGCGGCGTGATGGTTTTGAAATGATGCGTTTAGACTTTTTCAGCTAGTGATGCCCAGGTCTGCTTTTGTGAATAGGGAATCGAAAGTAAATCCTGCGGCTTCGATGTTTTCTCTGGCGCCTTCCTGTCTGTCGATGACAGAGATAATAGATTCGACCTTAGCGCCGAGTTCACATATGAGCTTGGCTGCTTCGAGCACTTGTCCGCCGGTGGTGGCGATGTCTTCAACGAGTAATACGCTGTCGCTATCCGTAAGTTTTCCCTCGAAGGGTTTTTGTGTGCCGTAGTCTTTTTTGTTGTTACGAATAATGACGAATGGTTTGTTGGCTGACATAGAAGTCGCTGCCGCAAGCGATACGCCGCCTAACTCTGCGCCGGCAATGAGCGTCGTTGAACTTTTTACAAAGCCGGCAAACATGTCACCAAGGGCTTTGAGAATATCAGGCTGCGTTTCGAAGAGATATTTGTCGAGATAGTAGTTGCTCTTGCGACCGGAGCGTAGGGTGAAATTGCCTTCCAGATAAGCGGCTTCGCGGATTCGACTGGCTAGTTCAGATTGTTGCACGACTGAGGTTTCCTTTTTATAGAGTGAACATGACAGAGTTATACTGCTCGACAAGCACCATGCGTGCTCCCGACATGTCGGGTCATATTCCGCACGAGGCTTGTATGAATAAATTTATACGGAAAGTTCATTTGTTTTTCCTGACGCTTTTTTATAACGACGTCGGATGGGCGCCACATGGGCTTTGATGAACTCGTCCACTTGTTGAGGCGCTCTTCCAATGAAAGCTTTGGGTTTAACTACTCTGTTTATATCTACAGCGGCGAAGGCGCTATCGTTGCGGAGTCGGTCTAATAGGTCGTTGTCCTTACCTTCCATTTTGATGCGGGCGGCTGCGGCGTGGGCATGTTTTCGGATTCGTTCGTGTAAATCCTGACGGTCACCACCTTTCGCGGCTGCGGCCATCATGATGTTTTCCGTGGCCATGAAAGGTAATTCCGCTTGTAGGCGACGCTCGATTACTTTTGGATAAACCACCATACCGTCGGATACATTGCAAACAATACGGAGCGAGGCGTCTGTGGCTAGAAAAGCTTCAGGCACAGTGAGTCGTTTGTTGGCTGAGTCGTCGAGCGTTCTTTCGAACCATTGCTCAGCAGCGGTTTGTAGGGCGGATTGACCGAGTGCAATGACGAATCGCGCCAGTGCCGTAGCCCGTTCGCAGCGCATGGGGTTTCTCTTATAGGCCATAGCGCTGGAGCCAATTTGCGATGTCTCAAAGGGTTCCTCGATTTCTTTCATATTGGCTAGAAGGCGCATGTCGTTGGAGAACTTATGCACGCTGACGGCGATATTGCCTAGTGTGCTGACGACTTGGGCATCCACCTTGCGTGAGTAGGTTTGGCCGGTAATGGGTTCGACCTGCTGAAAGTCGAACTGCTTAGCTACGTCACTTTCGAGTTTGACGACTGCTTGGTGATCGTCGTTGAGTAAGGCTAAGAAACTGGCCTGGGTTCCAGTTGTTCCTTTCACGCCTCGAAATTTTAGTGTGTCGAGGAGGTGTTCGATTTCGCCTAGATCACGGACGAAATCGTAGCACCATAGGGCGGCGCGCTTGCCGACGGTTGTTACCTGGGCTGGTTGAAAGTGGGTGAGGCCAAGGGTCGGTAAAGCCCGGTGTTGTTTAGCGAATGTGGCGAGCTTATCTACGGCGCTAGCTAACCATTCTGCTATATGTTGTAACGCGTCGCGCATGATGATGAGGTCGGCGTTGTCCACGATGTAGGCACTGGTGGCCCCGAGATGTAGGATGCCTTTGGCGCTAGGGGCGATGTCGCCCCAAGTGTGGAGGTGGGCCATAACGTCGTGGCGAAGGCGTTTCTCGTGACGTGCGGCTCGTTTGAAATCGATGTTGTCGATTGTTCGTTCGAGTTGGCGAATTTGGGTGGCGGAGATTTTAAGTCCACTACGCTTTTGCGCTTTGGCAAGTGCCAGCCAAAGTCTCCGCCATGTACGAATACGGTGGGTAGAACCGAATAGTTCACACATGTGCTTGGAGGCGTAGCGCTCGACGAGTGGCGACTGGTAGACATCATGCACTGACATAGGGTGTCCGGTAGATAGTACGCAGACCGTTTCGGGCCGGCCTGTTGCCTCGTTGATGTTGCGTGTATTGTACGGATTCAGCGCGACACGACTACCGGCTGTTCATAGGTTGAACCGATAAAGATTTATTATGACGAAGCTAAGCATGACGAAAGTTACTTTTATGTTTAATACTAAGCGGCGATTTATGCTATTACCTGTGATTTGTTTGGTTTCCGCTTGCCAGCCGTTTGGGAGTGGTGGAGGAGTAACCGGGCCGATGAATTCCGGTAGTCTAAAGGTTACTGCTAGCACGGACACGGCTATTGCTTTGCCGGGTGGTGCCATCATGGCTACGGCGACTGCGACGGGTGGGGTGCTTCCGTATTCGTATGTGTGGGATGTGAATGCTTCGCCGGTGGAAGTTGAGTTGGTTACATCGACAACGGATACGCTGGAGACGGGTGTGTTGACCACACCGGGGCGATATGTGTTTCGTGTGGTGGTGGTCGATAGTGCGGAGTCGATGGCGAGTGGCTTTGTGACGGTTGAAATTAGTGGTGATGTGACGATTTCCGTGCCGGAGTTAGTTGTGATTGGTGAGCCGGTGGCGCTATCAGCTATGATCGATACAGACGTGGCTGGTGCGACGGTGCTGTGGTCTTTGACGGGTGGTGGTGGAGATTATGACGATGCGACTTCACTATCGCCGCAATTCACGGCTGATCGTGCGGATACCATTGTTGGTCAGGCTGTGGTGACGTTGCCGGGTGCGGGTGGTAATGATATTGAGGTTGTACGCGAATTTTCGTTGGTTAGCGTGGCAGATTTGTCGCCTCAGGTGTTGATTACTACTAATTTCGGGTCGTTTACGATGGAGATGGATGCGTCGTTAGCGCCGGGGCATGTGGTGAATTTTTTGCGTTACGTGGACGAAGATTTTTATACGTCAACGCTTTTTCATCGAAACGCTTGTTCGGAAAATGCGGATACGGGTGTGTGCGATCCATTTGTTTTGCAGGGTGGTGGTTTTGAGCGGGTTGGTGACGAATTGATAAAGAAAGACCCGACGCGCGATCCTATTGCTTCGGAGGCACGTGAAGAGTTGAGCAATAGCGTTGTGTATTCGGTGGCTCTTGCGCTGAGTGGTGGTGCCGATAGCGGTACGACACAGATATTTATCAATCTTACGGACAACGGTTTTCTGGACAGTCAGGGTTTTACGGCGTTTGGTTTGATTGTTGAGGGGACTGATGTAGTTGATGCCATCGCCGCTATGGAACGAACGGATAGTACGATTATCGCCGACGAGGTATCGCTGCCGGTGGAAGATGTTATTATCGAGTCCATCGAACGTGTGGTTGAGTAGGCGTTGACGACACGTTTTGACGCAAGAGAAGAGCCTTACAGAGTAAAACTGATATGTTGTATGAAAATCCCACCTCTACACTTAAAGATCTTTCGGCCCGGATTGTAGCTATCCGGGACTCTCTTTGACTACCCCACGCAAGTCGAAGCGCTAGCCTCTGTTGAACAGGAGATGGCTGCGCCAAATTTTTGGGATCATTCGGAAGCCGCTCAAGCGACCGTTGTACGCCTCAAAGCACTCAAGGCAAAGGTTGATCCTGTGCGCAAGCTGACCGCGCAGCACGAGGAATTGGATGCCATGCTTGCGTTGTTGCAGGAGGGCGAGGATGTAGAGGTACGCGAAGAGCTTGATGAGGGATTGACGGCACTTGCACGAGACCTTGATCGGGTTGAATTGTTGACGCTGCTTTCCGGCCCTAATGATGCCAGTAACTGTTATTTTAATATACAGGCGGGCACGGGGGGGGATGATGCGTGTGATTGGGCTGAGATGATGCTTCGCCTTTATTTGCGGTATTTTGAGCGTAACGGGTATAGCGTGGAAGAATTGTCGATGCGTTATGGTGAGGCGGCGGGTATTCAGTCTTGTAGTTTGCTGGTGAAAGGGCCTTATGCGTATGGGTATCTGTCGTGCGAGATTGGCGTCCATCGGCTGGTGCGCATTTCACCGTTTAGTGCACAGGGGAAACGCGAGACGAGTTTCGCTTCCGTTGATGTCCAGCCGGAGTTGGACACGATCGAAATTGAGGTCGATTGGGATCAAGAAGTTCGTGAGGATACGTATCGCGCGAGTGGTAAGGGTGGGCAGCATGTCAATAAGACCTCCTCGGCTGTTCGCTTGACGCACCTGGCGACGAACATTATTGCGCAATGTCAAAGTCAGCGATCACAACACAAAAACCGTGCGACGGCTCGTAAAATGCTCTTAGCGCGGTTGTTCCAGATGGAGCAGGCCAAGCGGGATAGTGAACTAGCCAAGGCGTATAACGAGAAGGGGCAAATTGGTTGGGGTAACGCGATTCGGAGTTATTTTTTGTATCCCGAACAGCGCGTGAAAGATGCACGGACGGCCTATACCACGTCGAATACGCAAGGTGTGCTTGACGGTGAGATACAGGAATTTATCAGTGCGGAATTGCGCCGTCGGGCTTCTGCGAGGCATAGATAAGTCTGTAGTTTCAAGACATTCGTCATGGCCGCGTAGGTGCCCCATCCATTGCCTACTGGCAAAGGGTGGGGGAAGGATGTTTCGTGCAATGATCGTGACACTTACAATACAGATCAACACAAGACCCGTAGGGCAGGTCGTTCTTTCGCCTTAAGGCGAAAGAACGACCTGCCTTTAATTATCACGCTTCGACTTGTTTTTGGGTTGCGATGTTAGGTCGTGTGACGCGTTTGTCAGAGCACCACGGCGCAAGCCTGGTGACACGCAGACAGCTTGGCGTGGGTGGACTTGTTTATGTGCGCCAGTCCGCAGGCTGGCGCCGTGCGGCTCTGATCGATTATCCTGGTGGTAGGGGGTGCCAGATGACTGGTGGTAGCGCATGCCAAATGACTTCAGGCAGGTCAACCTTTCGCCAAAGCCTATGGGCTCTGGCGAAAGAACGACCTGCCCTACGGTCTCAGATCATTCATCGTGTGTATGACCGTCCGAAGACACCGGGCGCTGGCGCTACCGGCTCGGATCAGGTGAGGGAAGACCGGTAGGGCAATTGAGGGACGGATGTGCCGTGCACTGACAGTGATATGACAGTGACACTTACGATACCTTTCGAAGCAAGATCCATCCCCCACCCTTCGGGAGTACCTGAAGGATGGGGCACCCATCCCTATGCGGTCCATGGAGGTGCCAGAAATGTGTCAATGAGTGGATAGGATGTCTTGGGAGATTGTGGTACTTACGTTTATTACTTCGCCGGTTGAGAGTTCAATGCGGGCGATTCCCTGTGCGACTTGATCGTCTACCTCGATAAACGAATTGATCGTCGTGACCTTTTGTTCATTGTATTTGGTGATGAACATGTGAGGTTTTAAGCCGCTTATGGCAGCTAGTGTGTTAGGTTGGATTTGGCTGATATATAGGCCTTGTATGTCTTTGGATAGGTTGTTCAGATCGCGATAGTACTCCGTGGCTTCGACGAGTAGGCAGCCGTGCCAGGTGAGCATGTGTACGGCGACGCGAGATTCGTTGTTACGGTGACGGTCGTCAGCTAATTCTTTTCGATCTATGAGTATGATTGACGTTTGGTGAGCCTCACCTTTACGGTAATACGTGATGTCTATTGCTTCACCGATAGGGGTTGATGTTGCGACATCGTGCAGTACATCTGCGGTGAGGATGGTTCGGTCGCCGAATTGTGTAATCACATCACGTCGACGGATACCGGCTCGTGCGGCGGGGTTTTTGGAGCCTCCGCCGGAGACTTTGGTAATCATAGCCCCGCCTTGTTGCGGCAATCCCAACTCTATGGCTTCTTTCTTAGAGACAGTGCGGCTATAGGCGCCCATCGATCCATATTGTATCGAGATACCCTGGCTCAGCGCTTTGAGAATGTGTCGTGTTCGCTGAGTGATGGGTATGGCAAAGCCGGTGGGGGCGAGGTTTTCTTTAGTGACTACGGCTGCGGAGATGCCCATGACTTCGCCGTCGATATTGAACATGGGGCCGCCGCTGTAACCGGGTTTGAGGTAGATGTCCGTTTCGATCATGTTGCCGAGGTAGCGGTCGTCATATTCTTCGAATAGTCCTGCGAGTGAACGACCAAGGCCGGAAACGACGCCGGCGGTGAAAGAGGTATGTCCGTCACCGGCTGCGAGTCCATAGGGATTTCCGATGACGAATGCCCATTGGCCCACCGTGACATGCGATAGGTCGCTAAGCGGCGCTGCTGCGAGATTTCTCGCTGGAATTCTAAGCACGGCTAAGTCAGCGTGATCGTCAGTTCCTACGATATTGGCTATGTGCCTGGTACCGTCTGCTAGGACTACTGTAATGGATGCTGCACCGGCGATGACGTGGTGATTTGTGACGATCAGACCCTCGGCGCCGAGAACAAAACCGCTTCCCTGATTCAGCACCTTCGGCTCATGGTTGGCACGAACCGATGAGGTTGATTGATAAGTGACAATGGCAACGACATGAACGCGAGTCTTATCAGCTAGTTGGGTGAATGCTTTTTCGACGGTGCGAAGGTTTTGGATGATTGCTGATTTTTTCTCGTCGGCGAGAGCGCATGTAGAAAAGACGATCACCACACTGCATAATGACAGTGCGCAGATGAAGCCGTTGATACACTTTGGGTATCTTCCGTGGGTTATCGGCGTGCGCATCTTTCCCTTCCTCACGCGATAGTCGCAGGTACCTTGCGGTCGCGTAATTGGAGTATAGGCCCGTTATCTTATCATTTCTCATCAAAGCGGATCAATATCGAACCAACGGTTATTCTTGTAGAGGTTGCCATGGGTTGGTTGATGTGCGCGACTCCGATAAGAGTCAACATCAATCACAACTGTGGGGATGTGTCCGTTCATTTAGGCGATGGAAGGATGCCATGACGAAGGAACGCATAAGAAGAAAATACATGGTTTATTTACTGCGTTATCGGAGCAACCAACAGCGGGAATGGTGCTCGCCCATGTTTGGGATCATTGCTGTGCTGAAGGGGATGCTATGGTGTGGCTAATAATTTTGCTTCGGGGATGGGGCAAAGGTTTCTGGCCAATTCGTTGCCGGCGATGGTGTATATGCCAACCTTCGCGGTGATGGGGAGGTGGTTGTTGCGCACTTCAAATTGATCGGCAGGAATCGTTACCTGCAAATTGGAGAATGTTTGTAGGGGAAAATGCACGAAGAAACTACGCGCTGCAGCTACCTCACCTGCCTTGGTCTGATAGCGTCCGTCGCGCGAACGAATAGGGCGACCGGCCTTGTCCTGTAACGTTACCTGATAGATGAGCTGTTGACCGCCAAGACCTTTGGTTATTACGGAAGATTCAAACTTCACGCCTTCGATTATTTTTTGTTGCTGTGGATTTCGTACGATCTGGGTTTGCGACATCTGGAACGTGACCTGGGATGTTGTACAGCCTACGAGCGACATAGCGCCACAAAGGGTTGTTGTGATTCGCATCCAGGTGTTACGTAGCAACTTGAGGTCTCCAGTCATACCGGTTGGAAAAAATAGTTGGGGGACGCCGGGTGCCATCGCCGACATCCCCCGTTCATACCCAAAATTCGAGGTAGCGTTAGTCGTGAGACACACTTAATATGGACGCACATGGCCGCGCTTCGCTTGGCCATGCCCCCCAACAAATGATCAACGACTTAGCGCTAGTACATGAACGTGCTTTCGGTCTCCATCACCGGTTCCGGGGACTGGTCGGTCGTAACCCATACCTTGAAGCGAACGTCACCCTTTTGCGTAGCCTTGATGGTTACGCGGAACGTGGCTTGCTGCTGTGGTCCTAGGGTTGGCATTTGGTTGAATGTGACCTTTTGCCCGGCGCTTCTGGCATTGGTGGGGCCGGCGCCCTCAACGAACTGCTGACCAAGAGGTAATTCACAAACAACCTGGATTGCGTTTAAGTCAGCGGATCCCTGGTTCGTCACTTTGATCTCATAGATCTGAAAATCACCAACCTCGATGGGGTCTTCAGTATCTCTGACTTCTACGAGCATAGCAGCAATACCTGAGATGTTGGTTTCACTGCTTGTGGAAGCATCGGCGCATCGTGACTTCACGAAGGCCGTGCTGCGTGCTACACCACTGCCCGTTGCACGAAGTTTATGCGACACGGTCTGGGACTCGCCAGGTGCCAGGCTGGAGATGTTCCAGCGAATTTGGCCGCCATTGAAAGAGCCGTTGTTGCTGGCACTGACAAAGGACATGCCCGTGGGGACCGTGTCGGTGATGGTGGTGTTGATGGCTGGTGTATCACCGGTGTTGGTGACGGTGATTTCGTATTGAGCGGTTCGCCCTAGATAACGCTCATCCGGACCGGATTTAGTGATGGAAAGCCGTGGCTGATTGACGATCGTTGTGGCAGAATCTTCTGCCATGAGACCACCATTGGCCGTGGCGACGGCGGAGCTTACGAACGTACCGGCGTTTTGCGGTTTGGCTTGGATAGAGAATGTTTGTGACTCACCCGGAGACAGCGTGCCAATGTTAAACGACTGAGCGAATTGGCCGTTTGTTCGGATCAGTCCCTGAGCCATTTTGTCAGTGATCTGAACATTTTCAGCCATACCCGTGCCGTTGTTGTGGACGGTGATGGTGTAGTTGATCATATCGCAAGCAGAGACTTGGGTTGGGGCCTGGCAGGTGAGTGCGAGTTGTGGGCAAACGACGTTGGTTTCTGCGAAGTCACGATCGGAAAGATTTTGATCGGCACTGGCTTCAGCATAGCTGCCGAATCGTCCGGTCGGGTTTGCACTGACTGTCAAGTTAATCGTCCGCTGACTACCGGCTGGCAGGGTGCCGAGGTTCCAGTTGACATTGCCGTTAGTAAACATCCCAGCTGGTGAGCTGGAAACATAAGCCAGGCCGCTTGGCAAGGGATTGTTTACCATGACGTTGTGTGCGTCTACCGTTGACGTGTTAGACACAGTGATGGGGATGATGAACTGTTCTCCACAGTTTACTTGTGACGGTGCGGATTTGGTCACATGAATCTTAGGACTGATCCAGTTTTCCTGTGTGAACGCTTGTGCAATCTTGACCGATTTATTGCAGCACTGAATATCTTCCGGACGGATGATGGTGACTTTGATGTCGTTGGTGCCTTCGACAGGGGAATCCTGGGTGATGGTGGCGGTAGCGATACCATTGACATCGGTGCGTACTTCCACTGCTTGTCCAAAACCGTTGTGGAAGTTACCGGAAGGGCCGTTGAGGATTTCATAACGTACGATGTAATTCTGTAGAGGCTCTCCATTGGAATGTCTGTACACATAGGTCGAGAACGTATTCGAGGTTCCTGTCGCATCGGTCGACGTTTCGGGGGTATCCCAGTTTACATCATACCAGTTGTGCACCGCTAGGACTTTGTTGTTGTCCCAATTGTAGATAGCAGGGACGAAGGCGGTGAGGTGGGTTGTACCTTCAAGGGGTGACGAGATGACACACCACGTTTGGCCCGCCTTGATGTAGATGTCGTCTGAGGGGTCGTCCGTTCCTCGATCCAACACATGATCGAAAAAGTTCGTATGCGAAATGGCATATTGATTGTTGACTTTGTATCCACGGCCATCGCTAATACCTGTTTCATCTATTTCGACGATGTCACCGATACCGCCTTCCGCGATCATCCATTCAACGCGACGTCCAGCTAACGGTTTTCCATTTTTATCCGTGATGGTCGCTACATATACCTGATTGGTGCTAACAGGTGTTGTGTCTTCCACACGATTCATGGTGATTTGTACGGCATGAGGATCCCAATCGCCGTGATAGCCCGTGTTGATGGGCTTGGCATGGGTGCGGACAATCATACCCGTCGGTGTGAGCGTGCTGGGATGAAATATACTGCAACCGGAGATGCCAATTGCGGCTATGGTGGACGCGGAGAACGCGAACCAAGTGTTTTTCGATCCAATTCTCATCTTCGAAATCTCCTGCCAAAACGGATTATGTCAGATAAATGACACTTTATACCTTTGATATCTATTCATAACTCCATAGCGGGCGTATGGATGTCATCCGACCGCGTATGGAAAACGTAACACTCGAACATGCGACCAGACTTTCTCACCATTGACGACGAGAGATGAGTGTGGGCGCCATATGCGCTAGCATCGACGAATTATGGGGGCAAGTTTGGACAGTTCCGCTTTCATTTTCACACAAACACGCGCATCTGACCGTCGATGTGTCGTGGTTTGGGGTGTAGTTATTGGGTCACAATAATTGACGTTATTCGTCGTCATGCGAGTTGTTTTTATCGCACTTTGGTAGAGGGAATGGGAAGCATGCGTGATGGCGGGGTGCGTCGGAAATGAACAGCGCAGTAATTGCCTAACCCGCGAAGCTTGTAGACCAAGGTCTTCGATCAATAGGGAGAACGTGAAATGCCTTGGTACGATCACCGTACTCGCTAATTGGAACGACGGGAAGCGTGACGGAATCCGTGTCGCGGTATATTTGATCGTGTGTCCGCAGGCTCGCGCCTGCGGCTCTGATATGGTGTGCTTATTCCGCTGGGTAGGTTGGCGTTATGACGCGTTCATCGCCGATGCAGTTGAAGGGGTTGGGAAGATGCGCTAAGCTGCGCTATGCCTGGGCGGCAAACGATGCCCGACGTTGAGAACTTATTGTGTTATCAGAAGGGAACAGAAGAAAGATGACATATCTCCCGCAGCGTAACCTGGTTGGTTTGACGATCGCGGCGTTGATGGTTTCCGGGTTGTCGGGTTGTCAGATAAACCCGCGACATCACTCGGGAACTCTTTCAGTGGATTCGTCGATTCGTGCGGTATGGGTAACGCGGTGGGACTATAAGTCGCCACGGGACATCGCTAAGGTTATGGATAATGCGATGCGTGGTGGGTTTAATACGGTTTTATTTCAGGTTCGAGGGAATGGCACGGCCTTTTATCGATCCCGTCTCGAACCCTGGGCGGACGAATTAGGCGGGCGCGATCCCGGTTTTGATCCACTGAAAATAGCCACGCGCGAGGCTCACTCTCGTGGAATGGCTATTCATGCGTGGGTGAATGTTGTTCCCGGTTGGCGCGGTGATAAACCGCCGACCAATGCTCGGCAGTTGTATCATGCGCATGCGGATTGGTTTTGGCGTGATGGGCGCGGTCGGCGAGAACCGCTGGGATGGTATAACAACTTGAATCCGTGTTTGCCGGAAGTTCGAAAGTATTTGGTGGCTGTAATGCGAGAGATTGTGTCCGGCTATGAGGTTGACGGCTTGCATATGGATTATATTCGCTTCCCCAATGAGTGGAATGAGGGGTATGCCAAAGGTGCGACGGTGCCGGATTATCCACGTGATCCTCTCACGTTACTGTTATTTCGACAAGCGACGGGCAAGACGCCGGAGCAATCTCCCCGGCAGTGGGATCGATGGCGTAGTGAGCAGGTGACGCGCCTGGTGAAAGATATTCGTCACATGTGTAAGACGACGAAGCCTCATGTGAAGCTAACGGCTGCGGTGGGTGCTCAACCGGATCGAGCGCGGCGCCATCATTTTCAAGACGTGAGTGCTTGGATTGCGCTGGGGTTGCTCGATGCGGTATTTCCGATGAACTACGCCGCCGATATGAAAACGTATCAACGGCGATTGCACACGTGGTCGGCTATGCATTTGCGCATTCCGGTTGTTATGGGTGTGATGTTTGATAAACGATCTCCTGACTTGGTACGCGAGCAGGTTCGGTTGGCTAGATTAACCAATAAACACGTGGCAGCTTTCGCCTACCATTCTTTGTATGAGCGTTTAGATGATCGCGGGCGGCCTATAAAAAATGAACAAAGCGGTTCCAGGCAGGCGCTACGGCAGCGTGTATTGCCGACGCTACATCGACCGGTCAGTGACAACACTACCGTAGCTTTAAGAACGCCCTAGGCGCTGCCGGGCAGGCACATCGTGAGGGAGTATTTTACGGACGGGTTAAAGCAACCATCCTTAGCCGTTGGTATTGATGTCGGCGGTACGCAAATTCGTGTGGGCGTAATTAAAGGAATGCGCGTACTCGACGGACTGTGCCGAACACCCACGTCTACGTTTACCACAGCTACTCAACTGTTTGACTGGCTGGATCATTCCATTGACCAACTCTGCAACGAGCACGGTGGTCGATCGCGCATGGCGGGCATTGGCATGGGGTTACCGGGCAAGCTCGATGAGTCAAGGGGATCGTTACTTCGTTCGATCAATGTATCTTATTTGGAAGGCGTTGCGCTGCGTGCAGAACTGTCGCAGAAAACAAAATTACCCGTCACGCTTATGACGGATGCAGATGCTGCGACGTGGGGAGAAATTTGTCAGTTATCACCGAGACCTGATCGATTAGTTCATCTTCGTCTGGGGACGGGTGTGGCGTGTGGCTGCGTGATAGAGGGTAAGGTTGTACCGTTGGAGCGCATCGGTTACGAGCATTTGCGGTTGCTGGTAGTTGATCAAACCGAATCGGCTATTCCCTGTGCCTGTGGATTGCGCGGTTGTTTGGAAACCATCGCCTCCGGCAAAGCGCTATTGTCTATGGCCAAAGCCCACGGATTAGCGCCTAGCGTGGCTGCATGGCAGGAAGGTATTGTGCAGGGGGATAGCAGGCTTCGAAAGATTGGCGATGAGATAGTGTCAGCCATTGTTCGTGCGTTGTTTTCGATCAACCGGGCATTTCAACCTGACGTGATAACTCTCGGCGGTGGTGTGGTGACCCATTGGCCGATGTTGATAGATGCGGTGCGGCATGAGGCGGAAAAAACCTTTGACGAAAAAAATCTCACACTTCCCCGCATCATGCAGATGCCCGGCAGCGAGGAAAGTGGCGTACTGGGTGCCGCTTGCTTGATTATGCCAAATTAAGTTTTACTACGTTGATGATTTCATCAGGTCTACCGCTGCGGTGACGATGTCAGGCATGGCGGGTAGGACGTAGTCGGCGGCTGGACCTAACGGTATGAAGGTGTCTACGGCGTTCATGCGTCTAGCGTGAACTTTGGTGCCGCAGGATTCCATCAATAATGCGAGTATAGCTTCTGCAACGCCCCCGCTCCGACGTCCTTCATCCACCACGAGCACATTGCCCGTCGCTAAGGATTGTTCCATGATGAAGGTTTCATTGAGTGGGCATAACCAGCGCAAATCTACCACACGCGCGTTTATGTTGTGCGTTTCGCGTAATATCTTGGCTGCACGTAGTGACATGTGCGTGCCATTGGCGAAGGTTAATATCGTTAGATCGCCGGCGGTTTCGTGGTAAATTTTTCCGGCGCCAAGCGGGATGGCTTCGCCGGGTTCGGGGTAGGGAAAGATCCACTTGTGATCTTTCTCCTGGTACAAGTCTTTTTTCATGTACATCGCAATGGGTTCAATGAAAGCTATCACGCGCCCATCGGTTGCGGCCAGGGACATGCAGGTGCGCATCATGTTGACGGCGTCGTCGCCGCGAGAGGGAGTGGCCATGATCAGTCCCGGTACGTCGCGCAGTGCGGTAATGCTATTGTCGTTGTGAAAATGACCGCCGAATCCTTTTTGGTATGCCCAACCGGCAATGCGGACAACCATGGGGTTACGGAATTGATTGTTTGAGAAGAAGTTAAGTGAAGCCGCCTCACCGCGAATTTGATCTTGAGCGTTATGGTAGTACGCCAAGTATTGAATCTCAGGAATAGGTAGCAATCCGACGTGGGCAGCGCCGATGCTCAAGCCGAGGATGGTGGTTTCGTCGAGGATAGTATTGAACACGCGTCCGACGCCGAATTTGTTGGTTAGTCCGTTGGTGACGAAATAGACACCGCCTTTTTTAGCGACATCTTCACCAAAGATAATCGCCTGGGGATATTTGATGAGCAAATCGTGCAGGCCGAGGTTGATTAACGCAGCCATGTGCTTGGGGGGGCGTAATTCCGGCAACCGATGGTCACCACCAAAGATTTCAACACGTGCTTGGTGATTCGGACAGCGCGTAGCCTCTGCATGAACTTGATCCGGTGATAACGGAGCTAGCGTTGAAATAATATCTTGCTTGTCTCTTAGCTTGGGTGTCTTGGCTGCGTCACTGGCTGCGTTAACAATACGATTACGAATCGACTCATAACGATCCAGCGTTTCTGTGGGGGTTAACAAGCCCAATTCCATGACGTGCTGAGCCGTGCGTAAGAGCGGGTCTTTGGCTTCGTTTGCTTCGATTGTTTGCCAAGAGTGGTATTCAGTCTCTGGGTCCGTCCCTGCATGACCTAACAATCGAACGGTTTTCAAATGTAGAAATACCGGCCTTCGTTTCCCGCGACAATGGTCAACGGCTTGGCGAACGGTGGCATAAGCTTCAACCACATCAAGACCATTGGCCTGGTAATAAGTAAGACCGTACCGATGGCGAAATTGGGACTCGATCCAGGTAGGCGGTGTCGCTACGCTAATGCCGACACCGTTATCCTCACAGACAAATAGAATGGGGACGGGTAATCGTTGATACGCGGCGCTGGCTGCCGCGTTGAAAGCGGTTTGGGAGGTGGCGTGATTGGCTGAGGCGTCACCGAAATTGCATACCACGATCATATCTTCGGGTGTCTTGCCGGATTGCAATCGTTGTGCTCGGGCAATTGACATAGCCGTACCGACGGCCTTGGGTAGGTGTGAGGCTATGGTACTGGTTTGCGGTGGAACGTTCAGCTCTCGACTACCCCATGCTTTGTGCCGTCCTCCTGCCACCGGGTCTTCCCGAGAGGCTGCGATGCCTAGCATTGTGTTGTAGATAAAATCGTAACTGGGTAGTTGCCTGGCACGCTCACACATGAGAGCGCCGGAGCGGTAATGTAGAAAGGCCATGTCAGTGTATCGCGTGAGTTGGCCAATAAGGGCGTTTCCCTCATGCCCCGAACTGCCGATGGTATAATAACCTACACCTTGAGCGCGCATCTGTCTGGCTACGATGTCGATCAATCGTGAAGTGGCTTGTGATTCGAATAGATCGATGAGGTCTTGCCCGGTAAGCTTGCTTTGGTGAATAATTGGTTTGTCCAACGCTGGGTTGGAAGGCCGTTCATCGTGGCTCGTGCACGATTGGACATAGGCTACAAAGTTTTCATCCACGACCATGGCACGGTTCAGATGGTACCGGTTCGAACGTGTATCGGATGGTATTGAGGGCATAACGGTCACCTGTTCTACGACGGAGTTTGTTCACGACGACCGCGCTGTCGTTAGCCCGCGGCTCGTTTCATACTTTAGGTGAAACTAATCTAACTAAAATGCTGCGATACCAGTAATTTCCCGGCCTACGATTAACTGGTGGATCGACTCGGTGCCTTCGTAAGTAATGACGCTTTCTAGATTTAGCATGTGTCGTATGGGGCAACATTCCACGCTGATGCCACCGGCACCGAGTAAATCACGGGCATCGCGGGCGACGTCCATGACCACGCGGACGTTATTCCACTTAGCCAGCGATACTTGCGAATGGTGCATGGTTCCCGCATCTTTGAGTCGTCCAAGTTGCAGTGCGAGAAGCTGGCCCGTGACGATTTGTCGTAACATGTTGGCAAGGCGAATTTGAATCGTTTGTTTAGCTGTGAGTGCTGAGCCGAATAGAATGCGCTCCTTGGCGAAAGCCAGGGCCTCACGATAACAAGCGATGGCTGCGCCAATTCCACCCCAGGCGATGCCATAACGAGCTTGCGTCAAACAACTAAGCGGTGCCCCCAAACCCTTGGCTTTGGGTAGTTGGTTTTCTGCGGGAATTTTACAATTGTCAAAAAATAATTCGCTGGTAATAGATGCCCGCAAGGAGAACTTGTGTGCAATGTCGCGCGCGGTATATCCCGGCGTTCCTTTTTCAACGAGAAAACCTCGAATGCCGTCATCCGTCTGTGCCCAGACCACAGCTACGTCGGCAACCGTACCACTGGTGATCCACATTTTCGCGCCATTGAGAACCCAGTCGCCGCCTTGTTTGACCGCGTGGGTTTTCATTGTACCCGGATCACTGCCACCATCCGGTTCGGTGAGTCCGAAACATCCGAGCGCTTTCGCCTTAGCCATCTCCGGTAACCAGCGATTTTTTTGTTCATCTGAGCCGTAGGCGTGGATCGGATACATGACTAAACCACTTTGCACGGAGGCGAAACTTCGGATACCGCTATCACCACGTTCCAATTCCTGCATCATCAAGCCATACGACACATTACCGACGCCGGCACAGCCATAATCCGTCAGTGTAGGTCCGAACAAACCAAGCTCGGCCATTTCGGGAATGAGTTCAGATGGGAACCGTTCGTGTTCGAAGCAGTCGGCGATAATCGGTAGTACGCGGTCGTCGACGAAGCGTCCTACCGCGTCACGCACGGCTCGTTCTTCGTCCGACAGTTGAGACTCGATTTGATACAAGTCAGGTGTTGTCACATCCGGCACGAGCTCTCTCCTTGCTATTCAATACTTGTTGTTGGTCGATACACCTTGGCAACTTCAAAATCACCGTTTTATTGATACTAGTGCTCCATTGCGATTAATGTGATGGGTTATCTTAACAGAGCCGCGCCCGTCAGGAAGCGGATTCCGTACACCCATGATATCCAAAGGCCCTCTCCCTCACGGTCGGGGTTCGGATCACATCTCAATCTATGCGAGATTGAGCACTAGAGCAGTGTCCCTGATTTTATAACGAGTCTTGGGCTCTTAGCCTGTGCGAACCTACCGGACTAAAACGTCTTTCGTTGTGTTGTTTCCGTAACACAAAGCACACCTTGCTCTAATCCGCTATATGGCTGTCTCGTCAACCAAAGCGGGGCATCATATCGTCACGTTGGGGCGAACGCTACCCATTTCCCTGCCATTTTGCTATAATCGCCGGATATGAAAGACCAAGTCATGCGCCCTACGTGGGCGTGTTGGTCGTGAAAATCAAGGGTTCTTCCAGCGAGCGTGCGGGTTGTTCCGGGTGCGGACTGGAGGTTATCGAGAGACAAATCAATGGTTAGTGTAGCTGTACCCGGTGCGTGTAATCCTACGCCACTCGTTCAACTGAGCGTATCTAGTTTGGGTAATCCCAAGCCACTGCCCATGAACTTAGCTGAGGCCAAGGCGCGGGGCTGGGACGAAATTGACGTGGTCTTTGTGACGGGTGATGCCTATGTGGATCATCCCAGTTTTGCCACAGCGATTCTTGGACGGGTGCTGGAGGCGGCTGGTTTCTCCGTGGGTATCATCGCCCAGCCGGACTGGCGAAGTTGTGAGCCTTGGAAAACATTTGGTCGGCCCAGGCTTTTCTATGCGATCAGCGCCGGCAATATGGACTCCATGATTAACCATTACACCGCCAACCGAAAGGTACGCAACGATGATGCCTATTCGCCGGGCGGTCAGATTGGACTTCGTCCGGACCGTGCGACGTTAGCTTATTGTCAACGGGCGCGGGAAGCGTTCAAGGGTGTGCCGATTATAGCCGGGGGTGTGGAGGCTAGTTTGCGCCGAGTCGCACACTACGATTATTGGAGTGACACCGTTCGTCGATCCATCCTATTAGATGCCAAGGCTGACTTAGTCGCTTACGGTATGGGGGAGTCTTCCATTCTTGACATAGCCCAACGACTTCGAGACGGCGAAACGGTCAAAGATTTACGCGATATGCGCGGGGTGGCTTATGTTATGGGTGCCAGCGAAACGCCGCCATCGGGATCGCATGTGCGGGTGTTGCCTACCTATGAAGAGGTGAAGCGTGATAAATATGCTTTTGCAGAGGCGACGCGAGTGGTGCATCACGAGAGTAATCCGTACAACGCACGGACCCTGGTGCAATATCACGATCGTCAAGCAGTGGTATGCACGCCGCCGCGCTTGCCGGAATCACAGCAAGCGATGGACTCGTTTTATGACTTACCGTTTACCCGCAAAGCACATCCTTGTTATACGGAATCGATTCCAGCACTACAGGTGGTGAAGGATTCCGTTACGATTATGCGCGGTTGCTTTGGCGGATGTACCTATTGCTCGATTACCGTGCATCAGGGGCGCATTATTCAATCGCGCAGCGAAGAATCGATTGTGGGCGAAGTGGCAGGTATGGGGCGTGATCGTGCGTTCAAAGGTACGATCAGCGATATCGGCGGTCCGACGGCGAATATGTACAAGATGCGCTGCAAAGACCCGGAAATTGAGGCTATATGTCGTCGGCTATCTTGCGTTCACCCCACTATATGTTCGCTGCTGGACGTCGATCATTCATCGCTGATTAAGGTGATGAAGCAGTCACGCCAGCAGCCGGGGGTTAAGAAGGTGTTGATCGCTAGTGGCGTGCGCATGGACTTGGCCCAACATTCGCCGGCGTATATGAAGGAGTTGGTAACGCACCATGTGGGGGGGCATCTTAAAGTTGCGCCGGAAAATGCCAACGATACGACCCTTCAATTTATGAAGCGTCCGAAGATTGCGAATTTTGACAAGTTTGCCCGGTCTTTCCGGGATATTTCAGATGATGCCGGTAAGGAGCAGTATCTCGTCCCATATTTTATTTCGGCGCATCCCGGTAGTGATATACATGCCATGATCGAGTTGGCGTTATTCCTAAAGCATAATGGGTATCGGCCCGATCAGGTGCAGGATTTTATTCCCGCGCCGATGGACATTGCGGCCTGCATGTATCACACTGGGATCGATCCCATCACCAAGAAAGAGGTTTACGTGGCTAAGATGCTACGTGATAGAAAATTGCAGCGAGCGTTGATGCAGTTTTTTAAGCCGGAAAATTATTTTTTAGTACGCAAAGCACTATCTCAAGCCGGGCGCATGGACTTAGTAGGCGAAGGGTGTGATTGTCTTATCCCCGCAAGAGCGCCTAAAGAAGCTATCGAAGCACGTCGTTCACGTGCTCAGCATGAAGCTGTGCAAAGCGACCATGTCCATTCCCGCCGCCGTATGCCGAAACAGCGCATCAGTAGAAACAAGCGACGAAGTTCCGACACAGGGTATAGACCGGGAAGATCGAGAACCAACAGCCAGGAGTAAACTTCGTAGGGTTAGAAGGTGCCTCCAACCTAATCCGAGCGGCGAGCGCCGGCGACCCGTGTCTTCGAATGGTCACACACGCCTTGGTATGTCTTTGGGTTGCGATGTCCTGTCGCGCGACGAGTATGGTAAGAGCACCACGGCGCAAGCCTGTTGACACGGCGTGTGGCATGCCCAAGCTGAAAGCGCGGGCATGTCGGCGGATGGGTGGCCCACCTCGTTTTCGAGGTGGGGGAGTCGATGATGGCGGGTGAATCACATCATGAAGGCAAGAGAAACGCCATCATCGTCTCCGCCATGTCCAAACGGAAGGTCATGGGACTCACAAACTGATCCATCTTGGGATGAATGCCCAACGTCTAGGCTGTGTGCAATACATGACGTTTCGTGCGTGATATACTATCATTCAAACAGCGAGTAGCCCGGTAGGGCAGATCGTTCTATCGCCTTCCAGCGAAAGGTTGGCCTGCCTTTAGCTATCACGCACCGGATCTTCTGCAACATCGAATGTGTGTTGGCATGAGGATTAGGTTAGATGTGGGTGGTTGCGGGTGCTCATGACTTCAGGCAGGTCAACCTTTCGCCAATTTGGGATTGGCGAAAGAACGACCTGCCCTACCGTTTGTCGGGAGGTTGTTTGTTTGGCTGATTTAGTCTTTGTATAGAAAGTTGAGTTCGATGATATCATCCGGGATGGATAAAACACGTGAGCAGGTTAAAACGTATTACGGGGATACGGTACAATCGACGCGCGATTTGAAAACAAAAGCATGTTGCGTAGGGGGGACTATGCCCAAACATGTGCGGGCTATCCTGGGGGATATCGAAGATGAGATTGTACAGAAGTTCTATGGTTGTGGTTCGCCGATTCCATTGGCACTGGCAGGTAAAGCCGTCCTCGATTTAGGATGCGGTACGGGGCGCGACGCCTACATGGTAGCTAAAATGGTCGGGCCTGATGGTCACGTGATCGGTGTGGATATGACATCGCAGCAGCTTGAGATTGCGCAGCGTCATGTACCATCACAGATGACCCGGTTCGGTTTTAGCAAGCCGAATATCGAATTTCAACTTGGTTATATTGAGGATTTAGCTGCGGTTGGTGTGAAAGACAATAGTGTTGACGTCGTGATTTCCAATTGTGTGCTCAATTTATCAGCCGACAAGCCTAGCGTTTTTTCCGAAATATTCCGTGTCCTAAAGCCCGGTGGTGAATTGTATTTTTCAGATGTCTTCGCCGGTCGAAGAATTCCCGAATCACTCATGGATGATCCTGTGTTACGCGGGGAGTGTCTGGGCGGCGCGATGTATCTCGAAGATTTTCGCCGTTTGCTTTGTAAGTTGGGTTGCCTTGATTACCGGGTTGTAGACTCTCGCGCATTTGCCATTAACGATGCGGATATCGAAGCGAAATTAGGTATGGTCGATTTCCATTCTATCACGGTACGTGCATTCAAGCTGGATGATCTGGAGGATATATGCGAAGACTATGGTCAGGTAGCGACATATAACGGCACTCTGGCTGAGTGCCCGCATCAATTTGTATTAGACGATCATCACACCTTCGAAACGGGCAAACCTGTGAGGGTATGCGGTAATACGGCTTCTATGATTTCTCGGACACGTTTCGCAGCACATTTTACCGTCCAGGGTGACCGCTCAACTCATTACGGTCCGTTTAATAGTAAAGTATGCCAAGCCGATCCTGGTAGCGCAGTGAATTTGCCCTCCGCCTGTTGCTAGCATGAGTGCTAATCGTTTGTTGCGCCTAATAGTAGATTCACTTAGGCGTATATGAACGATTCCACACTACACTAATAAGTGAGCATGCCGTGTGAGTTCGGTCGAAACGTGCGAAATTCGACAGACTTGCTACACTACGGCTGTGATGAAATGTACACCTGGTTTTTAGAGTGAAGATGGAAAACGGACAGCCTGACCAAAATAATGACGTCCCCAGTATCGAAGATGCTAGCGAACCTGATTTGTCTGAGGCGGGTGAGGTAGCCGAGGATGATCCGGATTTATTAGAAGCTTCCACGAGGTCACTGGAAGCGGTAGGTGCATTGGCTGATAGTGAGGGTGTAGCGACCACCCGTGCCGGTGTTGTCGATGTGGACGATGCGGGTGATGCGGATGCGATTGAGGCGGCGCCGAACGAGGCGCCTATGTCTTTCGTTACGAAGCGACTTCAAGATGGGATGACGCCGGCGCCGTCCGCCCATCGTATCGCTGTTGAGCTTAAGTCGATTGAAAGTGAAGTGCGGAAGCTGCTCGCCGACTATGACCCTAAACGAAAACGCAAGCTGAGTGGTACTCGTCGTTGGCAGGAATTGGAAGAGGATGTGATTTCCTGGCGTTTTTCCTCTCGTTTCCAAGAGCAGGTGTTGACTCGACTTCGCGAGCTTATTGTGCGAAGAAATCATTTGTTTCGTAGGCTACACTTTTTGGCCGGTATTAGACCGTCATGGAACTCATAGATCGATGTTGCGTGTGATGTTCAACTCGCGCGCACTACGATTGATACGAAAGGTAAATGTATGTCGTTGGTCCCCGATGCTGATGGTTTGACTGATGATCATTTGATGCTGATCAGCACGGTTGCCGAATTTGCACAAAGCGAATTACTACCTCTTGATCGTGCTTGGGACCAATATAGCGGGGCGGTGTACGACGTGTTGCCTCAGTTGGGCGACATGGGGCTATTGACGCTTTGTGTGCCGGAGGTTTTTGGCGGTCTCGCTTGTCCTTATCGTGTCTATGCAGCTATTATCCATGAATTGGCTAAGTGGTCTCCTTCGACGAGTGTGACCGTGGCGGTTCACAGCATGGTGGGGCGGATCATTCAAAAATACGCCAACGACGCTTTGCAGGATATGTGTTTACGTGGCTGGGCAGGCGTGAAACATTTTGGTGCTTTCGCGTTGTCTGAGGCCGGAGCGGGTAGCGATGCGGCTGCGGTGAGGACCATGGCTGTTGAGGAGGACGATGGCTATCGCATTAGTGGCGAGAAAATGTGGATCACCAATGGGATGCATGCGCGATGGTTTTTGACACTTGCCCGTTTGCAGGGTGTACCGGATAGTGAGAGTTTGTGTGCTTTTCTCATTGACGGCGACGATCCCGGTTTGCAGCGTACGCAGATTCATGGGAAGTTGGGTATTCGCGGAAGTGAAACGGCGGTAATCCATTTGGACCAGGTTTTTGTGCCCAAAGATCGCCTCCTAGGACAACATGGCCAAGGTTTGAACGTTTGTTTATCGAGTTTGAATGAAGGGCGAATTGGCATTGCAGCTCAAGCGTGTGGCATTGCTGAGGCCTGCTTGGAGGAGATGACGTCATACGCGAGTCATCGTGAACAGTTTGGCCAACCCATAGGTAAGTTCCAGGCTGTGGCGGACATGGTGGCTGATAGTGCGGTTGAACTTGAAGCTTCAAAAAATTTGATATGGCGGGCGGCTTCGACTGTGGACCGGGGTCATTCTGATCGTGGTGCTTGTTCGATGGCGAAATTGTATGCCAGCGAAAGTGCCAATCGCATAGCCTATCGTGCGGTGCAGGTTCATGGCGGGTCCGGATTTGTGCAAGAGTGTCGCGTCGAGCAGCTTTTCCGCGATGCCCGTGTAACCCCGATTTATGAAGGGACCAGTGAAATTCAACGCATGGTCATCGCGGCGGAACTGGCGAAAAAAGCCGGGTGATGATCCATGTTGTGATACGGTTGCCTGACCCGAACAATAAGGATGGTTGTTAGGTATGGTATTGCTATAGATTGGTATGGAAGTTGCTACTCTTATGTTTGCCGAGCTGGCGACTTGTTGACTGAGGTGTAACGAATGAATTTTGAAATTTCCGAAGATTTAACGGCCCTTCGCGACGTGGCAAGGCGTTTCGCCGGGGAGTACATCGCGCCCCGGGCCAGGCAATGGGATCGTGAAGCGAATATTGAGCGTGAGGCGATTGCTAAATTGGCGGAGCTTGGCTTCCTGGGCATTTTTATCCCGGTTGAGTATGGCGGGTGTGGCTTTGGTGATTTGGAAGCTACCGTCATCATGGAGGAGATCGCTCGACATTGCGGGGCAACGGCCTTGATGTTGGATGCGCACAACGCGCTATGTTGTGCACATTTGCTTATTGGTGCCAACGATGTCCAGAAAAAGACCTACTTACCTCGATTAGCAAAGGGTGAATGTCTTGGGGCTTGGGCGCTTTCTGAACCCGGTTGTGGTAGTGATGCCGCAGCCTTGACAACGACGGCGGAGTTGGATGGCGACACGTGGGTGCTTAACGGGGCTAAACATTGGATTACCAACGGCCATTATGCGGGCGTGTATGTTATCACAGCCAAAACCAAACCTGAAGGCGGGGCTAAGGGCATTAGTGCGTTTATTGTGGAGCGCGACACCTCTGGTCTCATCATTGGTCCCAAGGAAGATAAGCTTGGTATGCGTGGTTCCGATACGGTAGGACTCACACTCGAAAACTTACGCATTCCAAAAGAAAACCTGTGTGGACAGTTACACGGCGGATTTATCGATGCCATGAAGGTGCTTGAACGGGGTCGTATTACGATTTCCGCCCTCTCGCTTGGTTTAGGTCGGGGTGCGTTGGAAGAGTCGTTAGCTTATGCAACGCAAAGAACAGCCTTCGGCAAGCCGTTGTTCAGGCATCAGTCCATTCAATTTATGCTTGCGGACATGGCTATGAATATCGATGCCGGTCGATTGCTCACACAAAAGGCAGCCATCCTGTCTGATGCGAATAAACCCTCCAATATCGAAGCATCCATGGCTAAATTGCTTACCAGCGAAGTGGCGACGAAGGCATGTTTGGATGCCATCCAAATATTTGGCGGCATGGGATATACCAAAGAGGTACCCGTCGAGCGATATATGCGTGATGCCAAGCTATGCGAGATTGGCGAAGGTTCAAGTCAAATCCAACGTATCATTATCGCCCGACATCTACTTAAGTGCTAAGGAACCGTCTCATGGATTTTGAATTCGACGATGATCTACGAATGCTGCAAGAGCAAGTCGGCGACTTTGCGATCAAGGTGGTGGCTCAGGGCGCGGAAGCACGCGATCACGCGGCTGAAATGCCCCAGCAATTGATACAACAACTCGCTGACATGGGCCTGTTTGGCATTTCCATTCCAGAGTCCTATGGCGGCGCGGGCCTTGGTTGCGACGCATCCACTATGGTTGTCGAAGAAATTTCCAAAGCTTGTGCAGGAACCGGCGTGTTAATCAGTGCGCATACGTCGTTATGTGTCTATCCCATTATGGCCTTTGGGACTGAGGCGCAGAAGAAAAAGTATTTGCCGGGCATGGCCAGTGGAGAGACGATCGGATGTTTGTCACTCACCGAGCCGGGTAGCGGTAGCGATGTAGGTGCGGCTACGTGCCGAGCAGAGTTGAAAAGCGATGGTTGGCACATTAACGGCTCTAAAATTTTTGTCACCA
Source organism: Planctomycetota bacterium (assembly GCA_024276605.1). Taxonomy (GTDB): domain Bacteria; phylum Planctomycetota; class Phycisphaerae; order UBA1845; family UBA1845; genus JAJRPG01. The sequence continues at coordinate 61,885 of JAJRWX010000005.1, read as the reverse complement.
ATGGCAAAGAAGCCGGAGTCATGGTACTGCTGGCCGTCACAGACCCCGATGAGAAAAAGCACGGCATGAGTGCTTTCATCATCGAAACAAATACACCTGGTGTTCGTATTGGAAAATTTGAAAAGAAGTTGGGCATTCGATGTTCTTCAACGGCAGAGTTCGTGTTTGAGGATTGTGTGCTTTCGGAAGATGCGCTGCTTGGCGAGCGCGGTCAAGGTCTTCGTATTGCGTTATCGATATTGGACGGCGGTCGGATTGGTATCGCCGCTCAGGCGTTGGGCATTGCCCAGGCTTGTTTGTACGAGGCGACCAAATATGCCAACACCCGCGAACAGTTCGGTCGACCAATCGGTACGTTTCAGGCCATTCAAAATAAACTCGCTGACATAGCCGTAGGCATCGAAGCCGCGCGGGCGCTAGTGTATCGGGCCGCATGGTATAAGGACAACGATCGAGATTATGTGCAAGCCGGTGCGATGGCTAAACTTTTCGCCAGTGAGATGTGCTCGAAGGCAGCGAACCATGCGGTGCAGGTGTTTGGTGGTTACGGCTATTGCCAAGACTATCCTGTTGAACGATTTTTACGCGATGCAAAAATAACGGAGCTGTATGAAGGGACGAGCGAAATCCATAGAATCGTCATCGCGCGATCATTGGTGTAGGACACTATAGTTCATCATGCATTATTGTCTTGCATGAGCCGCCGGCTTTAGCCTGCGCGGACGCACGGATACCGTAAAACATTAGAGCACAAGATGCTGTAAGGACTACTCTGCTGCGGAGAAAAAAATGCCCAAAACAAATAATAATATAGCTGTCATCGGTGCCGGGACTATGGGCCGGGGGATCGCGCAGGTATTCGCGCAGTCCGGGTTTGAAGCATATATGTTCGATGCGTATCCTGAAGCCTTAACATCGGCATCCGCGCAGATAAACAAAATGCTGGACCGAGCAGTTGAGAAGGGCCGTGTTACGGCTGAGGATGCCACCGCGACGAAGGGGCGATTGCATTATGTAGAGAATCTCTCCGATATAGGCACGCAGCCGTTAGTTGTGGAAGCGGCTACGGAAAAACTTGACATTAAAATAGCTATCCTGCAAGAAGCGCAACAGCATTTGACAACCGACGGTATTCTCGCCAGCAATACGAGCAGTATTAGCATCACGCAACTAGCCGCTACCGTCGATCACCCCGAGCGATTTATCGGTATGCACTTTTTCAATCCAGTGCCTCTAATGAAACTGGTTGAAGTGGTGCGTGGTTTGCAAACCTCGGACGAGACGGCACAAAGAACTATTGAGATAGCCCAGGCGGTGGGCAAGACGGCTGTTTCTTGTAACGATCACCCGGGTTTTGTCTCCAATCGTATCTTGATGCCTATGATAAACGAAGCGATTTTCACCCTTCAAGACGGCGTCGCTGAGCCGAAAGCTATTGACGATATCATGACACTCGGCATGAACCATCCCATGGGGCCGTTGGCGCTGGCGGACCTGATCGGTTTGGATGTGTGTTTACATATCATGGAAGTCATATTCCGCGATCTCGGTGAGGACCGTTACCGACCTTGTCCGACGCTCCGCAAGTATGTGGCAGCCGGTCGTCTAGGGAGAAAATCCAAACGGGGATTTTATAGCTATGAGTAATACGAAAGTTGATGTATCTATTGACGGCGCTCTGGCGGCGATCACGTTATCGACGGCGTCGGGTGTCAACGTCTTGTCATCTACTGTGCTGAGCCGTTTCAGCGAAGCTTTAACCAAGGTTCGTGATACTTCCGGTGTGCGGGTGTTGACCATCCAAGCCGAAGGTAAGGTTTTTATCGCTGGTGCGGATATTAAGGAGATGGCTGATTTTTCTGAACGGCAGGCTCGTACATATGGAGAGCATGGACAAGCCGTGTTTAACGATCTTGAATGTATGCCCTGCCTAACGGTCGCCTCGATCAATGGGGCGGCGTTGGGTGGTGGGTTGGAATTGGCGCTGGCGTGCGATTTTCGTATTGCGGTCAAGACTGCAAAACTAGGTTTGCCTGAGACGTCGCTTGGTTTAACACCGGGTTGGGGAGGGATCGGACGTTTACGGCGTTTGATTGGTCCTGCGTGTGCTAAAAAGCTCTTTTTCAGTGCTATGCCCATATCCGCTGAAGATGGGTTGCCTCTGGGGCTTGTCGATGACATCGTCAATTCTGCGGAAGATCTGACCTCGCGGGTGTCCGTGTTTTGTAAGTCGTTTCGACGGGGAGGGCCGCGGGCGGTGGCATTAGCCAAGCGGGCTTTCATGGATGGCGATGACGTTGGTGCCTTTGTAGAATGTTTTGGGGGCGACGAGAGTAAAGAGGGGCTGGCTGCTTTCGTTGAGAAAAGGCCGGCTTCGTGGATGGAGTAGTGCGATATGAGCATTGAACCCGGTGTTGGGAAGTCTAAGCAAAATATCGATGAATCAGATAGTAAGCCATTCGTAGGGCCTGAGGATTTGCGTGGCTTTGATCCGGCGACGATGCTAAGTGTTCCCGGTTCGTTCCCTTTTTCGCGCGGTGTACATCGCACGATGTATCGCGATAAGTTGTGGACCATGCGGCAATTTGCCGGATTTGGGTCTGCGGCTGATACCAACGAGCGATTCAAATATCTGCTTGCGCATGGGACAACCGGTTTGAGTACCGCGTTTGACCTACCCACACTCATGGGACGCGATAGTGACGATCCCTTGTCTCTAGGTGAAGTGGGACGTTGCGGCGTCGCCGTTTCTTCACTCTCTGATATGCTGGTGCTTTTTGATGGTATTGATCTCGGCGAGGTGAGTACCAGTATGACCATTAACGCACCAGCCGCGATTGTTCTGGCGTTTTATGTTTGCGTAGCTAAGAAGCAGGGCGTTGCACTTGATCGGTTGCGTGGTACATTACAGAACGATATTTTGAAAGAATTTCACGCACAAAACGAATATGTGTTCCCACCCGAGCCTAGCGTGAAGCTCGTGGTGGATACCATCGAATATTGCACGCAGCAAATGCCTCTGTGGAACACCGTCAGTGTCAGCGGCTATCACATTCGTGAAGCAGGTGCCAGCGCTGCGGAGGAACTAGCTTTTACACTTGCGGATGGCATAGCCTATACCCAACAGTCGATCGAGCGAGGCATGGATGTTGACGCATTCGCTCCCCGACTTAGCTTTTTCTTCGACGTGCATAACGACTTTTTTGAAGAAATAGCTAAATTACGTGCAGCCAGACGCATTTGGGCACACGTGATGCGCGATCGCTTTCATGCTAAGCATGAGCGTAGTTGGAAATTGAGAATGCACTGTCAGACGGCTGGCGTGTCGTTGACCGAACAACAACCAACGAACAATATCATGCGCGTGGCTTTTCAGGCGATGGCGGCGGTGTTGGGTGGAACGCAATCATTACACACCAACAGTATGGACGAGACGCTCGCACTACCTACTGAAGAGGCGGCTAAGGTTGCGCTTCGTACGCAACAGATTTTAGCGCATGAAACCAATGTAACTCAAGTGGCTGATCCACTAGGTGGAAGTTATTTTGTGTAAAAAATGACGAATGAGATCGAAGCGAAGGCTTACGCCATGATTGATCAAATCGACGCGATGGGTGGGGTGCTGCCTGCGATAGATCGCGGTTACTTCCGGCGCGCGATCGCTGAATCCGCCCAGGCTGAGCAGCGACGTATCGACGGTGGTGATCAGAAAATCGTGGGCGTCACCGATTTCGTTGAGGAAGGGGGCCACGGTATGGATATGTTGAAAATTTCGCAACACACCGAGGATGAGCAAATCTCCAAACTCAAAGCCATGAAAGACCAGCGGGATTCGGGCAAACACCAAGCTTCGTTGTCTCGCCTACGTGAAGATGCGGAAAACGACAAAAATGTTATGCCGGCGTTGATCGAAGCCGCTCAGACCGACGCGACCGTCGGCGAAATGATGGACACGATGAAACAGGTATTCGGTGCCTATGGCGGAGGGCCGGAATGGTAACCGTGACGGCTGAGCCTACCTTTATGACGAAATCAAAAAAGAAAAATTATCCCCCGCGCATCCTCCTAGCTAAAATAGGGTTGGATGGTCATGATCGCGGTGTCAAAGTTTTGGCACGCTCATTCCGCGATGCCGGCATCGAGGTGATCTACACCGGGCTTTGGCAAACATGCGAAGCTACGATGTATGCTGCGCTTCAGGAGGATGTGGACGTCGTGGGCGTAAGTCTGTTATCCGCCGCTCACTTAACCGTGATGCCGGAGTTGCTCAAACTGCGCAAGCACTTAGACATTGAGCACATTCCCATGATTCTTGGTGGTATCGTCCCCGTTGAAGATCACGCGTCGCTGACCGACATGGGCGTAGCTGCGGTATTTAATCCCGGTTCATCCGTGGATGACATTGTTCATACGGTCAAACAATTGGCCGCAGCGCACGAGCCTGTACAAATTGATGACATCTTTGAAGGCTACAAACAGCGTAAACAAGATGCCCTGGCTAAGATGATTACCATCGTGCAGCGGGGCGGTTCACTAAACGGGATTACACCACCCGTTGGTGATGCTGTGATTATTGGCGTGACGGGCGCACCGGGTGTTGGAAAAAGTTCTTTCATTGGCAAGCTGGGTGAGGTGTTGGTATCTCGGGGGAAACGTGTAGCCGTATTAGCCATTGATCCTAGTAGCCCGATCACCGGCGGCGCACTGTTGGGTGATCGATTGCGTATGATGTCAGCATCCCCTGAAAGCAATTTTTTTGTGCGTAGCCTCGCTTCCGGCGGCGTGGCTGGTGGTCTTGCCGCAACATGTCCAGATGTGTTAAAGCTACTTGTGGGGTTCGGTTTCGACTACATTCTCGTTGAGACGGTCGGGGCGGGGCAGGGTGATGTAGGCATTCGTGAATTAGCCAAGCATACGCTACTTGTGTTGATGCCCGATAGCGGTGATGCCGTGCAGTTTTCCAAAGCGGGTATTATGGAGATTGCGACGTGTTTTGTGCTGAATAAGTGCGATTTGAAAGGTGCGGATACGACCCACGCTCAGATGATGAGTGCCCTGGGAGAAACGCGACCCATATTCAAAACTTCTACCCTTAAAAACGAAGGTATCAATAGCGTCGCCGATTTTATCGTGACACTCTCGTAGCATGATTTACTTGCCATGGTGAGATTTTGCGGTATGTGGTACCGTACAATTCGATAATGTCCTCCACTGTCAATATCAAATCCAACACACACAAGTTTTACAACGACTTGGTTGATGACCTCGTTGCTTCCATGAGATTACTCAAGTTTTCTTCACCGATCACACACGTTTACAATCCGCTCGAGTATGCACGTCAAGCTCATGTGCAGTATCTGCAACAATATGCCATACCATCGAATCAGGTGTTGCTACTGGGGATGAATCCCGGTCCTTGGGGCATGGCCCAGACGGGTGTACCGTTTGGTGAGGTAGGTTTCGTGCGTGATTGGCTGGGCATATCAACCGATATTGTTCCGCCAAAAAGTCAACATCCCAAGCGACCAATACTAGGTTTTGCCTGTCAGCGAAGTGAAGTTAGCGGAAAGAGGCTGTGGGGCTGGGCTAGAGATACGTTCATATCGCCCAAACGGTTTTTCAAGCGTTTTTTTGTGGCAAACTATTGTCCGTTGGTGTTTATGGAATCAACAGGGAGAAACTTTACACCTGACAAACTTCCTGCAGTCCAGCGCAAGCGTCTATTCGAAGCATGTGATGCAACGCTACGTCAATTGGTCAGACACCTGCAGCCATGCTATGTGATTGGTGTTGGCGCCTTTGCCGAGAAGCGTGCGCAAGAGGCGTTGAGTGATGCGGATGTAACAATTGGTCGTATACTACATCCCAGCCCGGCCAGCCCGCAGGCCAATCGTAATTGGGTAGGCATCATCACCAAACAACTTGAGGCCTATGGTATTGCCGCATCGGCCTAATCGTTGGTTATTGGAGCATATGTGTCTTGAGCCGTGGTCGATCTTTTTTGTCGAGTAAGTATAATCCTTGTACAACTGGCACGCATCATCAGAGTTGCGTAATTTACATTTAACTCGTTACGCCGCCATCATCGAACTCTCTCGCTATGTTGGTCACAGGTCCGCCTGAAGGAGCTTTGTTATGAATACCCCAACGAAGAGGACACGCTTCGTGTGGACGGTTCAGGTTATCTTGTTTTTATGTTTGTCAGTTCCAAGTGGGGCGATAGCCGCAACTATCGATCACAATAAATTCGACGCTATTTTGCAGGCTAACGTGCGCGATGAACGTGTGGACTATCTCAATATACGCAAGAACCATTGGCCGCAATTAATCGAATACTTGGATACACTCGCTAAGGTTGATCCTACGACGTTATCACGAAACCAGCAACTCGCCCTTTATATCAATCTGTACAATGCGTCGATGATACGTGCCATTATTGAACGCTTCCGAGCGGATTATTCACCGTCCGAATCGCTATATCGTGTATTCAAGGAGAAGCTTGTTCGCCTCAGCCATAAGACCATCACGCTGGACTATCTTGAGCATAAAATCATCCGACCTACCTTCATAGACCCACGCGTACACGCTGCGTTGGTTTGTGCAGCCCACTCCTGTCCACCGTTATGGGATCGCGCCTATGTGGCTGAGCATTTGGACGCTACATTGGATAAAAAAATGAGCGACTTTATCCACGACTCCTCGCGCAACCGTATCGAAACAGACCAGCGCACGCTACGTCTATCCAAAATTTTTGATTGGTACGCCGATGATTTTGGAGGCAAGTCCAAGTTGGTTGATTACATCAGTACCTACTTGCAATCCGACGTAACAGGTTTCCGCGTGAAATTTCTATCTTACTCTTGGAAACTCAACGTGGCCCATCCACAACTAGGGCGATGGATTACCGTCGCCACTCGTTCTGCGAAGTTATTCGCCTTACCTGGTAGTGGTGCGGAAATCGCCCGGTTAAAAAAGAACAAGGTATTTGAGGTGCTTCGTGAAGAAGGGGATTGGCTTCTGCTCGACATTCCATTTTCGACAAATGATGGCTGGGTCAAAGCAACCTTGACGAAAAACTATTAAGGCGATGATTACGCATCAGACAACTGTTCGCTAAGCCAGTCATGCAAAGTCGCATAAAACGCTTCCTTCACTTCTCGTTCCAGCCAGGGATAATGGCCGCACGCCTGCCATTCTTTGTATGATAAAAAGCGCAGATATGGTTTTAAGCTTTCATAAATCATGTGACCCGGGTGCGGATCGTATGCGCCGTGCAGCATCAACGTCGGTATGTCAATAGCGGAAAACGATGCGGGATAAACGCCCTCAGTTTGCAACCTCAGCATATCCTGCCAAGTTTCTATATGGCCACGAGCGTCGCAGGTTAGTAACTCATCTTTGACCGAACCCAATCGATACGAATCCAGTTGAAGATATAATCGACCCATCGCTTGCATTCGTTCGTTTGGTGGTAATGTCTTCTTCTCAATACCCTGCAACTGACGTGAATATGTGTTGTCTATACGTTCTTTGCGAGTAACTTCAAGGCGATCACGAGAAACCTCATCGAACGTTCCGCAACCAACGAGAACCAAACATTTGATCTCGCTGGGATGCTGGGCCGCATAAGCCAGCGCCAGCATCGCCCCCCAAGAATGGCCAACCAAAGCGGATTTCCCAGGATTGCTCTGTGATTGAACCAATTCGTGCAAATCCGATACGTGTTCAGCGACCGTGAGAGGCGTATGGCTACTACCACGTTGCATGGGTTCAATGACATGAAAAGAATTCGCAAGAACCTTCGCCACCGGGGCCATATAACCCGGCGCGCCCGGACCACCGTGCAAAAGAAACACGTTAGGGCCTGTTGAACCATATAGACGGGTATCTATGGGCATTGTTATTGCTCACTGTCTATGAGTCGTGGCAGTGGAAGGATCAACATATAGGCTACATCTGAAACAAAAAAACGCCAGAGCAATGAATCAATGCTCGGGCGTAGCAATAGTTTCAAGATGGTTGACGATAGAGCGTCACTATTTCTTGCGGCGTCGCACGATCAGGGCTAATCCACCTAGGCCTAGCATGGCCAGCGTAGCTGGTTCAGGCACAACAATGCCTGTGGCTTGGGTAGCAGAATTGAAAAAGTCAGTCGGAACACCACCGCCGTCAGTAAACCAATTACCGAATTCAAGCGTGACGATGGCACCGTCAAATGGCAACATCGAATTGAAGATGGTAGAAAAACCAGGTCCGGAGTTGCCATCGAAGGTATTATCACCGGAGTTATCAACAGGAATAAAGTTTGTGATAACACCTGAAAAGATACCGGCCACAGTCGTGCCTGACAGCTCATTCCAGTCCCCGCTGACATTTCCCGTCAGAACATCACCGTTGGTATCGGTGAAGGTAATCACGCCGGTTGCTGCGGCTGTAGATGTAGTAATACTGGACAACGTGAGTGACAGATCGAAGGCAGCCATATTGGGGAAGCCTGCATCCACAGCAGTTCCTTGAAAGAAAGCATCACCCACCAACGGTACCAAACGTGAAACACTGCCACTTGTGTTAGCATCATCAGAAGCTGTAAACAGACTGGAAGAAGAATTGAATGAGCCGTTCAAATTCGTAAAGCCAAAATCCAACACTTCGCCAGCGGCCATGGCTGATGAACCACCGGCCAACAGCGACATACAAGCAACGAGCATGATCATTGAGAAAAAGCGTTTCATCTTTCCCTAACCTCCGGTATAACCCCCACAATTCAGTCGCAAACCCCAACATGGAGCGACTCACGGGCCATCTAAATGACAAATAACCCTATGTCGCATTATAGCGGGGGTAGTTGGGGTAGGCTAGTGATAAAATGCAATTGTTTTGATCTATACCAAAACTAGTGGTAGAACAGTTATGGTCCGATAATAATAGGTGAGCGGTTGTTACGATGCAGGTTATCTTACAATCATAGCGTTATCGGGCATGATTTGGCTGATTATTCCACATTGGTTACCGGTCGATGGGCGTGCATAGGTTCCTATAAAGCTGATCGAGTTGATCCACCATGCGTCGCCAATCGTAATCCGCTAGGCATTTCATTCTACCGCCACGCCCGAGTACGCGTCGCTTGGTTGGATCAGTTGAGAGTTGGATAATGGCCTCAGCGAGTTTATGAGTATGGCCGCATGGTACCAAAATGCCTGTCTCTTCGGGGATGACAACTTCCGGTGCACCATCGTTGTCGTATGAAATAGCGGGCACTTCCATGAGTGACGCCTGTACGACAGTGCGCGGTAAGCCTTCCCAACGTGAGGCGTGAACCAATATATCAAATCCATTCATCAGTTCAGGCATATCGGCGGGGGGGACCAGTCCAATCATGTGGACACGACCATGCATGTTTATCGCATGCAGTGCGCGTTCGTATTGGCTACGGTTAGCCCCGTCACCGACCCACACAAATGTTAACTTCTCATTGCCTGCCACTGCATGGGGCATCGCTTTGATGATATCCTCGTAGCCTTTATGCTTGAACTGCCGGGCAACGGTTCCTATAACCACTTCATCGTCACGGATGCCCCATTTTTTTCGTAGCGACTTTCGTTGCTCAAGACTAGGCTGAAATCTATCGACCTCCATACCGGATCGTACCGTGGTAAAACGTGTCGCAGGGGCTAGCCCCGCCTCGACGGCTTGCGCGGTCATGGCATCAGCCACGCTGACAAAAGCAGTGGTCACACGGGCAGCGCGACGTTCGAGTGTTCGATAGAGCCAACGCGTCATCGCAGATTGTGTTCGATTGAAACTCATACCATGAATGGTATGTACAATTTTCGATACGCCGGCTACAGACGCGGCGTCTCGACCCAGGATACCGGCTTTGCTACTGTGCGTGTGGACGATGTCGGGTTGAAGACGTTGAAAAAGATTGGCCAGGTCGCGTCGCGCCTGCCAATCAGCCCATGGCGAAACTGCTCGACGCAGCGAATTGAGCCGTACTAACGAACACCCAGCCTCCTCTGCTTGTCCCCACAGTGACCCTTCAGGCCCGGTTTCCGGACCTGCGATAAGCGTGACCTTATGGTCACGATCCACAAGGCCGCGACAGGTTAATATCGTGTTTTCTTGCGCTCCACCAATGATGAGTCGGGTAATGACGTGGCAAATCTTCATGTGGATGGCGCTTGTGACTACGACTCACTCACGTCAGGAGTCTAAGCTATCTACGTGTGCGAGAAACAGAGGGTTCGATGATCGAGCTTAGCTCCGTTACGCGGTCGTGGTACCTGCTGCTTGAGACGAGCGGGAGCGTCTAGCCGGCTTTCCAGAGACTTCGAGCACATGGCCATCAACGGTGCAGTTCAAGAGAAGGTCGAAGCTGGATACATTTTCAAAATTTTGAGCCGCGAGCCAAACCTGTGTAAGCTGCGGACTGATCCGGCGTAGCACCTCGATAGCCTTGGCCATCCGCTGCTCGTCAAAAAAGGCGAACGGCTCGTCAAAGAAAATAAACTGCGCCGTATTATTTGAAGACGCGATGAGCGCTTGCGACAAGGCTAAGCGAACGCTGAGCATTAACTGTCTATGCGTTCCGTTGGAAATTTCAGACAAACTGACGAAGTCGTTTTTCTTGTTGCAAAATACACGGATGTGCAGGTCGTCATCAATTTCCAGGTGTTCATATCTTTCTTGGGTCAGGTGTGGGAGAATTTTTCCTACGAAACGCCTTAACTCCGGTTCAAATCGAGCATAGATGCGCCGACATCCACCTTCGATAAGCTCGCAAGACAGCTTGCGAACCTGAACATTGCGTCGAAGCTGCTTAGTCTGAGCCTCCAGATCAGCCAGCGCACGTTCCAGCGCCTCGGCTTTATCCCACATCGCTTTTTCTTCGGTGATTTGTTCGTCCAGGATAGCCGCTTGTCGGCGGTGTTGTTCCGCTTGTGCACTGGCCTGGGCAGCGCGTTGCGCGATGCGGTCTTGTCCTTGCTTGAGTGATGACACCGCTCGACCGCTACCACGTTTTAATTCGTTCAACTTTTCGGACAGGTTGTCCGGTTTAATAAGGATAGCGCCTTGACTATCTAAAAATGACGCAGCAGCGCTGTTGACCAGATCGTTTTGTACCCCGCGAAGGGCTTCAATAGCCTTGGGTAGTGTGGCTTCGTCGATGGCTTCAATGACGTTTAACTCGGTACGGGCAATTTGCTCTTCCGTCTGGATCTGCTCAAGATGCTGTTGAGATTCTTTGATGCGCTGGATAGCACGCACGCATAACGCCACTAAACCGGCGGTGGTAATCGTGCCGACGATGCCGCCGATCAACAGGATCACCCGACGTGTCGCATCTGCTACGGGAATGATACCGGTTAAAAAACCGGCTAATGCTGTGTCGGGCCAAGATTGCAGGGCACCCCAGCATAGCCAGGTACTCACGGATACTAGTGCGACGAATACAACTGAGCCGATGTACATACTCCGTTGTTTGGCGAGTTCTTCGAGTCTAAGTGTGGCTGCATGACGTAAATCAGCAAATCTAGCATCCGTGGCCCTTGTCGTAATGTCCTGGATCGTGGCCTTGGTTGTTGGTGTTATAGTTTCCTGCAAACGGTGGGATAAACGTTGCTTGTAGCGACCAGCCAGGTCCGCCACTTTATCATATTCTGCTAGCCCCACATCAAAGGCTTGCATAGTTTCAGACGTATTCGACAGTGCAGATACGCCAACCTCTAAGCCCGTCGCTTTAGACGCTTTGGATGCTACCGCCAAGCATGTATCCAACGACTGACGACGGTTTCGCCATTGGGCATAGTTGGTTTCTACGGAACTTTGTGCAAAAGCCGTCGATGCCTGTTCAAATGCCGTAGTGGCTTTACCGATCGCAGCTGCACCGTTAGTCAAATCCGAGGCGGTCTGTGCAGCTTCAGCGGCTGCAGATACGGCGGTTTCACGCTGTGATTCGAGCCTACCTAACTTGGAGCGATCCAGATTAATATCGCGTACAGCCTGCCTGGTTTTGTCGATATCACCCTCAAGTGTTTGTGCGGCGTTGGTGAATTCTGTTTGCTCACGCTTGAGATAAGTAGCAGCGGATTCCAACTTGTCGACACCGATCAATGCCTTAACAGTGGCACTTTTACTATGGGGTACTTCGATTTCCCGTTGCGCCAGATAAAAGCTATCGACAAAACTCTGATACGAAAACCCCGTCACCTTCTGAATTGTATCCGCTACTTCATCCACGCCCTGGGCTGTGGGTGTTCGGTTGCCGTCAAGAAAAAGTTCGGCTTCGTGTTTGCCGGTGTTATCCAACTTGCGCACAATACGATAGGTGCGACCATCGCAGCCGGCAAAATCCACGCGCACATACCCCGAGTATTCACCCCAACGAATAACCTTGTGCAGTTCATTCGAGTCGAGTGAATAGGTCCGACCGAACAAGGCCAGGCAAATTGTCTCTCCGATGGCGGTCTTACCCGATTCATTTAGGCCGGAGACGGCAATCTGTCCACGCTCAGGAAGGTCCGTGAGTTTGAGTCGCTGATATTTGAGAATATTTTCCGCTTCAATGTGTTTTAGGATCATGGTTGATTGCCTATTCCCGCGGGGCGCAAGCGCTCCATGACCAGATGGATCGCTTCACGGTAACTGCCCTCGTCGAAATCCGACTTGTCCTTCCGTAGTCGTTCTATCTCCAAGCGGCAATGCGTTTGGAATTCCTCGATGGGGCTTTGTAAATGGAATTGTTCAACAAACCACTCTTTGCCGGATTGGCTCATAACTGTGCCTCCCTGCGTACTTTGCGCTGCCGTCCTATCATCACATACATTACGCTGGAGTAAACCTACTCCACAGCGCTCAACTCCAGTAGCGCTTGCTCTAGCCTTGTAGGTCGGGCATTGCCCGGCGACGATGCCTATGATGATCCATCGTCGGGCAGTGCCCGACCTACTGTGAAGCGAGCCGCATGCTTTAGTTCGTGCGGACACACCGGATGAATACATGATTCATAGTGCCTACGACAGTAACACGAAAACACGCATTGCTCTAGCCAAGGGTTGATGTTCTTCAACGACATCAGTCCCTCACGTCGCATTGTCGGATAGGAAAGCAAACCTGACAAGCCTTGGTGCCCTAAGACTATGGCTTCTTGGTATTCGCAGCCTGTGAGTTGTTGCGTTTTGAATTCTAAGGAGAGTATCGTAGGTCGGGCACTACCCGACTTTTTTTCCGCAATGATTATCTAGGCATACGATGATCCATCGTCGGGCGATGCCCGACTGCAGTTGACTCGTTGAAAAACCAAGCCTTGTAGGTCGGGCACTGCCCGACGACGATACCCGCGATGATCCATCTGGGCGGCCACTACCGGCTATTCTGATCGCGGTTGACTCGTTGAAAAGCGAAGGTTACTTTCCGTTTTCGAGGCCGGGCAGATTACACATCAAGAAATAGGAGATAGTCCGATGAAGCGATTCTGGAGACGGAACCGGAATATGTGGCTGCTAACGCCGTTGGTGGTTGGAGGCACGCTTGCGATAGTGGGTTGTCCGATGGTTGTTGAGCAGGGAGTGAACGAAGTGTTCATGCGCAATAACACCTTCGAACCCATGATCATTACAATCAAAGCGGGTGAGTCGGTTACGTGGAACAATCGGGACATCGTGCCACACACGACTACTTCCGGAAATCCTGAGGATGCGGACTTCGGTTCGATTTTCAAATCCCCGCTTCTATCGCAAGGCGAAACATTCACGTACACGTTCGACGAAGTGGGCGAGTTCATTTATTACTGTGAGGTGCATCCGGACATCATGCGGGATGCGAAAGTGATCGTCGAGGCAGGCGGTTGACCCTCCTTCAATAATAGGTGAATCGGTCAATGTCCGGCGTCGGGTGGCCTACCTCCTTTGGAGGTGGGGGAGTCGATGATCGCGGAATAAACACATCGTGAATGAAAGTTAAGACATTGTCATCTGTAGATCATGCAATAGTGAACGCTAGGTTCGTTACATCTGCATAGGTGCGCAGGCATGGAACTGGGCGTGTATCATCGGCTCCCCCATGTCCCAAAGGAAGGACATTGGCCACCCGGCCACTAACATAGAAGACGGACAGGCTATAGTCTGCTGCCATCGGGTTTCCTGTGCTATTCTACCGTGTGATCCCTATAATACGATGTTCGCCATAACGATTTTGACAGTCTACAAGAGAGTGAACGTTTTTGGTGGTCGATAATATAGTCTGCTCGCGTTCGGTAGGGCAAAAAGGTGATGGCAATGCAAAATTCTACGATGGGTATTATTGTTGGCGGTGGTCCTGCACCGGGTATCAACGGTGTGATTGGTGCTGCTGCGATTGAAGCGGTCAATAACGGTCTGAAGGTCTTGGGTTTTTATGACGGGTTTTCTCACTTGGCAGACCAGGATTTTGATCCCGATGAGCACGTCATACCACTAACTATCGCGGATATGGCTCGTATTCATTTCAGCGGCGGGTCTATACTGAGAACCGCGCGGACCAGTCTGTTGGATGCAGATAAGCTTTCCACATCCGTTCAAGCGCAGCCGGACCCGATAAAGACCCTGCGCGTATGCGAACGATTACAATCTCTGGGCGTCACACATTTGCTCACTATCGGGGGTGATGATACTGCACTAAGCGCTCGCTTTGTGGCTGAGGTTTCTAGCGGCAGCATTCATGTCGTTCACGTACCTAAAACTATCGACAACGATTTACCGTTACCGGGCGACATCCCCACCTTCGGCTTCGCCACAGCACGCCATCTAGGCTCCGAGATCGTTGCTAATTTAATGGAGGATTCCAGAACAACCCGGAGATGGTACATCGTGGTGACTATGGGGCGTAATGCCGGTTATCTGGCACTTGGTATCGGCAAGGCCGCCGGGGCTACGCTGACGATTATCCCCGAAGAATTCCCAGAATCCACCAGCGTCAAACAATTGGCAGACATATTGGAAGTCGCGATACTCAAACGTCGGGTGATGGGCCGTCATGATGGCGTAGCCGTCCTGGCAGAAGGTCTGGCGTACAAGCTGGGTGATCGGAAGGAACTGGAAAAATTACTCGGACGAGAAATTCCAGTCGATGCCGCAGGCCACGTTCGGCTCGCCGAAGTGCCGTTAGGTCAGCTTCTCAAGAATGAATTAACGAAACGATTTGAACAGCGCCAAGATCGTGTGACCATTGTATTTCAAAACCTGGGTTATGAACTGCGATGTGCCAGGCCCGCTTCGTCTGACATGGCCTATACGCGAGACTTAGGACACGGTGGCGTCAGGCTTTTGCTGGATTCGACGACCGATCTGCCGCCCGGCGTGATGGTGACGCTGCAGGGTGGCAACTTAGTCCCCGTTCCATTCAATGATATGATTGATCCGAAGACGAATCGGACGCGGGTCCGAACGGTAGATTTGGAAAGCTATACTTATAAGGTGGCCCGCGCCTACATGATCAGACCAGAGCCGGCGGATTTTGAATCCCCTACGATGCTTGCCGCCTTATCTCACGAAGCCAAGATGACCCCGTATCAATTCCGCGCTCGTTATGAAAATGTTGTGGACCGGGCTACTGGGAACCTTGAAAAAAGCATCTCCACAGAAAATATGGCCATACAGGCAGATGTGCTGCCAATGCCATGAAGGTTCACTGATTAAGTGGCGCTAAGACCCACATGGCCCCGATGACTACGCACAACAAGTATTAAACTGTGTATTGTGACATATTGGTGACATAGCTATATATAGATCATCATGTCTATATTGCTATTTATGTGACGCCAATATAGATTTCTTTACTAAATACCACGAACGCTATGCGACGTACCGTGCCTGTCGATTCGCTTTTGCATCCGGAAAGTGATATAATGTAATGTAAATCATATTAACTATGGAATGATCTCTGACTGGTGCAAACGTAAATGTAAAGAGCATACATAGGGGGTCGAAGTTTCTATTGGATGAAAATAGGATGGGCTTTGCGATGAACCAAACAGTTTATTTGTGCGGTACGACTCGTGCCGTCGATCAAGCATTTCGACAGTGGGTTGCCGGATTACATGTACAATTTGTCGAAGTAGAGGCTAGTCATGCGGTTGTCTGTGACGACGGACAATTCATGTCAGGTTGCCTTATCATCGGTGAGTCAATCAGCGTTGTTGAGGTCGTACAAATCCTTGGGCGACTACGAGATGCTCAGTCATGCTTGCAGCCGATAGTCATTACCGCCAGGGCGGATATAGCGTTTGTCGTTCGTGTAATCAGGTTGGGTGCGTTGAACGTTGTCATGGATGACGTATCGGCTGATGCGCTGAAGTCTACGGTTGACGAAGCGCTGGCGCTATCATCTCAGCAGGTTGCTGAAATGAACAGGCGCAAAGAAATACTTTATCGTATTGACAATCTAAGTTCTCGCCAGAAAGAGGTTATGGCGTATGTCGTGCAAGGTGCCTCCAATAAAACCATTGCCGCCGAACTGCATCTCAGCCCCAAAACGATTGAAGTTCATCGGGCTAGTGTCATGAGAAAAATGAAGGCGAGATCACTTCCCGACCTCGTCAAGTTTTCGATGACGCCATGTTCAAGCCCACGCAATGGGATCGCCCTGGCGTCGCAGATGCCGACGTTATTACCTACACCGACTTTTCCTGATGAATAACCGGTGCAGCTTTTTCACGCCGCGGTCGTTCCATTAGAAACGAAACACGTTCAAGATCCCTGGGGCCGAGCATACGTTGCAATATACGTTTCGCTTCTCGTAAATCCGTTCGTCGCGATAAGTGTGTGAGCATAACCTGTGCATCGGGTACCGCCTCTAACACCGTGGGCAGATCATCGATATGAATGTGTCTGCCGGCTACTGCCCGACTTCGATGGTCAGGATCGAAAAAAGTGCATTCGATCAGCAACGCTGGACTACGACGCACAAAATCATGATCGAGGAATCGGCCTAGCGCAGTGTCACCGGTACATGTCAAGAGAGGTATCTCGACTCGATGTTGGATGGTGATCCCCTTTTTTTTCAACGCGACTAACTCAGGGCCTGTTTTTCCGACAAACTCGTCTTTGAGTTTGTGACGCACGTCGATGAGCGTAAAGCCCAACGCCCCAGCCGCGTGGTTCACATCAAAGGATCTAACGGTAAGATTGCGCTTAATCTCAACATCTTCCAATGATTCAACGCCGAGAATCATCCCGGGTGAATGATGGCCTTCGATCTCAGACCATACGTCCATCAGGCGCTGCACGGATTGTGCCAAGCTACGATGAAGAATCACTCTTCCTGGTGCATTGCCGATAAATCCACGTTGCGACAAGTAGTAGGCCAGCCCCGCGGCGTGGTCCATATGGCCGTGGGTCAAACAAAGGTTGTTGATCGAAATGATCTCGCGTGGTGCACGACCTGCATCGAAAACGACATCAAGTTCCGGCGCAGCAATAACCGTTTCTTCGCCCGCCAGAGAGAATCCTAGAATTTCAATCCCATTGAGTTGTTTTTTAATCAATCGTGCCATGGATTAGTCCGCAATTTTTCATGAGCTAATGTTCAGTGTTCATCATGCGCCTATCATGGCGTCTATACCGATTTCATTCAATATGTAGCCGGTCAAGGACCGTGTTATTCGGCAACACTAAATGTGCTACCGTCGCGAGAATATATTTTTTCACCAAACGTTCACGGCTGTAGAATGTCGTAGTAAAAAAAGTCACGGTATTCCAGGCTTCTATCGCCACATAAAAGGAGAGGGAAGCTACGACGTCAGGGCCAATGAGGCAATAGCTATGTCTGCCAAAGGGCAAAAAAGGCTATATTCTACCATCATGGGGCACCTTCCTCTGTTCTATCCCGCTAAACACCTATAAAAGACACTTATATTTGACACCCGATCACCGGGGACGTTACGCTAGAGTAAGCTTGGCTTGGCTGCAGCATCCGGGTGTACGATTCTACCGGAGTTGATTGGCGATTTAACGTTTCATGTGGATTGAGAATGCTCAAGAAACATGACGACATGCGTGCGTCATTGGCCCGTACGAAAATATCCTACGGGAGTCATACCGCGCGCTAGCTGGGAATAGTAGTCATATGCTGTGTCCATCCTGCAAAGATACGAACAACAAAGTGATTGATTCCAGGCTGACCGAAGGCGGTAATGTGATTCGGCGTCGTCGTGTATGTGCGGCGTGTGAGCGTAGATTTACAACCAAGGAACGCGTCGAGCAGGAACTTCGTTTAACCGTATGCAAGGCCAATGCTCAGCGCGTGCCTTACCAGAGAGATAATGTGTATAACGGTATTGAGCGAGCCTGTTATAAACTGAACATCACCGAGGAACAACTTCAACAGTTAGTTGATCATGTCGAAGAGGAACTATTTGCCAATCACGATCGTGACGTGACGACGGAACAAATCGGTGCTTATGTTGGCTTACACCTTCAACGACTCAATCAGATCGCCTACGTGAGATTTATGAGTGTGCATCGTAAATTCAATACCATCGAGCAATTTGTCGAAGAAATTACCGATGTCAAATTGCGCGTTGCCCAAGATAATCCCAGTCAGCAGGATTTATTCGGATAGACAAGGCTCATCTTCAACTTCAAGTTGATTACATCGTCAATGTGACAATCAGCACGCCAATGATCGCCAACGTCGCAGATATTGCTTTGCGGAGCGTGAAAGGTTCTTTAAGCACGATAGTGGCCAAAATAATCGCAAATATACTTGAGGTTTGATTCAAGGCGGCAGCCAAACTGGCTTTAGCATACTTAAAACCGGCGATCCAAAATATCAGTGCCAAGTATGTGCCAAGTACGGAGGCCGGTATGCTAACACGCCACGTTGCACAGGGGCGAAATACGTTGAAAAGTTCACGTCGTTTCGGAGAGGCGAGTGCCAACATCAATAGGATAACCGTACCGGCAGCCAGGCGAATAGTCGTGGCCCAAATGAGTGGGAATCGCTGCATCTCTAATACCGGTTTGGCCAATACAATACCAAAGGCCATGAGCATCATGGCTATAACGCCCCAGGCAAACCCTAAGCCCAATTGCGCTCTACTCTGACCTGCAGGTGGTGTATGTCGCGTTGAAATCAGCACCGCTAAGACGATTAAACCTGCACCGCAGTATTGTGGCCAGCGCAACTCCTCGGATATCATCAAGATGGCAAAAAATATAACGGCAGGACTATACGCGCACTCCACAATCGACATCAGACTGACGCCTAGTTTATTCAATGCGAACAGAAAGGCCGTATCCGCTAAAGCAATGCCTACAATGCCGCTCGTGCTAAGAAGTAGGATGTCTCGAATATGAAAAGAAGTGATGTGGCTATGGTCATCAATGAAAAATATGAGCGTTAGACCAAGGAGGATCATGCCTACAACATTTTTGAACAGATTCAGTGGTAAAGGGGATATGCTTTCGCCGCTGCGCTTGAATAGCACGAGTGCACACGCCCATGTTAAAGCGGAAAGTAGCGCATACATTCGCCCGGCGAATTCAGTTTCCATAGGTGTCCATCATAACCTACGGACGGTGGGTTGATATACACTCGATCATGCTCGCAGACCGGCCCTTGAGCACCAGAGCTACTCTTTGGCCTTGGTGTATTGTGGCATAAGCAATCAAAGATCATCCGGGCGAACCGTTATCGTCAAGGTGTCATGGGGTTGTTGGACCGCTTCACGGGTAAGGCCCGCCGGATTGCCGAACAGAACAAGCGGGAATGTAAGCAGGAGGAAGAAGTAGCCCGGACTAAGAAAGAAACGATGATCCGCCAGCAGATTGCGGAGCGTCGTAAATTACAGCCCAAAATGCAACGCCTCTCAAAGCGTCAACGCTTGGAACTGGATGGTTTGCGGCAGGATACCCAAGACGCCGCCCCACGGCCACGAAAAGAACTGGTAGTGACGCACATGTTCCGCCCGTGCCATCTATAATGCCGTGAATGAATTGATCTTTCGATTTCGCTAGGCTTGGGTTGGTACGTTGCTCGATGTTGTAATGAACGCCAAATCTTGTTGAAGGGTCAATACGAGCATGATCGAACAGAATTTGGCCCATGAGCCACCATAGAAATCTGGATGGCTTTTGAAGAAATGGGCTTTGTTCGTCGTCACGATGGCCACCTTGTTGGCCCAATGGTCAATCGTCTTGCTAACGGCCACGCGATCAATCTTGCGAGAGCCGGGCAACCCTTCTGCAGCGGCGAGGTTCATGGTCGCAATATCTACATGGGCCAGGTCTTTTTCCGGTAAGTTAATCAGCTCTTTGAGTGATAGAGTTTCTTCTTGAGCAGGTGGGTTTGCAAACGTAGGCAATCCCAGCAGTAGAAAAATAGCCAGTGCTAGAAATGTACCACCGAAATTGAGGCGGTTCTTCTCTTTGTGATTCACAATAAATCCCTTTTATGTTGCAGATTCAGCATTACCGGAACAAGTGTCGTGGGTTCATCCGATAATTGAGTCCCTCTCTAGATGAGTCCTGTGGTATGGAGGCTGAAAAGGTGTACTTTATCGGTCAGCCAACAGGGGGCTGGGGTTGCAGAAATGACACATACTTGACAATAATACCAATATGAGGTACTATTTGGTATAACCGCATGAAGGAGTTGTTATGGCTAAGAACACGAGTATTACTCTGGGCGATCATTTTGAGAATTTTATCGGAAGTCAAATCAAAGCCGGTCGTTTCGGGAACACAAGCGAGGTAGTGCGTGCGTCTCTCCGCCTTCTGGAAGAACACGAACAGAAGGTCGAGGCACTGCGCCAGGCCCTTATCGACGGGGAAGCAAGCGGCGATGCCGGCCACCTTGATTTCCACCAAATCAAACGTGCTGCTCGAAATCAAGCTGGATTAACGGCCGAACATGGCTAAAACGATCGTCAAAGACCACGCGGTCGAGATGGATCTCATCAGCATTTGGGTCTACTCTTTCGAGCAGTGGGGTGAAGCTCAGGCCGATCGATAGCTTACCGCCTTAGAGGTGAGCATCCAAAAACTCGCGAGTGAGCCGGAAGCCGGCAAACAACGGGATAGGCTGCGCAAGGGTTATTGGTCCAAGCGGATCGAGCACCATGTTGTGTTCTACACCTTTACCGACAACGAACTTCGAATCCGGCGAGTGCTGCACGAGGTCATGGACCCGGACATACACTTGTAGGAACGGAGTGGGGTGTTCTGCGAACACGGTTTTAAGAGTGAACGAAGGTCATATGGCAACCGTGTCGGTCGTTGCTTGTGTGATGCTTTATCTTTTGGTCTAGCCAGTCAGTCGTCTCAAGCTTTCTGTAACATCTTCCCTTGTCGAAACGTTCCAATTATGGCCAAAGTAATAGGGAAACTGAAGAGCAGCGGCAAATTCCTGAAATAGACCTGACGTGGTTTGACAACGGTGATCATGGAGTATCCGTGCGAATCAATCATCCGGTAAAACGAGTGGCTGTGGACCAATAGTGTCGCCTGCTGTAGCTTCGGAACAGTCGGCAATGTGAACGATACTCGTCAGTCGGTGTCTGCCGTGTTCTACTTATGGGAGACAACTGAAAGTCAACAAGAGTTATTCGCATGATGCCTGTAAGCAAGGTTGCTTCAACCCGGCCACGTAGACCCTCAATATACACACACTAGACAACGCCGATTGTCCCGCGGGAGTTAGTCAACGAACCGTTCCGCCCGGTGCCACAACAATGTCCTTCATAGGTCTACACCACGCATCAAGTGGAGCCTTGGGGATGTGACATGCGGCACTCTGCATGGCCGATAACCACAACTTGTCTATTGATCACATCGGTCACGCTTTTCTATCACAAGAACGTAACTTATCGCGCGAACATGCTTGGGTATACGATGTTGATGTTCCCGATTTTCCTGTGTTGCTGTGTCGAATCAACCTTTTCGGAATAGGTATAGATATGTACGGCACGGAGAATTGAGTTGACTCTATCCCTTCATTAACATCATAAAGCCTATATAATGATAGGTAATGGTAAGCCGAGTGCGGCGCGTTTTGTTGTCGTGCTTCGAGCTGAGTGTTTTGTTCAAATGGGTATCTTGAAGGTTGATGATGATGAACCTGAATCGTATCGCGACGGTCATGATTGGTGTTGCGGCTCTTTTTGGCGCTCAGGCTTACGCCTCTGCCCCGCAGATGGAGTCCATCGAAAAAGAATTGATTGCGAGTTGGAAACAATTGAAATCTTTGTCGGCAACCATAAAGATTCAAGCCGAGATGCATAATAAATTCGGTAGAGTCTCCAGCGAGGGTGAAGGCACTTTTGCGATTGATCGCAGCAACGGAAAAGAAAGGTTCTACAAGCATGTCAAAACAGAAGTGACTAACGATATAAGAGGTAAGCCTTTGAGCACGGAATCCGCAGCGATTTCAGTGACCATCGATGACATTACACAATCTAGGTCGGATTCTGTAGATAAAAAATATGTCATACGTAAAAAGGCTTCACCTATTGACCGTCGCGATGCCCCGACGATGCTCGCGTTTCTACACAAGTTGGGTACGGTACAACTCCTTCAAACGCAAAACCTCGATGGTCGTAAAACGTATGTTTTTGAAGCAAAGTATACCGCGCCGGATAGTTTGATCACGCGTATGGTGGTTCACTTTGACGCTCAGACAGGCGTGGCCGTTCGTATCACAACATATGACATAAACGCGATGGCTGTCAATATATCTACAATAACGATTACATCGGTAAACCATGACGCTATAGAAGGTTTATTTGATCTACCAACGACCGAAGACGCGGTCATGGTTGATTTAACGAAGGACGAGAAAGTTTCACCTACCGAGTAATGGAAAGCGTATCGTGTAACGCAAGTTCCGTCACTAATGACGTGGTTGGTAATGGGTGGCATGGCCAAGCGTAGCGCAGCCATGTGCGTCCGGAATCGTCTATGGCGCGGGCGTACTCTACCTGGGCTGGACACCCTCAACCAGATGGCATTCCTCAATTGAGGCATGTCGCACCATTAGTGTGTGATCCGTATGCACATCAAAGAGGAGAAGCGGATGAAATATATAGTCGCCTTGGTGATAGCATTGGTATTAAATGCTTCTGCAAATTTGCTGATGAAACTAGGGATGAAAGCCGTGCAAGCGAGTGGCGGTGTACTCAAGGATGGTCCCTTGGGTGCCGCGATCATAGTGCTGACTACGCCGACGTTAATCATTGGTTTAGCGTGTTTCGGATTGAACGCCGTCTTTTATATGTACGCCCTGCAAAGTGATACCCTCAAAATTAGTATAGCTTATCCCATCATGGTTGGCGGCGGATTCGCACTCATTGCTATTATCGCTCGGCTGCATCCAGCCTTGGCTGAGCGACTTAGCAACGGCCAATTGCTCGGCATCGCCCTTGTATTGGTCGGAGTTATTGTCATCGCGACGCAAACGAAAGCATAAGGAGTTTAGTGTATTAGCGGTACAATAAAGAGTGATCCATGTCCGAAATCGTGAAAACTCATATCGGCTCACTTAAAGCAATTGCCTTTCGCGGCAAACGTCGTGAGACTATGCAAGATATCAACTCGTGCGCAGTGGTTGCCGGGAAAGGGCTAACCGCAGAAGAACGTCCAGCTTCCATCCGGCAAGTGACGTTACTCGACAACCAAGCTTGGCTGGCGGCCTGCCGGGATTTGGGAGTAGAGCTTTCATGGCTATTGCGTAGAGCGAACTTTTTAGTCGTGGGTATAGATTTACGCGATACGGTTGGTTCTATAATTACTATTGGTGAAACTCGTCTCATGATTCGGGGGCAGACGAATCCTTGCGCATTGATGGACTATCAGCACGAAGGATTGAAAGAGGCACTCAAGCCAGACTGGCGGGGCGGTGTGTTTGGTGAAGTGCTAGATGGTGCCACGGTGAGTGTAGGAGATGATGTGACGCTCTATCGTTCCAGCAACTAGCGTATGAAACAGCCAAGTGTTTCGAGCCATTCAGGTCTTCTTGTGAAAGAGTACGACTAGCTGATCACCCGTGCGGGACTCGACTCGGCTTAACTTGCGATAGATCGCAGACAATGGCCATGGAAGCCGTTTGATCCATCCCAAGGTTAACACCTTTAAGACTAAGCGCAGCGTCCAAAACGCCCGAAACGCGGGAAAGTAAGTTGACCATGCAACCACCTCCAAGCATTGGGGCGCTACCGATTGGATTGTCTGGAATCGATAGTGTCGATGCCACGGAATCTGATCCGTGGTGAAATCGGCTACCATTCCCTTATCGTTGAGGCGCGCTTGGCCAAAGCGTCTTTCATAATAATCTTTCTGTCCTAGCAATGTGCGGTGAATGAAGCGATGAACGCCAGGCATGACGAACTTCAAATTACCGGGATCAATAAAGGTTAACAGTCCCTTGTGAGGTGTGGTTAACAGTAGAAAACCGCCCGGTGCAAGTACGCGCGAAAGCTCAGCCATAACGGTAGGCTCGTCAGCGACATGCTCGATGACCTCCATGATGATGACCGTATCAAAAGATTCGTCTTCGTATGGAAGCGCTGCGGATGGAGGTGCAATCTGTGCACGAATACCGTCAACCGACGATGCGATCTTGACTTTTTCCTCGTCAATATCAACACCGGTTCGAGACGTGGAACGATCTGCTAGTCTTTGAAGAAAGTTGCCGTATCCACAACCGTAGTCGAGCACCCGTTTCAGCGGAAATCGGAGCCATGCATCTGCGTAGTCATACCATAAGAGTTCGCGCTCCGGACTCATGTTAGCCAGTTCTGCTCGTGTTGGCTTTTGGAATTCAGTCATCGCACATGTCGCCAGAGCTACCATCCAACGGTATCATAGAGCCATTTCGAAGGGGAAGAATTCAAATCATCGTCTTAATGTGCTGATAAATGGCTCGCGTCGCAGTTGAACGATTGAGTGTATAAAAATGGATGCCGGCGACGCCTTGTTCGATGAGTGCGATGCATTGTTGTGTGGCGTGGTAGGTGCCGATATGGCGAACCGCTTCCGCATCGTCTTCTACGGCTTCGATTTTGCGTAACAGGTCTTGGGGAATTTCAGTACCGCACATCTGTGTGAAGCGTTTTACCTGGCCCACGCTCAAGATAGGCATGATGCCCGCAATGATCGGCAAGTCCATACCAGCTTTTTCCACACGCTCGCGGAAGGAGAAAAATAAATCGTTATCGAAAAATAGTTGCGTGACCAGAAAATTGACGCCGCAGTCTACTTTGCGTTTAAGATTCAGTAAGTCATCTTCCGGATTCGATGCTTCGGGGTGTACTTCCGGGTAACATGCTGCACCGATGCATAAGTCGCAACGGTCACGTATAAAGCTGACGAGTTCATTGGCGTATTGAAATCCACCTTCGACCGCCTGGAAAGATGCTTGCCCTTGTGGTGGGTCGCCGCGCAACGTAAGAACATTTTCCACCCCGTGCTGCCGTAAGTCATCTACAATCTTGCCCAGCTCCGCTTTGGTAGATCCGACGCAGGTCAGATGGGCCATGGCTTCCATACCGATATCCGACTTGATGCGTTGCACCAGATTGATGGTCTTTTCGCGTGTACTCCCCGCGGCCCCATAGGTGACGGAGACATAGGTAGGCTTCAGTGGCTTTAGAGATTCAATGGTGCGGTATAAATCCCAAAAACCGATTTCATCCTTGGGCGGGAAGAACTCGAAGGAAAGGGCGGGTTTCTTTTCCTTGAGCAGTTCATCGATGCGCATAGCATATCTTTCAAATGGACGCGGCAGGATTCGAACCTGCTAAGGCTCTCGCCAACGGGTTTACAGCCCGTCCCCTTTAGCCACTCGGGCACACGTCCTCCATCAACCCGAGGCTTAGAGGGCAAACCCTCCATATCATCGAGCAGAAGCCCGAAGGTTCTACAAGAAGATGATTAAGTTGACAAGCGGGGGGACGGCCATGGCACCGGAGTGATCCTTGGCTACCCCCTATTGTACAGATTGAACGATCAGCCCGTTTGAAACAGGAAGTCGAACAATCCAAACATCAAGGCCAGTACGAATGCGGTGATACCCACAAATAGATTCATGCTTATTTACTCCTAAAACAAGTCATTGACCCGGCTCACCGCGAAATAAAACTCCCCTACGCCGTTTGGAACAGCCCCAAAAATGTGGCTAAAAAGAGAATGCCAAAAAACAGGATGCTTCCAATCGCCAGATCGAACATATCGGCTACCTTTCCTTATGGCTTAACGAACCAACCGTGTATTGCGAGATTCTTAAATCTCCAATTCGAGCCGCTAATCTAACTCATCGGAAGTCAACGCGGATCCTCACCACTCGACATGTGTCATGCGGCTACTGCTTTATATACATCGGGGTTAGCCTGACGGTCCGTAGAGTCTAAAAAGTAACAGATAGACTAAGACGCCTGTAAAAGAGACGTATATCCATATAGGCAGCGTCCAGCGGGCCAATTTGCGGTGTTTGTTGATCTTGCCCTGAAGTCCTCGCACAAGCGTCCAGGAGGCGAGCACTGGCACTGTCGCAGCTAGAACCACATGAGTAATGAGTATGAAGAAGTAGATCGGCCTGATCCAGCCTTGGCCGGTGAATCTCTTTTCTTCACCCAAAAAACGGTAGGTTAAGTAAGACGCCAAAAAGAACACGGAAACGCAAAATGCGGAGAGCATGAGGCGTTTGTGGGCGGTGATGAAGCCACGCCTGACACAGATAAAACCGGAGACTAGCAACACAAAACTGATGCTATTTAGCGTCGCGTTCAGTTTGGGCAGATCGCTCAATTCGATCATGTCAGGGGTTTCTCTGCCCGTAACTTTTCAAGATCGTGGAGGATTAGCTTCTTACTGGCCGGGGCCATGCCATCCCTAACAGCGCGTATTTTGCCCGCGCGATCCACAATGACTAAATAGTTGCTGTGTTGTATCGGTACATCGCCACTGGCCGGCATAACCGTCTGCATGAAACCGTAGCGCATGAGATTGTGTATCTCATCCTGGCTGTCTCCGGTCAGAAAAAACCATGTTGCCGGGTCTGCGTTATAACGCTTAGCAAAAATGTTCAGGCGAGCTGGTGTGTCGAATTTGGGATCGATGGAGATGGAAACCAACTTTACATCGCTGCCCTTATTCCGTAGGGCATATTGAAGACTTCGCATACGAGCGCTTAGTTCCTGACAAGGGCCTGAGCACCTTGTGAAGATGAAGCTCGCTACCCATAGTTTGTCTACTAGATCGTCGTTAGTGAAAATCTTTCCAGTACTGTCAATCAGCGAAAACTCCGGTACGTCTCCAAGCACGCTGAGGGGAGTATCGTCGAGTGAGTCTACGCCACTGTTCCATGCCCAAGCAAATGCGACGGTAGGGAGGATGATGGCCAAACCTAACGCGACCAATTTGTTATCACGCCGACTATGGGTAGTCGTGACCGGCTTGTCTTCGTTGAACGGTTCTGTTTTCGGTGGATCTTCGAGTGTAAGCATATTACGCTTTCCGTGAAATCATTCGTTGCGCTACAGCAATGGCGGTCACTGAAAAAGCACAGCTAACTAGCCAGGACATCATCGGTGCTGGGTACTGAGAACCTGGAAGTTCTTGGCCCATGTACAGCGCGTGACGCAGCGTAGCTACGCCGTATGTTAGTGGATTGATGGCCATGATCCAACCCATCCATGAGGATGCGCCGCTAGCTGGAAAAAAGGCACCGGACAATAGCCACATGGGCATGAGAACTAGATTCATAATGGCATGAAACCCTTGTATGGAGTCCATAGGCCAGGCGATCAACACGCCGACGGCGCTCAGGCCGATAGCCATAACAGTTAATGCCGCTACAGCCAGTATGATACCTGCGAGCGTGACGTGAATTCCGGTAAGCGGTATGAGCAGCAGAAACACCAATGCCTGGCCGACGGCGAGTGTTGTGCTACCGAAAACTTTACCGAGTACAATCGCTGTACGACTGACCGGGGCGGCCAGCACCGCCTGCATAAACCCTTCACGTCGATCTTCAATGATCGAAATCGTCGCAAAAATAGCCGTGAATAAAACGATCAGGGCCAACATGCCGGGGAATGAGTATTCCAGGTAGTTGATCGATTGGTCCATGTTCGGCAATCGGAAGGAGTTACGCAATCCGGAACCAATCAGCAGCCAAAAGACCACCGGTGTCCCTAGTGCGCCAACAACCCGTCCTCGCTGTCGCAGAAATCGAACCACTTCCCGTCGCCAAAGAGAGACGGAAGGAAGTAGCCAGGCATGTCCGGTCAACTCATTCAACGATTATTCTCCACGTTTTCATGACTATCTCTGGCGAGTTGATGACCTGTCAAATGAAGGAACACATCGTCCAGCGTGGGTTTGCCGACGGTGACGCTGTCGATTTCGTTGGGGAAGGCTTCGATTAACTCCGGTACAAACTCGTGGCCTCGATCCCGTTCGATACGAACACCATTGTCTATCAAATCCACCTGCCCACCAAATCTATTTGCGATTTTCTCATGCATGGCTGGTGCGTCTTGGGTCGTCACTATAATAACATCGCCGCCGATCGCTTGCTTTAAGGCTAAGGGCGAATCAAGGGCCACTAGCTTGCCGTCATCCAAGAAAGCTACGATATCGCAACGATCAGCCTCGTCCATTAAGTGCGTGGTGACCAGCGTGGTGACCCCGTCGGCGGTGCGCAATTTTTCAAGGTAAGTAAATAGGCCTAAACGGGCAGCGGGGTCCAGGCCGGTACTGGGTTCGTCCAGAATGAGTATTTTTGGATGATGAAGGTTTGCCTTGGCCAGTTCAACGCGTCGTTTCAAGCCGCCCGACAATATGCCAACCATATCCTTCGCTCGGTCATCGATATCGAACTCGTCCATGACTTCATGGCAGCGTTGGCGAAGCGGTACGCCTTTCAAACCGTACAGATGTCCCTGGTGGGTGAGGTTTTCCAAAACGGTGAGTCGATCATCGAGGCTGGGGTTTTGGAACACAACGCCAACTGAGCAGCGCACATCGTGCGATTGCTTGATAATGTCTGCACCCTCGATACGCGCTGTTCCCTTGGTGGGTGAAAGTAGGGTGGTGAGGATACGAAATAACGTGCTCTTGCCACCACCGTTAGGGCCGAGCAAAGCAAACAATTGGCCTGGGTATACTTGAAAGCTAATGTCGTTGAGCGCCCAACGCTTTCCGTATTGATGGGAAACTGACTCGACCTCAACACAGGCTTTCTCTGACATGGGCATTACGCTATCTAGGCTAGATGCCGACCTTGTCCACCATCATGGCGGCAAATAACGCGGGTAGGTAGGTGATGGAAGAAAATAGGTGAACGCGGGCGATGTAAGCAGTCTTAAGCCAAACAAAGGCTACGCCTACCAGAAGAAATGAAACGCCAAGTATCATAGCGCCTAGTAAATAAGTCGTCCCTGCTAGACCGTACACGATGGGTAGAAAACTTACCGTAAGAAGCGTGATGGAATGCGTGATCATGTGAAGACATGTGCGCAAGCCGGAGGGGTCGACGACGGGGAGCATGGCGAAATCAGCACGTTGGTAGTCTTCTTTGTGGAGCCATGCGATGGCTGCTACGTGAGGTAATTGCCACACGAAGACGATAGCAAATAACAGCCAAGCTTCTAAAGGTATAGTGCCCGTGGCTGCCGCCCATCCGATGACCGGAGGCAATGCACCGGGAACTGCCCCGACGATGACACAAAGCGTAGTTGTACGTTTCAGTGGTGTATAGACAAACACGTAGCTTGTGAATGAAAGCAGCGCGAGCGCCGCAGCGAGTAGATTCGTTTGGATAGCCAAAATGGAAATGCCCAGAATACAAGCGATGGTGGCAGACACGAGAACTTCGTAAGGTGTCAGTCGATTCGTGACTAACGGGCGATCTTGTGTTCTGGTCATCATGGCGTCATAGCGAACCTCGATCAACTGATTCATGGCGTTGGCTGAACCGGCGACCAACGTGATGCCGAGGATGGTGCTCGCTAAACCAATGAATGCGGTTATGTCTGGGATGGCAGGTAATGCGAGAAAATAACCGACGGCTGTAGCGACAAGCACTAAGCTCGCGACGCGCGGTTTGGTTAATTCAATATAGGCTGCAAAACGAGACCAGCCTACGGCCCGCGCGTGATCCGCCAATGGTAAGGTGTCGCTCATGATGTAGCCGTGGCCTGCCCGGTTGTATCTATCGTGACCTCCTCCGGAGCAGGTCTAAGTATACGAAAAGAACATAAACATAGCGAAAGCGAACATGCGAACATTAAAGCGCCCACCGCTACATGTGCAGAGGGAATGGCCCATATCGCAAACGCTGAACTCGACATTTTTAATACGATGATAAGAAAGCTGAACCCACCGAGGAATAGCTGGATAACCATAAGGGTAGCTAATGCTCTCCCCAGTTTCCCAAGAAGCGTTTGCCCGTGATTTTGTGTGATGATCCACATCACCACACATCCGACCACAAGAGACAATATGACAACCCACAAAACATGAATCAATATGGCACTACTTATGGCCATGTGTCGGTAGGTTGCACCGCTAAGTAATTGAATGAATACTGCGAACACAGATGCGAGGCATAATCGTTGCAACGTCGACGCACCGCGAATTTTATGAGGCCCGCCATCATAACACATCCATCCCCTGGAGCAGAGAAGGGCTGTCGTGCAGGCTAAGCAAAAACACAGCTGTCCCCAGATACCGTGAACCAAAGCGAGCGATGTAGAAATTTCGCGTACGCGTAACCCGCCGAGAACCCCTTGAATGATGATCGCGATGAGCGTAGCGATGGCGAGTTGCTTGACGGGTTTTCCGCGTTTGAAGCTGAGGGCGGTTGTACCGATAGCGAGCATGCCGACAACCCATCCGATAAGGCGATGACCATGCTCCCAGCGGGTGTCGTTTTGTTGCCACCATTGTGGAGGATTCACGAGATGTCCGTTGGAAGTAGGCCAATCCGGGAAAGCCATTCCAGCATCCTGACTGGTGACACCTGCGCCAACGATAATCAGCGGAAAGACCATACATGCCGTGGCAATCGCAAGTAGGTGCAAACCACGATGGTAATTAGTGGAGGAAAAAGATATCGAAGGACCGGTCATATGTTAGTCGATGAGTGGTTGGATTGCTGGATGGATAATTGCCGAGCACGGTGCATCCAAAATATGATTGTACCCGTCACGCCACAAAGTACTGAAACGATGATGCCTAGCAATACGATCACGCCCATCAATGCGCCTTTGGACATAGGCGAATCCGGGTCGCCGAAACAGACGGCACATGCATGGGCCGATGTTGTTGTGAACAGGCAAAACACCACCATAACAGAAAAGAAAAGGCATGTTCGTGGATGATGTAGGATCACAAGTAGCTGACTCCCCTTAGTTTACGCAGGAACCATTTACCGTAGATAATGAGCATCGCACAACCCACAAGAGAAGCGATGCCAACAATCAAAGCAGCCAATTCGCAGTGCAGGCGATAGTGACGAATAGCCCAGAAGCCAAAACCCAACGCAGTTAGCGACGAAAAGATCACGAAGATAATGTGGAATGCTTTGAGTGACATGGTTGCGACAAATCTCTACTTGATATTTTCGCTATTGCGATAAATTGGTTAACCCCAAGAAGTAAACACAGTGCCAAGCGGTTTATCCGCAGATACGAGTGAAGGAATACAAACCAGGAAGGCGAAGAAAACGGCTGTTAGCGCTAGCACAAACCAGATATTGCCTGCCTTTCCCATTTAAGGTGCATGAAAATCATAGCCACGAGTGACGCTTTGAAACCGGCAATAGCCAGCGCGATGGCTACATGTACCGACGGTGCAACCGTCAGTCTGGATGCCAATACCGTGACGACCGTTAGGGTAATCAGTGCAGTAAAAACAGCGATGTATGCTTTAACATGTTTAGTGACGTCTGCATGTGCATCACTCATGACCTGATCTCCTACAGTAAATAGAGAATGGGAAACAGAAAAATCCAAACAAGATCGACAAAGTGCCAGTACAGGCCGGTGCATTCAATTCGATTTGTGTAATATTCGCGGTTTTCATGCCAAAGCTTTGCACCGGGACCGATGAAATAAGCGATCACGACGACGCCGCCAATGATATGCAGTGCGTGCAGTCCCGTCATGGTAAAGTAAATAGCGAAAAAGACGCTGGTGGAGGGTTTGATACCCAGATGAAACTTATGCATATATTCAAACTTCAGCTTAATAGCCACAAAGGCTATGGCTAAAACAGCTGTGGCAATCAAGTACATGCGCCCCTTAGCGAGATTGTCCATCTTGAATTGGACCCAGGCCATGACCATGGTCACGCTGGAAAGAATAAGAATGAGCGTGTTCAATCCGCCAAGCTTCCAGCTCAGATGGGTTTGCTCACCCGTGGGCCACGCGGTTGGTCCGGTTTCCGGGGCACCAATACGCAGGAAGATATAGGTTGAAAACAACGCGCCAAAGAGCATTACCTCGGAGGCAAGAAACAGCCAAATACCGAACTTGCCATTGTACAAGCCGGTGACGGGATGCGGTTTAACAGTATATGGAAGAACCTCGGCTGACACTGAATCAAGCCTCCGTAGTTATGTGTTGAGGAATATAATCGCTACTAGCGCCAGGTACGCTATATTCATAAGGCCCGCGGTAGACGACCGGGACGGTGGCAAAGTTGCCATGCGGAGGCGGCGAAGGGGCGGACCATTCGAGTGTTGTTGCTTCCCACGGATTGTCGGACACTTTTTTGCCGGCTTTGATGCTAATGAAAAAGTTGATGATAAATGGAATTTGTGCAAGCCCAAGCATCCACGCGCCCCATGAAGAAATCACGGTTAGAGACTGCACGGCATCGCCATGAGCGTACACCGTTTGGTCGTACAGTCGCCGGGAAACACCGGCCATACCTTGCCAGAACATGGGCATGAATATGATATTGATGAAGATGAAAGAGAACGCGAAGTGAATGTATCCTAGCGTTTTATTCAACGTGCGACCGGTGATTTTGGGGAACCAGTGATAGATGCCAGCGAATATGGCAAATATGGTGCCCGGTGCGACGACGTAATGAAAATGACCTATGACGTAATATGTATCATGCAAATGGATGTCAGAGGCGGGTAAGCCCAGCGGAAGCCCGGTCAAACCGCCAATGGCGAACATCGGCAAAAAAGCCAGGGCGAATAACATAGGGACAGTAAAGCGAATGGCACCTTGGTAAAGGCTAATGACCATGGCGGTTAAAATAACGACTGAAGGGATTGAAATGATCATTGTAGTTGTGGCAAAGAAGGCACTTATTTTCGTGCCCATACCTGTCATGAACATGTGATGTGCCCAGACGATGAAGGACATAAAACCTAGAAAAATGGTGGAATAGATCATCGCTCGATAGCCCCACAATGGCTTGCGTGTATTGATAGAGATGATCTCTGCGACCATGCCCATCGCCGGTAGAATAAGTACATAGACCTCGGGATGAGCTAGGAACCAGAACAAGTGCTGCCACAATATAGGGCTACCACCACCGGATATCTGTGTTTGGACGACACCGCTGACTACAAGGCCTTCAGGAAGAAAGAAGCTCGTACCCGCAAGGCGGTCCATCAATTGTAATACGCCGGCTGCTTCAAGCGGTGGAAACGCAAGTAATAGCAGGAATGAAGTAATTAACTGAGCCCATACGAAAAAGGGCAAACGGAACATAGTCAAGCCTTCGACCCGTAATTGCACGATGGTTACAATGAAGTTCACCGAGCCAAGCAAAGAAGAGGTGATAAGACAAACCATGCCGAAGAGCCACCATGTTTGGCCGGTAGTGGCAATGTCCGACAAAGGTGGATATGAAGTCCAACCGGAATTGGCTGCGCCGCCGGGCACGAAAAAACTGGCTAGCATCACAACCCCGCCGAGAAAGTAAGACCAGTAGCTTAACATATTAAGCTTGGGGAAGGCCATGTCCGGGGCACCGATCTGCAACGGCATGACATAGTTGCCAAAGGCCCCAACCAGAAGCGGGACAACGCCTAAGAAGATCATGATCGTACCGTGCATGGCACCTAAAGAGTTGTAGAACTCAGGCAACATTACGCCACCGGGCATAGCTGCTTCGCCAAATAGATTGCCAATGATGGGCATGGTTTCGCCAGGATAGGCAAGTTGCCAGCGCATCATCATAATCAAACAAAAGCCGAGAAATAGGAAACAAAGCGCCGTAACGCCGTATTGAATGCCAATCACTTTGTGATCGACGGAAAATACGTATTTGCGTATAAAGCTTGGTTCGTGGTGGTGATCGCCGCTCATCAATAAGTTCCTAGTCCAGCTCGTCTTCGTCGAACTCTTCCACTTTGCCGACTTCTTCAAGCCATGTGGCGAAAGAGGCATCGTCTTCGATCACCATCTCCGCCCGCATAGAATAATGGTTATTGCCACATAACTGGGCACAGGCTACTTCATAGCGTCCCTCTTTGACCGGCGTAAACCAAACCGGAATACGCATGCCGGGAATGACGTCTTGCTTGACGCGCATCACAGGCAGAAAGAAGCTGTGAATGACGTCCTTGGAGGTCAGGTCACAAATGACCGGCTTATTCACGGGAAGGTGTAATTCGGTTGCGAATACATCGTCTTCGGCTGCTGGATCACTACGGTCAAGTCCCAATGGATTGTCAACCGTGTCTACAAATGCCGCGGCCGTCCGTCCGAAAGTTCCATCCGTTCCAGGATAGTGAAAATTCCACTGAAACTGTTCCGCTACGACACGTACGTGTGTAGCCAGTTCTTTCGCCGGTGGCTCATTTTTCGTGGCCGCCCATATTGGCATCGATAATCCGATTAACAAAAAGGCTTCAAAGGCTGCGACGCCGATTTCCGCATATTTGGAAACCTTCGCTTTGACGGGATCGTACGTGGCTCGGTGACCCGCCCTTGCGCGAAAACGCATCAAGCAATATACGAAAAAGATGCCCCATGCCACAAATAAGGCAAGCATAAACCAATGTAAAATGTGGATGAGATTGTCAACGTTATGGCCATCCTTAGAGGCATTGGGCGGCATGCCATACCCATAATCACCATCAATGATGTGGCCGGAGGCAACGGGACCATCCGTTTGTCCTAAGACAACGGTGGGAGCCATCATACAAACAATGACCACAATGACAGTAGCTACACCGATGATACGCGAACGATTCATGTCCGCCTTCCTTTTACTAATGCAATGCAATGATGATAACGACTATTATCATCCGGCCCTAAGTTCGTCAGCGACACCGGCCATGTTCGCTAACGAATACGAATATACTCTTTCACAAACGCAATACAATGACGACAACGACTGTTGCCGTTCCGGCCCTGTGTTCGACAGCGACGCTAACCGCGCAGCCAACGGACATTACTATGTTTTAACTGCCATAACTGTCACTCAATCACGCTAAGGTGATGAAGGTTATGGTTCAAACGTCATGTCCTTAGTTACAATGGTATTACCGGATATCTCCGCCTCAGCGGTAACCGTACCAAAGGATTCATGCCATGCTTGGATGGTATAACTGCCATCGGGCATGCCTGCAAGTTTGAATGTACCATCCTTACCCGTGACATCAAAGAAAGGATGCTCAAATACAGCTATATAACAGTTCATCCAAGGATGAACGTCGCACTTAACCTTAAACGGATCTTCAGCTTTGAGAACGATGGTTTTGCCTTTTACCATGTCCTTCTTGGGTTGCGTAAAATTATGCTCGTCGTTGACTTTGGGCAGAAAGTGGATGTTATGATTTGTGTTATCGCCGTTAAGGATACGTAGTGTTTGACCGGACTGCCCGGCAATGATATGCGGTTTGTACTGACATCCGAATTGAGTGACCTTGAGTTCCTCCTTTGATACAGGGAATACTTTGTCGCCCAGCCCACTCTTGATGGAGACAACGACGTTTCGCAAAGTAAGAGGGTCAGTTTTTTTGTTGATAATGACTTTTTCAGAGCCGATTGTTTTTTTGGATTTTTTACAATTCGGATCTTTTGAGGTGTTAATTTTAGTACGCTTGTATTTGGCTAGGTCACCTTTGAAAATAATCTTACCCGTGATCACATTTTTATCACCTGCCTGACAGGGGGTCGGGGTGAACGTAATCGTATTGATCGCAAAGGCCGCGGCTAGTGTTATCATACTCAGTTTCATTGGTCTATTCTCCTTGCATCTTCCCATTCTTCAGGCAGGGGTTGTATGCGATCACGCCTGCGATGGCAAGTGTTTTGTTGTTTCTAATTGAGGGGCATACTAGTCGTCAAACTCTTCTTCGTCGTCAAATCCTTCTTCATCGTCAAATTCGCCGTCATCCTCCTCGAGGGTAATCTTGGTTAGCGGCGATCGGACACCTTTAACCCCGGCATCGTAGAGGTAATCCACAAGTAGATTGATATGGTCCTCACCTGTTCCTGGGTACTCTTCTGAGCCTGCGAAGGGGCTTTCGCCGCCCGGGAAGTTTTGCGGCATCTTCGTACCAGGCTGAATGAGCTGAGGGACAAGCATCCAACCGACTACCCAGTCACGCTGCAATCGCTGATGAGTCAAGGCGAGATTGGGGGCGCTGGCTGCCACTAGCAGTATGTTTTCCATCTCTCCAGCAGCATTCGGACCTGAAAAGATCGCTTTAGTTTCAACATCGCCGGTATCGTAGAAGATGTTTTCCGCGCTGATGAGTGTGTGGCCATCAATGATGCTACCAATGGAATAGGGTATGCCGTTGATGATAGCCGTGGCTGATTCACCTTCGCCGCGAACGCCATCTAAGCGGTAGACATTGACAAATTCGTCAGTCGTCTTGGCCGGTCCTGGCAGCATGTCGCCGAATACGTGACATTTCAAGCAGCCCATGTCATTGAAAAACTTGCTTCCGGTTTCGAATCGATCATCCGGTGATAGCGACTGGGTAGGCTCAACGAACGGATATTCAACGTCGTATAGGCTGGTGAGAAAATCAACACGTTCCAATAATTTCTTATGGGCTTGGCGAAGCTGCTTGGGTGACTTCCTCAATAGGTCTAGTTCGCTGGACCTCATCACTTTATGCTCAATTGACCAATGACGTAGATTTTTAGCGATGGAAGATAGGGATTCTTGCTGATACCAGTCCAATCCCGGTTCCGAATCTGAAGGAGTTTCTTCACCTGCCACCCCAAGATGCGCTGCACGTTTTTTCTCGTCTGCGATGTATTCATGTACTGGCTTGGTCATCTTGTCCAGATGTTTAGAGTCGTGTTGACTCAGCGCGGCGAAGTATTCAACCAAGGTCGAAGACTGTGCCTTGGTCAAGTTAAAGCTTGGCATGCGTACTTGTAACCAAGGACGTAACGGTACTACATTATGCAGGAATTTGTCCAGCCAATGGTGTTGGATCTTAGCCCCTTCACCCCATAGAAGCGGAGGGGCATTGACGGCGTCGAACATTCTTATGCCTGATATTTCTTGT
Organism: Planctomycetota bacterium; assembly: GCA_024276605.1. GTDB lineage: Bacteria > Planctomycetota > Phycisphaerae > UBA1845 > UBA1845 > JAJRPG01. The sequence goes on along the minus strand of JAJRWX010000005.1, from coordinate 24,406 downwards.
GAGAAATACTGTTGGATGATAGGGGCATTTTCTTCGATTTGATGGCACGCTATACAATTCAGTTCTCGCGTGAGTTCTCGCCCTTTGGCGATAGCGCCCAGGCTATTCTGCTGATAATCAATCTGTAGCGATTCGCTAACCAGGGCGGGTTTGCGAGAGAGCAAAAATGTTGTCAACGTTTCAGCTTCATCGTCCGTCAGGTAGAAGTTGGGCATTTTTAACTTGTCGTAGGGCTTCTTGATTTTCTCCCTATCCCACAACCGTGGATTACGCAACTTGTGTTTGGCGAAAGCGGAATGTGTATGTGTGATCTGTTCCCGTGGGTTGATGCCTGGAGACCAGTAGTTCACATCTTCCGGATCTGTTTCCGACCCTGGAGGATAAAGATGGCCGAAGACATCTTCTTTTTCCTCTCGCATGTGATGGAACGCGTAATTGTAAAACGCGAAATCAAGCTGCGAGATAGGTTTTTGTGCCCACGTGGTCAGATTTGTACCCGGTGGGGTGGTCGTTTCAAAGCCGGTAATATTATGGCAGGCATAGCAGCCATAATGACCAATCATTTTGCTGCCCAAAAAGGTAAGTTTTTTATCTTCGAGCGTCTGGGCAGAGATTAAATCATAGGCCGGTTGCTGCCCCAACGAAGGTTCTAATAAAGCTATGAGCATATTAGTGAGTTCTTGACCTTCATCCTGCATGATGGCCCGACTGCGGCGCTCACTACGCTGAGCGGTCAACAGTGTGAATATGAGGTCGTCAGCCATCTTGAGACGGTCGGCATTCATGTCGATGCGATCTTGTTGGAACGATTCGTTCCGAAGCGTCATAAGATAGGCGGTGATGTCGGCGGCGTCCGCACTGGTTAGCCTCATATTGGGCATTTTCGTGTCAGGGGCATAATGCGCGGGTTTCATTAACCAGGAGTACAGCCATGCGGACGTCACTTTTGAACCAATGCCGGAGAGTTCTGGTGCAAATCGGCTGAAAGTCGGCGGTTTATAATCTTGATCCGGCTCGAATCGTACGCGATCCGCGTCAAAAACACCGTCGGACTCAGAGCCGAAATGCTCCATGGCATACTTCACACGCTCGATGTAAGTCATACCTTTGTAGCGGAATCCGGCTGTTTTCTCGTCTAGATCGAGGCGGTGTTGTAAGTCTTTCGTGATCCAGGTTTCCCCGAATTCCGCGATATTGCCATGGCAGGCCAGGCAACCAAACGACTTAAATAACGTGCGACCCCGTTCGACGTCACCTTCGACATCATCGAGTTTTTCCAGCGGTGAAAAGTCACTGGACAAAGCAAATAGATACTGCGCAATGGCAGCGGTTTCTGTTTCGCTGCGCAACAATGGATGGGGATCGAATTGGTTCTCACTCCCTTCCCGATTGTTTTCCTGCAAGAAAAAATGCGGCATGCGTGTGGAAGGTCGGAATTTTTGCGGAAACATAACCCAAGGCTCGACAAAATCGCGACGCAATTTAGACGCAATATGTCTGAGGTCCGGACCCACACGCCGTGCGTTGGGCATGGTGTCTTCCGTGTGACAGTTCACGCAGCCGACCGATGTGAACAATTGGCGGCCACGATTGAGCATCGTCCCTACATTTTTTTCATGGTGGCGGGAAATATCGGTGATTTGACTATGACACTTGGCGCATCCTGCTTCGCTGTGCCTCGGTAATTGCATGGGGCGATCCCAATAATGTTCGACAAGATCGAATGTCGCTGTCGGAACGCCCAGGTTGACATCATAATACTTATCGGCCCACTCCTCCTCAATTTCGTGGGTGGGTGGTGTGTGGGCGGCAAGAACGAAATCGGTTTCTTGAGGATTGCCCTCATGGCAAACGGTACACCCTACCTTGGCCATGGGATGTGGAGATTCAACGGACACGTATAAATCGAGGTCCGGGTGGGCGAGTAAAGGTTGGCCCAGTTCAATGGTCTTGCGCCCGCTAGCCTTAAAATATTCGTTGACCATGCGCAGCAGCGTATCAAAATAATCATCCTGCTGCTGTCTGCTTAATTCCTGCCAGTGTTCCGTGACCTGACCGGCAGGAATAGGGGTGCCGGTAGTCGTTTTCGGTGGCGAGGGAAGGTCCGGTGGGTCTTGTCCCATGCGTTGCATGGCTTCCAAAATGCCTGGAAGGGATCGTTCCAATCGCTGGGCTAATCGGTCCTTTGAGAAGTCCGGATCTGCGATGCCTAAATGACAGGTCGTGCAGCGGTCGGTCGTGTAGGTGACTAAGTAATTGAGTTGTTGGCGAATCTCGGGCAGTACCAGTTGGTTTACCTGGTAGCGAGCCGGTGTGTTTCTAGGAGAGACAAAGTCAAGTAACGGCGCATTGATAACAGAACTGACGATCGGCAAGCCGCCTAGCAATCCCTCATCGTCTAGAACGCCTCGGTACTGCTGGTCTTTCTGGAGGGCTTCCGCGGCTATGGCCTCTAAATCGCGAAGCTGTTTTTCGGCTGATGTGAGCGGGGCGAGCAACTGTTTGATTTGCGTCTCAATCTCCGCGACACGGTCTTCCCAAAGTTCTTTATCCTGCTGATACCCTGCGACAAGATCCTCTTCAAGGCGGACCTGCTTATGAGATTTCTGTGTGATGGCATGTTGCTCACCGTATTGAGCCAGGATTTCTTCATACCCGGCCCGCGTCACATCGAGCACCTGTGACGTTGCACTGAAATTGGCGTTGGCTTTCTTGAATTCCAGCTCAGCTTTGATTAAATTCTCATCGAGCATGGCCAATTGTTCAGATGCCGTGCTATCAATATATTCCTGGGCGTCATCTCGACGCACTTTCGCTTCATCGATTTTTTGCTGGTTCTCCTGTTTCATGGCATCCAGATAGTCCAGATGCGCAATAGCGGCTTTGGCGACGTAATAGTCGTCTTGGTATTCGTGCCAGGGACGAATATAGTCGACGGCTATAAACCATCCGATAGTGAGGGCCATCAATACACTGCTGACGGCGAACCAGACGTTTATCTTTTCCGGGCGATACAGGAAACTTTCAGGAATCGGCATGATGCTCTAATCCACGATCGATAAGGCTATTTTGGGTTAACTATGCCGCGCGCCATGCGCGAAATCTACACATTTAAGAACCATTCCGTAATGCCGACGATGTAGTGAAGGTTCAACGTCCAACGGAGCACCATCTTGATCGGCATGAGTAACATAAACAGGATCAATACGCACAAGACACTGTAACGTATAAATCCGATGTCGCGTGAAATCTTTCTGAAAAACAACCATTTCATAATGACCGGGCCAAGCATGAAGTAAGCCCCAAGTAATACGATGCCCGGAAGTTCACGTATTAGATAATGACCAGGCAATGGTCGACCGAGTGTATTGACCCAAAATAAATCGTGAAATTCCGTGTTGAGTAGGGCCGCAGGTCGGTGGGGATCCCAAAACTCGTAAGGGCCGAAGAAGTTCCAGTTTGGTCCTCGTAGAAAAGTGCCGAAAATGATCAACACCACCCACAATATGACAAACCCAAACAGGAACGTGGTAATGGCGAACTTACGTTCTTTGAACGTGTAATACCCATTGCCTCTGGGGTTTTTGTCGATGTACGGAATGGCAAGGAGCCCTACAATAATAAGTCCTGGAAATACTACGCCTGCGAGCCAAGGGTCGAAATACACCAGCATTTCCTGCAAGCCGAGGAAGTACCACGGCGCCTTAGCCGGGTTTGGGGCGACGTTGGGGTCCGCCGGTTGTTCCAGTGGTGCACGTAATATGATAGCCCAGACGATGAGCAGTGCGGTACACAGAACCAAGGCGATTAGTTCACTATATACGAGATCCGGCCAAACAAGCACTTTGTCGTCAGCGCCGGCTTCGATCAGTGGCTCACCTTTTTCCATGCGCTCGTCATTGATAGCTGCCTGCCGAAAGGCCAGCCAAAGAAGGAAACTCACTGTGACCATCATGATGACGATGGGGACATTATCCGCTTTAGTGACAATTTTTGCGAAGTTGGTATCCGCACAACTAGCCAGGAAAAACAAAGTAGCCAGCGCACTCACCGTGCCTGCCACGATCGGCTTTGTCCAAGTGCGATATCCGATCAGGAAGATGAAGAATGCCAACACTGATATGATTAAAAACCAGTGTGGCTCACAAGCGACGTTGATAAAATGTTTAACGCTGTCTAGTGTTGATGAAGCTGCTAGTATCGAATCCATCCCACTTTCCATATTAACGATTGCCAGTTTCTATAGCCGGTATTAAGGCTCGATCACAATTATTGCGGTTCATTACAATGGGCCGCTGACGCCGCCATCCTTACGAATACGCCAAAAGTGAACGGCCAGGAGAACTGTCACAACGCACGGAATAAACACACAGTGGAGTACATAAAACCGTAACAGGGCATTAGGTCCGACAAAAGTACCGGCCAATAGTCCAAACCGTGCATCGTCGCCGGCATGAACCAACGGTACACCGCCGATCTGGATGAATGCGCTCAACGGTCCTTCCGAGCCTGCGCCGGGCGTTGCTCGGGCCATGTTGGATCCCACGGTAATCGCCCACATGGCTAATTGATCCCACGGGAGCAAATAACCTGTAAAGGACAGTAGCAAGGTGAGCACCAAAAGGATGACGCCGATGCTCCAATTAAATTCGCGCGGCGGTTTATAGCTGCCCGTTAAAAATACGCGGAGCATGTGTAGCCAAATGGTAATGACCATCGCGTGAGCGCCCCAACGGTGCAACTCGCGTAACAGTCCGAGCGTCACATGTGCTCGAAGGCCTTGGATGTCGAAATAAGCATATTCGACGGTAGGACGGTAATAAAACATCAGCAGAACGCCGGTCACAATCTCTACAAGGAATAAGAAGAAAGTGATACCACCCATGCACCACGTGAACGAGAGGCGGATACTGCTCTTGCGTATGGCTACCGGATGCAAATGTAGAAACACGTTACTCAAAATGGCCATGGCCCGTGTACGCCGATCGCGTGGTACACCATGGCGGAAAATGCTCCCCCAAATTTGACCTTCGCGAACCCAATTGCCAAAACGGTTAATCATGGTTTAGTTCAGTTCCTGTGCATGACCTATGGGCGCTAGACTAGGATGTAACTTCCCGGCTGATCCCATTGTCCTAATTCATACTGGTATTTCTTGCTCTTATCTACAATGACGATGCCATCCTTGATCGTGATCTTGAATCGTTCCAGCGGGCGCGGTGTCGGTCCTTCGAAGTTAATGCCGTCCGAATAGTAACCGCTGCCATGGCAGGGGCATTTGAATTTTCGATCGTTTGGTTGCCAATTAGGTATGCACCCCAGATGCGTGCAGATAATATTCAAAGCTGCGATACGATCCTCATCGCGGATCATCCAGATGCCTTGTGGCTTGTAGTCTTCGTTCACATCGCCGGGAGCCATCTCCATGTATCTTGTGATCTTGCCGACGCGAATGCGTGGGTCCGGCTCTTCCAATACGTTAGGCATCATAAAACGCCCAAAGGCCGGTCCGATCGAAATGCCCGTTCCCACACCAAACGCCGTCCAGCCTATGGCTACGGCGCTATTGCTCACAAAATCGCGTCGATGCAGCGCGGATTGTTTTTTGGCTTTTTGGGCCGCTTCGACGACTTTAGCCTGTCTCGCATCAGGTGGAAGATTGTCCACGTCTGTCGCTCGCCATCCCTGGGCACTGGTTGGTACCTCTGTGGAGTTTCGCATGATGCCGGCATTTCCGCCGCGCGAAGTGGCAGCCTCTAACAGGGCTTGAATCGATGGATCAGGCTCGCCTGCACTGGGCGCTTTGGTTTTGCCAACTGAGGCGGGGGCTTTTTGGGGGGCAGCTTTTTTCGGCTCGGCTGCCGGTGCTTTTTTGGCTGGTGATGGTGCCGTTTGAGTCTCAGTCGCTGGTGCTGCGGCGGGTTCAGTAGGGGCTTCGTCAGCCACTTCTACCGTATCACTGTCAAATTTGATGACATCTACCGGACATTCTTCTGCAGCGTCCACAATTCCCTCGCTACGGGGTTTTGTAAATTCAGCATTGAGAGCGTCCGGGCGAATCACACAGGTGTCGTCCATAACTTCAAACACCTCCGGGGCGGCGGTTTCACATGCGTCACAGACGATGCACCCTTCTTCGATCCACACCTTGGTGATAAGTTGTTTCTTGGCCATGCTCGTTTCTTCCTGCAACGAATGCGTCTATTGTCCATGCAGCGCGAATAAAACTAGGTAGATCGTACTGCCGACACAGTCTTTGCCCGTTGCTGTACCGCTGGAGACGCGTCAGACTTTAATCGGTTTATCATTTCCCACAAGTCCGCGTCATCCAAATTTGCAGAGGCATCAATCGCAGCCATCAACCATTGCTGTATCAAAACAGCAGGCATGGCATAACTTCTTGTTACACCATTATCGTCGGTCGTGTGGTATCTTTCGCCCGTCTCCCAAAACGTCCGGTCCAACAGGTCGAGCAAAGTGGACTTGCCGGCGTTGCTTCCCAGCCGCGCTAGAGCTAAGGATGCTGACCAGCTCACCTCTCCATCCGAGGATAATCTCACAGATGATAGGGCATCAATAACAGCATGATTATCACGGTCAGCTAAAACAGATAGTGCTGTGCAGGCAGCCAGCCGGATGGTTGTGTCATCCATTTCCTTTAGTAGGGCTAACATCTGGTTCACGGCTGAGTCAGCCCCTTCGATTGTGTGCAAATTAGCCAGTTCTTGTATGGCGTACACAAGGAATCCTTTGCGATCTTTGTCAAGATAGGTGTGCCAAGGATTGTGGAGGATGCTGGTGAGAACGGGTATGACTTGCGGACGATTGGTCCGCCCCAACGCACGAATAAGAAACTGTACATGTAGCGCACCGGCGGATGAGGCATTCGTCCTCGAAGTCTTAGATGACAATTGCTTAGAGGGGGACGCCGACATTTCTTGTTCTAGCATGTGGATGAGTCGATCGGCAGCGGTTTCCAATTGCTCATCAGAAAACTCACCCTTTTTCAATCGTTCTGATAGTTCAAGGCCGGCTTGCCAGTGCTCCTTTTCTCGGGGTAGCAGCATGCCCGCATTGCGCTGACCGCCGCTGACTTCCAGTGCTTGCAGTAGATCGTCCAGGCTATGTGCTTTGGGAGCGGTAGGCGCACCGAATAACAGGACGACACATACGGCACCACCTACAATAATGCTAATGATAAGCAGGGGAACGCCGAAGAGTTTGCCAAGCATGGAGGCGGTCAGTGGCTCGACTGGAAAATCGAGTGCATTTGCTGATGGTGTTTTGCTCATGGGTACATCTAGGGAATCGTCGACACGTGAGGCATCCGTAGCGCTGACGCGTAGACTATCAGAAGTAGTAGCATGTGGTTCTTCAACGCTCATAAGCTGCACACAACAACCCAATAGGCACGCATTTTGTAAAGGCCCAATCCAACATAAATCTAACCTAGGCAATCTATCGACCCGATAGACCCTGTTTTAATCACCCAGCCGTCGTTGTGGCGGGGCATTGTTAAATATTTCACGAACAAAGTCAAGGATTGACATGCTTAGTGGGGCGTGATTTCAGTGTGTTGAGGGCACTTACGATGGAATCAGAAAGCTAACCGCACTGGGGAGAATAGATGCGCGCAACGGAAGATATCCTGCACAATCGCCATCTACTTCGACGGGTACGTCAGTAGCGGATTCGATCGAGCATTGATGACATTGGCAATAGATTACATCTTGGTGGTTAATGTGGACACCCCGCATAACGCGGGCGGCATGGGCCAGGAGTTGAACGCGGGATGTGCACCGCATGACACATAGATCGAGCAGGCCGTCGTTATACTTAGCTTCGGATAGAATACGCATACCCATTGAGTATCGAGCAATATTGCCGATCAACGCCAAGCCACAGCCTTGAAATAGCGTCTTGTCGTCTACGCACACTACGATTTCCGGAAACCGGTGCGACCAAAAAGTGCGCCAAACCGGCCAAAAGTAATCGCCGTGTGTAATATGCCCTTTGCGTAGGTTGGTCATGCGAACCACGCATTCCGCATCGAAACCGACCCCGGCTACGGCCACAAATCGTCTTTCGTTGATGACGCCTACATCGAAGGGCGCAATATGGCCTTGCATAAGTGTTCGAGCAACATCCGCCGGTTTTGTAGGCATACCCAGTTCGCGGGCGAGTAAATTTTCCGTACCGGTTCGTAAAATGGCTATAGGGATATGTGTATCTATCAAGCCATTGACTACCTCGCAGACCGTGCCATCGCCCCCAACGACGAGCACGGCTTTGGTTTGCGTATCGAGGTTTTGGGCTATGTCTGTGGCGTGCCCAGCCCGGAGGGTTCTGCGAATCGATAATTCACCACCATGCAACTTAAGCAGGCGACCGATCTCCTGGACAACAGGTTCCATGCTCCTACGTCCGGAGACCGGATTGATGATGGCAGTCACACGGTTCTCCATACGAATCCTCCATTGATAGCGATTGAAAGATATCGCTAGTGCTTTGTCATAGCTAAGAATTCGGGTGGCATGGGTAAGTCCCGATGTATCCCGACTTTACGTCGGGATACATCGGGACTTACCCGTGTAGTTCCGGAGGCCGACACGGGCAAAAAAAAACGTTGCCCATGCCACCCTGGATGAACCCGAACATTTAGCTGTGACACAGCGCCAGCCCGTTACATCTTCATTGTGTAATTGTGAGCAGTCACAATCCGAGTGTCACGTCGAACAGTTATTTAATAATCACTAAAAGCATATCTGCTCCCCGTGTGATAGAAAATATAAATGGGCTGATTTTTTTGCTATCATGATCCCTACTCCGTAGCTGTGTGCCACTTGTGGGCACTCCGGTTTTAAGGGGAGAATGGCGATAAGACGCCTACCGACGGCTGAGATGAAATATTTAAGTATCTGAATTAACCCCGTTTTGTTGTGCTGGTGCACAAAAAAATAAAAATTCCTTGTATTTTTGTTGTTAAAATACTATTATAGGCCTTAGATTTTCGCTGGCTCTACACCTTTATCTGCTAGTTGGTTCTATGAACATGTTTTTAGCAGCTTATATGTCTCGTGTGTTGATATTGTTAGGAGAGTACTCATGTCTACCTTCTCACGGTTAACGGTAATAGTTGCCATGCTAACACTAATCTTCGGGTTGGGTGGTGCGCAGGCATTGGCCCAGTGTAGTGAGCAACAGAAGCTTATCTCTCCTGTTACGCTGGCCAACGATTTCGGCTGGTCTGTCTCATTGAGTGGAGACATTGCTGTGATGGGAGTTCGGAGTGAAGACTGCGCGATTGGCTCCAATTGCGGATCGGCGTATGTGTATCGCTTAATCGGCGATTCTTGGGAACTTGAACAGAAGTTGACTGCTTCTGATCCTGGCGATGGAGACGAATTCGGTATCGCCGTATCTGTGAGTATGAATACTATTCTTGTGGGAGCCGGTCTTAAAAATTGTTCAGCGGGAAACCTTTGTGGGGCTGCGTATGTGTTTAGTTTCAATGGTACAAGTTGGGTTGAGCAGCAGAAGCTGACCGCACCCGATGCTGAAAGTTATGATTTGTTTGGGTTAAGTGTCTCACTTAGTGGAGATTTGGCTGTGGTGGGGGCTATGCATGACAGCTGCCCTGCGGGTTTTGATTGCGGATCAGCATACGTTTTTCGTTTTGATGGAACCTCATGGGTATTGGAGCAGAATCTGTCAGCCTCTGACCAAGAGGCTTATGATTATTTTGGCTGGTCTATTTCCGCGAGTGTGGACACGATTATATTGAGTGCGGAACTGGAAAAAGTGGGTAATAATAGCACTAAAGGTTCAGCCTATGTGTTCCGGTTCAATGGGGTTTCATGGTCTGAAGAACAGAAACTGAGTGCCTCTGATGCGGCAGAAGAAGATAGATTTGGATGGTCCGTGTCTATAGAAGGTGACACCGCTGTAGTTGGCGCACCGTTTACAAATTGTCAAGATGGCGGCTTATGCGGCTCTGCGTATGTGTTTCGTTATAATGGAACCGCTTGGGTGGAGGAACAGAAACTAGCCGCTTCCGACGTCGGGAACGGTGCTTGGTTCGGGTATTCCGTCTCTATGAGTGCGGGGGCGGTGGCGGTAGGAGCGAGGAAGAATAGCTGCGCGGCGGGTATCGCATGTGGTTCTGGGTATGTATTTACATTCGACGGGACTTCGTGGCTCGAGGAACAAGAGATGGCCGCTTCCGACGCGGCTCAGTTGACTCAACTTGGACTTTCCATCTCCATGAGTGGTGACACGGTTCTTGTTGGTGGGGCAGGTTCGGTATACTCATTTAGCAATTCGTTAAGCTCATTTGCTACATTACCTCCTGCCATAGCAGTTGCGCCGTATGATATAACGACTGATCGGTACTTGTCTTTCAACCCAAGCACTAACCCGGGGCAGATAACCGCTTTGCGGGTAACGCGTGCTGGTTCGACGACGCCTTGGTATGTGGGCTGTACGCTACAAGATGCTGGTGTGGATGGCATGTTAGGTGAATTAGTGACGGCCCCAGAATTTTGTGAGTGGACGAACTCGGTTATTCATGTTCGTGGCTGCGAAATTGTTCCTGGTAACGAGTATATGATCGAAGCCACGCAGGATGATGTCGTTTTCTCGTGCACGCTGCCATTACTCACAACTTCTCCTCAGGTTAATGCCAATAGACAATATGGCGATTTGGTAGGTGCATTTTCCGGGGGCGTGTGGTTGGCAGCCGATGGCATTGTCACAACCAATGATATCGTAGCAGTGGTTCAAAAATTCCAATTACTCAAAACCGCACCGCATTTATCGCGTGTTGACGGTGATGGCCAAGTCCCCAATGGCATCGTAGGTAGCAGTGACATACTGCGTGAGGTGCTCGCATTCGCTGGTGGCGATTTTGGCTATGGTGTGACGAATTGTCTGACAGGTACGTGTGTACCTAACTGTCCGTAATGCTGTTTCGAGTTTGACCGATGTGACAGGCGGATTTCAGCGACAACCATCTTGAAGAAGCGAAATATCAAGCATCTGACCTAACCTACTTTCGTTGTGCTGTTGCGGTAAAACGAATAATCCTTGTATTCTCGATAACAATTTTAGTTTGGGCTAATCACAGTTGAATAAAGAACCGCGCATAGTAGTAACTGCTTGTCCGCCTATACGCACGCTTAGCGAACCGCTCGGATCACTCCGTACCAAGACCCATACTAGCCCGGTTCTGCCACCTGGAATTCCCTGCGTGCACTGCATACCGGCGACGTTGTCTTGCATCGTTATGACGCCATGCTCCACCAAGTACACCCCCAGCGGACCGTGGACACTGCCTGTGACGGGATCTTCAATGATCCCGCAAGTTGGAGCAAAGAATCGGGATTGCACGTGAATCGATGGAGTCAGCGTGGCTATCGTAGCTACGGATAATCCCCGCAGATCATGTTTCTCTAATAAAGCCGTTAGCTGCTTAAAATCCGGCTTGATGTCATTGAGTATGGAAAAATCTTTGACGAAAACGATCGCATCACGATCTTGAGTGAGGGCCGGTGGTAAATCACGATTATACGCATCGGTTGGCATGTTGAGGTATTGGGCTAAGTCGTTTTCTGGCAGTGATATCTTTTGGATGGTGGGGCTAATGAGGTCCAGCCAGATGGTATGACGGTTCGGCGTGTTGGGAAGCGTTTCGATATGGGCTATGAGAGTGCCGCAGCGGGTGTCGATGAGCAGGCGAACGCTGCCATCGAGCGTTGGCGCCGGTAACTGATCTGACTCAATCAGCGCATGAACTCCAGCCAGGGTAGCATGACCACACATGTCGACTTCGGTAGTTGGCGTACACCAGCGAAAGCGAAGTTTGGCCGTCTCGTCCTCTTTTTCGGAGTTGTCGAGGTGCGGATTCGGCTGAACTTTGGTGATAAACGTCGTTTCGCTGAGATTGAATTCCGCCGCGATGGTCAGCATCTGCTCATCGGTTAAACTCTCCGCATGGAGTATCACGGCTGCTGGGTTACCATCGAAGGCGTTGTTGGTAAAGGCATCGATTACATAATATTCGCGTTTCATCACAATTAACTTCCGTGAAACTACCGTCAGGGTGCTGTCTTATGTCAATTAACTTATACTAAGGTTGATAGTACATGTCTGCGAGGGGCTGGCAATTCTTGCTACGAGAAGATGTTGGTCATACGCTAGTGCAGCGTCACAGCTAAATCTTGGGGTTGCGTTTGTCCTATCAGAGCCGCGACCGTGAGGGAGTGGACTTCGCGAACCCTAAACTTAAGGTGTGACAAAGCACTAGGGTGGGCGCGTAGTATGTTTAGTGTCCGTATCAAGAGCACCTTCGGGTGTGCCCCGTAAATTTCGAGGCTACAACTCGTCGAGGGTTTGTTACTCCTGATGAAGGTCGTTTCTCGTCAGCAAGGTAGTTGGACGCGTTGAGAGCACTATATGCACACATATGGAAAACGTTTGGAAGTAATCATCGTATTCTGTCTTACCGCTTTGAGTATTATTTTCACCGCTGAATTAACCCATGCTGGGGAACCTAGTTTGCCTACGGCTACAATTCACGGTAGTGCTCTTGATGAAATGTCAGGCATGACAAACGCCAGCGGCGCAGGGCAGTATTGGGGGCATAGTGATTCCGGTTATGCCGCACAAATCCATCGATTTAACGATCTGGGTGTGGTGCTGCAATCGGTTCAATTGGACGGCGCTACCAACCGTGACTTTGAAGCCATCACACGCGACGCTCGTGGCCGCATGTATATGGCAGATATTGGTGATAACGGGCGTACGCGGGAGGGATATCAAATTTATCAATTCTCCGCTGATATACCTGCCGGGGCTTCTGCAGTGACGACGGTGCGGATCGATTTTAGATACGAGGACAATAGGCCGCGTAATGGCTAGGCGATGTTTGCTTTTGAGGGGAAGTTGTATCTGTTGACCAAAGAGGAAACATACGAAAGTCAACCTGAGATTTTTGTGTTGGAGATCCCTGAAGGCGGGGGTGGTAGCCGGGCGAAATTTCTTGGTCGTATGAAAATCAAAGGCCGGGTCACGGACGTGGCATACTCATCTGAGCGAAAGATGTTGGCAGTACTTACCTATCATGGGGTGGCATTATTTGACTTCGAAAGTCCGCAGGATTTGTTAGCAGAGCCTAAGCACTATGCCTTCGGAAGTTTCGGGAAGTGTTAATCGATTTGTTTCGATCGCGACTATCTGGTTGTGACTAACGAAGATGCTCAGATGTGGAAGCAGCCTATCGATGATTTCTTGGCTAAGACTTGGATGGGCGCTGCCCGTCCCAAGCAAAAGCTTGTGCACTCGAATGCACCTATACGACTTGATGGTCGAACGGATGACTGGCCAGCGGAATCGACCGAGTTTGCATTGACACCGGAACGTGCGGGTGTCACGCATGCTGCGAAAATAGTTGCTTCGCCTCTGGGATGGTATGTCACGATCAGAATCCCATATATCGCAGGGGGTAGTGGTTCAAAGCCGATCGGTGATACGCTTTTTGTGATGGTTTCTCCGGATGTAGACTGCGCTTTTCCTGCGGCGAGTACATCTATCTTTGCTATTACATTGCTTGAAGGTGGTCAGAAAGCGAAAGTGTTTCGTATGCAACAGCCTTTGCCTTGGGAAGGACGAGGCAACTGGAAATCGCAATCGTCGCCTGCAGGCTTAGCCGCGATATTTGTAGCCGATGGCATGCTGACCGTGGAAGCGCTGATCGATACTGAATTTCTACGTCAGTTGGTTGGCACAGGAGATCGTAAGGTGCGATGTAATGTTGCGCTGCTTAGTTGGCAAGGTAGAAAGCCCCATTTTTGGTCCTGGGCCGGGCCGCTTCGCGGACGTGGCGATGAAAAACTGCAATCGTGGGGTATCGTTTCAGTATCCGGTCGATAGCGATGTTCCACGGCCTCGTTGCTCAATGCCTGTGATGCTCTATCCCCGTTATAGAACACGCTGTCCCCGACATGCCTGGGAATGACAAATTACACGTCTGTGTTACTTTTCTGCCACAGCCAAGGTTTTGGCTGATTGTCCTTCGGGCATGGGTTGAGAGTTTTTGCACTTGGGATATTTACTGCAACCTAGAAATTCACCGGAGCGCCCTGTGCGGATCACCATGTGCGCACCGCACTCATCGCAGGGGATGTCTGTGGGGATGGGCTTTGGTTTGGCGGCTGTGGGGAATTCAATCTCGGCGCGTTTCTTGGCGGCTCCGCGCAGGTTAGAGACAAAGCGACATTTAGGGAAGCGAGTACAGCCATAGTACGGGCCGAAGCGCCCCGTTTTCATGTCTACTTCTCCACCGCATTCCGGGCATTCGAGCGTGTCCTGGGGCCAGGTTTCCACCACGGGTCTACCTGTTCTAGTCCAAGCAAATCCGGGCGGTGGTGGCCCCATCGCAGCTATATCAACCTTGCCATTCTTGTCGCGCGGCACGTCGGCTTTAGCGCTACCTGTTTTGCCATTATCAGGCGGCGCTTCGGGAATTTCGCCGGCTTCCTCCAGCGCACGCAGGTGGTCAATTTTTTCCATGGGCATGGCGTTTCGACAACGCGGAAATCCTGAGCAGCTCAAGAATGGTCCACGACGACCGGTGCGGATGACCATGTTTCGGCCACATTTGTCACAGCGTGCGCCGGCTTCTGCCGGTTTGGGTTTTTCGACGTATACACCTTCGGGCAGCGGTTGGGTGGCTTTGCATTTGGGGTAGGCACTACAGCCGAGGAACGATCGGCCTCGTGAAAATTTGACCGTCATTTCCGATTTGCAGTCCGGACAGGTTTCTTTGATGTCTTCTGCGCTGACTTTTTTCAACGGGATGCCATTTTCGTCCGAAGGCTGCGTGTGGCTGCACTCCGGGTAGCCGGTGCAACCGAGGAATGGTCCGATGCGACTCTTGCGGAGGATGAGTTCTTTGCCGCACTTAGGGCACGGTTCTTCGGCTACGACATCGGCTACGGGTTGTCCATCGGCGTCGATGTTCATGGCTACTTTGCATTTGGGATAGCCGGAGCAGGAGAGGAAGCGGCCCTTTTTGCCAATACGATATACCATTTCTCGCCCACACTCTGGGCAGATGAATTCACTGGGTTGGGAACGAGCGCGTTGCATGTTCGCTCCCGCGCTTTCCAACGCAGCTTTGAACGGCGTGTAAAATTCACCTAAAACGTGTTGCCATTCGACGCTCGATTCTTCAACCTTATCCAGTTCTTCCTCCATAAACGAGGTGAATTTGAAGTCCATGACTTTGGGGAAATGTTCGATCAGACTATCAGTGACAACTTCGCCAATGGGGGAAGGGTGCAATTTTTTGTCAATCAGCTCGACATATTGTCTATCCTGAATCGTTTGAATGATGGCGGCGTACGTACTTGGGCGACCGATGCCTTCTGCTTCCATTTTTTTAACCAGTGAAGCCTCGCCGTATCGCGCTGGAGGTGTCGTGTAATGTTGCTCCGGTTTGAGTTGAAGCAGACCAAGTTCTTGCTTTTCTTTTAGTGCCGGAAGGACGACATCGTCGGTGTCGGGCTGTCCCATCACGCGAAGAAAACCATCGAACACAAGCCTTCGACCAGTGGTACGGAATATGGCTTCGCCCTGGGGGGTAGGTGCTTTGATGAGCACCGTGGTGCTGTCCCACTCGGCGGGTGTCATCTGGCAGGCGACAAATCGCCGCCAAATGAGGCCATATAGTTTGGTTTGTTCTGCAGAAAGATGAGCCATGATGTCTGCCGGGCGCATGGTGACGTCGGAGGGGCGAACGGCTTCGTGGGCCTCTTGGGCTCGTTTGCGGCTACCATAAACATTGGGTTTTGCCGGCAGATGTTTATCACCGAAATCGTTGCTGATTAGATTCCTGGCAGCGGATACGGAATCTTTGCTTAGGTTATACGAATCGGTTCGCATGTAAGTGATCAGGCCGACCGGGCCTTCTGATCCGCCGAAATCGATACCTTCATATAATTGTTGCGCGACGCGCATAGTGCGTGATGGTGAGAACCCCAGTTCACTTGAGGCAGCTTGTTGTAAAGAGGCTGTGGTAAACGGCCCGTTGGGCTTGGTCTTGGTGCGACGTTTTTGTATTTCGGAGATTTCAAAGGAGGGAGCTTTGCCCGCCATGGTAGACCCGATGATCGAGGTCCGTTTTAGTCCGAGCTTGGCATATTCTTCCCACTCGGATTCCTCGACTTGGTTTACGACCAGGCCAAGATGCTCGGCGACTTCCTTGGCTTGGTTGACGTTAGTGGGTTTGAACGGCTTTCCGTTTAATGAGGCTAATTCCGCGTAGAGGCATTCATGTTCGCTTAGCCATTTGTTACGCGCTTTGACGGTGAGTCCGGACTTTGTTTTCTCACTTTTGGCGAGTAATTTAGTCCAGGCCCCGGAAAGCTTCTCCAGTTTAGCGAGATCGGTAGTAAAGCAGCCATGCAAACGCCAATGTTCTTTCGGGATAAAGGCACGAATTTCACGCTCTCGATCGACAATCAGGCGTACAGCCACGGACTGCACACGCCCGGCAGAAAGTCCCTTACCAATTTTCGATTGGAGCAAAGGGCTTAATTGATAACCCACTATGCGGTCTAACAGGCGGCGTGCCTGCTGGGCGTTGACTTTGGCCATGTCGAGTTGATGCGGGTGAGCAAAAGCGTCTTGAATGGCCGACTTTGTAATTTCATTGAAAACAACGCGTTCGGTGGCTTGGTGTTCCAATTCCAGGGCAGAAACCAGATGCCATGCGATAGCTTCCCCTTCGCGGTCCAGGTCGGTTGCCAGATAGACGGTAGGGGCATTTTTGGCGAGCTTTTTGAGGGAATTGACGACTTTTCGTTTGGCAGCAAGCACCTCGTATACCGGCTCAAAGTTGTTTTCGAAGTCGATACCGAGGTCATGAGCGGGTAAATCACGTACATGTCCGAAACTGGCCACGACTTTGTACCCATCGCCTAGATATCGGTTTATAGTTTTCGCCTTGGCTGGGGATTCGACGATAACCAGCGATTTACCGGAAGGTTGTGATTTTTTCGCCACGATCAGTCAGTCCTCTCATAGGGTCTTATCGGCCCAACACCGGACAATCATCGACGGTCCTAGTTATCGTCACAGGTGTTGACCTACTCCAACAATGAGGAATTATAGGCCATGTCAAGCCGATAAGATGGGGGGATTTAGCAGGACAACCCTATACTGTCAATCCGATTGTAGTTGTGAGGTTCTGGTTTGGCTTGATTTTCGGCTGCCAAGGCCTATAGTGCCCGTTTTGCTGCCAAGAATTTTTAACTATTGTTGTACGGGGGATTTACGACACGATGCTGAAGTTCTTTCGAAAATATAACAAGGTGCTGTTGGCCACGTTCATGGTTTTATTGATGGTCGTGTTTGTGGGAGGCACTGCGCTGCAGAGTTTTTTGACTCCGGAAACGGATTACGCAGTTTTTGACTCTCGCTTCGGCGAGATTCGCACGAATGACCGAGCTGCGGCACGTCGGGCTACGGAGTTGCTTGCGAATTTCAATATTGATTGGTCGCGACCGGTTTATGGGGCATTAAAGCCGCTTGAACTTCCCGATTGGATTTTACTGACGCGAGAAGCGAGTCACTTCGGAACGTCTACCGGCATTGAAGCTGCACGGGCGATTTATGGCGGAGAAACAACGGGCGAAGTGATTAATACCTTAGCCCATAGGTTGCGTATCAAGCCGGACCAATTTTATGATGCGCTGCGTCAATACCAATCTATTCAACTGACGGCGCAAGCGATGAGCGTGGGTACCCTTCCCAGCACTGCAGCCATCCGGATGCGCGCACGAGATGCGCTTGAGAAAGTTAGCATACAAGCCGTGATGCTTCCTGCGAGGGCCTTTGAACTGGCAGGACGAGAATTCAGTCAAGCTGAGATTGAAGCGCAATGGCAAGCCCATCGAGACCAGGAACCCGGTGCGGGGTTGGCGTTTGGTTATTTCGTGGATCCAACGATCCGCGTGCAATATGTAAAAATAAGTCCAGATCGATTGGCTAAGGTGATCGGTGTAGCCAACCTCGAACGCAAAGCTAAACGCTACTATGAGGCGAATCGGGAGAGTTTTGAATTCCGCCGACTTGCGGTCGCTGAGGGTGACAAAGTACCGGACGATGCGCCGGATTATTTGACCTGGGAAGAGGCCAAAGAAAAAGCACAGGATGCCATCCGGCGCCAGCAAGCGACTGACACGGCTACACGTATAGCAGACTATTTAATTCAGAGTACTGTGCAGGATTCGCTTACAGAGGAACGGGAAGAAAGCGGTTATCGTAAAGCGTCTGAGGTTGTGACCAAGTTAGATTATTATCAGGAGTTGTTGAGCCGATTACCCAAGACGTTGGATTATCCTAGTGCGGTAACTGTCGAAAGCACGGATTTTTTTGATGAATCGAGTGTGGATTCAGTGCCTGAGATTGGTTTAGCGAGTCATCGTCCGACGGGTGGTCGGTTCCGGACTTTTTCTTCCATGGTGTTCAAAAATCAAGCCTTTGTGCCCACGGTACCTAAAGGAAACGACGTCAATGGTTCGGACTACCGCGCTTTGTTTGAAACGTTTGATGTACCCTTGCAAAGTAGCGACGGCATCCTGTATGTTTTTCGTGTTATTGATCATCGCGAAGGGCATGTGGCAAAAACTGTGGATGAGGTGCGTGATCGTGTCATAGCGGACCTTGGCATCAAGGAGGGGTACGAAGTGGCGCTGGGTTATGCCCAAGGGCTTCTTGAAAGCATTGGTGACGGGGGTTTGCAGGAAGCGTTTACGAACGACAGCGAGTTAGATGAAATTTTTCAGGCCTACGAAGGATCAGATGCCGGTTATATGGTAGCTTCCAATGTGCTTCGCCATATACCCAGTCCGTATCAATCCGGACCGGCTGCGAATGTAGCCTGGATACCGGGCGGGATTGGAAATGTGCCGGCTGAGGTTGTCGAGGCGTGGTTCGACTTGGAGCATACTGATCCATCCACGGCGGTGTTTTCATTGAAGTCGCGTGCGATGGTGATGGTGGTTCAATGGCAAGAGACCACGCCTGGCACGGAAGAAGATTATGATGCGCAGCGCACCCAGATCACTAGCCAATTGATCGGTTTGGGACGCATTGTTGTGATGCGTGATTGGCTTGATCCGGATCAAATTCGCGCTAGAAACGAATTTAAGCCCATTCAGAATTAGTGCCATAAATATGGCATCATATTTTGGTTTTTTTTGTATGTGGTTGGTTGTGTGTTACGATGCGCCATGGTGAAAACTGCCTCGTTCACAGGCGATGGTGAAGGCTTCGGCTGACGATTTGAATTGTTGCCATGATTGGCGGATACGCTCTGCTTCCGAAGGTTCAATTTCCCCGTCATCTTCAATTGATTTTGTTACGGTCATCAACAAATGGCTGAATTCATTGACGAGACGTTGCGTATTGACCAACAACTGCGTGGGGATGTCTTCGTTGATCGGCGAGGTGTTTCGCACAAAGAACCCACCTGCCTGGTGGCATAGCCATTCGACCACTTGTGTATCCTGGGTGGCATGAACGATCTCGGCTATACGATCGAGGGGGTTGCGTGCGCCGCTGGTATCGGGATCGTTGGGGTCCGATTCCTGGCACCATTTGTATACCAAGGCCTGGGAAAGACGAAGCGTGGCGGCTAACGATTTGACGCCAATTTTATCAGCCGCATGTTTGATGGCTTCATCTGATCGCATAAGCATTGTCCTCGTATTCACTGTCCGCTAAGGGTGGTCTATAAGTCCATGCCCACACAGGTTACAGCATAACTCATTGTACTGCACGTTGCCTGATCGATCTACGTTATTTTCTGCAGTTGGATTTGTTTGGCACTTCTAGACTATGTGATGTCATTCCCACGTAGGCGCTCGTCATTTCCGCGCAGGTGGGAATCAAGCCCGTAGATGGGGATGCAAGCCCGTTACTCCTTAGGTTAGATTATCGAGTGTTGTCTCGAAACTCGCCCACCTAAAGCAAAGGAGCAACGGACATAAACGATGTAAGTCTTTACTGCACAAACGGCAGTGCCATTCGAGACTATCCCTATTATTCATTGCTATTATGCCCGTGACGATACATCTGCTAAGCCGTACAGTTGAACGCCGTAGGCTTGCACCTAGCGTCCTATAGCAGAATCGGATAGGTTGCCCAGCAATGGCGCCTCGATTTGATAGGGAGATGAGACATGCTGTTTAGACGATACGGTTCCGTTCGACTTCTTCCACTTTTGCTTTCCCTCTCGCTCGCCGGTGGTTGTCCTTCCGTTGAAACCGGAGGAAGTGGCGATGCTAGCGACAACCAGACCGGACCTGCCACACGCATGACGCTGCCGGAGGTACAATTCTGGGCCTATCAGATTCAAAAAATAGAGGCCGATGGAGCCATTGATGCCTTGGTCAACTCTCGCTACGACCTCGTTGTGCTTGAGCCAACGCGATCCGATCGAGGTAACACTGAGTTCAACACGGCTGGCATGGTCGAGCGCTTACACAAGTCGTCGGCAAGTGTGCCGGATCGAACCAAACTCGTCGTCGCCTATATCGATATTGGTCAGGCCGAGGACTGGCGAACGTATTGGACTGCCGATTGGGTGGCACCCAAAGGGGGCGAAATCGGCAGCCCCGACTTCCTGATCACTATTGACCCGGACGGCTGGGCCGGCAACTTCCCAGTGGCTTACTGGGACGAGCGGTGGAAAGAGATCATGATACAAGGCAAAAACAGCGTGCTTCAGCAGGTACTGGACGACGGGTTCGACGGCATCTATATGGACTGGGTCGAGGCCTACTCCGACACATCGGTTATGATGGCAGCGGAAAATGAAGGGCTGAACCTCGCTCAGGAGATGATCGACTTCATTAGCGAGATACGTCAATTCGCGCGAGCGCAGAACCCTGGCTTCCTGGTCATCCCACAAAACGCGGCTGAGATTGTGGAGTTCGGTGGCCAGGCGTACCTCGACATCATCGACGGTATCGCCCAAGAGCAGATATACTTCGACGGCAATGCGGATACTGATTGGAATGAGCCTGATGCAGGAGACCACCGCGTTCAGGATGTATGTCCGGCTGACGATGCGGAGTGTGGCTACAGCCGCGCTTACTACGAGGACTGGCTTAAGATTTACCTTGATGCGGGCAAGCCGGTGTTGTGTGTGGACTACGCAAGCAAGCCGGACAACGCCTCCGAAGCCTATCAGAATGCGGTCACCAATGGGTTCGTCCCCTACGTCAGCCGCCGCCCGCTCGATCGCCTGACAGACATCCCACCACCCGACTATCCAGAGTGACGGCGTTTGCGTGAATTCGCCTATTTTAACATTTCCGCGACGGGAGTTGTTGAACGTGGTTGATGAAATATAGGAGATCAACGTGCCGATCGCTGGTCCACTACGGACTGTGGCACGTAAACTGCAACTTGCGCGTTCGACAGAGGACCGCCGCATCTGTGGAAATCGCTTGACTGGCCATCCTCTTCACTTTTAGGGAGGTAGGCCTATGACTGGTTGGTTCACACCCGACACTATTCGTAACCGCGTGCTCCGCGTCCTGTCACTTATAATTTTCGTGGCCGCTCAGGGAGCGCTTTCCAATGGCTGCAAGGCACCAACGCCCACGCCCAATGGCGACTCCAGCGACAATGTCAACGATAATCAGAACGACAACCAGAATCAAAATGACGACGATGCCTCTGCTCCTCCACTAGCTGCGACTACTGAAGGGTATTGGATTAGCCAGCGCATCGACGGAGGCACGACGCTTCGTGGGCTGGGCCAGGGGACTGCATTCGATCAGGATCAGTTCCTCGATATTCGCGAGGACGATGGCGGCTCGTGGTCGTTTTCCGGCGCGTGGGACGGCGCCGTCATACGCGGTACATGCAGCCCATCACTCTCCGGCGACAACTTCGATATCAACGACTTGTTCGACGATCCAGACGAGTGCGTTGGCACGTTTTCGGAAGATGGTCGCATGCTCACTCTCAGCGGGGGTGATCGGCAGTGGATGCTGCAACGTTCCTTCGAACCGTCGCCCAGCTTGATCGGTGAATGGACGGACGCTAAAGCAGGGGCGTTTCGTAGGATCATGGCGTTTGATGGTCGCCTGCTCAATGTGCTCGATCCCGATGACGCACAAGCTACTTTCACCGCCGTGTGGGATGACAATCTGAAGGTCTTTTCCGGTACTACGGATAACGGTTACCAATGGCGGGCGCTCGTCGAGGCCGATCAGCAGCTTTTCGTTTGGATTGAGGAATTCAGCACTTTCATCGAGCAGCAATCGCTACAGCGTCAAGGTGAGCCAAGCGTTCTCGATACAGCTATAACCGGTCGGTGGATGAGTAGCCAAAACAACGGCGAAAATACCGTGACGGTTCGCGGACAGGCATCGCTGATATTTGATGGCACAAATCTCTACGTTCATCAGCGTGACGATGACCATCGCGTGTTGTTCTCCAGTGACTACAACGAGGGCGGCTATTGGTCTGTCTTGGCAACTTACGACGGTCGTATGTTCACCAGCACAGACGAGTCCGGCTTCCAGTGGTCCGGCACGCTGGACCCGACCGGCCAGATTCTCCACGGATATTGGAACGGCGACCGTGCTCGACGTTTCGGCTTCGCTAAGGTGGCTTCCACCGATGACCTCGATCTGACCGCCGAGTGGAGCAGCGTCTCGACAGACTACCAGACACCCTCTGATCCCGCGCAAACGATTGGACAATCCGTAGTTTCGTTCGATGGTGCAAACCTCCTTGTGGAGGGCACGACAGAGGATGGCACCGAATTCGTTATTGAAGCAGCATGGAAGGGTGATCACTTCGTCGGAGAATGGTATCCCGCAGACGATCCCACTAACCGGCTGATCTGGACAGGCGAGGTGGTGCTCGATGGCGGCCTGCTGCACGGTAAGTGGGAGCTTGGCGAGTGGTCGTTCACACCTTATCAAGCCACGGCCCGAAACAGCCTAGGCGATATCCCGTCCGGAACACTGGCCGTCATCACTAATCCGCTCGACGAAATTGCAGCTGTCTATCGAGACGACGAGGCAGGTATGGCGGTGACGGTTCTGCAAGAAGCGGGCGTTATTGCACGACTCGACATCGTTTCCGAGGCGGGTAAGGTGCAAATGACTGTAGACGAGCGTTTTCGTCCGACGACAATCTCCGGTTCCGATCTACAACTACAACTCAACTGGGCGGACGATTCCAGTACCGTGAGTTTGGCCATCACAATCAATGGCGAGACAACGCTGGAAACGGTGGCGCTTGACCTGTCCGATACGGGCATCGTCGCTGCGATTGATGAAATTGAGCCTATCAATGGCTTGGATGCCTCCGTTATCCGCTCTTGGATCGCCGCCAATCCTGGCCGGTTTGCCCGTGTCATGCGCGGGGAGGAAGCCATCGGCTCTCTGAATGATCCGTTTGCCAAGAGCAGCCTGCTCAGGCCCCATGCCAAGCCCAAAGTCGCCACCACAAACATCGCCCGCCGTGTGCTTGGCGATGGTTTTACGATCGCCAGTGCAGCTATCTTTGCCGTACAAGCCGGCGCCTTCATCCTCAAAATAGGCACGATCACAACGCTGACAATAGCGGCCAGTGCGGTGATGGCTATTGCCGCGGTGGGCGCCGTGGTGCTAATCGCATTACTGATCTGGGACTTCCTGCTGAACTGCGACCCATGCACATTGGCGTGTTTCTATAACTGCGATCTCGACGATCCACCGTCGAGCGCCTGCTGCATGCCAAGTGGCGTGTGTGTCATGCTGTCGCAATCCACATGCACGAGCTTTAACGGCACGTTTTATGGGGGACAGGCGTGCGACACTGACACCTGCGGCCCGCTGCTACCGGTGCGCGCCTGCTGTATGCCTGATGGAAGCTGCCAAGAGGCTAACAACACCGAATGCACGATCATCGGTGGATTGTTCCTCAGCAGTTTTGACTGCGCGGATGCCAGCCCGTGTGCAGCTCCATAAGTACTATGACGAGGGTCGTCGAGCCGTTGAGTTGGCAGCCGGTGCAGATAAGTTCAAGCACGTCGGGCGACCAAGCTAATGGTGAGTAGTGGGTGCCATGCCCAAGCCCCTAGGCGCGGGCATGTTGGGACCAACGATACTATAATATCATCACCCTATAAGGTATGCAGCTGGTAGGACAAGTCGTTCTTTCGCCCTCAGGCGCAGGGTTGACATGCCTTTAACCCGTACTTTTTCTCCGCAATTGCGATAAGGCTTTGTGGTTGAGCGGGTTAGGTTAATTCAGACTGCGCGCTTTCTGGCTACGAGGGGTAGGGGACGCCAAGCAGGGCCAACGCTCGGGTTTGCAGAGCGGTGGGTTGGGT